>JBBDXI010000077.1:21697-100436 GCA_040902425.1 Phycisphaerales bacterium
GCCGGGTTTCTCGACGACGATCCGCTGCCGGGCCTCAGTCCTTGGCGTCGCGCGCGGTATCGGAGACCGCGTCGCCGGCCGCCTCGACATCCCGCCCCGCACCCTCGACCGTGTTGCAGGCGACAGCGCCCAGGATGAACGCCGCTGTGCAGCACAGCATCAGGGCCTTCACCACCACCACCGCGTGCCTGCTCATACATCCCCCTGCCCGTTTCGGGCCTTGTCCGTTCGGCCGACGCCGCCCACCGTGGCGGACCGTCTGGAGCCTGTCTTGGCTCGTGGCGCTGAAAACCGGGTGAATGGGCTGTGAATGCGGGCTCAGCGGGGGCCGCTGGGGGGATCGACGCGGCCAGCCCGCCGCCTTCGTCCCAAAGAAAGAGGGCGGCCCCGGGGCCACCCTCGTCGGTTCTACGGGTTGAGAGGCTGGACCTATCTAGCGCCCGCCGCCCCGGCCGGGGTCCTTGGCCGGGTCCTTGTTGGTCAGGTCCTTCTCGAGGTCCTTCTCCATCTCGCGGCCGTCGCGGTTCATCTCGCGGTGCAGGGCGTCCCAGTTGGGGCGGCCCTGCTCATCCCGCAGGCGGACCGTGCCGTCGGCGGTGGTCACCTGCTGGGCGAGGATGACATCCTCGCCGCCGATGTTGGCGCGGGCGCCCTTGATCGTGACCTGGTCGCCCTTGTGGAATCGCAGGCCCTGGCGCGAGACGAACCAGCTCGGGCCGATGTGCACGATCCGCGGGCCCTCGGGGGAGTCGATGGTGACGCGGATGCCGTCGGACATGCCCGGCATCGGCGCGGCGACGGCGGACTCCTGCACCGTGCCGGTGAGCGTCACGCTCTCGCCCTTGAAGTGCTTGTTGTACTCGCTGCCGGTGACCCAGCCCTCGCCGTCGCCCTCGTGCATCACGGGCTGGCGCTGGCGGGGCTCCGGGGAGGCGAACATGCGGCCCTGGGGCGTCGAGTAGAACGCCAGGACCTTCTGGCGGAACTCGGGCTGGTTGACCATGGCGAAGCCGCCCTCGCCGAGCTCGGGCGCGCTGCGGAGCGTGGCCTCGTCGGCGCGGAGGGCGATCTTCTCGCCGTCCTTGATGAAGGTGCAGGCCTCCCACGGGACGACCACGTCGCGCCCGCCCATGCCGGCCAGGCCGCCGGCGCTGAGGACCACGAAGGCGACCTTCCCGGTGCCCGGATCGATCGCCAGCTCCTTGAGGTCGGCGAGCTTCTCGTCGCCGGCGCCCTGGATGTTCTTGCCCTTCAGCTCGCTGCCGCGGATGTAGCGATCGCCGGTAGCGGCGGTGCGGACCCCGCCGGCGGGCGGGGCGGCGTCGTCGGGCGCCGACGTGTCCCAGATCGGGGCGCCGGTCCGGTCGCGCAGGACCAGCCGGGCGCCGTCGGGCATGCTCACCTCGCGGGCGACGATGAGCGTGTCGTTGCCGAGCCGCAGCTCGCGGGCCTCGATCGTCACCGCCTGGTTCTCGCGGAGGGGCGCGTGCTGGCCCTGGATGAACCAGTCCGGGCCCAGGGTCACCTGGTGCTCCTTCCCGTCGTCGGCCTTGACGACGATGACCGTGGCCTCGGAGATGCCGCGCCCGGGCGAGCGGTGGTCCACCCGGGTGATCTGGCCGCGGATGGTCTGGTCGCGCCCCTGGTCCCAGACGCGGTTGATGGCCGAATCGCGCCCCCAGCCGCCGGTGGCGCCGGCGCGGGTGCTGGGCTCGGTCTTGAAGAAGTCGTGGGTGCGTGCCATCCAGCCGCGCTCGCCGATGAGGGGCCACTGGTCCTTGTCGAAGTTGGGGGCCTGCTCGAGGGTCTGCTTGGTGGCGTCGAGCACGATGGTGGCGTCGCCGTTGCTGTCGGGCAGGACCTCCAGGGCCCGCCAGGGGACGGCGATGAGCTTGTCGCCGATGCCCAGGAAGCCGCCGTGGCTGAGGATGGCGTAGACGGCGTAGCCGCTGCGCGCATCGACGAGGAGGTCGTCGAGCTTGCCGATGTCCTCCTGCTGCTTGTTGACGACCTTGGCGCCGGCGATGTTCTTGCCCTGGACGAAGAAGTGCTGCTGGCCCTGGCGGGCCTGCGCGCGCATCTCGCCGGGCTGCTGCATGCCGGGCTGGCGTTCTGCCGGCTGGGCCGGGCGGGCCTCACGCGGGCGGATCACATCCTGCTGCGCCAGGCACGTGCCGAGCGTTGCCAGCAGGACCGCCGGGGTGACCCCGGCCACGATTCTGGTTCTCATCGCATACCTCCGTTGGTTGAGGGTGTTTCCGGTTCAGGGGAGCGGGTTGACGCGGACGGTGACCTGGTCGCGGCGCACCTCGCGCTCGTCGGCGAAGAGCTGGGCGGTGATGGTGTACGTCCCGGGCTGGTCGTAGCGGACCCGGGCGGTCCGCCCGTTCTGCTCGGTCTGGAGGTCGCCGCCGGGGGCCAGCCAGCGGATGCTGGCGTCACGCCCGAGCAGGTTCTCGGTGCGGGCCGTCACCGTGACGATCTCGCCGGCGACGATGGACCTGGTGGTCTGCTCGAGCTTCAGCCCGATGCTGGAGTCCGGCCCCAGCGAGGCCGAGCGGTCCGTGTCGCGGCACCCGCCGAGAACACCCGCGGCGAGGGCGCCCGCCACGGCCGCGCGAAGCATTGTGTTCCACATGTCTCTGCTCCTGGTTGAGCGGGGCGCCCCCCGGTCCAGAATGGGCGTCTACCGCGACATCGCTCTCTGGTTGATGACCCGCTCGGCCAGCCGGGTGAGTTTCTTGTCCGCACGCCCTTCCTCGTCGAGGGTCTCCTGGAGGAGGGTCACGTCGCCCTCGCGCCCCAGCAGGCGGGCGTAGGTCCGCACCGTGCCGTAGCCGGCGATCTCGTAGTGCTCGACGCGCTGGGCGGCGCTGATGAGCGCGGCATCCAGGACATCCGGGTCGTCGGCGTCGCGCATCATGCTCTCGGCCTCGGCGATGAGGCCCTGCATGGCCTCGCACTTCTTGCCGCCGGGCGACGCCTTGAGCCCGCGGAAGACGGCCTCCAGCCGCTCCACCTGCCCCCGGGTCTCCTCGAGGTGGTCCTCGAAGGCCGCGGCCAGCTGGTCGGCGGAGGCGGCCTTGGCCATCCTGGGCAGGGCCTTGATGAGCTGCTTCTCGGCGTTGTACAGGTCGCGCAGCTCCTCGACGTACAGGTCCTTCAGGTTCGCCATCTTCATGCGTGCGCCTCCCCCAGAAACACGGCCTGAACCACTGCTTTGATCACGGTGCATCCCGGCCCGGGCGGACGCTCTCCTCGAACTCCCGCACCTGGCCCTCCGCCTCGGAGCGCTCGATCCCGTACACCTCGGCCACCTTGCCCACCAGCCGGTCGCGCTCCCCGTCGAACTCGTCCACCTCGTGCTCCGCCAGCCGGCCCCAGCGCTCGCGCACGCGGCGCTTGTACTCGTCCCACCGCTGCTGGATCTGGTCCCATGCCATCGCGTAACCCCCGTCGCGCGCGAGCGCCCGCCTGACCACTCTCTTCTCTCTCGGCCCGGTCTCCGGCTCTACACCGGCGGCGGCAGGCCGCGCCGGCCCAGCCCCATGACCAGCGAGACCAGGAACAGGATCAGGAACAGGAAGAACAGGACCTTCGCGATCGCCGCCGCGCCGCCGGCCACCTCCCCGAACCCGAAGACGGCCGCGATGATCGCCACGATGAAGAACACCAGCGCCCAGTACAGCATGCTCAGACTCCCTTCTGCTCACGCGTGCCCGAGGCGGCCTCTCCCGGCCTCCGCTCGGACCGCTCCGGATCACACCTCGAACGCCCACCCACCGACTCCCTGGCCCGCCCGGCGTCGTACCCCGGGCGCTGCGAACGCTCCCACTCCCAGCGCGGGGAGCGCCGCCCCGGCACCCGCTCGCGCTCGCCCCACTGGCGGGGCACCAGCGTCCAGATCGAGATCTTGTGCCCGTCGGGATCGGTAACGACGGTGTTCCAGCGATCGCCCCGCTTGCGGGGGAGCGAGGCGTGCGCCCCGATCATGATCGCCAGCAGGTACAGGTCGAGCACCTCGGTGACGCCCTGGACCTGCACGCTCAGCCACAGATCGGCCCCGGCGCCGTCGTCCCCGCGCGGCTCCAGCGACAGTTCCATCCCCTCCTGCTCGTCGGGGCTCCGCAGGAGGCGCCCGCCCGGCTCGCCGGGGACGAGGCCGAAGAGGTCCTGGTAGAAGGCCCGGCTCCGCTCGGCGTCGGAGACCCGAAGGGTGATCGGGCCGGCTGGACTGTGGTCGGTCGCGTACATGCGAATGGTTGCCTCCCCCGACGCGTACCCCACAAGGGTCGCCCCGAGCCTTGAAGACCCCGTTAACCGCGCCTGAATGCGGGCTCACCGGGGCCCGCGGGGCCCGGAAGGCGTGTGCCGCGGTGGCGTGGGCCTTTCTTTATGACACGGCGTGAAGGCGGCTTCAGAGGGGCGCTGCGCGGCTTCCCCGCGCGTGCCCCTGCCGGCAGCGGTACACCGCGAACAGGTCGCCCCCGGCCACCTTCTCGAAGACCGGCCGGCGCTCCAGCTGGCACTCCTCTACGGGGTGGCTGTAGAAGATGTACACCGGGCGGGGCCGGCGCGCGAACGACGCGGCGATGTTCCCGATCACGCGCTCCAGGATGCGCCCGCGGAACGGGTTGTAAAGGAAGCAGGCCAGCGGCTCCTGGGGGAGCGCGAACTCCGCCGCGTCGGCGCACACCAGGTCCACGCCGCCGCAGCGGACGATCCCCCCGCTCTCGCGGAACGCCCGGATGTTCCGCAGGGCGACCTCGTGGAGCATGGGCGAGAACTCGACGCCGATCACGCGCCGGTACGGCTCCTGGCACGCCAGCAGCACGGCCCGCCCCTTCCCCGAGCCGAAGTCGATGAAGACGAACTCACGCGGGTCGATCTTCAGTGCGCCCCCGCCGGTCATAGTGCGGCGGTACTCCTCGGGGTCGCTGGCGATGTAGCTGACGGCGAAGTGGCGTGATTCCGCGGAGACCGCTCCGGGCGCTCCGGCCACCAGCCGCCCCGGGATGATCACGCCGCCGGTGTCCACGCCGTACGCCCCGTCGAAGGCGCGATCGCACCGCTCCAGGCCGCGGAGCCAGCGGCGGTTGGCGGCCCTCTGGGATATCGACAGCAGGTCCCGCGCCGCGTCCCGGGCCCTGGAGGCGTAGTGGCCCGAAGCGCCGATCACCCCCCGCACCCGGACGGTGCGGAGGATGCGGCCCGCGAGGTCAACGACCGGCCGGATGCGCGGCAGGGCCCACCCATGCTCGACGCTCAGCGCGCCGGGGGCTGCGCAGGCATCGGCGGATGGATGAGCCCCCTCCCTTCGCACCAATCCCCCCTCCCCGGCGTTGGTGAACACACGAACGAACCGACGTTGCCGGCATTAGTCCTCACACCCGTGCCCGCCGCCACCCCGCGGGCGCGGTTTCAGGCCCAAAACCCGACGGCGTGCCCGGATCGTGCTGAACGCGGCCTCACGCCGCCGGGCGAGCGCGCGGGCCGACGCCCTCCGCCTCCGCGAGGCCGCGGGGGAAGGGCCGCCATTTCGGGCAGCGATGCCGCACATCAGTCGGGAAAGCGGAGAGGGGGGGATTCGAACCCCCGATACAGCTTTTGGGCCGTATAACGGTTTAGCAAACCGTCGCCTTCAGCCACTCGGCCACCTCTCCGGCGAGGCCCCGGCGGGCCCGGGACCGAAGCGTAGCCGTCGTGGCGGCATACGGCATACGGCACACGGCAAACGGGCGGGGACCAGGCTGACCCGCCTGCCGCTTGCCTTATGCCGCTTGCCGCTTGCCGCTTGCCGATCCAACAAGAAGAGCCGGCGCGACTCGTCGGCCACGCCGGCCCCCAAGGAGATTCAGGTTGGTGTGGCGCTCAGTCGCCCCCGGCCTCGCCCTCCTGCTCGGCCCCGCGCCCGTGCTGGCGGTCCAGGAGCCGGCGGAGGTACTGGTTCTCGCGCCGGGTCGCCTCGAGGTCGAAGACGAGGTACTTCACGGAGAGCCTGAGGTAGTCCAGCGACTCCTGCAGCTCGCCGATCGTCCGGCGCATCTTGTCGTGGCGGGCCCGGGTCTCCTCGGCCAGCTGCGCCAACTCGCCCTGGTCGGCCTCGGGCAGGCTGGTGATCTGGCCCATCAGCTCCCCCAGCCGCTGGTCGAACTCCTGCTCGTTCATCGCTCTCTCCCTGTTCTGGTGAATGGTGGCGGCGGCGCCGGCCGGGGCCCGCGTCGCGTCATCGGGAAGAGATACAACCCGCGGGCCAAGTCGCCCCCGGGGCGCCCCGGTTCCGGGGCCCCATAAGAACCTGTCCAGAGCCCGCGGCCCCGCGGCGGCCGTGCGCGCAGGAGCCCGTTCCGTCAAGACGGGGTTCCCTCCCCGGGGTCAGTCTGTAGGGCCTGCGGCCCGCCATCAACGGCCGATGTCCACCCGCCTCAACGCCTGCCGGACCTCGGGCTTGGCCGCGGCGAGGGTCTGGGCGAGGGCCGCCGGCTCGGCCTTGCGCATCTCGAACGCGAGCTTCTTGAGGTGGGCGTCGAGGTTGGCCCGGAAACGGTCGAACTGTCGCTCGAGCTCGTGGCGGCTGAACTTCGAGAGCGGGTCCTTGAGCCCGGTCTGCGCGGCGGCCCAGTCCAGGAGCGACCCGCCGCCGGAGGTGAACCGGTAGAGGTTGAGCGTGGCCTCGAGGCGGGCGCGCCGGGTCTTGAAGGGGTCGGTCGCGTCCTCGGGGATGGCCTGGAGTTTCTCGTCCCAGTTGACCGCCGAGGCGGAGAGGGGGTCGTTCTCGGGGTCCCCGTTGTCGGTCGGCTGGGCCACGCGTGGCATCTCCTCTCCGGGCCTCAGGTCGGCGTAGGCGGTCGAGATCGTCTTGACACCCGCGCGGTCGAAGCGGATGGTCAATCGCTGGCAGCGGGCGCCGTTCTGCACCACCGACTCGGCGGTGCGGACCTCGCCGAGCCCCCACTCCGGACGCCCGCCGTGCACGAGGCGGTCGCCGCGCTTCCATTCACGGAGGGCCATTGGCGGCGTTTCCGGTTCACCCAGGCCCGGTACCCCCTCGCTCGCGTGCCACCACGCCGGGCGCGGACACGGCACCAGATGTGTCGGGTGGCCCGATCGGGGCCTGATGACCTAGTATAGCGGCCCACCGGCGGCACGGCGTTGGGGCGCCGCTCGGTATGCACCATCCTCGCAGGCGCTCCCCGGCTCCCCCCGCGGCCTTGGGTGCGCCCCCGGACACACCACGAGATGATCGAAGCGCTCAAAAGCGACAGGATCGTTGAGAAGGTCGGCGGCCGCTTTAAGCTGTGCGCGCTGATCCAGCGCCGGCTGGTGCAGCTCATGGAGGGCGCCCGCCCGCTGGTGGAGCGGCACGGGCGCTCGGACCTGGAGCTCGTGATCGACGAGATCCTCCAGGACAAGATCACCGTCGAGTTCATCGCCAGCGACCCCGCGGCGCTCCCCTCCGGGAGCACGCGCGATCAGGCGGCGATGCTGAGCTGACGCGGGGGAGGCGCCGGGAGCCCGGATGACCACGCCCCCGCCCCCCATCACCGGCCCCCCGGCATCCGCCGCGAGCGCCGGGGGCCATGCGCCCGCGTTCCGGGGCCGGAGGATCCTCGTCGGCCTCACGGGCGGGATCGCGGCGTACAAGACGGCGATGGTGGTCAGCCGCCTATCGCAGGCGGGGGCCGAGGTCACGGTCGCGATGACCGAGGGGGCCACGCGGTTCATCACGCCCCTGACCTTGCAGGCCCTTTCCGGCCGCCCGGTGTACACGGGAGTGTGGGAGCACATCGAGTCTCAGGACCCCCAGCACATCGCCCTGGCGACACGGGCGGACCTGGCGATCGTCGCCCCGTGCAGCATGGACTGCCTCGCCCGCCTGGCGACGGGGCGCGCGGATGATGTGGTGACGCTGATCCTGGCGGCCGTTGACCGCCGGCGCACCCCCGTGCTCCTGGCCCCGGCGATGAACAGCGTGATGTGGTCGCAGCCGGCGACGCAGCGGAACCTCGGGACGCTTCGGGAGGATGGGTTCCAGTTCGTCGGGCCCGACGAGGGGTGGCAGGCCTGCCGCACCGTGGGGGTGGGGCGGATGGCCGAGCCGGAGGCGATCCTCGCCCGGGCTTCCGCGCTGCTGGCCTCCCCGGTATCTTCACGGCCCTGAGGCGACCCCGCCGGCCCAGAGGGCCCTACGGCGATCGCCGGAGGGAGCCCTCATGGCCGCACCCACATCGTCGCCCACCCCCGGCCGCGGACTGCTCGGGCTGATCGAGCGCCTCGGGAACCTGCTGCCCGACCCGGTCTTCCTGTTCATCGGGGCGACGGTGCTGGTAGTGGTTCTTTCTGCGCTGGGGTCGGCGATGGGGTGGAGCGTGCAGCCGGTGCGCCCGCGGGTGGCGATGGAGATGGTGGTGTCGGCCAGCGGCGAACCGTCGCAGCAACCGAGGGTGGACAGCGCCGGCCGCCCGGTGATCGAGCTGGTGGATGCGGGGGCCCCCATCCGGCCGCGGAGCCTCGCGACTTCGGACGGCGTCTACTGGCTCATCGCCAACCTGGTGCGGAACTTCATCACGTTCGCGCCCCTGGGCGTGGTGCTGGTCAGCATGATCGGGATCGGGGTGGCGGAGAAAACGGGGCTGTTCGGGGCGGCGATGCGGTACCTGGCGACCATCGTGCCAAGGGCGGCCCTCACACCCACCGTGGTGTTCCTCGGGATCATGTCGAACACCGCCAGCGATGCGGGGTACATCATCCTGCCGCCCCTGGCGGCGGCGCTGTACGCGGCGTACGGGCGTTCGCCCCTGGCGGGGATCGCGGCGGCGTTCGCGGGTGTCTCGGGCGGCTTCTCGGCGAACCTGCTGATCGCGTCGACCGACGCGCTGGTCGCCCCGCTGACGGAGCGCGGGGCCCGGGTGCTGGAGCCGACGTACACGGTGCTGGCGACGTGCAACTGGTACTTCCTGATCGGCTCGACGTTCGTGCTGACGCTCGTCGGCTGGTTCATCACCGACCGGATCGTCGAGCCCCGGCTGGCGGGGCAGGCCGACGCTGATGCGTCGCTCGCGCCGGAGCCGGGCGGGCTCTCGGCGAAGGAAGTCCGCGGCCTGAAGGCGGCGCTGGTGGGTGTGGTCATCGCGGTGGGCCTCATCGTGGCGATGCTGCGGATCCCCGGGGCGCCGCTGCACGGGCCGATGCCCGCCCCCGTGCGCCCGAACGAGGCGGTCTCGCTGGCATTCCCGGCCCCCGAGGGCGACTTCACGCCGACGGGCGAGCCGGCGCGGGGCCAGCGGGCGGTTCCGGGGCGGCTGTTGGTCAAGAAGGATGTGGTCCTGGAGGCCGCGGCGCCCGACGGGACCCGCGGCACCTTCAGCGTGGGCGGCCCCGGCGAGCTGCCCGGGGTGCTCAACCCGCCGCCGGCCTCGCAGCCGCGCTGGTCGCAGGCGATCGTGCCGTTCATCCTGATCGGCTTCCTGATCCCGGGCCTGGTCTACGGGATCGTCACGGGGGCGATCCGCCGGCCCGCGGATGTGACCAGGGCGTTCATCCACTCGATGTCGAGCATGGCGCCGATCATCGCGATGGCGTTCTTCGCGGCCCAGTTCATCGAGTGCTTCAAGTTCTCGCACCTCGATGCGATGCTGGCGAACGCGGGGGGGAAGGGCCTGGTCGCCTCGGGGCTGCCCCGCCCGCTGATGCTGGTGGGCGTTGTTCTACTCGTGATGGTCGTGAACATCCTGATGTCGTCGATGAGCGCCAAGTGGACGGCCCTGGCGCCGATCCTCGTGCCGATGCTGATGATGGCGGGCGTCTCGCCGGAGCTGACGCAGGCGGCGTACCGCGTGGGCGACTCGGTGACCAATCCCATCACGCCGCTCAACGCCTACATCATCGTGATCCTGGCGGTGGTGCAGCGGTACCGGAAGGAGGCGGGGATCGGGAACCTGATCGCGATGATGATCCCGTACTCGGCGGGGTTCTTTGTCATGTGGGTCCTCTTCCTGCTCGGCTGGGTGGCCCTGGGCCTCCCCCTGGGGCCGGGGGCACCGCTGTGGTACGCCCCGGGGGCGCACTGACCGCCGCTCCAGGGAGACCCCGGTTGATTCCGGCCCCCCGCGGCTCAACGATTGACGCCCAGCGGCTCAGCGGACCGCCCCAGGCCCCGCGGCCACGGACCCACCCGGAGAGGTGCCAGAGCGGCTGAATGGGCTGGTCTCGAAAACCAGTAACGGGCTTGTCTCGTTCGGGGGTTCGAATCCCCCCCTCTCCGCTTCCCGGTTCATTGTGGACTCCCCCGCCTTCAAGCACGCCTGCGGGCCGGAGCGGGGGCCAACTCTCAGGTCTTTCCGGGGGCTTGCCGGATGGTGCCGGGCTTGCACGCCACCTCGCGGACGACGACCTTGCCCTGCGTCACCTCGAACTCCGCGGTGACCACCATGGGCGGCTCGGGGGTCCGCGCGCTGGGCTTGCGGCGGATCGGGCCGATACCCCAGAGGATCCACTCCACGTTGACGCCGTACTCGCGGCAGAACGTCGCGAGGAAGTGGACGCCGACGCGGCCGCGCATGAGGTAGCGCCGGATTGTCTCGGGGTGGCGCCCCGTTCGTTCGGCGATCTCGCGGGGGACGAGGCCGTCGGCGGCCTGGCGGAGGCGTCCGATGATCTTCTCGTAGAGGGCCTTCTCGTCCTCCTGGACACGGGCGCGCCGGTGCGGGCCATGGTCGGCGGCGTGCTGATCCCCGTGGGACGGTCCGTGGGCGTTCACATCACCAGTGATGACGCTCGGGGGGTCGGTGTGAGCGGAGCGGAGAATAATTCTGTGTGTCCTGTGCGTGGGTTGGTTAGGACCGCGGGTGGGGCGGCGAGAGGCCGGGGGCGGGCTCGGGGCGCCAGGTTGCGACCTGGTGGCGGTCGAGGAGGGCGGGCTCGGGCAGCGTCGGCCCCACCCGCTGGGGGTCGAGGTAGCCGCTCTGCACCAGCAGCCAGAGGGCGTCGGCGGGCCCTGGGCCGATCGGGATGACCAGGGCGTCGGGGATGGCGGCGAGCTCGCCCGCCAGCGCATCGGTGATGAAGGCCCGGATCAGCGGGGAACGGAGGACAGAGGGGTCGCGCCCGCGGTAGTCGACGAGGCGTGACCCGCGGCCCCGGACGAAGACGGGGTACCGGGCCACCCACGTCCAGTGGAGGAGGCGCGAGCGGGGGTCGAAGAGGGGCTCGGACCAGCGGAGGCCGCAGCGGGCGGCGATGCCGGCGCGGTCGAGCAGCTCGCAGAGCCGCTGGCGGATGGGCCCGGTGGGGAGGGTGGCGAGCCGCCCCCGCCGCAGGACGTCGGCGGGGTCCCGGGCGTGGCCGGCGGCGAGCGCTGCGCGGAAGGCGGACTCCATCTCGTGCCACCCTGGTGCGGCCCCGAGGAGCACGACGCGGGCGGCGCGGTTGACCCACTCCAAGGGGGCGTAGAAGGCTTCGAGGGGGCCGCAGGAGCAGAGGTGGAAGTCCGGGGTGAGGAGGTGGGATCGCTCAAGCCCGGCCCGGGGAAGGGCCGCGATGGGGTCGCGGAACGTCGAGAGCCGCCAGCCTCGTTCCAGCACAGAGATTCCCCTGGTCAGGATGAACACAAGCGAACGTGAGAACGGGGAAGGGGAAGACCGCTCACCCTGCCCCGCCGTCGAACGGGCCTCAGCCGTCCACCGACGCGCCCTGGAGTTCCAGCAGCATCTCGTGGAGGGTGTCCGCGAAGGCGCCGAGGCCCTCGACCTCGCAGTCGGCCGGCGCGACGTTGATGTGATCGAGGGTGTCGAGGATCGACGCCCTGAGCATCGCCCGCTCCTCCGGGCTCATGTCGGGGCGCAGGCCGTTCGCGTAGAAGTCCTCGGCGATGGCGGCCATCGTCTCTTCGAGGCTGGGTCCGTCGACCCCGACCGGTTCGACCGCCAGGATGCGCTTGATGAGTTCGAGATACCACGCGTAGTCCTCGTACCAGTCAGCCCCGACAGCGGCGGCGACGGCGGGGGCACGGCCCGGCGCTGCGGCCGCGGCGGGTAACGGCAGGAGAACTGCCCCCGATGCCGCAAGGAGGCCGAAAACAAGGCCGGACCTGACAAGGTTGGATGCTGATCGGATTCTGGTACACTGGCTCTTCACGCTGCCTCCCTTTCTTCAGAAATGCCGGATGCGACTCGCCGCGTGTGCGATCGAGTGCGGGCACGAGAAGGGACGAGGGGTCAGGGCCGGGTGTGAGCGGGCAGAGAGGTTTTTCTTTGTGGAGGTAAGGGATGAACGGAGTGGCCCCGACCGAGAACCTCGAATCGCTGCTGGGGCGGGTCCGCGCCGGCGACCGGGATGCAGCGGCGGAGTTCTTTGAGCGGATAGGCCCGCGCCTGCGCCGGCGGGTGAGGACGAAGCTCGGCCGGGACATGCGCCGGGTGTTCGACTCGCTGGAGATCATGTCGACTGTGGCCCGGCGGCTGGACCGGTTCGTGCTCTCGGGTCGGCTGCGCGCGGAGACCACGGGTGAGTTCTGGTCGTTCCTGTGCGAGGTGGCGGAGAACGCGGTGAGCGAGAAGGGGCGGCGCTGCCGCACCGCGCGTCGCTCGCGCGCTGTGATGTGGCGCGGGGCGCTGGACACGGGGGGCGGTCCCGCGGCGGACGACGACCTGGGCGCGCTGGGGGACGCGATCGCGCGCCTGCAAGACCCGATGGACCGCGAGATCATCAACCTGTGGCTGGGGGGGCAGCGCCTGGTTCACATCGCCTCGGCGGTGGGCCTCGCGCCCACGGCGGTCCGCAAGCGCTGGCAGAAGATCCGCGACCGGTTGCGTGACATCCTCTCCGGGGAGGGCGAGCCGTGAAGGTCGCCGGCGAGTCGATGGCGCGGGTGCTGGAGCGGCACTACGCGGCGGCCACGGTCGATCCCTCGTTCGAGGAGGTGCTCAGGACGCACGCGCCGGACGATGAGGAGGACCTCGCGTGCCTGATCGAGTTTGACGGGCGGCTGCGCGCCGACCTGGGCCTGCCGGTCACGCTGGAGCGGTACCTCGGGGCTGTTCCCGACCTCGGGGCGCGCGAGGTGGCCCTGGACGCCGCGATCGACGTGACCCTCCGGGCCCTCTGCGGGCGCGGGCGGCCGGACCCCGGCGCGGTCAGGTCGCTCGCGGAGGCCTACCCGGGCCTCGCGGGGGCCATCGAGGAGGCCGCGGTCCTGGCAAGGACGGTGACCTCGACGGCCTCGCTGCGGGAGAGGCGCGACGACGGCGAGCGGCTCGTCCTTCCCTCGGACTTCGGCCCGGCGCTGGCGGGTGGGCAGGCCCGTTTCGAGCTGCGGGGCTTCCTCGGGAAGGGCGCCTCGGGCGACGTGTACCTCGCCAACGACCGGCAGTTGTCGGAGCCGGGGCACCCGGCGCTGGTGGCCGTCAAGATCATCCGGGGCGGGAGGACGCCGCAGGTCCGCGAGCGGCTGGCGGAGGAGGCCAGCAAGGCGCGGCGGGTGGTGCACCCGAACGTGGCTCGCGTGCTCGACCGGGGCGTCGCCGCCTCGGGCGAGGACTACATCGTCTACGAGTACATCGAGGGCGGTGACCTGGAGCGGTGGCTGCTCGTTCACCCGGGCGCGAGCCCTCGCGAGCGGGCGCTGCTGATGGCGAGGGTCGCCCGCGCCGTGCACGCGGCGCACCTCGCTGGGCTGGTCCACTGCGACCTCAAGCCCGCCAACATCCTGATGACCGAGTCGGGCGAGCCCAAGGTCGCCGACTTCGGGATCGCGGTGCGGCACGGCGAGGGGCTCGCGGGGCTGCGGCACCTGGGGCGGGGCCCGATCGGGAACATGGCCTTCATCTCGCCGGAGCAGTTCCGACGGGAAGAAGGGGCCATGAGCATCCCCTCGGATGTCTATGCGCTCGGCGGGCTGGTGTACTTCGCGCTGGCCGGCGCCCTGCCCAACGGCGCCGACCCGGACGAGATCGGGCGGCGGCACCGCGCGGGCGGCGCGGGGTGCCGGTCGCCGATCCCCGGCGCGCGCGGCGCCGACGCGGGCGACATCGACCGCGTGTGCGCCAGGGCGATGGACCCGCGTCCCGATCACCGGCACGCCTCGGCGAGCGCCCTGGCGGATGACCTGGAGGCGTGGGCGAGGTCGGAGCCGATCGGCTGGATGCACCCCGGCGCAGCGCGCCGGGCCCGGCTGTGGGCCCGGAGGAAGCCCGTGGTCGCCTCGCTGTGCCTGGCGCTGGCGGCCTCGGTGGCCGCCGGCGGCGCGGCGGCGGCGTACTGGCGCGGCATCGCCGCCGAGCGCGCGGCGGAGGCCGCGCTCAAGTCGGCTCGCTTGAGCTCGGCCCAGCGCGAGTTCGAGCGGCGGACCGAGAGGTGGAACGGCCTCGGTATGCACGAGATCAACCGCGACCTGCTCCCCATGATCGCGGCGATCGAGGCCATCGGCGGGGACTCCGTCTCCGGGCTCGGCGAGGGGCACCCGGTGATCCGCGAGGAGCGGATCGCCGCGGTTCGCGCCATGCTGGCGGACGCGGCGGGCGCGGGGCGGGCCGACCAGGTGATCCCGCTCGTGTGGAACGGCGCCCTGGGGATCATGCTGCTGGACACCGGCCGCGCGGCGGAGGCCGAGCGGGTGCTGGCGGACTGTCTGCCGCGTTTCGAGCGGGTCCTCGGTATCGACCCGCTGGTTCACGAGGTCCGCCTGATGCACGCGGCGGCGGTCGTGCACGCCCGCGCGGGCGACGCCGGCGCTCTGGCCGCGGCGCGGAGAGTCCTCACGAGCGCCTCGGAGTTCCTGAGGCACAACAGCGTCGCCGAGGTCGTTGAGGAGCAGATCGCCGGCGCCTGCGCCCAGGTGGGCGTCCGATGCGAGCGGCCCGTCCGCCGCTCCCTGTTCAAGCCCCGTGGCTAGCCGCGCGAGTCCAGCCAGATTGTCACCGGCCCGTCGTTGACCAGCGACACCAGCATGTGGGCGCGAAAGACGCCCGTGCGGACCGGGGGCCCGTGCGACTGCGCGCCCGCAACCAGGCGGGCGAAGAGGGGCTCGGCGAGCTCGGGGCGCATGGCGCGGTCGAAGCCGGGGCGGCGGCCCTTGCGGGCATTGCCGGCGACGGTGAAGTTGGGGACCAGGAGCAGGGAGCCGGCCACATCCTTCACCGACAGGTTCATCTTGCCCCCGTCGTCCTCGAAGATCCGCAGGTGCGCCAGCTTCTGGGCCAGCCACGCGGCGTCCGCCTCGGTGTCGCCCTCCTCGATGCCGACCAGGGCCAGCAGGCCGCGCCCGATGGCGGCCGCCTCCCGCCCCCCCACCTCGACGGCGGCCCGCGAGACGCGCTGGACGACCGCCCTCACGCGTCGCCCCCTGGCGCCGCGGCCGCCGGCGCGGGCGGCTCGTGCCCCCGGGAGAGCCGCCGGCGGGCGCGGAGGTTGAGGAACTCGACGCCGAGCGAGAAGGCCATCGCGAAATAGATGTACCCCTTCTCGATGTGCCGGCCCAGGCTCTCGGCGACGAGCATCACGCCGATGAGCACGAGAAAGGCCAGGGCGAGCATCTTGATGGTCGGGTGCCGCTCGACGAAGTCGCTGATGACGTTCACGAAGGCGAGCATGACTCCGACGGCGATGATCACGGCCGTGACCATGATCCAGACCTGCTTGACCATCCCCACGGCGGTGATGACGGAGTCGAGCGAGAAGACGATGTCCACCAGCATGATCTGGGTGATCACCGCCCCGTAGGCGGCGGTCTTCCGGAGCCGGACGGGATCGGGGCTGGCGCCGGAGGGGCTCTCCTGCCCCTCGGTCTTGTGGTGGATCTCGAGGGTCGCCTTGGCGAGGAGGAACAGGCCGCCGGCGAAGAGGATCAGGTCCTTGCCGGAGATGCCCAGCCGGGCACGCTGGTTCTCGACGGTGTCGTAGAGGATCGGGTTGTCCGGGAGGTGGAACAGCGGCGTGTCGAGCTTGAGGAGCCACTGGAGCGTGAGGAGCAGGAGCAGGCGGGAGATCATCGCGGCCGCGAGGCCCAGGCGGCGGGCCCCGGCCCGCCGCTCCGGCGGGAGGCGCCCGGTGAAGACCGAGATGAAGACGATGTTGTCGATGCCCAGGACAATCTCGAGTGCGGTGAGCGTGACCAGGGCGATGATCGCCTCGGCGGTAAAGAGCTGCTCCACGGGCGGCACTCCCGGTGAATCGGGAGGGAGGATAGCGGCGTGCCCGGTGGCGCGGGGTGGGCGGCGGCGGGCCCTGCGGGTGAGTGAAGCTCACACGGGCCACCCGGCGGTTGGCCGAAGGCCGGCCGGCGGGATCATCCTGCTCACCGGCCCGGCGTTCCGCCGGCGCCAACTCCAACACCACAAGGGAGACGACGATGCAACTGAGAAGAGCCGCATGCATGGCGGGCGTGCTGACGATCATCGCGGGTGCGGCGATCGGTCAGCAGGGGACGCAGCCCGGCAGCCCCGGGACCCAGCCCCCGACGAGAGAGCCGGGGCAGCCCGGGCGCGACCCGATGCAGCCGGGACGCGACCAGGCCCCGGGCCAGACGCCGGGACAGCCCGGGCGCGACTCGACGCAGCCGGGGCGCCAGCCCCCGGGCCTCACCCGCGCGCCGGGGCAGGAGCAGAAGGTCAGCCAGGCCGAGATCGACCGGCTGAGCGCGAGCTGGCCCCAGGCCAACAAGACGGCGCTGCGCGACATGACGACCAAGTACGGCCTGCCGGACGCGGCCACGCCCATGATGGTGGTGTGGCGGAGCAACGGCCCGTGGAAGTACTCGATCGTGTACGGGGCGGGGGTGCAGCACAACTTCCCCGAGGCGCACACCGACGTGCTGGAGCAGTTCATCGACTACCGCGTGCCGGTCGAGAAGGTGGGCGAGCTGGCCCGCTTCGACGGGAGCGTGATCGTGGCCCGCACGGCGGGGCTGCTGGCGGCCTGGTGCGACAAGGAAGCGATGAACTTCCTGGCGCTGAACCTCTCGCACGAGATCATCACCGGCAAACGGACGGCGGAGGATGCGCGGCAGTTCTTCGCGCAGGAGGCGGCCCGGTTCAAGCAGGGACAGACCTCAACCTACACGCAGGGGCTGATGTTCGAGCCCGAGCGGACGAGCGCGGGCGACCCGGACCGGCCCGTGACGCCGACGACGCGTTCGCCGCTGGGGACGCCGGAGTCAGACCCCATGAGGACGCCGCGGACCCCGGGCTCGGAGACCCCGACACGTCCGGGCGAGACGCCGGGCCGCCCGGGGGAGCGCCCCGGTGAGCGGCCGGGGACTACCGATCCGACGACGCCGCCGCGCCCGAGCACGCCGCCCGGTTGAATCTCGCCGAGGGGAGTCAATTCAAAGCGCCGGGGATGCGCAACGTCCCCGGCGTTTTTCGTTCTTGCCGCGCACGCGGGTGCCGGAAGAGAAGGACGCTCGCCGGCCCTTGGTGATCGCGCGGAGTCGCAAATCGCCCGGGCGTGCGCTACCATACCGGCCCCCGCGGACCGAGCGTGGCGGGCACCCGGCCCCGCGCCTTGGCCCCTTCTGGAGAGGCGCATGGCGCGCGTCAATATCCCGCTCCCGCAGGCGCGGAAGTTCCTCGAGACCACCCGGCACGACCGCTGGTGGGTCCAGCCCCTGCTGGTGTTCCTGGGGCTGGGCGGGTTCATCGTCTACTCGACGTGGGCGGCGATCCAGGGGCTTCACTACTACGTCCCGGACACGAACTACCTGAGCCCGATGTACTCGCCGGTGATCTGGGACTCGTGGAAGCTGGGCGCGGGCGCGACCTCGGGCCACGCCCTGATGGGGCCGTGGCCGGAGTGGCTGCCGCGGAGCGTGCTGGGGATTCTGCCGCTGACGCCGGCGTTCCTGATCCTGTGGGCGCCCGGCGGGTTCCGGTTCACGTGCTATTACTACCGGGGGGCCTACTACAAGGCCTTCTGGCAGGACCCGACGAGCTGCGCGGTGGGCGAGCCCTCGTGGCGCGGCACGAACTACCGGGGCGAGCGGTCGTTCCCGCTGGTGCTCCAGAACGTGCACCGCTACTTCCTATACGTGGCGATCCTGTTCATCGGGATCCTGTCGTACGACGCGATCGTGTCGTACTGGTTCCCCGACCCGGCGACGGGCGAGTCGAGCTTCGGGGTTGGCGTGGGCTCGCTGGTGCTGACGCTCAACCCGATCCTGCTGGGCGGGTACACCTTCGGGTGCCACAGCTTCCGGCACCTGGTGGGCGGCGGGCTGGACCGGTTCTCGGGTCGCCCGGTGCGGAAGAAGACCTACGACTGCGTGAGCTGCCTGAACCGGCGCCACATGATGTGGGCGTGGGCGAGCCTGGTCTGGGTGGCGTTCTGCGATGTCTACGTCAGGCTGGTGTCCATGGGCGTCTGGAGTGACCTGCGGATTCTGTAAGAGTGCGCGCAGAGGCGCGGAGAGCGCGAAGGAAGACGCAGAGGTGGAGGGGGCCGGAGCGAGTTGAATGAGCCAGTTCGCGACGACGGAACATGACGTGCTGGTGATCGGGGCCGGGGGCGCGGGCCTCCGCGCCGCGGTCGAGGCGTCGGCTTCCGGCGTCAAGGTCGCGCTGGTCTGCAAGAGCCTCCTCGGCAAGGCGCACACGGTGATGGCGGAGGGCGGCATGGCCGCGGCCATGGCGAACGTGGATGACCGCGACTCGTGGCGGGTGCATTTCGCGGACACGATGCGGGGCGGGCAGTACCTGAACAACTGGCGGATGGCGGAGCTGCACGCAAGGGAGGCCCCGGACCGGGTGCGGGAACTGGAGGCGTGGGGGGCGCTGTTTGACCGCACGAACGACGGGCGGATCCTGCAGCGGAACTTCGGGGGGCACCGCTACCCGCGGCTCGCGCACGTCGGCGACCGCACGGGCCTGGAGATGATCCGCACGCTGCAGGACTACGGCGTGCACCGCGGGATCGACATCTTCATGGAAATGACGGTCTACCAGCTCATCAAGGACGGGGGGCGGGTCTCGGGCGCGGCCGGCTACGACCGGCAGTCCGGCGAGCTGCGCTTCTGGAAGGCGAAGGCTGTTGTGCTTGCGACGGGCGGGATCGGCAAGGCCTTCAAGATCACGAGCAACTCCTGGGAGTACACGGGGGACGGGCACGCGATGGCCTACGAGGCGGGCGCCGACCTGATGGACATGGAGTTTGTGCAGTTCCACCCGACGGGGATGGTCTGGCCCCCGAGCGTGCGCGGGATCCTCGTCACCGAGGGCGTGCGCGGAGAGGGGGGCGTACTGCGGAACAACCAGGGCAAGCGGTTCATGTTCCAGGACATCCCGGAGAACTACAAGAGCTCGACGGCGAATAACGAGGAGGAGGGCTGGCGGTACGTCACCGGCGACAAGTCGGCCCGCCGGCCGCCCGAGCTGCTGACCCGCGACCACGTCGCGCGGTGCATCAACCGCGAGGTGAAGGGCGGGCGGGGCAGCCCGCACGGGGGCGTGTTCCTCGACATCGCCTGGATCAAGGAGAAGCTGGGGGGCAAGGCCGAGGAGCACATCAAGAAGAAGCTGCCCTCGATGTACCACCAGTTCAAGACGCTGGCGGGGATCGACATCACGAAAGACCCGATGGAGGTCGGCCCGACCACGCACTACGCGATGGGCGGGGTGAAGGTCGAGGGCGACACGCAGATGTCCACCGTGCCGGGGCTGTTCGCCGCCGGCGAGGTGGCCGCGGGGCTGCACGGCGCGAACCGGCTCGGCGGCAACTCGCTGAGCGACCTGCTCGTGTTCGGCCGTCGGGCGGGGGAGTTTGCGGCGAAGTTCGCGAAGGAGAACGCGGAAGTGCGGGCCGACCAGGCGCAGCTCGACGCGGCCGCGCGGCGGATCGCCGAGCCGCTGGACCGCGCGGCCTCCGAGAGCCCGTACAAGGTGCAGCACGACCTGCAGGACATGATGCAGGACCTGGTCGGGATCGTGCGGATGGAATCGGAGATGGTGAGGGCCCTTGAGGGCATCGAGCGCCTGCGCCCGCGTGCGTCGAAGACCGGGGCGCCGGGCGGGCGGAAGTACAACCCGGGGTGGCACACGTCGCTGGACCTTCAGAACCTGCTCACGGTGTCCGAGGCGGTGACGCGGGCGGCGATCGATCGGAAGGAGAGCCGCGGGGCGCAGTTTCGCGAGGACTTCCCGCAGAAGTCGGACGAGTACGGCACGTTCAACATCGTGCTGCGCAAGGGCGGGGGCGGGGAGATGCAGGTGATCCGCCAGCCGGTGCGGGAGGTCCCGCCGGAGCTGAAGCAGGTGATCGAGGAGAACAAATGACGCGTTCCCTGCTCTGCGTGAGCGTGATCGCTCTGGTGGCCGGGGCACACCCCGTGGCCGCTCAGATCGCCAAGCCGGGCGACTTCCCCCCGCCGGCGACGCAGCCGGGGCGGACACCGGAGGCCCCGAAGAAGAAAGAGCCGTTCAAGCCCGCGCCCCTGCCGCCGCAGCCGGATGCGGAGCTGGTGATCCTCACGCCCGCGAGCGAGGTCAGGTTCACGACCGACAGCCCCGACCTGGGCGCGCGGTCGAGCGAATCGGCGCTGCTGCGTGAGGACCCCAGGACGGGCGCCTGCGAGCTGCTGGTCAGGCTCCCGCCGGGGTTCCGGCTGAGACCGCACTGGCACACGGCCAACCAGACGCACACGGTCCTGCGGGGCGCGTACTCGATGAGCGAGCGCAACACGCCGCTGGTGGAGATGGGCGCGGGGGCGTTCAACTTCACCCCGGGCCTGCTGGTCCACGAGGGGCGGGTCACGGGCGGGGAGGCGGCCCTGCTCTACGTGACGTTCGACCGGAAGCGCGACCAGAAGCTGGTCGAGGATGAGGGCCAGCCGCCGCGCCCTCTGGGCGAGGGCCAGCCGGAGATGCGGGAGAAGTTCCTCATCGTCCAGCCCGGCCAGGTGCGGTGGAAGCCTCTGGCGGAGGGGCTCGCCGCCGAGGTGGCCGTGCTGCACGAGAACAAGGGCTCGGGCGCCGGCTCGGTGATGCTGCGGACGGCCGGGCCGATCTGCCTGCCGAAGCACTGGCACACGGCGGGCGTGGCGGCCGTGGTCCTGTCCGGGTCGCTCGATGTGCCGCGCGGCGGGGGGCGGGTCACGCTCGACACGGGCTCGTACGCCTACCTCCCGCCGAAGCTGGCTCACGAGGCGTGGACCGGGCCGCGGGGAGTCACGCTGCTGCTGACGACCGATGGGGCGTGGGATGTGAACTGGGTCGAGGACCCCGCGGGGGCCGCCCCCGCCCCGCCGCCGGCCGAGCCGAAGGAGCGCAAGGAATGACGCGGGCCCCGGAGTACACGATCCCCGACGCGACCGAGGGCCTGCCCGACCAGCCGATCGCGAAGGAGCCGGTCACGCCCGGCGAGCGGCGGGCGACGACGTTCCGCGTGTGGCGGGGCGACGCCGGGGGCGGGCGCTTCGAGACCTACACGATCGAGGTCGGCGAGGGGATGGTGGTGCTCGACTGCATCCACCAGATCCAGGCGGAGCACCAGCCCGACCTCGCCTGCCGCTGGAACTGCAAGGCGGGCAAGTGCGGGAGCTGCAGCGCGGAGGTGAACGGCAAGCCGCGCCTGATGTGCATGACCCGCATGAGCGAGTTCGAGCGGGGCGAGGTGGTGACGGTCGAGCCGATGAAGGCCTTCCCGCTGATCCGCGACCTGGTGACCGATGTGTCGTGGAACTTCCGCGTGAAGCAGAAGATCCGCCCGTTCAAGCCCCGCACGCCCGACGCCCCCGACGGCACGTGGCGGATGCAGCAGGAGGATGTGGACCGGGTCCAGGAGTTCCGCAAGTGCATCGAGTGCTTCCTGTGCCAGGATGTGTGCCACGTCCTGCGCGACCACCACAAGCACGAGGAGTTCATCGGGCCGCGGTTCCTGATCTACGCCGCGGCCCTGGAGATGCACCCGCTGGACACGGAGGACCGGATCGCCGACCTGAAGGACCGGGACGGGATCGGCTACTGCAACATCACCAAGTGCTGCACGAAGGTGTGCCCGGAGCACATCACGATCACCGACAACGGGATCATCCCGCTGAAGGAGCGGGTGGTGGACGAGTTCTATGACCCGGTGAAGAAGCTGTTCCGGATTTTCAGGCCGAAGCAGTAGGCCTGAGCCGAGCTTCGCCGCCCCGCACCGGGGTTCCCCGCGACCCGCTGAGTCGCCCTGCCGGTCGTTTGCCCCAGCGAAGTGCCCCCCGATGCGCTCCGGGTTCGCCGGGCCGATCAAATAGGCGTTGCGTGCGCCGCGAGAGAGGTTATCCTGAGGGCCTTCCGGAGTGCTCCCTTGGCCACCACACGGGTCGCGTCGGCGGCGGCGGCGCTCATCCTCCTGGCGGGCCAGGCGGCGGGGCAGGAGAGTTACCGCTACACCGGGCCCAACCTGGGGAGCTGGCACAACAGTTTCTACTGGGAGCCCGGCGGCGTCCCCGGCATCAACATGAACGGGGCGTACGTGACGGTGGACCTGCAGCCGGTCTCCCTCAACAACGGCGACCGCCCTTTCATCACGTCCCTGTCTGCGCCCTCGGGCATGTGGGTGCAGGCCGGGGGGCTGACGGTGTCGCTCACAGCCAGCGTCACGGGGCTGGATATCCGGCAGACGGAGTCGCTGCTGGGGCTCTTTTGCGGCAGCCTCATCATCTCCGGGGACTCGTTCTGGCGGGGCGGGCTCATCTGGAGCTCCGACGCGCGGAACACCGGGTCGCTCACGATGACCTCGGCGGGTGCGCTGTGCTGCGGCAACCCCCGGGTCCGCGGCACGTTCAAGAACGAGGGCACCGTCCTCCAGTCCCACACCCTCACCCTCCAGGAGGGCGCCTTCGTCCTCAACGAGCAGGCCTGGACGATCAACGGCGATATCGGCGAGTTCCCCAACAACGTCCCAAACGGGAACTTCCGCAACTCCGGGACGCTCGTTCGCAGCGGGCCCACCACCCGCGACATCAGCTCCAACTTCGTCAACGACGGGCAGCTCACCTCCGACGACGGCCAGCTCCGCCTCACCGGCTACGACATCATCGTGCGCGGCACCATCACCCTGGCCAACAACGGCTCGCTGTATGTCTCCCAGCGCTACCAGACGGGCAGCGCGCCCGCCAACCGCCTGGGCTTCAGCGCCTCGGGCCTGGGCGACCTCATCCTCACCACCGGGCACCACATCGTCCTCGACGCCGTCGAGGCCGATCTCTCCACCAGCTCCCCCCACGGGCTCTGGGTCGATGGGGGGATCATCCAGCTTGATGAGGACCTTACAAATCTGGGGCTGATGACCCTCCACGCCGGCCGGCTCCAGGGGGGGCACGCGGTCGTGAACGAGGAGGGGGCGCAGCTGGTCTGGGGGAACGGGGTCGGTGGGGCCGTGCTGGCGGCGGGGCTCGCCAACGCCGGCCTGGTCACGCTGCGCGGCCTGATCCCGCTCGACGGGGGCCTGGTGCTCAACGCTCCGGCCGGCATCCTGGATATCTCCGCGGGCGGCTTCCTGAACGTGCAGGGCACGACCAACCTCATCCACAACTTCGGCCTCCTGCGCAAGTCGGTCAGCTCCACCGGCGCGGGGGCGCTGGGGGCGCCGCTCCGGATGGAAGGCGGGCGCATCGCGGCGGAGCGGCATTCGCTCGTCCTCAACCGGGACAGCACGTGGGGCGGCGCCTCGCGCGTGGACATCGGGCCCAGCCCGGACGCCCGGCTGGCGTTCGAGGGCGGGACGCACGTGTTCACGGGCGGCGAGGCCGTGATCCAGGGGAGCCAGGGGGCCCTTGAGCTCGGCGGCTCGCTCGGCCCCGTCATGATCCTCGCCGGCGGACGCATCCACAACCAGCTCACGGGCGCCGCCGAGTTCCGCGTGACCGCCCTGCTCGAGTGCCAGCCGCAGTTGAGTTTCCGCAACTCCGGCACGCTGCGCCTGACCCAGGGGGGGACCATCGACGGGGGGCCGTCGATCGGCTTCGTCAACGTCGGTCTCATGCACCTCAACGGGGGCATCCTCCTCGGCGGGATCGACAACGACGGCTACGCCGTCCTCGATGGGGCGGTTGATGTCGGCGTTGTGGGCGGCGCCGACGGGTCGCTCGTGAACAGCGAGGGGGCCACATTCGAGATGGTCCAGGGCTCGGTGCGGGTGCGCGCCGTGACCTCCTCCTTCGAGAACCGCGGGACGACGGTCAAGAACACCACCTCGCAGGCGTTCATCTCCGGGGCCGGCGTGTTCCGCAACCCGGGGTCCCTGCAGGTCCGCGCCGGCAACCTGGCCATCTCCGCCTCGATCCCGCAGCTCCAGAACGGCCTGCTCACCGGCGGCGCGTGGATCGTCTTCCCGGGGGCCACCCTGACGCTCCCGATGAACGTCACCCGCATCGCCGAGGGCACGCACGTCTCGGGGGGCTCGCAGAGCATGCCCTCGCTGCCGACGCTCAACCGCGTGGAGGGGGACCTGCGCGTGAGGGAGACCCTCACTCTCCAAGGGGCCCTGCTGCTGCTGACGCCGGGCGCGCCGGCCGCCGAGGGGGCACGCCTGACGATCGACCCCGGCTGGCTCACCGTGCCCAACGGCGTCGAGAACGGGAACCTGGAAGACCCCCTCTCCGAGATCGAGGAGGTCTTCGTGCCGGCGCGGTCTGGGGAGCCCCGCCTCGTGACTCCCCTGCTCACCAGCCACGCCCGCCTCGTCCCCGGCGGGCACGACCGCCCCGGCCCCTTCAACCTCACCGGCAACCTGCTGCTCCGCCCGGGCGGGCGGCTCCTGGTGGAACTGGGCGGCCTGCTCCCCGTCGCCGAGCACGACCGGTTCGTGATCACCGGCAGCGCCACCCTGGCGGGGACGCTCGACCTGACGCTGATCGACGGGTTCGTGCCCCAGATCGGGCAGCAGTTCACCGTGCTGACGACATCCGGCGGGGTCTCCGGCGTGTTCAGCGCGGTGCTCCCGCCGCCGGACATGCCCCCCGGCCTGGGGTTCAGCGTCCTGTACACGGCGAACGCCGTGACCCTGCAGGTCGGGCCGGGGTGCTATCCAAACTGCGACTCCTCGACCACGGCGCCCCTGCTTAACGTCGCCGACTTCGGCTGCTTCCTCTCCCGCTACGCCGCCGGGCACGCCTACGCCAACTGCGACGCCTCCACCCAGCCGCCGGTGCTGAACGTCGCCGACTTCGGCTGCTTCCTTCAGCGGTACGCCGCGGGCTGCCCCTGAGGGCCGGCGGCCGGCGGCGCCGCCGGCGGCCGCGCCCCCGAGGCATCGATGTAGACATCCACGAGCTGCCCCGGGTACAGCGGCAGCCCCTCCGGCGCATCCACGCTGAAGAGCACCTCGACCACGCGCGTGTCCACCCGCTCGGTCGTGGACCCGCTGAGGTCGGTCTTCGGCAGCGCCAGGGGCTCGATGCGGATCATCGTGAGCGGGGCCGTGATCGCCCGCTGGCCGCGGATGCGGGCGACGCCGCGGGCGCCCCGGACCAGCAGCGGAAGGTCCTCCTCATCCACGCGGGCGCGGATGTGCAGGCGCGACAGGTCGCCCAGGATCATCGCGGCCGTGGCGGCATCCGCGGGAACGAACTCTCCGGCGTCGATGTTCCGCTTCAGGACGTGCGCGCCGAGGGGGGCGCGGACGGTCCGCCGGTCGAGCAGCGCCTGCGTGGCGGCCACGCCGGCCTCCGCCTCCGCGAGGCGGGCCCGGGCGACCTCGACATCCGGGCCCCATGCGCCGGCCCTGAGCAGGGCGAGGCGGGCGCTGGCCTCCTCCAGGCGCGCCCGCGCGCCCTCCAGGGCCAGCCAGCGCCGGCGGACCTCGTAATCGGTGGCCGCGGTCTGCCGCTGCGCCTCGCTCAGCCGCTCCCACTGTTCGGTCCAGTCGGCGACCTCGGCCTGGAGGGCGCGGACCTGCGCCTCCACCGGCGGGATGTCTTCCGGGCGCGGCTCGGCCTCGATGCGGCGCAGGGCGGCCGCGGCACTATCGCGGGCGGCGCGGGCCTGGGCGAGCTGGGCGGTGAAGGGGCGCGGGTCGAGCTCGAAGAGCGGGTCGCCGGCGTTGACGCGGTCGCCGACCTCCACGAACACCCGCATCGCCAGCGCGCCCTCCGGGGCCGCGATGCGCACATCCCGCGTGGCGGGCTCGACGATCCCCGTGGCCGCGATCCCGCTCTGGAACGGGTTCACCGAGGGCTCGGCCTCCAGCGGCACGCGGGGCGGCTCGTGCTGGGCGGTCGAGACGGTGTAGATCGCCAGGGCGAGGCCCGCGGCGGCGAGGATGATGGTGGCCCAGCGGATCATGTGTGGTGCGGTGAGACGGTGGAGGTTCAGGCGGTGAATCGTAGTGGTCACTTGCCGTCGGCGGCCTCGTCGTACCTGGGAATCCATCGGGCCTCCTCCTCGACGATCCTGGAGGGGTGGTCCTTCAGGCGGCCGTCCTCCATCTCCTCGATCCGGTCGGCGTAGTGGAAGATGCGGGCGTCGTGGGTCACGACGAGGACCGTCCGCGGGCGTCGTGCCCGCGGCTGGCGGCGTGGATCAGTTCCATGACGGATTGGCCCGTGCGGGCGTCGAGGTTGGCGGTGGGCTCATCGCAGACGAGCAGGGCGGGGTCGCCGACCAGGGCGCGGGCGATGGCCACCCGCTGCTGCATGCCCCCGCTGAGCTGGGAGGGCTTGTCGCCGGCGCGCCCGCCGAGGCCGACATCCTCCAGGGCCTTCTGGGCCCGGCGCATCGCCTCGGCCCGCGGGATGCCCCGGATCAGCAGCGGGACGGAGGCGTTCTCGCGGACGGTCAGGGCGGGGATCAGGTTGAACTGCTGGAACACGAAGCCGACCAGCTCGCCCCGCCGGGCGGTGCGCCGGTCCTGCGCCAGGTCCTTCCAGTCCGTGCCGTAGATGCGCACCTCGCCCTCGTCGGCGTCGAGGACGCCGCTGATGACGGAGATCAGCGTGGTCTTCCCGCACCCGCTGGGCCCGACGAGCATGACCAGCCGCCCCGGCAGGACATCCATGTCGATCCCGCGGAGGGCCTTCACGGCGGCGCCCGCGCTGCCGAAGGTCTTCCGGACGCCCCGCACGCGGATCGAGGGCTCGACCGGCGGCGTCCCGGGCGCTGCGCCCGGCCCGGCGGCGGCGGCCGTCACTTGAACACCACCGCGGGCTCCAGCCGCAGGACGCGGGAGAGGGAGAGCAGGCTGCCGAGGCTCACGCAGGCCACCATGGCGAACAGGGCCACGAACATGAGCTGCCAGGGGAAGTACACGGCGAGCTCGGCGCCCGGCTTGCGCCCGGCGAGCGAGAAGAGGCCCGCGCCCCCGACGCCGATCCCGAAGCCGACCACCCCCACCACCACCGCCTGGAGCAGGATCATGCCGATCAGCGTGGCGCGCCGGGCGCCCATGGCCTTCAGCACGGCGAAGTTGCGCAGGTTGTCCACCGTGAACTGGTAGAAGATCGCCGCCGAGACCACCAGCCCCACGATGAACCCCAGCAGCACCGTGATCCCGAAGTTGATGCCGATCCCGGTCTCGGCCATGATGAACCGGACGGTGCGCCAGCGCATCTCGTCGGGCGTGAGCGCCGCCAGGCCCGGGACCCGGTTGATGCGCGCCTGGACCTCGCGCCGATCCACGCCGTCCTTCACGCCGACAAGGACGTACGAGAGTTTGTTGCGTCCGAGGGGGACGAAGTTGACCGCGTTGGGGTAGGTGGTGAAGACGATGGCCGGGGAGTCGAAGCCGGCCTTGGCCCGGGCGAAGCCAACGACGACCGCCCGGCGGTCGTTGAGCTTCAGCACGGTGCCGATCTGCGGGTCCTCCAGCTTCCCCCGGGCGGAGTCCTCGACGATGACCGCATCGGCGATGCGGAGGTCCTCCAAGCGTCCCTCGAGCATCTCGGGCGGTCGGCCGACCATTGTGCTGCGGCTGATCCCGACGATGTTTACGGAGCGGAAGTTGCCGCCGGGCAGCTCGGCCACCGCGCGGATGTTGAAGAAGGGCTCCGCCCACGCCACGCCGGGAACCGATCGGACGCGGTTCAGGTCCGCGTCGCTCAGGTTCCGCGTCTCGGAGACCCACTTGACGTGCGGGTCGGTCACCCACAGATCGGCCTGCGAGATGTTCTGCAGCGGCCCGGTGGCCCGGAGCATCAGCCCGAGGAAGATCGAGCCCTGCTGGGTGATGAGCAGCACGGCGAACGCCAGCCCCATGACGAGCGACAGGTACTTGCCCCGGTCTCCCAGGAGCATCTTGAGCGCAACGCTGAACACGATGCCTCCGTGCGGGCGCGGGCTGAATGCTTCCCCGCCGTGTAACCGAAGCGTAGGCAGCGGCGCTCGCAGCTCGCCCCACGCCGGCTCCTCTGTCTTCCTCCGTTGACTTCTCCGTTTTCCCTCTGTGTTCTCTTGTCCGTGAGGAGAGTGTCCGAAGAGAGGAACACAGAGGAAGACAGAGGGTCGGAACAGAGGAAGACAGAGGAGGTGTGGGCTGACTTGCGCGCGGCCTGCAACCGCGCGCCCGCTGAGCCCGGATATGCGGACGTGGCACGCGTGCCGCTGGCGCGCCTGCGGGCTGGAGATGACCATCCACGTTCTCATGGGCGACCGACCGTCGCCGCCTGATTCCAAGCCCACCCGCAAGCCCGCCGACAACCCGAGGTCGCCCCGGAGGGCTCCGCCGGTGCGCGATGGCCGCGCACTGAACGGATGACCTCCCGGGCGATGCAGGCCGGCGGCCGGCCCCTCTTGGAGGGGTGCGCGGCAGGTCCGCGCCGGGTGTTCCGGCGCGGGACGGGCTGCGTGCGCACCCCCCGCGCGAGGGGGCCTGCTTCCGACATCCCGTGGTTCGGCGTTCCCGGCGGTTGCCGGGGGCGCGCAGGGTGCGCGTTGGCCGCGGCGGTCACAAGACCCCCGCGGCCGCAAGGAGTATCCACATGTCTCGCAGGAATCAGAACAGCAACACGACCCGTTTCGGCTTCACGCTCATCGAGCTGCTGGTCGTTATCGCGATCATCGCGCTGCTCATCGGGATCCTGCTGCCGGCGCTCGGCCAGGCCCGCCGGATCGCCCGGCAGATCACGTGCTCCAACAACGTCCGGACGCTCGTCCAGGGGTGCGTCATCTGGGCCCAGAACAACGACGACTTCTACCCCCTCCCGAGCCGCATCGACAAGCAGAACGACACGCTCCCCGCCCAGCCCCCGGGAAGCGAGCACAAGAAGGACCTGACCCGCCACATCCTCTCGCTCATGGTCTTCAACGGCGTGGCGCCCCCCGAGGTGCTGGTCAGCCCCGCCGAGGCCAGCGGGAACGTGGCCGTCTACGACCGCTACGCGTTCGATGCGCCGCCCGGTGCGGTGCAGGCGATCAAGGCGCTCTGGGACCCGCAGTTCCGGGCCACGCCCCTTGACGCCGCGATCGGCCCGGGCCAGGCGGCCACCGATCCCTCCCACCAGTCCTACGCCCTCACGCCGCCCTTCGGGAAGCGCCGGGCGCGCTGGAGCAACACCTTCACCAGCACGGAGGTGGTGATCGGGAACCGCGGGCCGTGCTTCACGCTGACGGGCGGGGGCGGGGCCGGCTCGAGCTGGTCGCTCACCCCCGGGGTCTTCGGCGACCAGTCCACCACCCTGCTGATTCACGGCAGCCGCGTGAAGTGGGAGGGCAACGCGGGCTCCAACGACGGCCACGTCGAGTTCTACAGCCGGGCCGACCCGGAGTCGGTGGTCTTCACGTTCTCCGGCCTCCCCGCGGGGCAGAAGACGGCCCCCGACAACCTGCTCGTCAACGAGAACGACCAGACGCGGGCCTCCCTGGCCGGGCACGCCGCCGCGGGCGAGGCGGGCCTGGGCAGCTACACCGACCCGCACGTGGGGACGCAGGGGAACGCCTACCTGCGGCCCTACGCGGAGATGACCGGGACCAACGCGAGCCCGGCGATCCGCGTGTGGGTTGACTGAATCTCCGTTGTGCGCGGGCCCGCCCTGTGACCGGGGCGGGCCCGCTTCGCCGCCCGTACGCTGTCGCCGTGATCGCACCCGGAGCGGCAACGTGGAAGATCGAGCGCCTCGCGACGGGCGAGGATGGCGACGCCTGGGAGAATGCCCTGCACTCCTTCGACGAGCGCACCGCCGCGACACTCAAGGCCGCGGGCGGGACCGCCGTGCTGCGCGGCTCGCTGCTCGGGCGCGAGGTGGTGCTCAAGCGGTGGGATGTGGCCGGGGCCGCGGCCCGGCTGAAGGCCATCGTGGGAGCCGGGCGGGCCGACCGGCACTGGCGGGGAGCGCAATGGCTGCTCGACCACGGCTTCGCCACCGCCCGGTGCTGGGTCGTCGCGACCGAACAGAGGCACCCTTGCCCCCGCCGCTGGCTGGTCATGGAATGCCTCCGCGGCCCGTCGCTGCTGGAACTCATGTCCGCGGGGGGCCGCGGCACCCGCCAGGACCACGCCCTGGCCCGGGCCCTGGGCCGGCAGATCGCGCATTTCGACGCCCTCGCCCGCCACAACCGCGACCACAAGCCCTCGAATCTCATCATCACCGGGCCGGACCACGACCCCGCCATCGCGGTCATCGATTGCGTCGGGCTCCGGCCCGGCGGCGACACCGCCCGGATGATGGCCTCCCTGCTGATCGAGCCGGCCGGGTGCGGCCTGGTCATCCGCCGAACGCTCGCGGCCCGGGTCCTGCGCGAGTGCTGCGAGGCGCTGGTGGCGGAGGAGCCCTCGCGCGAGGAACGCCGGCGCCTGGAGCGCTCCCTCGCGGCCTCGGTACTCGGGCGCATCCGGGCACACGGCGACCCGCGCCCGCGCATCGACCCGCTGCGCCCGGCCGCCCGCCCCTACGCTTGAGCGATGGCACCGGCGACGCAGCAACCACAGGTCAAGGGGGTGCCCGGCGGCCCGGCGGCTCCCGGCGAGTCGGGCGTCGGTGCCCCGCCCATCCCGGTCAACAGGTACGTTCTCGCACGCGAGGTCCACCGCTTCTTCCCCCGCCTGACCGACACCGCCTCACACCCTACCCGCTGGGACTTCCCGGCCTTCCTCGACCGCTCGGTGCCCTGGGTCGGCGTCCTCCGCGACCTCTATGAGTGGCCCGCCTCGTTCCCGGCGTCCTTCTCGCCGGAGGCGGGGCTCCTCCTGCACTCCCTGGTCCGCAACATCCGCCCGCGGACGGTGGTCGAGGTCGGCTCCTTCCTCGGCGTCAGCACGATCTGGATGGCCGCGGCCATGGAGGCCTCCGAGAAGGAGCCGGGCCAGGCCCCCGTGGCCCCGGGGCAGCCTCGGGGGATCATCCACGCCTTCGACGACTTCGGCCCGATGGCGAAGGGACCGTGGCGGGAGGTCGAACTGCCCGAGAGCCGCCTGCCCATCATCCGCGAGTCTCTCCGCCGCGCCGGCCTCGAGCACCGCGTCGTCCTCCACCCCGGCAACAGCCCGGTCGAGATCGAGCAATGCCAGGAAGCGCTCCGCGGCCCCGGCCCCGCGCACCCCGGCCCCGGCCACACCGGCGGCGTGGACTTTGCCCTGATCGACGGGGACCACAGCATCAAGGGTGTCCTCGCCGACCTGTGGGCCGTCGAGCCGGTCCTGAACACCGGGGGCTACGTGCTTCTCCACGACACGTTCCCCGAGCAGTGCGGCGACCACGAGGGCCCCCGCCACGCGATCGACCACATCCGGGGCGTGGCCCAGGGGCTGTACGAGGTCTGCGAGCTGTACACGGTGCCGCTCAACTACGGGATGGCGCTGCTGCGGCGGGTGGGGTGAGTGCCGGGCGCCGGCCAACCGACACGGCCCGACAGGGACCCCGCGCGGATCGCGCGCGGTACCATGCGGCCGTGACCACGATCCAGGCACCGGCCGTCACTCTCAACGGGCACGGGCCCGCGCGCCGCGAACCGCCGAATCCCGCGCACACGCTCACCGACCCCGAGGCACGGGTGTACGTCGGTGATTGCCGGGACGTGCTCGGCGCGCTGCCCGAGATCAAGGCCCGGCGGGTGGACATGATCTTTGCCGACCCGCCCTTCAACTGGAGCCGGGCCTACGACGAGTGGAAGGACGACCTGCCTCACGACGCCTACCTCAAGTTCACCTACGACTGGCTGGACCTGTGCATCCAGGGGCTGCGGCCGTGGGGGGCGCTCTGGGTCAACATCCCCGACGACTGGGCGGCCGAGATCGTGGTGCACCTGAAGCGCCGACGGATGTGCATGATCAACTGGTGCATCTGGCACTACCGCTTCGGGCAGAACACCAAGAGCCGGTTCATCAACAGCAAGGTGCACGCGCTGTACTTTGTTCGTCCGCCGTCGCCGGGCGAGGCGGGCCCTTGCGAGCACACCTGGAACCCGGACCGCATCCTGGAGACCTCCGACCGGCGCGCCATCTACTTCGACCCGCGCACCGAGAACAAACGCGACGGCATGCCGGCGGGGCTGCGGGTGCCGATGGACGTCTGGTACGGGAAGAACTGGGGCCGCATCCAGGGGAACAACAAGGAGCGGCGGCACGCCCACGACAACCAGCTCCCCGAGACCTACCTGCAGCGGGTCGTCCTGTGCTCGTCGAACGAGGGCGACCTCGTGCTCGACCCGTTCCTGGGGAGCGGGACGACCGGCGTGGTGGCCCACGCCCTCGGGCGGCGGTTCATCGGGTGCGAGTTCTCGAAGGAGAACGCGAAGCGCGCCTTCCAGCGGATCAAGGAAGGCCCCATCCGGAAGCTCGGCCAGGCGTTGGGCGCCAGCACCGCGATCCACCCCTCGCGCCGCAAGCGCACGGCGAAATGAGCCGGGGCGTCCACGCCCCGGGTTCCCGGCGTGCCATCAACCAGGAATCCCGGGCCGGGACGCCCCGGCTCACGTTGGAAGTCATATCACCCGGCCCGCCGGAACAAATCCAGGAACCGGTCCTCGTAGAGCTTGAACACGCCCAGCCGGTCAAGCTCCTCCTTCAGGGGCACCGCCTTGCCGGCGTCCTTCCGCGCCTCTTCGAACAGGTGCTCGATCCGCCGGCGCGACTTGAAGTCCAGCTTCGGCTCCACCTGCTCGGGCTTGATCCGCATCCGCTCGGCCTCCGCCTGCGCCTCCGCGTCGGCCTCTTCCTCCTGCTCGTGCTCGGCCGGCTCCTCGCCCGCCTGCTGACGCTGCATCTTCTCCATCGCGTCGATCAGGGCCCGGTCCACAACCGCGGCGTGCTTCTCCAGCTCGCCCAGGTTCACGTCGATCCCGGAGAGGACGCTGAAGACGCTCAGGGCAGCGCGGGCGGCCTTGGGGTTCGGCACCGCCGCCGCGAAGACGGGGATCTCCGCCAGCAGGCCCATGCCCGCCACCTTGCGGCGCGCCGCCGCGGCCAGCAGGACGCCGTTCAGGCCCCCGATCTGCCCGTCGGCCAGCGGCTCGACCTCCGCCCGCTTCATCTCGTCGAGCGTGGCGGCGTCGGTGGCGACACCCATGACCTTGGGGTTCTCCGAGGGGTGCAGGCCCGAGGCGATCGAGGCGAAGGTGATCACCCGCTCGACGCCGAGCCGCGCGGCGAAGTCCAGCAGCTCGTTGGCGTACCCCAGCGTGCCGCTCGCCGGCTGGGACTCGCCGAGGAAGATCACCAGGTCCCGCCCGCTCGCGGCGCTGTTGCGCCAGCGGAAGAGGATCCCGCGGGGGAGGCGCGCCGGCGCCACCAGCCCGCCCTTCACCTCGACCTCCGCGAGGTCGAAGTGATCGCCGCCCGGCAGCTCGCCGCTCCGCCGCATCTTCAGCGCGTGCACGAGGTACCCGGCCGCGATGATCGCGACGTTGCCCATCCCCGGCCACGCGGCGATGAGCCACGGCGCCGGCTTGGGGGTGCCACGCTCGGTCTGTTCAGGCGTTGCCATCCCGGGAGGACCGGCAAACCCCGTGCCGGTCCTCCGGGGTGGATTCCAGAGGCTCAGGCGGGGTGTACACTGCCATGCTGACAGGTCGCGAGGGACCCGCGATCAGACAGGCCACCGCACAGCGCGCCGCGGAGACGCGGCGACGCTGCGGCACAAGCGGTGGGGAGGGGATTCGAACCCCTGAGAGGGACAAGCCCTCTACCGGATTTCAAGTCCGGCGCTTTCAACCGCTCAGCCACCCCACCGGCGGCCAACTGTAGGATCAGCGGCGGCCAGTCCCGTCGTCTCTACGAGGGCGCATCGGCCCGGTACTTGATCACGCGCACCGGCGTCAGCGTCACCAGCCCCTGGGTGACCATGGCGTCGATGTGCGGCAGCAGCGAGTCGATCTTCTCGCGGCTGTCCACGATCTCGATCACCATCGGCAGGTCCTCGGAGAGCCGGAGGATCTTCGCGGTGTGGAGCCGGCTGCGCGCCCCGAAGCCCATCGGCCCGCGGAGCACGGTCGCGCCCGCCAGGTGCAGCTCGCGCGCCCTGAGCACGATCGCCTCGTAGAGCGGCGTGCCGTGCCACCGGTCGCTCTCGCCGATGTAGACCCGCAGCATCCAGCCGTCTTCCGGGATCTTCATGGTGCTACCCGCCTTGCGCACCGTCCGGTGCGCATCACACGCCGAACCACGCTTCCGCGACGCGGTGGCCCGCCCAGACCGCCGCCAGCGCCCCGGCGTTGCTGAGCGCGATGTTCATCACGGCAAGGCCCCACTGGCGGTCGCCGACCAGGGCCATCGTCTCAAGGCCGAAGGCCGAGTACGTGGTAAAGCCCCCGAGCAGCCCGACGAGCACGGCCAACCGGTACTCGGGGCGGATGACCACGGGCCCGGTCAGGATCATCGCCAGGAAGCCGATCGCGAAGCACCCGGTGCAGTTGACCACCAGCGTCCCCACGGGGAACCGAGGCCCGGCCACGCCCTGCGTCCAGCCCTGGACGAGGTATCGCAGCACGGACCCGGCCCCTCCCCCGGCGGCGATCAGCAGCAGCTTGGTCATCATCGCGCGGCGCACTCCGTCGGCCGGGGCTCAGGCCAGGGCCATCGAGACCACGGTCACATCATCCGCGAAGGCGTCCCCGCCGGCAAACGACCGCAGGGACTCAAAGAGCGCCTCGACATCCTGTTCACACGATGCGGAGCCCCCGAGCACCGACATGACCCGCGCCAGCCCGAACTCCTCGCCCCCCTCGCCCTGCTGCTCGCGCAGGCCGTCGCTGAACAGGACCAGCCGGTCGCCGGGAGCCAGCGCGATCTCGGTGCAGCCGAAGCGGACGCCGCGCAAGATCCCCATGGGCGTGCCCCCTTCGATCTGCGGGCGCCGGGCGGTCCCGCCGCTGACAAGGGCGGCCAGGCCGTGCCCCGCATCCACGCACCGCAGCACGCCCGCCTCCGAGGCGGTCGCCAGCAGGAGCGAGGCGAACTCCCCCTGCCCGGAATGGACCGCCAGGTGATCGTTCGCCCCGCCCACCAGGGCCTGCGGGTCGTCGCTGGAGATCATCGCCGCCCGCAGGAACGCCTGCACGGAGGCCATCAGCAGCGACGGGCCGAGCCCCTTGCCCATCACATCCCCGATGAACAGCACCGCCCGGCCCCCCGGGCGCTCCTCCACCCCGCAGATGTCCCCGGCGACGATGCGACCCGGCGTGTTGGCGAAGGCGAAGCGCAGCGGCCCGGCCCGGCCGTGCGGCGCCGGCATGATCCGGCGCTGCACCGCCCGCGCCCCCGCCAGTTCGTGCAACAGGTCGCGCTGCTCGCGCTCCAGCGCCGCCCGCCGCAGCGACGCCAGCGCCAGCCCGCACAGGCGCGCAAGCGCCGAGATGAACGTCGCCGCCTCCGGGTCGTGGGCCGGCGTCCCCGCGCCGGCGTCGGCGTACAGGAACGCATCCACCGCCGGCCCCACGTGCACCGGCGCGCACAGCACATCCATGACGCCCCCGTGCACGATGCTCACCGCCTCGCGCAGGACGGGGCGCGATTGCAGTCCCACCACCTCCCCCGCCGCGGCCGCGGCCAGCATCGAGCGGCTGATCTGCGGCAGCTCCGCGGCGTCCTGCGGGCCGCCCGGGTGGCCCGTGGCGCTGAGGCTCTCCCCGCGGGCGCGCTCGCTGCCGGCCAGCAGCTCGATATCCTCGACGCCGCCGGCGCCCCCCACCGCCCGCACCAGCGCCGCCCGCGTGAACGAGGTCCCTTCGACCACCGCCCGCACGACCTCCCGCGCCAGGGCGCCCTCGTCGGGGGCGGCGTGGAAGCGCTCCGCGGCGTCCATCAGCACGCGCAGGCGCGACGAGGCCAGCGACCGCTCGCGGCCCTCCACGCTCCGGACCGGCGCCCGCGCCGCCGCCTCCCTGGTGTCGTCGAACGAGTGCAGCGTGCTGGCCCCCTGCGAGGGCGCGCGGACGCGGAACGTCCACGGCCCGACGGTGATGTGGTCACCCGCGGAGAGCGGGGCCGGTGCCCCGGCGATGCGCAGCCCGTTCACGAACGTGCCGTGGCGGCTCCCCAGGTCGGCGAGGAACCAGCGCCCGCCCCGGGCAAAGAGGCTCGCGTGCCGGCGTGACACCGACGGGGCATCGAGCCTCGCGTCGCACTCGGCCGCCCGCCCGAGGATGGTGGGTCGCGAGGCATCCCCGGTGATCGCCGGCGCCGGCGGCCCGGCGAGGGGCCAGAGGGTCAGCGGCTCTGTGGCGGCGAGCGTGCTCATGGACAGCGCCCCCGAGTGTACCCGGGCACCCCCCGCTGTAAGCTTCCGCCGCCATGCCGCTCCCGCTCTCCATCGCGACCGTCTGCAAGGACAGCGGGGCCACCATCGGCCGGATGCTCGACTCGGTCGCGGGCCTGGGGAGCGAGGTCGTCGCCGTCGATTCCGGGTCCGCCGACGGCACGATCGGGGTGCTGGAACGGGCCGGGGCGGCGGTCATCCGCTCCCCGTGGCTGGGGCACATCGCCACCAAGCAGAAGGCGCTGGAGGCCTGCACTCAGCCGTGGGTGCTCGCCCTGGACAGCGACGAATCGCTGACGCCCGAGCTGCGCCGGTCCATCGAGGGTGCGCTGCGGGCCGACGACCCGGCCATCGGCGGCTACACCATCAACCGCAAGGTCTACTACCGCGGCCGCCCTCTCAACTTCGCCTGGCAGCCGGAACCCCGGCTGCGGCTCATCCGCCGCACGCGGGCCGCCTGGACCGGCCTGGACCCGCACGACCGCCTTGAGCTCCTCCCGACGGTCGCCCTCGGGCGGGGCACGGTCATCGGCCGCCTCGCAGGCGACCTCCGCCACGACTCCATCGCCTCCTTTGCGGACTTCCTGGCCAAGCAGGCGTCCCACGCCCGCGCCATGGCCCGGAGCCTGCACGCCGCCGGCGAGCGCGGCAGCGTGGTGAAACTGGTCACATCCCCCGCCGGCGCCCTGCTGAAGCAACTCATCATCAAGCAGGCGTGGCGCGACGGATGGCCCGGGTGGCTCGCCGCCGGCTCCACCGCCGCGGCCACGCTGATGAAGCACATCTGCCTCGTCGAGTTGAGCCGCGCCGGGGCGGACCCGGCGCCCGGTGCACCCACGGAGGCCCCGAGCCCGAACGGCGGACCTTCCGGCGCGCTCCGCCCTCCGCCCTGACTATCATTCATCCGACATACGCCCGCGCCGGGAGTTGCGTGTAGCTTCCCAGCGGCCGCGGGCCCCATGAAGGAGCCGCGTCGCCGCGGCGCATCTTGGAGGGGGATGCCCGACGCCCCCGGCCTGCTCGCCAGGCCGCCCGCGTCAGTCATCCTCCGAGCATGCGCCCGGACAAGAGGCGCATCGCCACGGACATGCAGCAGACCCCATCTCCCGAGTCGGCCTTCGACATCCACAACAACCCGCCCAGCCACGAGCCGCCCGGTGCGCCGCCGCCCGGGGATGACGGCGATGCCGCGCCCCTCGCCGAGGCCGACGAGCTGGCCGACGACCCTGTCCCCGGCTCCGGCCCGGTGGAGCCCCCGGTGGTTGAGGTCCCGCACCTGGAGTTCCAGCCCGCGGAGATCTTCGACGAGCGGACGACCTTCGCCGACCTGGGCCTGCGCAACAGCGTGCTCAAGGGGATCGAGGCCGCGGGCTTCAAGCACCCCACGGGGATCCAGTCGCAGCTCATCCCCCTCATCCTCAAGGGCCGGGATGTCATCGGCCAGGCGAAGACCGGCACGGGGAAGACGGCGGGCTTCGGCCTCCCCCTCTACCACATGGCGACGCGGAACCTGCCCTTCCAGTCGCTCATCCTCGCCCCGACGCGCGAGCTGGCGATCCAGATCGCCGCGGAGCTGGAGGAGCTGGGCAAGTTCACGCCCATCCAGGTGGCCGCGATCTACGGCGGGCAGCGGATCAGTTCGCAGGAGCAGAAGCTGCGCCGGGACCCGGAGATCATCGTCGGCACGCCCGGGCGCATCATGGACCTGGTCGAGCGGGGGATGCTGCACTTCAACAACGTCAAGTTCGCGGTCCTGGACGAGGTGGACCGGATGCTGGACATCGGCTTCCGGGACGACATCAAGCACATCCTGGGCAAGTGCCCCAGGGAGCGCCAGACGATCCTCGTCTCGGCCACCATCAGCGCCGAGATCGAGAGGCTCGCCCGCAGCTACATGCGCGACCCGGAGAAGCTGGTGGTCTCCTCCGGCTCGCTCACCGTGTCGCTGGTCAAGCAGTTCTACCTCGCGGTGCAGCCGTGGGACAAGCGGCGGCTGCTCAGGCACTTGCTCACGCACGAGGAGCCGGCCCTGACGCTGGTCTTCTGCCGGCTGAAGCGCACCTGCGACGAGCTGTCGCGCTACCTCAAGGAAAAGGGCAACATCGACGCCCACGCCATCCACGGCGACCTCCCCCAGGGCCGGCGCAACGCCATCATGGAGAAGCTGCGGGCGGGCAACCTCGAGGTGCTCATCGCCAGCGACCTGGCCAGCCGCGGCATCGACGTCGAGGGGATCACCCACGTCATCAACTACGACCTGCCGGAGGATGTGGAGCTCTACGTCCACCGCATCGGCCGGACCGCCCGCGCCGGGCGCGGCGGCACGGCCTGGAGCCTCGTGACGCCCGAGCAGGGCGGCCTGCTCACGCAGATCGAGCTGCTCATCAACGCCGAGATCCCCAAGCTGGACTACCCGGACTTCGAGCCCGGCCCGGTGCCCGAGCACCTGCTCCGCGAGCGCCAGCGCCGCGAGCAGCGCCAGCAGGATTCCGCCGGCCCCTCGCGGTTCGCCATCCAGCCGCAGGTGCCCGCGCCGAACGCGGCGGCCGCCCCGGCCCCGACCGGCGACGGCGAGGGCGCCCCGGCCCCCACCCGCCCGGTGAGCGTCCCCCCGGATGCCAGCAAGTTCCCGGGCGGGATCATCCCCACCAAGCTGCCGCCGAAGCGGATGCAGGGGCGGATCAAGAGCGCCCGCCGGTAGCGCGGCCATACGTCGTCCGCCCGCTCGTACACTCCGCGCGTGGAGCCGAGCAGCCCCCACGAGCTACCCGCGGGCCTTCCCATCCCCAAGGATGATGGGGCCGCGCTGCACCTCCTGCACGCCGCGTTGCCCGCCGTGACACTCCCCTCGACCGCCGGTGCACCGGAGGACCTCGCCGCGCTGACCCGGGGCCCGACGGTCATCTTCATCTACCCGCGCACCGGCATCCCCGGCCAGCCGCCGAGCCCGGGGTTCAGCGGCGAGGACTGGGACTCGATCCCCGGCGCCCGCGGGTGCACTCCCCAGTCCTGCGGCTTCCGCGACCTGTTCGGCGACTTCGCCGCGCTCGGCATCCAGGTCCGCGGCCTCAGCACCAACACCACCGCCCACCAGCGGGAGTTCAAGGCCCGGACCGGGACGCCGGTTGAGTTCCTCAGCGACGTCTCGCTGGCCCTCACGAGCGCCCTGCGACTCCCCACCTTCCGCTTCCCGGTCGAGAGCGGCGGGTCGGACACGCTCCTGCACCGCATGGCGTGGTACTGCGAGGGCGGGCACATACGCCGGGTCTGGTACCCGGTCTTCCCGCCCGACCGCAGCGCCGCCGACGTGCTCGCCTGGTGCCGGCAGCGCGCCGCGATCGAGTTGAGCCCCATCACCGCCGCCGACGCCGCCTTCGTTCTGGATGAGCTGAAGCGCCACTGGGGCGGCCCCGAGATCTGGTCCCTCGGCCGAATGATCCGCGCCGACCGCATCGACGGGCGAGTTGCCCGGGTCGCCGGCGAACCCGCCGGCCTCATCACCTGGCAGGTGGACGCCGGCGGTTATCAGTGCGAGGTCGTCACGCTCAGCACACGCCTGGAAGGGCGCGGCGTCGGCGAGCACCTGCTCGAGGGGGCCGTCGATGCCGGGCGCGACGCCGGCTGCTCGCGGGCCTATCTGACCACGACCAACGACAACCTGCGGGCGCTGGGTTTCTACCAGAAGCGGGGCTGGCGTCTGGCGGCGCTGCACAGGGCCAGCGTCGACGAGGCCCGGGCCCGGCACCCGGTCATCCCCGCCGTCGGCCTCGGCGGCATCCCGCTGCGGGACGAGCTGGAGCTCGAGATGTGGCTGCGCCCGCCGGCGATACGATTGGCCGAGGAGCCGCCGCGATGAGCGACCGCCTGGATGTGACCAAGACCTACAAGCTGTACATCGGCGGCGCGTTCCCCCGCTCGGAGTCCGGGCGGACGCTGCCGGTGGGCCGCGCGCCGGGGGGCCCGGTGGCCCACGTCTCGCGGGCCTCGCGCAAGGACTTGCGGGATGCGGTCGAGGCTGCGGCCAGGGCGCAGCCGGCGTGGGCCGAGGCGACCGCGTACAACCGCGGGCAGGTGCTCTACCGGATGGCCGAGATGCTGGAGGGGAAGAAGGCCGAGTTCGCGGGGCTGCTGGGTAGCCCGGCTCTCCGCGCCGGGAGTTCAGGCACGCCACGATCGAAGGCGCGCGGCACGAGAAAACCCGCCGCGGAGCGTCGGGCCACCCAGGAGACCGCGCGCGAGGTCGAGGCCGCGATCGACCGGCTCGTCTGCTTCGGCGGCTGGGCGGACAAGTACGCGCAGGTGCTGGGGTGCAACAACCCAGTCGCCGGGCCCTTCTACAACTTCACGGTCCCGGAGCCGACGGGGATCGTGGGCGTGATCGCACCCGACGCCCCGGCGCTCCTGGGCCTCGTCTCGCTGATCGCCCCGCCCCTATGCGCGGGGAACGCCGTGGTGGCGCTGGGCTCCGAGACCAGCCCGCTGGTGGCGGCCGTCTTCGCCGAGGTCTGCGCGACCAGCGACGTGCCGCCGGGGGTGCTGAACATCCTCACCGGCCTCCGCGAGGAGCTGGTCCCCCACTTCTCCTCGCACCGCGAGATCAACGCCATCCACGCCGCGGGGGTCTCGCCCGCGCACGCCCGGGCCCTCCGCGAGGGCGCGGCCGACAACGTGAAGCGGGTGACGGTCCGCGAGGGCGTGGACTGGTTCGACGAGGGCGCCTGCCACAGCCCGTGGTGGATCGAGGGCTTTGTCGAGATGAAGACGATGTGGCACCCCAGCGGGGCGTGAGCGGGGGAAACCGGCCTCCGTGCTTGATGCCTGGATGCCTGCCGCCTTGATGCCTGTCTTCACGGAAGAAAGGCATCAAGGCCCGAGGCATAAGACGTCGAGTCCACCAAGCAGCCTCAGGCGCGAACGAGCAACCCGGCCAGCCGTCCCCCCATCGTCACCGGCTCGGGCGCGGCCAGTTCCCGGGCCGCGTGCGCGGGGCCGTCGGGCGCCGGCTCCGGTCGTGACCACTCGATCTGCACCTTGACGCCGAACAGGTCCATCAGCGCCCGCAGGTGCCGCTCAACGCTCAGCTTCGCCTCGCCGAGGTAGCGGGTGTCGTTGGAGCGGAACAGCTCCGCCGCCTGGTCCTGGGCGCGGCGCATCATCTCGCGCTGGCGGTCGGCGGTCATCGGGATCACATCCAGCAGCCCCAGCACGCGGGCGTTCTGGATGTCGTAGGGCGTCACATCCAGCAGCCGCAACTGGCCGAGCAGGGGCGGAAGGACCACGCGGAACTCCGCCGGCCCCAGCTCCTCGACATCCGCCGGGCGGACGGCCGTCAGGTCCACGTAGTACTGCTTCTCGAAGTTGAAGATCATCGCCAGCCGGGCCTGGGAGAGCAGGAGCGGGGGCATCCATCCCCAGCCGCTGGTGGTGGTCGCGATCTCCTTGGCGCACACCTCCAGCCCGACGAGCTTGCCGACCGCCCGCAGCCGCTCCGTGATGGCCGTGATGACCAGCCGCTCCTGGGCCCCCCGGGCCCGGAAGAAGCGGCGCGACACGGTCCAGACCAGCCCCCCGCCCAGGACAAAGGCGAGAAGGGCCACGATCGCCGAGGTGGGGTCGATGCCGGGCATTCCGGGTTCTTGGGAGGGGCGGCCGCGGTCTTTCAGTGAAGAGGCGAACAGGTGAAGAGGTGAACAGGTGAGCCCGGAAGCGGGGGACTTCCCGCACCTCTTCACCTTCTTCCACTTCAGTCCTTCCTCGACGTCTCCGCCCCCGGGCTCCCCCCGCCGGTCATCTGCGGGTAGATGATCACCCGGTCGTGCACCACCAGGAGCAGGTCGGCCTTCGTGTCCCCCGTGCAGTCGACGATCGCCGCCTGGGAAGGCTCCATCTCCCGCGCCTCGCCCCGGGTGAAGAGGCGGCTCTCGAAGACCTTGAACTCCGTCGCGGGCATCACCTTCCGCGACGCCGAGAACGTGAGGACCTGACACATCTGGTCGCGGGCGTCGAGCACCACCAGGTCGGCGAAGCCGTCCCCGTTCAGGTCGCCCGAGGCCATCGTGTGCTGGAGCCGGTTCTCCGTGTCCGTCCGCCACGCCGCGAACTGCTCGAGCGACGGCCGCTGCCCCGCCAGCCGCACCACAGCGAACGCGTCATCCGACAGGCACAGGATCCCCGGGCGCCCGTCCCCGCTGAAAACCCCCGCCCGGATCGCCGCCACCGGGAACCCCAGCAGCCGCACGCGCTCCCGCAGCACCCAGCGCTTCGCCTCGTTGCGGGCCAGCAGCAGCAGCCGCCCGTTGGCCTTGTCGGCCGCGACGATCCGCGTCTCCGCCCCGCTCCCCCCGCTCCCCAGGAGCGCCAGGCCCACCAGTTGCGTCGTGGCGTCGGGCACGTTCACCTGGTCCACGACGCGCCACCCCGAGGCCGCGTCGTACGCGCACGCCCGGACGAAGTTGGCATCGGCGATCAGCAGCTCGTCCTTCCCGTCGCCGTCCACATCCAGCAGCGCCGTATTCTCCGGGCCCGCCCCCTGCACCAGCCCGAACTGCGGGATCGCCTCCTTCGTCAGCACGGCCTCGGGCGTCACCGCGCCGTCCTTCACCGTCGTCCGCACCATCATCATGGGCTCACCGGGCGTGAGGATCAGCAGGTCCGTGGTCCCGTCGCGGTCGAAGTCGTAGGGCAGGATGGCCGCGGGATCGCGCCGGACATCCTTGACCGCGATGGTCGCGACTGCGGCGTTCCACGCCGTCCCCGCCTCGGGCTCGGAGGCCGTTCGCCGGGTGTGGACCTCCAGCACGTAGTCGCGCCGGTCCTTCATCACGACCGCCAGCGCGGGCCGCTCGGCCGAGGGGATCATGGCCATGAGCGTCGGCGTAGCCCCCGCCGTCTTGAACGCCACCGGGCGGGGAAACTCCAGGCGCCCGTCCTCGGCCACGGTCGAGACGCCGACCGCCTTCTCCTCCTCGGAGAGCACAAACACCTCCGGCCGCCCGCCGGAGCCCTCGTACCACTGGCCGACCTCGATCTGCTTGGGCGTCTTGAAGGCGCTGTACGGCGTCGGCGCGCTCAGCCCCAGGCCCTGCCGCTGGGCGTACACCACCACCGTGTTCGCTTTCTGGTCCGTCGTGACCAGGTCCGCCAGGCCGTCGCCGTTGAGGTCCGCCGTGCAGACCGAGCGGTTCTTGCTCCCCGTGTCGGGGAAGCCGGAGACCGCCGCCTGGACCTCCCGCTCCGTCACGCCCTCGCCCCCCGCCGTGATGGGCTCGCTCGCCAGGTCGCTGAAGACCAGCCGCTGGCTGGCCCGCTCGATCACCGCCACCGACGCCGCCTTGCGCCCGGGGAACCACAGGGGCCGGCCCTCGCGCAGCTGCGGCACCTCGAAGCGCAGCTCGGTCGCCAGCAGCCCCGCCTTCTCCGCGCCACCGGGGCCCCGGGCCGTCACCCGCGGGTCCTGCGACTGCAGCCACACCCGCACGGGGGCGGCGTTCTCGGGGACGATCCCCAGGACATCCTGGCGGCCATCGCCGTTGAAGTCGGCGATGTGCAGCGAGCGGATCTGGTCGCCGGACCCCAGCACCGTCGGCTCGCCGAGGCGCCCGGACTTCTGCAGCGGGAACACGCTGACCTTCCCGCCCGCGATCGCCAGCAGCTCCGGCTCCGGCCCGCCCAGGACATCGGCCACCGCCAGTCCATCCTGCCGCGCCGCCAGGTCCTTCACCCGCGTCCGCGCCAGCATGTTGAACCGGCTGGGCGTCTCCTGCCGCATGACCACGATCTCGGCGGGGTCCGCGCCGGCGTAGATCAGGTCCGGCTTGCCATCCCCGTCCACGTCGAACGGCAGCACCGACATCACGCGGTGCGCCACGCTCACCATCTCGCGGTCGTACCAGGGGTTGGGCCGGAGCTCGTTGGCCCGGAAGACCCGCTCCATCTCGTCCGCCGGGCGCTGCGACGCCCGCAGGTAGTAGACCTCCACCCGGCTCTTGCGGTTGTTCACCACCGCCACATCCGGGCGCCCGTCGCCGTTGAAGTCCCCCACGGCCGCGGGCCCGCAGTTGTCGTCCACCTTGATGATCCGCGCCTCCTCGAAACCGAAGTAGGGCGCCAGGCTTTCCGCGGGCTGGCCCTGCGTACCAGAGGCGCACAGGCCGGCGAGAGCAGAGCAGAGCAGCGCGGCGGTAAACGGCTTCATGGGCGGTGTTTCCCTTGGTTCTGGTGCCGGCCGGTGGTGAGGGATGCAAACGGGTTGCGTACGGACCGACTACACTTTAGCAGCCACCGGGGGATGACCCGGTGCCGAGGAGTTTCCCCGATGGCATACCGGCCCGCCCTCGCCCTGGCAGCGCTCGCCGCCCTCGCCCCGGGTCTGGCCGCCGCATCATCGCGCCAGCCACCGGCCGCCGACACGCCGGCGGTGGACCAGGTGACCCTGCAGGACGGGCGCATCGTGAGCGCCCCGATCCTGAAGGAGACGGCCGAGAAGCTCTGGCTGGACATGGGCTTCACCGTGCTGGAGGTCCCGCGGGCCCAGATCGAGGCGATCACCCGCGCCCAGCCCGATACGCAGGTCCTGGACCGCAGCAGCAGCGACCTCTTCCAGGTCGCCCGCAACCTCCCCGAGCGCTCCCCCAAGGAGCTCGCCCGCAAGTACGGCGAGGGGGTGATCATGGTCTCGACGCCCGGCGGCCTGGGCTCGGGCTTCATCATCCACCCCGAGGGGTACGCGATCACCAACGCCCACGTCATCCAGGGCGAGACGCGGATCAAGTGCACGGTGTTCGAGCAGCGCGAGCTCGACTTCCGCCGCCGCGAGATCCAGGATGTCGAGATCATCGCCGTCAACAACGCCCTCGACCTGGCCCTCATCAAGGTCAAGCACCCCGACAACCAGCCCTTCCCCACGGTCTACGTCCAGGGCGCGGAGGACCTGCAGGCCGGGCAGGAGGTCTTCGCGATCGGGGCGCCCCTCGGCCTCGAGCGCACCCTCTCCCAGGGCGTCATCGCCACCACCCAGCGCAACTTCGAGGGCATGACGTACATCCAGACCACCGCACAGATTAACCCCGGCAACTCCGGCGGGCCGCTGTTCAACAGCAAGGGCGAGGTGATCGGGGTGACCAACATGAAGATCCCCTTCGGCGAGGGCCTGGGCTTCGCCATCCCCGGGCGCTACGTCCGCGACTTCATCCGCAACCGCGACGCCTTCGCCTACGACAAGAGCAACCCCAACTCCGGGTACAGCTACGGCGCCCCGCCCCCCCGCACCCGTTTCGGCCCGCCCCCGGGCCTGGATGACGCCACCGGCGCTGCGCCGAAGTAGCCGCCCCGCCCGCACGACCCACACCTCCAAGAGGAACCCCACGATGTTCGCCACGCTCCTGCGCCGCCCGGCGCGGCTCCTCGCGCCCGTGCTGGGCGCGGTCTCCTTCGCCGCGGCCGCGATCGCCGCCCCGCCCGACATCGCCGGCCTGGCCCCCTCGCGGAGCTTCCTGGTGGTGGGCGTGCCGGACTTCAAGGCCCTCACGGAGTCCTTCAAGGCCACCGAACTGGGCAAGCTCTGGGAGGAGCCCGCCGTCAAGACCTTTATCGAGAGCATCACGGAGGACGCCTCCAAGGGCTTCTCCGACCTGCTGAAGGAGATCAACGCCGAGGCGGACGACCTCCACCCCCCGCAGGGCCAGGTCGGCCTGGCGATGTTCTTCCCCGAGAAGCCCGCCAACCCCGCGGCCGAGGGCGCGGACGAGCCCGACGCCACCCCGTTCTTCCTGGCCGTCGCCGACATGGGCGCGCACGCCGGGGAGTGGGATGCCCTGCTGGAGAAGCTCCTTGACAAGGGCGTCCAGGACAAGAAGATCCGCGTCGAGCACGACACCTACCAGGGCACCCCGGTCACCATCGTCCACCCGGTGATCGACGAGGAGGCAGCGACGAAGGAGCGCGAGCGCCGCGAGCGCTTCGCCCGGGGTGAGTACCGGCCGGAGGACTTCAAGGAGGAGGCGGGGGACTCCGGGTTTGAGCTCGGCTGGTGGATCGGCGGGTCGCTCGACGAGCGGCGCACGGTCCGCCTGGCCCGGGTCGAGAGCCTCTTCGCCGTCTCCACCGAGCAGCGGGCCTTCGAGGACGCGATCGACGCGCTCAAGGGCAAGGCCATCGAGGCCGTCGGCGAGAACGCCGACTTCCGCCTCGCCCAGGACCAGAACCCCGCGGGGAGCCTCGCCTGGACCGTCGTGATGGTGGACCGCCTGCTCGCCCGGGCCGCCGGGGCCGGCGACGCGGACGACCCGATGTCCATGATGATGGACGCCGTCGGCATCCGCGGGCTCAAGGCCGTCAGCGGCGGCCTGCGCTTCGGCACCGCCGAGGGCATGGTCGATGTCTCGATGGGCATCCTCGTCCCGGAGAAGACCGGCCTGCTCGAGCTGCTCAGCACGCCCGCGGGCGGCTTCGACCCGCCCGGCTTCGTCCCCGCGGATGTCGCCGGCTACTCGCGGATCAACTTCGATTTCCCCAAGGTCTTTCAGGTGGTCCGCCGGATGATCGCCAGGCTCCCCGAGGAGAACCGCGCCGAGGCCGCGCCCCAGGTCGAGCTCATCCGCGACATGATCAACCCGGCGCTGACGGCAATGGGCCCGGCCGTCCACATCGTCTCCGCCATCGACCAGCCGCTCAGCGCCGAGAGCTCGCGCACGACCTTCGTCATCGAGGTCCGCGACCAGGAGGCGGTGTCGAACACGCTCAGCGCCGTCGCCATGAAGGTCCAGGGCATGCTGGAGCCGGGCGACTTCGAGGGCAACCAGACCTACTCCATCGACACCGGCTTCTTCCAGCTCCAGATCGGGCTGGGCTTCAACCACCTGTTCATCGGGACCGAGACCGCCGTCCGCAGCGCCATGCGGCTGGCCGGGCGCCCCGAGGGCGCAGCGCTCTCCGGCGAGCCCGCCTTCAAGGAGGCCACCGCGGCGCTCGCCCCCGGCGCGGTGATGTACTCCTGGGCCGACATCGAGCAGGACCTGCGCTGGCAGTACTGGTCAACGAAGAACCAGGCCGAGATCATGGAGCAGCAGCTCGCCAAGATGGGAATCGAGCCCGAGGAGCGCGCCGAGTGGATCAAGAATATGAAGGAGGAGCAGGGCTGGACGGAGAAGCTCCCGCCCCTGGAGACCATCCTCCCCCACCTCGGCGATATCGCCTCCGAGCTGCGGCCCACTCCCGACGGGTTCCGCGGCCGGGCCCTGATGCTCAGGCCGCGCGAGAAGAAGTAGGGCCCCCATCCGCGGGCGGCGCCCCCACGGGGTCCTCGAACGCCCTGATCACCAGGTGGGCGCCCGCGGCCAGCAGGCCGCCCACCACCAGCGCGCCCGCGACCGTCACCGCCATCTGCTGAACCGGGCTCTGCCCGAGCAGGGCATCGATGACGCGCCGGCCGGAGCCGGTCACGACCGCGGCCCCTACGAGCAGGGCCGGGGCGGTCATCGCCGCGCCCAGCAGGGCCCGGCGCCACGCGCGCGGGTGCGGTCCCAGGATGCACGCCGCCGCCGCAGCGCCCAGCACCCCGGCCGCCAGCGCCCGCCCCGCCAGCAGCGGCGTGAGCGAGACGCCCAGCAGCGCCCGGTTCGCCCCCTGCCACCCGAGCGCGGATGCGAGCAGCACCGTCCCGGCGATGCACGCCAGCGCCATCGCCGGCGACTCCTCGAAGCGCCCGCGCCCGAAGAGCACGCCGAACACCGCCGCGACGATCACGATCGCCTCGAAGCCCACCAGCACCCACGAGACCTGCGCTGGGGTGGATAGCACGGGCCCCAGGAGCGCAAGACTTGCCGATACCACTGCGCTCAGGAGCAGCGCCGCCGACAGCGCCAGGGTCAGCGGCCGCACGAGACGGGGCACGGGGTGCACGGTCGGAACTCCTTGCGCGATAGAGGCTTGGGGAGGCTTCTACGCCCGCCGCGCCCCCGGCGTTCGGCTCACCCGGCCAGGGCATGGGCGGGCGCTTATCGGCGTTTCAGGCCCGCTTCACGCCCTTGCGGGAGACCAGTGAGCGCCGGCCCGGCATCCGCCGATGGAGACCGGCGGCCTTTGCGCTTCTCTGGCGCCGGGCACCGCCATTGCGGAAGGCCCGCCCGCCAGTCCGATGGTTCCCTCGAAGGAGCACGCGGTGATCCACGCCAAGGCGCTCGACCCACGCGACCCGACCCGGGTCATGTTCCAGCGGTTCCTCGCCTGCTGGGCGACGGACCTGCTGGCGCTGCGTCGCGCCGCCCTGGACACCCCCCGCGTGCGCGCCGGCGAGAACGCCGGCCCGGCCTGGCCCGGCCCCGAGCGCCACGAGGATGAGGGCCCCGCCCCCGTGCGCCCCTTCCTCCCCGCGCTGCGGCCACCCCTCTGCGGGTAGGAGCGGACCATGTCGGGCATCACATCCGGGACCGGCCTCTTTAGCGGCATCGATACCGCCTCGCTCATCAGCCAGCTCCTGGCGATCGAAGCACGCCCCAAGGTGCTCGCCCAGTCGCGCATCCTCCAGCTCAAGAGCCAGCAGGCGGCGTACCTCGACCTGAACACCAAGGTCAGCGCCCTGAAGTCCGCCGCCGCGGCCTTCCGCACCTCCAGCATCTTCCAGGCCAACAAGGCCACCAGCTCGGCCACCGGCGTGCTCAGCGCCACCGCCTCGGCGACGGCCATCCCCGGGGCGTACACGTTCATCGTGGACCGGCTGGTCTCGACCCAGCAGCTGCTCTCCCGCGGCTTCGCCGACGCGACCACCACGGGACTGAACGCGGGGGCGTTCACGTTCGAGTCCGCCGCGGCGCGGCTGGACCGCGAGACCTCGCTGGCCGACCTCAACGGCGGCGAGGGCATCAAGCGGGGCAAGATCGTCATCACCGAGACCACCAGCGGGAAGGTCACCACGGTGGACCTCTCGCGGGCCGGCACGGTCTCCGATGTCCTCGACGCGATCAACAGCTCGGGCGCCGCCGTGAGCGCCTCGGTCGATGGCGGCCGCCTCGTCATCGCCAGCACCGCCTCCGACACCATCGCCATCGCCAACGGTTTCGGCCACGAGACCGCGACGAGCCTGGGGATCGCGGCCGCCTCGCCGGCGGCCACCGTCACCGGCTCGCAGGTCTACCGCCTCGGCACCGCCACGGCCCTGGGCGCCCTGAACGATGGGAACGGGGTGTTCGTCAGCTCCCTGGGCGGCGCGGGCCGGTACGATTTCCGGATCGTCGTGGATGGCGCGACCACCGTGAACATGAACATCGGCGCGATCACGAGCGGCGGCGGGACCGTAACCTCTCCCCCGCCGACCACCCTCGACGGCGTCATCCAGCGGATCAACTCGGAGCTCGAGACCGCCCTGGGCACGCAGGACGTGAAGGCCGCGATCGCGCCCGACGGCGTCAGCCTGCGGCTCGTCGATGCCCAGGGCCGCACGCTGGAAGTCCTCGAGAACCCCACCACCACCGGCTCCAGCACGGCCCGGGACCTGGGCCTGCTGACGGCCGCGCCCCAGACCGGCACGGTCGCCGGCACGCGCATCCTCGCGGGGATGAACTCCACGCTCGCCCGGACGCTCAACGGCGGCCAGGGCGTCGCCGGCGACGGCCAGGTCAGCATCACCGCCCGCGACGGTTCGGTGCACGCCGTCACCCTCGACACGGCCGGCTCGCTCCACGCCATGCTCGCGGCCATCGGCACGCAGACCGGCGGAAAAATCACGGCCGCGCTCAACCGGGCCGGCACCGGCATCCTGCTCACCGACACCACCGGCGGGACCTCGAACCTGATCGTCTCCGGCGCCACCGCCGCCTCCCTGGGCATCGACACGGTGGCCGAGGGCGTCGCCGCCGCCACGGTGGACAGCGGCAACCTCCAGCACCAGTACCTGACGATGGGCACCACGCTGGCCTCCCTCCGCTCCGGCCAGGGGATCGGCACGGGCGTCTTCCGCATCACCGACTCCACCGGCGCCACCCAGACCGTCAACCTCGGGTCGGGCGACAAGACCGTCGAGGACCTCGTGCGCCTGGTCAACAGCCGCGGCCTCCTGGTCAAGGCCCGGGTCAACGACAAGGGCGACGGCATCCTCCTCTACGAGGACGGGGCGAGCGGCTCGCTGAAGATCAAGGTCGAGGATGTCACCGGCACGGTGGCGGCCAACCTGAACATCAAGGGCGAGGCCGCGGGCGCCGGCCCCCAGAACATCATCGACGGCACCTCCGAGCGGACGGTCGCCTTCGCCCCGGGGGACACGCTGACGGCGATGGTGACCAAGATCAACGCCGCGGGCCTGGGCGTCTCGGCCGCCATCATCAACGACGGGAGCGGGAGCACCCCGTTCCACCTGAGCCTCACGGCCCGGGGCACGGGGAGCGCCGGGCGCTTCGTGGTGGACCCCGGCACGTTCGACCTGGGCGCGACCACGCTGGACCGGGGCCAGGATGCCCGCGTCTTCTTCGGCTCGGCCGACCCGGCCACGGCCGTGCTGCTCAGCAGCTCGCGCAACACGATGGACCAGGTGGTCAGCGGCGTGAGCATCGACCTGACCTCCACCAGCGCCACGCCCGTCACCCTGACGATCGCCCGCGACACCTCCGCCGTCGAGTCCGCCCTCAACACGTTCATCTCCGCGTTCAACACCCTCAGCGACCGCATCGGCCAGCAGACCCGCTACGACCAGGAGTCCAAGGCCAAGGGCCCGCTCCTGGGCGAGTCCACCGCCCTGCAGATCCGCGCCAAGCTCTACTCGACCATCCAGGGCAAGGCGGTGGGCGTCTCGGGCCCCTTCCAGGGCCTCGCCGACATCGGGATCAAGGTCGGCTCGGGCGGCCGGCTGGAGCTCGACCGCGACCGCCTCCGCGTCGCCCTGGAGCAGGACTACCAGGCCGTCGCCGACCTCGTCTCCGCCCGCGTGCAGGAGCCCGCGGGAACGACCACCGTGGCCCCCGGCGTCACCGTGACCAACACCGAGCCGACGTTCTCCAAGCTGGGCGTCGCCTCGCAGATCGAGAACATGGCCGAGGCGTTCATCAACTCGGTCACGGGCACGCTCACCCGCCGCGGCAAGACCCTGACCGACCAGATCGAGCTGCAGACCAAGCGCATCGCCGACTTCGACATCCGCCTCGCCAACCGCCGGACCATCCTCACCCGCCAGTTCATCGCGATGGAGCAGGCCATCGGCCAGCTCCAGACCCAGGGCCAGGCGCTCGCCGGCATGTCGCAGCTCATCCGCCGCTGAGATCAAGTCCCGCCGTTCCCCGACCGATCCATTCCTGAGCCGTGACCGCCGCCCCCCCCAACGCCGCCAGGCCCGCCACCGCCTACCTCCGCACCCGGGTGCTGACCGCCAGCCCCGAGGAGCTGCGCCTGCTGCTGCTCGAGGGCGCCATCAAGTTCGCCCGCCAGGGGCGCGAGGGCCTGGCCACGAAGAACTACGAGGCGAGCTTCACCGGCATCTCCCGCTGCCGCGACGTCGTGCTCGAGCTCATCACCAGCATCAAGGCCGAGCACGACCCGCTGCTCGCCGAGCGCGTCAAGGCCGTCTACACCTTCATGTACACGCGCCTCGTCGAGGCCAGCATGGAGCGCAGCACCGGCAAGCTCGACGAGGTCATCCGCCTGCTCGACTACGAGCGCGAGACCTGGGTCCTGCTGATGCAGAAGCTCGCCAAGGAGCGGGCCGCGCCCGAGCACGCCCCCGCCCCTCACGCCCCCCACACGCCCGCCGCCCACTCGCCGGACCGCCCCGCCCTCAGCCTCGAGGGCTGAGCGCCAGCTGCGCGCCCAGGTTGTCCAGCACGAACATCAGGTTCACGTTCCCCTCCGCCTGCCGCTCGGCCCCCACGACCAGCTCGACGGCCCGGGCCCCCCGCTCCAGCCCCTTCGCGTTCCCCCCCGGGCCGGCCCGCATCGCCCGCCGGTAGTGCTCCGCGATCAGCCGCAGCATCTGCCTGGCCGCGGCCCGGTTCGCCGCCTCCTTGCTCGCGTTCTCGCGCCCCTTGACCCACGCCTCGGCCCACTGGTCGGCGAGGGTGTCGGCGACGGTGCCGAAATCGACGGGGAAACGCCCGCGGTCGAGCTCGTCGAGCATCGGCTCGACCGCCCTGTGCCACGCCACCAGCCCGGTCTCGAGGGCCAGCTTCGCCGTCCCCGGCGAGCCGGCCGCGAACGAGAGCAGCCAGGCGACACCCTCCGTGTCGAGGCCGGAGAGGTCCAGCCCGCTGGACTTCAGCCAGCGGCGCATCGGCTCTTCCGAGAGCGGCGTGAAGGGGACCCGCTGCGAGCGCGAGCGGATCGTCGGCAGCAGCCGCTCCTCCTGTGAGGTGACCAGGATGATCACGCACCCGGGGGGCGGCTCCTCGAGCGTCTTGAGCAGGGCGTTCTGCGCCGCGTTGACGCCGTGGTTCAGCAGTTCCGCCTCATCGACGATGAAGACCTTCGACGCCAGCGCGCCCCCGCTTGCGGACCCCGAGCGCTCCGCCGGCTCGATCAGGAACTCGCGGACCACGTCGATGGGGATGTTGGTCAGCTTGCGGTCGCGGATCTCCGCCTCCCGGCTGATCCGCGCCAGCTCCTTCGTGACGATCCGCAGGTCCGGGTGCGTCCCCGCCGCCAGCAGCCGCCGCGTCGGGCTCTCCGCCTCCGGCTCGATCTCGCCCGAGAGGTTCGGCTGGCTGGTCGGGTCGAGGATCAGCCCCGCGAACGCGAGGGCCGTCGTGAACTTCCCCACCCCCGGCGGCCCGTGGAGAATCCACGCGTGGTGGATCCGCCCCGCCCGCACCGAGTCCCGCAGCGTCGCGATCGCCCGCTCCTGCCCGATGACCTCGCCGAACCGGACCGCCCGGGATGCCGGGATCGACGGCTGCTTGCGCTCCGGCTTGAGCTCGATCTCGCGCGGGGCCTTGGGCTTGGGTGAGGGGCGCTTCGCCACGGCGGGAGAATAGCACGGCGGCCCCGTGCCACGGCCCATCACATGTTCTTCAGCTTGTTCAGCCCGTTCAGCGCCGCCACCTTGTAGCACTCCGCCAGCGTCGGGTAGTTGAACACCGTGTCCACGAAGTACTCGGCCGTCCCCTGGTGGGCCATCACCGCCTGGCCGATGTGGATCAGCTCCGTCGCCCCCGTCCCGATCACGTGTACGCCCAGCACCGCGTGGCTCTCCTGGTGGATCAGCATCTTGAGCATCCCGGTCTCATCCCCCAGCAGCTGCCCCCGGGCGATCTCCTTGTACTGGGCGATCCCCGCCTCGTAGGGCACCCCCTCCTTCGTCAGCCTCTCCTCCGTCCACCCCACCATCGAGATCTCCGGGATCGCGTAGATCCCGTACGGCAGCAACTCCGCCGTGCTCTGCACCGTCCCCCCGAACATGTGCACCGCCGAGAGCCGCCCCTGCTCCATCGACGTGCTCGCCAGCGCCGGGAACCCGATCACATCCCCGCAGGCGTAGATGTGCTCCGCCGCCGTCTGGAAGAACTGGTTGACCGTGATCCGGCCACGGTCATCCGCCGTCAGCCCGGCCGCGGCCAGGTTCAGGCCCTCCGTGGCCCCCTGCCGCCCGACGGCGTAGAGCAGGGCGTCGGCCCGAAGCGTCTTGCCGCTTTCCAGCAGGGCCTCGACAAGATGGCCGTTGCTCGTCCGGGCCCCGGCGGGCGCATCGGCGTTGCCGATCTTGACCACCCTCTCCCCCATCCGCAGGGTCATGCCGCTCTGGCGCAGCTGGTACTGCAGGGCCTCGATGATCTCGGCATCGACGAAGTCCAGCAGGCGGGGGCGCCCCTCGATCAGCGTCACCCGCACGCCCATGGCCGCGAGCATCGAGGCGTACTCGGCCCCGATCACCCCGCCGCCGACGACGATGATCGTCCGCGGGAGCTCCGGCAGGCGGAGGATCTCGTCGGAGGTGACGATGGTCCTGTCATCGAAGGGGATGTCGGCCGGCTTGCTGGGCTGGGTGCCCACGGCGATGACGAAGTGGTCGGCGGTGAGCGGCTCGGTGGCGTGCTGGCCCTTGACCTCGAGGGTCTTCCTGTCGACGAAGTGCCCCTCGCCGCGGATGACCCGGACGCCGTTGCGCTGGAACTGGCGCGACACGATCTCGATCTCGGCGTTGATCACGCCGTACGTGGCCGAGAGCAGGTCCTGCAGCACCGCCGAGCGGGCCGCCCGGAAGTCCTCCTCGCGGGGCATCGCCGACTGGCGGCCGGCCAGCTTCAGGATCGCCTCGCGCAGGGCCTTGCTGGGGATCGTCCCCGTGTTGATCGACGCCCCCCCCACCGCCTCGCGCCGCTCCACCACGCAGACGGACTTGCCGAGCTTGGAGGCCTGGATGGCCGCCTTCTGCCCGGCCGGGCCGCTGCCGATGACGCAGAGGTCGAAGTGACGCATGCTGGTGGTTGCCCGGCGTGAGGTGATTCGAGCGTAACTGGTTTATCGGACAGAAGCGAGCGCCTCGTGAGCCCGCGTGAGCCTCTCAGGACCCGAGCAGACCGTGATCCTCGATGTACCGGGACATCAGCAGGTACGTGTTCTCCGAATATTCTGCGTCCAGCCAACCGTCATCGAGCCGATCCCAGTCCGGTTCTCCGACGAGCTCCATCAACCGACCCGACAGCCATTCGTCCGACGAGTGATCCATGCCGGGTTCTCGCCGCTCGGCCTCCGCTACGACCGCGGCTGCGTTCCGTGCGACCGCCTCATGTAGCGGAGCGCCGATCTCGTGGTAGCCATGCACCGCAAGGCGTACGGCCCACCCGGCGCGGTTGTAGTACACGCTGGGCCATCCGCCGTTGAACTCGAGTCCCTGCACAATCCGGATGGCGAAGAGGCACGGCATGATCGACCCATCGAGCCAGGGGCCTTTGCCGCGTTCGCTCTCAGGATAGCGTGAGTCCCACCTCTTCTCGAAACTATCGAGAATGGCGAAGGCCCTGTCGTTCCCCGCCTCCGACCCCTCCGTCATGGCTTCGCCTCCGGCGGGTACCCGGCGCGGATCAACTGCTTCGTCCCGTCCGCCCGCAGGGTGGCCACGTACACGCGCCCGAACTCCGTGTCCGGCATCGGCGGCTCATCCCAGCCGAGCGCCCGGAGCAGCGGCGGGATGGTGTTCGAGTGCGCCACCACCAGCACCGCCCTGCCCGCGCCCTCCGAACGGATGCGCTCCACCGCCTGCGCCGGCGAGAGCGTGCGCGCCAGCTCGTGCCGCTGCTCCGGCGCCAGCTTCAGCCGATCGGCGACGGCGGCCCCGGTCTGACGCGTCCGCTTGTAGGTAGTCGTGTACACGGCCGAGACGCCGGAGTCCCGCAGCGCCTCGGCCAGGCTCGCCGCCCGCCGGCGCCCCGCCGGGCTCAGGTCCGGGTCCTCCGACTCGTCCACCTTCTCCGCGTGGCGGACCAGGATGATCGTCACATCACCCGCCCCGCCGCCACCGCCGCCGGACCCCGCAAGACCGATCGATGCCGCGGCAACGAGGACCGCCACGAGTGCCGCCGCCATCCACCACAATCTGCCCGCCATAGTCAGGCTCCTGCGCCGCGGCCCACCCCCCCCGCAGGCTCACCGCGACGCGATCCACGCGAGGATTCCCAGGAACACAACGTAGGACACCATCAGCAGCGACCCCTCCAGCCGCGAGACTGTCTTCCCGAATGTCCGGCTGATCGGCACCAGCGCCACCGCCAGCACGCCCATGTACGCCAGCGGCAGCACCAGCGAGCGGTCCACGGTCGGGGGCGAGATCAGCCCCGTGATCCCGAGGATCGCCCCCGCGTTGAACAGGCACGAGCCGATCGCGTTCCCCATCGCCAGGTCCGTCTGCCGCCGCCACACCGCCGTCGTCCCGGTCACCATCTCCGGCAGCGTCGTCCCCAGCGCGACGATCGTCACCCCCACCACCGCCGCGGGGATGCCCAGCCCCAGGGCGATCCCCGATGCCCCGTCGCTCGCCAGCCAGCCCCCCAGCGAAAGCAGCACGACGCCCCCCGCGAAGCACGTCCCGATCATCACCCACCCCATCGGCCGCCGGTCCATCGTGGGGTCGGGCCCGATCGTGTCCGCCGCCCGCGGCGTGCGGGCCCGGCCGCTCTGGCGCAGCGCCGCCGCCACCGTCCAGGCGCTGTAGACGCCGAACACGGCCAGCATCAGGGCCGCCTCCCACCGGCCCAGCCGCGTCAGCAGGCCCAAGCCCGCCAGCGGGGCCAGGATGGCCGCGTTCAGCCAGATCTCCACCTTGATGAGCCGCTCCTGCACCACCAGAGGGCGGATCAGGGCGCACATCCCCAGCACCAGGGCCATGTTGCAGATGTTCGCCCCCACCACGTTGCCCAGGGCCAGCTGCCCGCGCCCCTTGAACGCCGAGATCAGGTTCAGCGCCAGTTCCGGGGCGGAGGTCCCCCACGCCACCAGCGTCAGCCCGACCACCAGCGGCGAGACCTCCAGCCGGCGTGCCGTGTCCACCGACGCGGCCACGAGCAGCCGCCCGCCGATCAGCAGGGCCACCAGGCCGCCGAAGAACTGAAGGGAGTGGGTCATCACCGCGGCGCCGATGGTACCGGCTGATGCCCCCCGGACGACTCTGGCCTCCGCCGCCCGGCCCCCGTGCCGGGCCGTTTGACATATTCCATTGTGAGAATATAATCCCCCGATGCCACGCCCCGCCGCCCCCGACGTCTTCGCCGCGATCGCCGAGCCGCGCCGGCGCGACCTCGTGGCCGCCCTCGCCGGCGCCGGGCCCCGCCCAGTGAACGACCTCGTCGCCGCCGTGCGCCTCCCGCAGCCGGCCGTCTCCAAGCACCTGGCGGTCCTCCGCGAGGCGGGCATCGTCTCCGTCCAGCGCCGCGGGCGCCAACGCCTGTACACGCTCAACGCCGAGGGCCTCAGGCCCATCCACGCCTGGGTGGGGCGCTTCGAGCGCTTCTGGGACCGCCACCTCGCGCGCATCCGCGCCCGCGCGGAGCGCCAGGCTCACCACCAACCCCCGACCCGACCAGCCAAGGAGAAATGACCATGCAGTCCACCGAGACCGATCAGGCCATCCGCACCCTCACCATCTGCCGCGAAATCGAGATCGCCGCGCCCCCCGAGGTCGCCTTCCAGGCCGTGCTCGACGAGCTCGGCCCGGGCAGCGAGATGCCCGACGGCACGCCCTTCCCCATGAAGATCGAGCCGTGGCCCGGCGGCCGGTGGTTCCGCGACCTGGGGAACAGCACCGGCCACCTGTGGGGGCACGTGCAGGTCATCAAGCCCCCGGGCCTGCTTGAGATCTGCGGGCCGATGTTCATGTCCTATCCCGCGACCAACTTCGTCCAGTACCGGCTCATCCCCGAGGGCGGGAAGACCCGCCTCAAGCTCACCCACAGGGCCATGGGCCAGATCCCCGCCGACGTGCAGGACGGGGCCGGCGAAGGATGGGAGCACGGCCTGCGCCGTGTCCGCGAAATCGCGGAGGGGCGGGCCGCTGGCCGAAGATAGACCGGGAAGCCGGCCCGCAGGCGGCCCCCGCCCAAGGAGCGCGAATGGACGCCACCCGCACCGAGATGCTTCGCTCAGCCGGCCTGCTCATCCTCCGCGTCGGCATCGGCGGCTACATGATGACCCACGGCTGGGGGAAGGTGCAGATGGTCCTCGCGGGGGAGTTCGACAAGTTCCCGGCCGACCCCATCGGAGTCGGGCCAAACGCCAGCCTCGTCCTCGCCGCCCTCGCCGAGTTCGTCTGCGCCGGCCTGGTGGTGATCGGCCTGGGGACGCGCTTCGCGGCCGCGCCCGTCGTCTTCACCATGGCCGTCGCCGCGTTCGTCGTCCACGGCAGCGACCCGCTGCTCGCCAGCGGGGGCCGCAGCAAGGAGCCGGCGCTGATCTTCATGATCGTGTTCCTGTCGCTGATCTTCACCGGCGCGGGCCGGTTGTCGCTCGACGCCCTCATCTGCGGCCGGCAGAAGAGGCCGACCGCCTGACCCGGCCCGATCCGGCGACGTTCGCCGCAGGGACGAAAGGGAGAGACGCGCATGCCGTACGCCGACGGGTTTGTCATCCCCGTGCCGAAGAAAAACCTCGCCGCCTACACGCGGATGTCGAAGCGCGCGGGCAGGGTGTGGATGGACCACGGGGCGCTGGAGTACCGCGAGTGCGCCGGGGATGACCTGGACGTCAAGATGGGGACGACCTTCCCGCGTCAGCTCAAGGCCCGGACTGGCGAGACGGTGGTCTTCTCGTGGATCCTCTACAGGAACCGCGCCCACCGCGACCGCGTGAACGCGAAGGTCATGAAGGACCCCCGCCTGGCGAAGATGATGGACACCAAGGGCATGCCCTTCGACGTGAAGCGGATGCTCTACGGAGGGTTCAAGGTTATCGTGGACCTCTAGGAGTTCTGGCACCGCGCCCGACTGCGCGTGCGGCGGGGCAGTCAGGACCCGCCGCGCCGGAACTTCGCGGCCTTCGCCCGCTGCTCCGGGGTCAGCACATCCATCACGCGTTTCTGCGTCGCGGCCGCCGCGTCGGACGCTCCCCCGGGACCCACGCTGCGACGCCCCGCCTCGGCGGCGGCGCGCGTGATGTCGCGGATCGTCTTCTCCTGCTCCGGCGTCGCCTCCACCGCCCTGAGAAACGCCTCCATGTGCTCGCGGCGCTCCTCGACCACCGCCCGCAGGGCGCGCGCCATCTCGCGGAGGAGCAGGTTGAGCTCCACCCGTTCCGCGGCCCGCGCGGGGTTGCCCACGGCCCGCGGCCCCCGATCACGGGAACGGTCCCCCTCACCCTCGGCGGTAGCGGCCGCGTTGTACTCGGCCACGAGTCGCCGGAACTCACCCCTCTCTGCCTCCGGCAGCGCGGCGGCGACCCGGTCTCCCAGGGGCGGAGTGAGGAGCCCGGCGGCCGCGGGGCGGAACCCGCGGATCAGGCCCCCGAGCTCACTCGGCGCGGCCCCGCCCTGGCGGGCGGCCTGCACGCGGATGAACAGGTCCCATTCCCGCTCGAGGAGCGCCGACACCTGCGCACGGCGCGCGACAAGCACCTCCTCGATGGCGGCCCGTTGCTCCGCCGTCAGCTCCAGCATCGCGATCGCCGCCTCCTCCGGGCGCGTATCCAGCCGCTCGAGCCTCCCGGACATGTCCCGTTTCACGAGCGTCGGGGCCCGGGGGGCCTCGACCACCTTCGGACCCCGGAGCACATCCGGCGCGGGCCGCTCATGAACGGTCGGCTCCTGGGCGGCGGCGCCCGCGCCGGCGAGACCAACGACGCACACACAGAGAGCGCGGGCACTTGGGGTGATCATCGGTGGCTCCTCGGGTCGCGTCGGCGCGCCCACTGGTGAGACGCACGTCCGCCGCCGGTATTGCACGCACCGCGCGCTCCCGCCCGTGCTGGACCTCTAGGGGCACCCCGCCGCGTACCGCTGCAGGAAGCACGAGAAGTCCGCCACGTTCAGCACCGGCGCGGTTGTCGAGCCGTCGCAGTTCGCGTACGGGTCCCCGGCCGCGTACCGCTGCAGAAAGCACGAGAAATCGGCGACGTTCAGCGCCGGCGCGACGGTCGAGCTGTCGCAGTTCGCGTAGCAGGCCGCGCCCCCCGGCTGGATGGTGAACGTGCGGTCCGCGCCCGAGGACGAGTTCTGTCCGCGCCGGTCGCGGGCGATCACCCGAACGCGGGTCGTGGTGTTCGCCGTCACGTTCGGGGGCAACACCCAGGTGTAGCCCCGGGCGGTCGCCGGCAGGTCCTCCGTCAGCAACCGCCAGTACTTCCCGCCGTCGAGCGAGTACTGGATGTCGAACGCGTACAGGCCCTCGGCCGCCGAGGCCGTCCAGGTGATCGGGACGCTCCCGGCGTAGCTCGCCCCGCTCGCCGGCGTCTGCACGGCCATCTGCGGCGCCACGAGCCCCAGGCGCGGGTCGGGCCGGATCGTGAAGTAGTCGCTCCCGATCACGTACTTCTGGTCGTTGGCGTTGTTGTAGAAGTACACGACATAGCGGGCCGTGTCGGTGCTGACGAAGGGCAGCAGCCCCAGCTCCCCCGCAGCGTACTGGCCGTCGCTCTCCAGATAGATCTGCTTCTCCGCCGTCCCGAAGTTCACGCTCCCGCTGTAGGTCGGCGCCGGGCTCGGATCGACGCCGGCCCGCAGCGTCTGCGTCGGCGCCGGCGAGGTGATCGTCACGTTCCCGGTAATCCGCTCGGTCGTGATCATGCAGGCCGTGTGGTCCCAGCCCACCTGGCCGCCGTTGTCCGTCGCCTCGATGCGCAGGAACTGCTGCCCGCTCCCCGCGGCGAACGGCACGCCGGGGATGGTGATCTCCCAGCTCCGCGCCGTCGCCGGGATGTTGTCGGCCAGCACCTGGAACCCCGTCGGGTAGCCCCCGTCAGGGTTGAGCAAGATCCGCTGCGAGGCGATCGAGCCGTCATCCGTCGCCGTCCAGCTCACGATGTACTTCTGCCCCGGCTCGAAGTAGAAGTCCGGGGTGACGAACCGCCACCAGTCGCGGCCGGGGTCCTGCATGCGGACCACCGGCGGGTGGTCGGTGTAGTCCGGGCGGCTCGTGAGGAACGGGAAGATGCTGACGCCGCCCGCGCCCGGCCCGACGATCGGGTCCCCCGTGCCGCCCGGGTTCTGAGGGTGCTGAGGCCCGCTGGCGGCGCCCCACCAGACGAGGTTGGCCTGCGATTGCGAGCCGAACTCGAAGGCATCGATCGCCGCGGTGTTGCCCTCGAACGAGTTGGGGTTGGTGAAGTGCAGCAGGTTGAGCCCGGAGGTGTCGGTGACGCTCGCTCCGGTCTGGTTGTTCAGGAACCGCGTCTTGGCGATGTGGAGGTTGCCGTAGCTGTTCGCGTTCGCCCCCGTCGAGTTGTTCTGGAGGATGCAGCTCTCCAGGTAGAGGGCGGGCGCATCGGCCACGTGCGCCCCGAAGACGGCGTTGCGGATGGTGCAGTGTTCCAGCTTCAGCGACTCGCTGCTGTGCTGGTGGCTGAACCCCTGCCACGAGCCGCCGTTCACGCCGGCGAGCGTGATGGGGGCGCTCGGCAGGCCCTCGAGGTTGAACCATCCGGTGGAGACCGCCAGCATCCACGCGTCGGGCAGGCCCAGCGCCGTCACGCCCGGATCGATGGTGCAGCGGGCGCCGTCGCCGATCGCTCCCGAGATGTGATACGGGATTCCGACGTTGGCCCAGCGGGAGAGCCCGCCGGTCCCCGTGGCCAGCACCGCGTTCTGCGTGTTCCCCGTCGCGCCCACCACCGACCCCGGCAGCAGGCCCCCGTCAACCTCCAGCGGGTAGGTGTTCCCCTGCAGGGAGTTCGTCCCCAGCAGGTAGTTACCGCCCCCGAGGACCACGCCCGCCGGGCCGGCGATGTTGGAGGTCGGCACGGTCACGCCCGTGGCCGTCACCCCGCTGACGAGCAGCGGCTGCTGGGCCTCCTCACGCGAGATCACCAGCGGCTTGCCGCTCACGCTCACACCCCCGGTCACATCCGCGTACCCGCGGAGCAGCCACGCCAGCGTGTTGTCGAAGGTCGTGTCCTTCATCTGCACCAGGAAGTCCGCCAGCGTGAACATGCTGGAGGTGAAGGTGCACCGCTCCAGGCGGATATACCCCGGCGTGAACGCCCCGCCGCCGCTCGCCCCGTCCGAATACAGGTACGCGTCGCCGGGGAACGCGCAGTCGGTCAAGAGCACGGTGCAGCGAGAGAGGGGCCGCACCTGCCCATGGAACTCGGCGTGCCGAAGGTTCAACGTCCCGCCGGGGATGGTCACCGCCGGCGGGAAGTTGGTCGTCCCCGCGATCACGATCTTGCTGGGGTTCGTGCCCACGCCCTGGAGCGTCCCGGCGATCGCCAGCGTGTGCCCGCTGTCGATGTCCACCCGGACGCCCGGCTCGATGTTCACCGTCGCCCCGACGGGGATGGTGATGCTCTGGCAGAGCCGGTACGGCCCCCCCGCCGCCGTCCACGTCACGCTCTGCCCCGGATTGGGCACCGGCGGCACGTTGCACGGCGGCGGCGGCGGCACCCCAACCGAGAGCGTGTCGATCCCCAGGTAGGCGGTGTATTCCCCGATGCCCGGCTGGTGGCCGGTGAACCGCAGGGCCAGCCGCCCGCCGCCGGGGACCGTCCCCTGGTACCGCGTCCAGCCCGAACTGGGCACCGGACTGGCGTTAATGAGGACCTGCGTGAAGTCCCCCACGCCCGTGGCGCCAGAGCCCGTGCCCGTCCCCCCAGTCGGCGAGTACCGGACCTCGAGCGTGCGCTCGTTCGGGGGGAGCGACCGCAGCCAGATCGTGAACCCATCGCCGGCGATCTGGTTCGGCACCGGCGGGAGGACCGCCCACGCGCTCATCTGGCCCCCGCTGACGACGTCGGTGCAGCCGCCATCCACGCACAGGTACCCCGGGCCCGCGTGCGGGTTGAAGTAGATCGGGTTGGTGCCCGGGAGCGTCCCCGCGTAGTAGGCGTGCGACCCCAGCGGCTGGCTCTGGTTGCGGAACTGCCACCCGCGGTTCATCAGCGCCTGCGGGCCCGGCGTGCTCCAGCTCGCCTCGCCCAGGTCGTCAAAGGGCTCGGAGAACGAGGCCTGGCCCAGGGCCTGAGCGGGCAGGCCGGCGACGAGGGCCAGCGACAGGACGGCTGATCGGGACAGCATGGCGAATCTCCTGGGAACGGTCGGTTACGGGCAACCCGCGGCGTAGCGCTGCAGGAAGCACGAGAAATCGGCGACGTTGAGAACGGGCGGGGCGGTGGACTGGTCGCAGTTGGCGTACGCCTCCCCCGCGGCGTACCTCTGCAGGAAGCACGAGAAGTCGGCGACGTTCAGCACCGGCGCCGCCGTGCTCCCGTCGCAGTTGGCGTAGCAGGCCGGGGGCCCGCCCCCGCCGGGGATGCGCACCGTGAAGTAGTCCACGAGCGTGAGGGGCATGTGCCGCCACCCGCCGATGGCGATGGAACCATCCGGGGCGATGTCGAAGCCGTTGGTCGTGCTGTTGCCGCTCCCCACGTCGTGGCGGGCCTCGCTCACCTTCGCGCCCGCGGGCGTGTTCACGTAGACCGTCGGGAAGTACCCGTCGTCATACTGGATGTCCCCCAGGCCGTAGATGTTCCCCTCGGGGCCGACGCGGACATCGACGATCCAGTTCTGGTCCCACTCGCCCGGCTGGTCGAAGAACTCCCGCCAGCGCGTCGTGCCCTGGGGGGAGAGCGACCAGAGCATCCCGAGGTCGTCGGTCTGGGTCGAGGCCCCGCCGCCCACGTACACGTTCCCCGCCGCGTCGGCGGTGATCGAGCCCGGCGCATCGGAGTTGTCGAGCTGCGAGGAGGTCGCCCAGAGCAGGGACCCCGTCGGCCCGTACTTCAGCACCACGGCGTTCACGTGCTCCTCGAGGTCGTCCGACATGATGCGCCCCGCGACCAGGGCGTTGCCATCCGCGTCGGCCGCCACCGCCAGCCCGTCATCCCAGCCGGTGTTGAAGGCCGTGCTCGACCAGGTCGCGGTGTAGATCAGGTTCCCCGCGGGACCGATCTTCACCGTCATGATGTTGTCGTCGTTGTTGAACCCGTCGCCCCCGTTGTACTGCCCCGTGGCGTAGACGTTCCCGGCAGCGTCCAGCGCGACCGCCCGAGCCCCCGCCCCCAGGTGCACCGGCCCGTCGAGCAGATGCTCCCACGCGACCGTCCCCGCCGTGTCGTACTTCATCACGTGGAAGTGGGTCGCGTAGCGACCGAAGATGTCCAGCTCCTTGAACGCAAAGCCGCAGAGATGGACATTCCCGGCCGCGTCCACCTTCATCCCCAGCACCGTGTCGGACCAGTTCCCCGGCCCGTCGTAGCGCCGGGTCCACAGCGCCTGCCCCGTCGCCCCGTCGTACTTGATGGTGACGTAGTCCCACTCGCCCCCCGCCGGTCGGTACCCGCCCCACGACTGCCCCGTCACGTAGACGTTGCCGGCGGCATCCATGCCGACCAGCTCCCCCTGGTCGATCTCGTTGCCCGGCCCGGTGTAGCGGGCCGCCCACAGCTGGTTCCCGGCCGCGTCGTACTTCACGGTCGCGAAGTCCGCCCCCGTCCCCAGCCCCGACGACCGGCCCGTGATGGCCACCGTCCCCGCCGGGCCCAGGGCCACGCCGTTGCCGTAGTCGTTCAGGCGTACAGGGCCGTCGTAGAACCGCACCCAGTGCTGGGCCTGGGCGCCCGCGGCGGCGGCAAGAACGGTGAGCAGGAAGGCCGGGACTGGCTTGCTGGTTCGCATGACAGGTCTCCCGGTCCCATGCGACAACCGGTCCCCCCTCCCGTCAGCCGCGCCGTCCGCCCCGGTCGCCGTATGAACGGCGGCCGGGCACGGTACGCTGGGCGGCCCCGCCGCCGGCTCCACCCGGCAGCAGGCGAGGCCTCATGCCCGGCACCGGCGAGCCCATCACGCTCCGCTGCGACCGAATCTCCAAGCGGTTCGGCCTCACGCGCGCCCTCGACGATGTGTCGGTCTCCTTCCTCGCCGGCGAAGTCCACGCTCTGATGGGCGAGAACGGGGCGGGCAAGAGCACGCTGGGCAAGGTCATCGCGGGGCTCCACCGGCAGGATTCGGGCGCTGTCGAGATCGACGGCCGCGCCCTCCCCCCCGGCTCCCTCGACGCCGCCTTCCGCGCCGGCGTGCGGATCGTGCACCAGGAACTCGCCCAATGCCCCAGCCTTTCCGTGGCGGAGAACCTCTGCCTTCATGAACTCCCGTTCACCCCGGCGCGCACAGTGGACCGCGCCCGCATGCGCCGGCGCGCCGCGGCCCTGCTCGAGCGCCTCGAGCCCGGCATCGACCCCGATTCGCCGCTCGGCTCGCTCTCGCCGGGGCACCGCCAGATCGTCCAGATCGCCGCGGCCCTGGACCTCAGGGAGGACGCCCACGCGGGACCGGGGTCGGGCGGCCCCCGCGTCATCGTCTTCGACGAGCCGACCAGCTCGCTCTCGATCGCCGAGACCGAGCGCCTCCTCCGGATCGTGCGCCAGCTCGCGTCGGAGGGGCTGACCGTCATCTACGTCTCGCACCGCATGGGCGAGATCTTCGCCTGCTGCGACCGCGTCACGGTCCTGCGCGACGGGCGCCTCATCGCGACCGGCCGCGTCGCCGAGATCGACGAGCCCACGCTGGTCGAGCGGATGATCGGGCGGCGGCTCGACACCCCCGCGCCCCGCCGGGCGGCCCTGCGCGCATTCGCCGGGGAGAGGCCGCGCGACGCCCAACTCACCCCCGACCCCGGCCCCGCCGCGCTCGAGGTGCGGGGCCTCTCTTCACCGGGCAGGCTCCACGATATCTGGCTCCGCGTCGCCCCCGGGGAGGTCCTCGGCATCGGCGGCCTGGTCGGCTCCGGCCGCTCGGAGCTGCTCGACGCCATCTTCGGCCTCGATCCCCGCGCCACCGGCGATGTGGTCGCCCTCGGGCGCCCCCTCGGGGCCCGCACGCCGCGACGGGCGATCCGCGCCGGCCTGGGTTACATCCCGGAGGACCGGCGGCTCCAGGGCCTGCTCTTCGAGCTGGGCGTCGTCGAGAACATCCTCCTGCCGATCATCCCCCGCCTCGCCCGCGCGGGCATCCGCTCCCCCCGCCGCGAGCACCAGGCCGCCGCCGCCCGCATGCGCGAGTTCCAGGTCAAGGCCGCTTCCCCGGGCGCCCCCCCCGCGACCCTCTCCGGCGGCAACCAGCAGAAGCTGCTCATCGCCCGCTGGATGACCCCCGAGACGCGGGTCCTCCTCCTGGACGAACCCACCCGCGGCATCGACGTCGGCACCAAGGCCGAGGTCTACCGCCTCATCCGCGCCGCGGCCGACCGAGGCACCGCTGTCCTCCTCATCTCCAGCGAGATGCCCGAACTCCTGGCCCTTTCGGACCGGATCGTGGTCCTCTGCGCCGGGCGGCTGACGGGCGAGCTGCGCGACGGCGACATGACGCAGGCGAACATCCTGCGAATGGCGACTGCTGAGCAGTAGCCCTCTGCCGGATCGCGCCCAGCCCCTACACGGACTCGTCAACCCTCTCACCCACTCCACCTTCGCCGCCGCGTACAGCGCCGCCCCCGCCGGCGGCACCCTCTTCATCAAGGACAACGCCAGCTATTCCGCGGTCGGGACGTACGCCAGCGCCATGACCCTCGAGGCGCCCCCGGGCCAACCCCCGGGGGCGTTCGGCAATGGAGTGACCGCGCCACTGCCGATCAGCCGTTCCCCTCTCCGGCAGCCTGATCTGGTACACTGGAGCCCCGCTCGGACTACCGCCAGGAGTCAGCCTCATGCCGCGTCGCATCCGTCGAGGTGTCCTCGTGACCGCGATCGTGCCGCTCCTGGTCGTCCCCGCGCTGGCCACCCCGCCCGAGCGGACGCTGACGATGGACCCCGTCGACCTGATCGCCGGTCGCCAGACACCCGGCAAACCCGACCTCGCCACGGTCCACGAGGGAACCGAGTACCGATTCGCAACGCCGGAGAACCGGGCGACCTTCCAGAAGGACCCGGCTCGGTTCGAGGTCGCCGACGGGGGCGCATGCGGCCGGATGGGCCCGCTCTCCGGGCTCGGCGATGCCCGCCGGCACGCGGTGCACGAGGGACGCATCTACTTCTTCGCATCCGACGGCTGCCGCGAGGGCTTCCTGAAGGACCCGGCCGCGCACATCGAGACCGACGACCCGATGCCGTTCGGGAGCCACGAGCAGGTGCTCCGGGGCCGGGCGACCCTCGACAAGGTGGTCGCGTGGGCGGGGGGAGCGGACCGACTGCGAACGGTGTCCACCTACCGGGCCTCGGCGTCCCGCACCGAGAACCAGGGCGGGAAAGAGTGGGCGGTAACAAACGAGACGGTGATCGCCTTCCCACAGAGGTACTTCCAGAAGGAGGCCTGGAACGACTCGTGGTTCTCCACCGTTGCCGGCCCCGACGGGGGCGCGATGGCCTCGCAGCGCGGCAAGGACCGCATCGCCACGAGCCGCCTCCGCGCGTTCAACCGGACCATGGCCCGCTGGCCGGTCGTCCTCCTGAAGGCGCACGTTGAGGGCGCGCCCGGGGCCGATTGCCCGGGCCTCGTCGTGATCGGGGACGGTGAGGGGACGCTCCACGGCGCGCCGGTCGAGCACGTCAGAGTCTGGCTGAACGGCGCGGCCTCGCGCCTGACCGTCGACAAGGCGACCGGGCGCCTCCTCCAACTGTGCTTCCGCGGACGGGAAGGCAGCATGCGGCTCGGCGACTCGGTACGCACCTACACCAACGACGCCACGGTGGACGGCCTCACGCTCCCCACGGCGTATTCCGTGATCCTCGATGGAAAGGCCCTGCCCAGCGCCGCGGCGGCGCTCGACGCCTTTGAAGTCAACATCGGCCCCGCCGCCGACTTCTTCAGCGTCCCCGCGTGGGAGGGGCTGGCGTCGCCCTGACCTGAGGCGGACAGGGGGTGGGAGGCGAAGCCGCATCGATCGCCAGGAGCGGGGCCCTCCTCACTCCGCGCCGGCCGGAAGCTCAACTTCCACTCGCGCGCTGAAGACGCCGCGGGGGTCCCCCCGCTCCAGCAACGGCCAGGGACGCCCCGTTGTTGGCGATTACGCCCGAGTACCAGGTGGCCGAATCCTTGAGCGTCCGCTTCTGGGTATGGAAGTCGACATGGATCAGGCCGAATCGCTCCTTGTACCCCTGCTGCCACTCGAAGTTGTCCATGATCGACCAGTGGAAGTAGCCGCGTACGTCGGCCCCGTCCGCGATGGCGCGCCGGAGCGCGAGCAGGTAGCGCTGCGTGTAGTCGATGCGCTGGGGATCGTGGACCTTGCCGTCGAGGCCGACCCAGTCGATCCCGGACATGCCGTTCTCGGTGATGACGATGGGGATGCGGTAGCGCTCGTAGAGGAACCGCGGCCCCCAGTAGAGCGCCTCGGGGGCGACGAACCAGCGGACCGCGGTCTGCGGGTGCCCGGGCCCCCGCGTCAGGACCCGCGGAACGCCGCCCTCCCCGGCCTCAGCGGGCTCGGCGTCGTAAATGTTCAGGCCGTAGAAGTCCAGGGGCTGGCGGATGACCTCCATGTCACCGGCGCGGACGAAGGTCATCGGCGTGTCGTAGAGCTTCACGCCGTCGTCGGGGTAGCGCCCGAGACACACCGGGTCGGCGAACCAGGTGTTATTCCAGAAGTCACTGTTGGCAACCGCGAGGGTCAACCGCCGCGCGGCCTCCACATCCGCGGGGCGTTCGGTCGCTGGCGTCTTGATCCGGCCTATGGGCGCCCACCCGATCTGCGGCCTGCTCCTGGCGCGGTCGCGGATGACGCGTGCCGCGCGCCCGTGGGCCATCAGGGCGTGGTGGGCCGTCACCAGGCGCTCGGCGGTGGTCGGGCGCGAACCGGGCGCCCCGCACGCGTCGCCGTGGTCCGGCCCGAGGAAGATCTGGGGCTCGTTGATCGTGATCCAGTGCCCGACGCGGTCCGAGAGCCGGTCCACGATAACCTGGGCGTACTCGGCGAACCATTCCGGGCTCTCGCGGTTGAGCCACCCGCCGCGGCAGTAGAGCGCCTGCGGGTAGTCCCAATGGAACAGCGTCACCCAGGGCTGGATCCCGGCCCCGAGCAGCCCGTCCACAAGCCGGTCGTAGAACGCGAGTCCTGACTCGTTCACCCGACCGGTCCCTTCGGGCAGCACCCGGGGCCACGAGATCGACAGGCGGTAGGCCCGAAGCCCGATCCGGGCCATCAGCGCGATGTCCTCGGGGTAGCGGTGGTAGTGGTCGCAAGCGGTGTCGCCGGTGTGGCCCATGAACGTCGCGCCGGGCTTGTGGCTGAAGACATCCCAGACGGACGGGCCCTTGCCGTCGGCGTCCGCGCCCCCTTCCACCTGGTAGGCCGACGACGCCGCGCCCCACACGAAGCCGTCCGGGAAGGCCGTGCCCGGTTGCGGGCCTGCACCAGGGAGCTTTGGGGTGGCTGGCTGCATCAGAGATTCGTGAATTCCCGGCTTGTCCGGCGGATCGTCCACTATAGAGTGGATGCGACGCCCGTCCGCGCTGGTCGGACGCCCTCGCCCGGATACCCCGATGCGTCACGATCTCCCAATACTGGCGTTCACAGGCGCGGCCGGCCTGGCGCTCGCCCCGGCGTGGGCCCAGCCGATCATCCAGACCTGGCCGGTACAAGGGCCGGACGACACGGTGGCCGTGGCATCGCCCGCGTTATCCGGCTGGTACGCGGCCGCGGATTCGTTCGAGGACTCGGTCGAGGTCCGCGATATCAGCGGAGCGCTGGTGCGGACGATCACGCGCGCCGAGATCGCTGCGCTGCTGCCGTGGATGAGCCTGGGGGGCGGGCCGGATGGGCCCAGCGGGCTGGCCTGGTCCGATTCGGGGCGGCTGCTGTTCATCCTCGTCCATGATGCGAACCCCGCGGGCGGCGGGCAGCCCAGCGACGGCGTCCTGCGGTACGACACCGGCACCGATTCTCTGGGCCTGTTTGCCCGCTTGGAACTCTTCGACCGCGATGACCAGTGGCCCCATCTGGCCGGCGTTCACTTCAAGGCCCGGCTTTATGTCGGCGCCTTCGGTTTCGGAGGGCCCGGGATCGTGCACGTCTTCCAGGCCACCGCGAACAACGGGACGGGGGCGTTGCTCGGGATCGCGAGCCTCCCGTCCGGCACGTCCGTGCACGGGCTGGCGATCGACCGGGCCAACGGATTCCTGTACGCCGCCTCGGAGTCCTCACTCTTCCGGGCCAACCTCGCGGCCTGGCCGCTGTCGTTCACGCTCGTCGGGAACCTCGCCAACCCGCGTGGGCTGGCGTACAGCGACCACTACGGGGGCGCCGCCAACGCGGGGCTGTACGCGCTGGCCGGCACGTCGAGCCCCCCTGCCGGACAGGTGTCTTTCATCCCACCGGCGCAGGCGCTCGGCACACAGGGCTTTGCACCAACGCTGTACGCATCCTCGGCCTCAGAGTGGCATTCGATCACCGCGACGGCCGACGGCAAGCTGCTGGTCGGCATGGACGAGGATGCGGCCCTGATCTCGGACGCGTCCGACCCGCGGCTTTCGTTCTCCGCCTGGATCTCCGATGAGTTCGCGCAGGCGGTGCAGCTCGCCAGGGGTCTCATCTCCCCGGACGGCGAGCCCGCGGGATGGGTGATCGACGCCGATGTCCAGCAGGGCTGGACCCGCTTCCACCCGGCGACCCCTGACGCCGCGGGTTGGGCAATCCTGCTCCTCATGATGAACGAGCAGATCAACGGGGACCCGCTCGCCCAGGCCCGGGTGCGGCAGGTCCTCGTGCGCTACGCCGGGCAGGCGCCCGACGGCATCCGCCCTGGCCTCACGGCGGACGGCGTGATGCGGCACTGGATCGACCCCTTCACGGGGCAGGCCAAGGCCGGCTGGGACCCGGAGTTCGCGACGCTCAGCACCGAGGGCATCGTGCTGGCGGCTTCACGGGCGCGGGCGCGTTACCCCTCCGATAGCGTGATCCAGCAGGCCGCGGCTCAGATCATCTGCCAGGTGCGCAACCACGACGCCTATTTCCAGGCGGGCTCCGACGCCGTCTACCTCAAGGGCCTGGTCGGCGGAGGACCGGCTACCTCCAGCGCGTCCCGGCCATTCAGCGAGGCGATCCTGCTGGCGGAGCAGCTGGGCTTCTACGGCACCGCGGGCGCCGGCGCCGCGTACGCCCGCTGGTTGGATCGGTCGCGCTGGCCCTCGGCGACGTACCTCTCCGGTCGGCCGATCACGGGCGATGTCGCCGGGCAGTTCCAGGCGGCGTTCACGAGCCTGTACCCGCTCTTGCTTCTACCGGCGTTCCGCGCCAGCCCCGGTTGGCAGGATCAGGTCGCGACGGTCCGCGATTCCAACGCCGGCTGGACGGACGACAACGGGCCCCGGTTCGCGACCGTCTTCTCCGCGGGCACGACCAAGGCCGAGTGGGGCGGGTACCACGCCGACACCCTCGCCGATCATCCCGGCGAGGTCACGTCGTTCCCCGCGCTGATGGCCCTGAGCGCGACCGGGCGGCGCGCCGAGGCCGTGGGCGCGTACAACGCCTACCGGCGCGGGGCGCGCCAGACGTTCCTCAGCGGCGCCTCGATCCTCTACCGCCGCTCCAACGCCGACCCGGCGTACCAGCCCAACTCCGCCGGGCTGCCCGACGTGGCGCTCGGCGCCCTCGGGCTCGCGGAACTGATCCAGCCGGGCTCGGTCTCGCAGGTGCTGGCGATGCCCTACCAACCCTGCACCCCCCCACCCCCGCCCTGCTACGCCAACTGCGACGCCAGCACCACCACCCCACTCCTCAACGTCGCCGACTTCGGCTGTTTCCTCCAGAAGTTTGCCGCGGGGGACGCGTACGCCAACTGCGACGGGAGCACCACCCCGCCGCCCCTGAACGTCGCCGATTTCAGCTGCTTCCTGACCCGCTTCGCCGCCGGATGCCCCTAGGCGGCGCGTCCGGCGGCCCCGGCCGCTCTCCGCGGCTGCTCTCGCGGACCATCAGCTGGGTCGGCATCGTCTTGCGCACCACCGGCGACTCGGGGTGTTGGATGCGGTTGATCAGCGCCTCGACCGCCGCGGCCCCGACCTCGGCCAGCGGAACGCGCACGCTCGACAACGCCGGCCGCAAGAGCGAGGCCAGGCGGCTGTCGTTGAAGCCGACGATCCGGGCGTCGTCCGGGACGGAGCGCCCCGCCGCGAGCAGCGCATCCAGCACGCCCAGGGCGATCTCGTCGTCGGCGGCCATCACACCGATCACACCGGTGCCGGCACGCTCAAGCATGCCGGCGCCCCAGGTCCGGCCCCACTGCGGCGAGTACGTGCCGTACGCCGTCTGGTCCGGGCGGGGGCGGTGGCGCGCGCCCCTGAGCGCCCGCGTGAACGTAGCGGCGCGCTGCCCGGTGTCGAAGTTGTCCCGCGGCCCGCCGACAAAGTAGCAGCGCGACGCCGGGACGCTGGAGAGCAGGTGCGCGATGGCCTCGCCCGCGCCGGAGGTGTTGTCGATGAGCACGCTGTCGACGCCCTCGGCGTCCAGGTCGGCATCCAGCACCACCATGGGCAGCCCGCTCTGCCGCGCCTCCTTCCAGAGGTGCTCGTTCGGCTCGGTCAGCATGAGCGCCAGCCCGTCGATGAGGCCGAAGGGCGCTGTCGCAATGGGGTCCGGCCCGTGGTCGGCCGCGCCGTCGGCGGTGACCAGCAGGTGGTACGAGCTGCGCCGGGCCCGGGCGTTCGCCCCGCGCAGGAGCTCGGAGTAGAACTCGCCGTGCATGTCGGGCAGCACGATCCCCAGGACGCGGCTCCGCCGAGTCATCAGGCCCTGGGCGAAGCGGTTGGGCCGGTACCCCAGCCGCTTGATCACCCGCATCACGCGGGTCGCCGTGGCCGGCGCCACCAGCTTCGGAGCGTTCAGTATTCGGCTGACCGTCGCCGTGGAGACGCCGGCGGCGGTCGCGACGTCGTCGATGGAAACAGGCTTGCCGGCTTTGGGCGTGGTCACGCCCGGCCATCGTATCGAGGAAGGCACCGCGGGAGTCTACCCCGCGTTCGCCGCGAATGGAACCGCTTTCATGGGCGGAATCCGCGCCGTATCATCGCGCCACTCGCGGTCGTTCCGCATCCGTCAACCGCCACCGGAGGCCGACGTGCAGCCCGCTCCACCCAACGGCAGACGGCGCGGCCCTCCCAACTGGCTGACGGGCCTGCTGCTGACGGGCTGCGCGGGGTGCGGGTCGGTTCAGAGCGCGCCGGGGCCCGGATCGGGGCTGCGGACGCCCCCGGAAGCGATCGTGATCCGGGCTCCAGCGGGTGTGCCCAGGCCGCCCTTCACTTTTGCGCCCGAGGACGATGCACTTCTCGACGAGATCCAGCGCGCCACGTTCAACTACTTCTGGCATGCGGCCCTGCCCCAGACGGGTATGGTGCCGGACCGGACCAGCGGGACCACGGTCAGCGTTGCCGGCGTGGGGTTCCAGCTCTCCGCGCTGCCGGTGGGTGTCGAGCGGGGCTGGGTCGGGCGCTCCGAGGCGGAGCAGCGCGCCCTGCTCATCCTGCGGAGCCTCGAGGCGAACCCCGACAACCGCAAGGCGGGCCTGTTCTACCACTTCATCGACGGCGCCCACGCCGGCCAGCCGGACAAGGCCTACGAGCACGCCGTCAGCACCATCGATTCGGCGCTGCTCTTTTGCGGCGTGATCACCGCGTCGTCGTACTTCGGCGGCCGCGTGCAGAAGATCGGCGATCGGCTGTTGAACCAGGCCGATTGGTCGTTCTTTGTCGCTCGCGCCGGCGACCCGCGTGTGGAGGGCGGTCCGCCCGCCCCGCACGAGGTTGGGTTCATCTCCCTCGCGTGGCGACCCGACGACCCGGCCCGACCCTCGGGTGAAGGCAAGCTGTCCCCCTATTACTGGCTGGATTCCGGGGACGAGCACCGGCTGGTCGCCTTCCTCGCCGCCAGCGCACCAGCGCCCGAGCACCGGCCTCCGCCCGACCTCTACTACCGGCTCCGTCGTCAGCTGGGCTCGTACGCGGACGCCGGGCCGATGGTGTGGTTCCCCTACTCCGGGGCACTGTTCACCAGTTTCTTCGCCCACTGCTGGATCAACTACGCAGCGATGGGACCCGACGATCCCGGCGCCCGGGGGGTGCCCCGGCGAACACAAGTAGACTGGTGGGAAAACGGCCGGCGCACCGCGCGGATGCACCGGCTCAAGGCGATGGAGAACCCCAAGGGCCTGCCGACGATCGGAAAGAACGCCTGGGGCCTGACCTCCTCCGATTCACCGCGCGGCTACGCCGTTCCCGGCCTATTCCCTCGGCCAATGGAAATGCCCGGCGCGGCGCCGGGCTTCGACTACGCGGAGTTCAAGGCCGTGGACGACTACGGGGATGGGACGGTCGCGCCATACGGCGCGGGCTGCACGATCATGTTCGACCCGGCGCCGGCACTCGCGGCACTCCGGTACTACCGGGGTCTGAGCCGGGCGGACGGCTCTCCCCTGGTCTGGGATGCGTCCGGGGACAGACCGGCGGGGGGCTACGGCTTCCACGATGCCTTCAATCTGGGCAAGGATTGGGTCGCCCCGGATTTCGTCGCCATCGATCAGGGCCCCCTGCTTCTAGCCATCGAGAATGCGCGGAGTGGCCTTGTATGGCGTCTCTTTGGCGCTCATGCGGCCGTGCGCGAGGGGGCGGCAAGGCTGGGGCTCAGCCCCGGCAAATGAGGGTTTCCCCGCCCTTCCGGCAAGATTAATGCTTGACTGAAACGGCCGGGCCTGTCACACTGTAAGCGGTTTCATGCCTGTGCCTGGCCTGCTGGCCGGTGCGGTGTGTTCCCCATAGGAGGCTGGACAATGAGAGCAAGAACGACCGTGTGGGTTGGCGCGTTCGGATTGTGCGTGCTCGCGGGGGCGGCCGTTGCGCAGCCGGTGACGAGCATCAACAGCGTGGGGGTCACGCCGCGCCGCTTCAACGACTTCCCCGGCACGGCGCTGATGGTGACCAACTCCTACCCCGCCCTGGTGGGGTTCAACGAATCCGGGTACCCCGGCCCGCCACCCCCGGGAGGTTTCGCCAACCAGCACATCGCCTCCTTCTCGGCCGACGGCGGCACGACCAAGTACGCCTTCTCGAACCAGAACCCCTTCGACATCAGTTTCGACATCAACCTCAGCGTCGGCAGCGTCGCGCCGCGCAAGGAGGCGGGGTTCCGCTTCGATTCGCTCATCGGCGGCGAGTCGTTCTTCTTCGTGACCTCCGACGGTGAGGCCGCGGCGTTCGGCGGGCCGTTCCCGTTCTTCAGTTTCGGCCCCTCCGCCTACACGCCCGGCACCACGGCCGCCATGCGGATGATCTACACCCCCGGCGTCGGCACGAACCCCGGGGCGGCGGTCCCGGCCACGATCGAGTACCGGTTCAACAGCCTGACCAGCGGCCCGCTGGCCTTCGGCAACACCGAGAACGGGTTCATTACCGGGACCGTCGATGGCATGTACCTCCAGGTCCAGCCCGACCGCAACAACCCCAACGAGTTCGCGGACGCCAGGTTCACCAACTTCGTGGTGCTGGTGCCCTCCCCCGGCGCGGCCGGCCTGCTCGCCCTTGCCGGCGTGTTCGCTGCCAGGCGCCGGCGCAGCGCCTGAGCCGCCCCGGCCGAGAGGCCGGCCCCAGATCGCGGGGAGAGGGCGTTCACCGACGCCACTCCCCATTCGAGCCCGCAGGCCCAGAGCCAGGACGACCAGGGCGGTCCGCAGCGCGGTCGGCTCCCGGGAGGCAATCGAAGTAAGGACGCTGGGAATGCTCGGGAACGCCTTCGGCCGTTTCGATGCCTCCGGCCGGACCTACACGATCACCGACTCCAACACGCCCGCGCCATGGGTGAACGTCGTCTCCAACGGACGCTACGGCTTCGCGGTCAGCCAGAATGGCGGCGGCTTTTCGTGGCTCGACAACAGCCAGCTCAACGTCCTCACGCGCTGGGACATGGACCTGGTCCGCGACGCCGCGGGCAAGTTCCTGTACCTGGCCGATCGGGATTCCGGTGACGTGTGGTCGCTGGCCCCCTCGCCGTGCCGGACGCGCTACGACCGCTACGCCTGCGACCACACGATGGGTTCGACGACATTCACGACCGAATACGCCGGCATCCTCGCGGTGTGGCGGATGAGTGTGGCGCCGGGGGACAACGCCGAGCTGTGGTCCGTGCAGCTCACCAACCCCGGGGGACGCCCGCGGCGCCTGCGGATCGCCTCGTTCTTCGAGTGGTGCTGCGGTGTCGCGCCGGACGCGAAGCGCGAGTTTCACCGGCTGTTTTTCACGACACGCCACGACCCGGCCCGCCACGCCATCATCGCGACCAAGAACCTGTGGGATGTGCCGGCGCGGCACGAGGGTGAGCATTGGAACCGCCCCTGGCCGTACGTCGCGGCCCACGCGGTCGGCGGTATCGCCTTCGATCGCGATCTGGCGACCGCCGACAAGGGGGCCTTCCTGGGCCGGTACGGCGACCCGGCCCGTCCCGCCGCTCTGAGCAGCGACGATGTCTTCGATCCGGGGACCACCGCCTTCGGTCGCTTCGGGGACGCCGCGGCGGCTCTGGGCGGCGACTTCACGCTCGCGCCGAAAGGGAGTGCCAGCCTTCACTTCACCATCGCGGTCGCGGAGAGCGAGGCGGAGACCTTGGCGTTGCTCGACCGTTACACGGACCCGGGCGCGGTCGAAAGGGCCGCGCTCGCCAGCGCCAGTGCCTGGGAAAGAATGCTCGCGCCCACGCGGATCCGCACCGAGATGCCGGACCTGGACCTGCTCTGCGCCCACTGGCTGCCCTACCAGGCGATCAGCGCCCGGCTCTGGGGGCGGACCGGGTACTACCAGCAGTCCGGCGCCTACGGATTCCGCGACCAGCTCCAGGACAGCCAGGTCTGGCTGACCCTGGAGCCCCGGCGGTGCCTCGACCAGATCCTGCTCCACGCGGCCCATCAGTTCGCCGATGGGAGCGTGTACCACTGGTGGCACCCGCTCACCGAGACCGGGCTGCGCACCGGGTGCAGCGACGACTATCTGTGGTTGCCGTTCGTGGTGGCCGGCTACATCAACGAGACCGGCGATCTGGGGCTCCTCGATCGCGCGGCGCCCTTCGTTGATGACCCACACCCGGCCACGATCGGGGAGCACTGCCGGCGCAGCCTTGCCCGGGCGCTGGGACGCTTCAGCCCCCGCGGCCTGCCCCTCATGGGCTCCTGCGACTGGAACGACGGGCTATCGGCCGCGGGCATCGGCGAGAAAGGCGAGTCGATCTGGCTTGGGTTCTTTTTCGCGGGGCTGCTGGAGGACTTTGGCTCGCTCCTGGAGCGCTCGGGTGATGCCCCCGGGGCCGGGGAATACCGGCGCATCCGCGCATCGTTGGTGGCGGCGATCAATGAGCACGCCTGGGACGGCGAATGGTTCCGCTGCGCGACCCTGGACAACGGCGATTGGATCGGCTCCCGCGACAACCCCGAAGGGCGCATCTTCCTGAACATGCAGACCTGGGCCATCCTTTCCGGGGCGACCAGCCAGGAGCGGCAGGATGCCGCCTGGGAATCGGTCCGCCGGTACCTGCTCAGCGAGTGGGGTCCCCTGCTGCTCGCTCCCGCCTACACCGAGCCGCGGGCGGACATCGGGTACATCACCCGATACTCCCCGGGCTCGCGCGAGAACGGCGGGGTCTACATGCACGCCGCGACGTGGGCGCTGGCCGCGGCCTGCAAACGCCGGGACGTGCAGGCTGTGACGCAGATATGGAGGTCCATCTCCCCGCCGCTGCGCTGCACCGACGCCGAGGCCTACCGCGCCGAGCCCTACGTGCTCCCCGGAAACGTCGACGGCCCGCGCTCGGACACGCCCGGAAAGGCGGGGTGGACCTGGTACACGGGCTCCGCGGCCTGGCTGCGCAAGGTCGTGATGGACTGGGTGCTGGGCCTCCGCGCCACGCCGGAGGGGCTGCTCATCGACCCCTGCCCCCCCGCGGAGCTGGGGCGGGTCGATTTCGTCCGGCCCTGGCGGGGGCGACAGGTCCGCCTGCGGTTCGACGCCCGGCAGTTCATGCCCGGGACTACACCGACCGTGATCGTCAACGGCGAGCCGCTGGGCGGCGCCGTGCTGGTGGAATCGGCCTTCAATGCCGGGCAGGCCATCGGCGTCGAGGTGAGCTGGACCGGGGGCGGGACCAAGGGCACCGCACGAACCGTCTCAGCAAGGAGAGCCGTCGTATGACACGCGATCCGATCCGACCGTGTGGGCGCGGGGCGAGGGCCTTCACCCTGATCGAGCTGCTGGTGGTCATCGCCATCATCGCCATCCTGGTCAGCCTGCTCCTTCCTGCGCTCGCCCAGGCGCGGAACACCGCCCGTGACGTGGTCTGCAAGAGCAACCTGCGGCAGATCGGCCTGGCCATCACCATGTACCTCGACAACCAGAAGGACCCGCACTTCCTGGACCTGTACCCGCGCGCCCCCGCGGCCCGGGACCACTGGAACGCCGTCCGGCTGCTGGACGACTACATGAGCAGCGCCGGGAACCGGCCCTACAGCTGCCCGTCGGCCATCGGGCGGGCGAGCGTGCTGGACCCCAGCTCGCAGAGCTACCTTCAGAGCGGCGGACGGTTCTACTCCTACACCGAGCCGACCACCAACACGACCTACACCACCGAATACTTCTTCAACGACTCG
>JBBDXI010000078.1:0-3085 GCA_040902425.1 Phycisphaerales bacterium
CCTGGCGGACACGCCCCCGTGGGTCCTGGACGCCATGCGGGCTGCGGGATAGGGGTGTGCTGACAGCGGCGGTATGCTGGCCGCCATGTCCCTCTCCGCCGCCACCGCCGTCCTCCACCAGATGCAGGCGGCCTTCCAGCTCGACCTGGGCGAGACGCGGTACTTCGACCAACGAGGCCGGCCGCGAGCTGTGGCTGCTGACCGCCGTCAGCCCCTCGGGCGAGCAGTGGACCGTGGCCTGCGGGGACTACTACGAGGCGGCGTGCAGGATGGCGGTGCTGGTGGGATGGAGTTGAGCGTAAGGTGCTCGACATCGAGCACCTTCGCGTTCTTGATCGAGGCTGCGAGTGAGGCGGTGCGCATTCTGAAACCGGGATCAGCCGCCCTGCCAGCGCTGTTGCGCAAAATCACCGAGCCCGATCCTGTTGTGGAGTTCATCCGCGACACGGCACCGCGGGTCAGAGAGGGGTATGAGCAGTTGGGGCTGGCCGAGATTCAAGCCAGATGGAGGAATGCTGGCATCAAAGTCGGTGACCGTGCCTTCCGCAGCGTGCGCAATCTTGTCGAGATCGCTGCAAGGACCGTCCAGTTACAGCGCGAAGCCGATGCCGCACACCGCACGACGTTCGGGATCGGATTCTGGCAGACCAAGGACACCATCAACGCCGAGCGGAACGACCCGCGAGCGGCGCTCGTCAAGCGACTCCAGCGAACCGATACCCTCACCGACCTGCTACTGGGGCTGCTCGCGCAGTTCTGCGGGTGGGCCGTGCGGCAGGGGTTGATTCCCACCAACCCGGTTGCCGAGATGCAGGGAGTGAGTGGCGGGGTCGAGCGGGAGCGCAAGGCTCTGGACCTGGAGGAGCAGCGATACCTCCTGGACTACACCGGCCGGGCGCCCGATCAGGCATGGCGGACGCGGGACGGCCAGGAGCGCTGCCGCGTACCCGGCCCGGAGCGGGCGCTGGTCTACCGGATCGCCATCGGGACCGGGCTGCGGGCCAAAGAGATTCGGTCCCTCACGCGGGCGTCGTTCCAACTGGCGCGGATCGTGAAGGGCCGGCAAGCCCCGTGTGTCCGGCTGCTGGCCGCCGACGAGAAGAACCGCAAGGGGGCCACTCAGCCGATTCAGGCGGGCCTGGCGGCCCTTCTGGCGGGTCACCTAGCCCGGAAGGCTCCGGCGGCCCCGGCGTTCACGCTGCCGCTCAAGGATGAGATCGCGGGCATGGTGAGGGCGGACCTGAAGGCGGCGCGTGAGGAGTGGGTCAACGCGGCGCGGACCCGGGAGGAGCGGCAGGAGCGGGAGGAGTCCTACTTCCTGCGCGAGGTCGCCGAGGACGGGGCGGTATTCGACTTCCACGCCCTGCGGGTGACATTCATCACCAACATGGCGCGCGCCGGGGTGCTGCTGGCCAAGGCGGTGAAGCTGGCCCGGCACTCCGATCCCAAGCTGACCATCGGGATCTACACCAAGGCCGGGGCTCTGGACCTCGACGACGCCATCGACGCCCTCCCGGAGTTCGACGCGATAGCGCCCACCCGGATGGCAGCGGCAGTTTGACACCGGCTTTGACACTGGACCCAAAAACCCCCGACTGAACAGGAGCGGACAGGTGAGGACGAGCCGGGAGAGAACGAGCGGAATCGCTGGGAATTCCGGGCGTTTCTGTCCATTCCTGGCCCCGCGTGTCCATCCCCGCGTTAGAACCCGCCCCGCTTTCGTAAAGCATAGGTCCAGGGTTCAAATCCCTGAGGTGGCTTTCCCGCTTGCCCCCGGTCCCCCGTGGACCGCCAAACCGCGGCCTACGGGGAAGCCGACCAGGCGCTCCCAAGCCCAGCTGGCCGCGAAACAGGCCACGAGAGGCTAGCCGAACCCAAACGCCGTATGGGCAACGCCGATGGCCTCCCGGTCAGGCCCGTCGGCGGCGGAATGCCCTGCCAGTCCTCAGCCGATAACGGACCGCGGGGGAACCAAGGGCCCGCTGGGGCGTCGAACCTACTGTTCCCCGGCCATCCCGCGCTGCAGCGCCGTTCACGCGGCCCATGGAGCAGACGTATGCGCACCGCACCTTCCCGTCCGTTCGCCAGCCTCTTCGCCTTCACGCTCGCCGCGGGCCTTGCCGCCCCGGCGCTGGCGCAGTCTCAGCCGGGCGCCCCCGCATCCGCCCCGGCCCCGGCGGCGACGACGACGACGACCGTCAGCCACCCGCAGGTCCGCACCGGCGACGGGCGGCGCGACACGATGGTCCGGCTGATGCGCCCCATCACGGTGGACTTCCAGGAGAAGCGCCTGGAGGACATCATGACCTTCATCAAGGACTTCACCGGCGCTGACATCGAGCCGCTGTGGATGGACGACCAGAACCCCACCGGCCTCGACAAGGACCGCGTCGTCAGCGTGAAGATCGAGAACAGCACCGCGCTGGCGCTGCTGGAGAAAGTCCTGGAGAAGGCCCGCGGCGATTCGGGCGGGGACCTCGGCTGGCAGGTGACCGAGAGCGGCACCATGCAGGTCGGCCCCAAGGAGCGGCTGAACAAGTACAAGCGGGTCGAGATCTACGACATCAACGACCTGCTCATGGAGCTCCCCAACTACCGCGACGTCCCCCGCATCGACCTGCAGCAGGCCCTCCAGGCCGCGCAGGGCGGGCAGGGCGGCGGCCAGTCCCCCTTCCAGGAAGACCAGGGGAACACCGACGAGGAGCGGCAGATCGACCGCCAGGCCAAGGCCGACGAGATCGTCCGCCTGCTCACCGAGCTGGTCGAGAACGAGCAGTGGGTGGACAACGGCGGGAACGGCGGCACCATCCGCTACTTCCGCGGCACGATCATCGTGAACGCCCCGGACTACATGCACCGCGGGATCAACGGCTACCGCTGGTGGCCCTCGGCCTCCACGCGGGTGGCGATGGTCGGCAACAAGAAGTACGTGACCCTCGGCACCGATCAATCCCTCGCGAAGGTCGCGGGCTTCGGCCAGCAGCCGGTCTCGGCGGTGGTCGGCGGGCAGATCATCCGCAGCAACTCCCCCGGCGGCGGCGGTCGCTGAGCGGCCCGGCATCCTGCTGAATATCTCGCGAGGGGG
>JBBDXI010000078.1:3095-6945 GCA_040902425.1 Phycisphaerales bacterium
CCTCGCGTGCTTTCTAGGGTGCCTTTCCTGAGGGTGCTGGCCTGTGCCCCGCCTACGGGCGGGTGATCGTCTTGGGCACCTGGCCCCATTCGTCGGGCGTCGCCTCATCCGCCAGCTCGCGTTCGAAGCGGCCCTTGGCCGACGCGAGCCGCCGCCACACCAGGCCCCCGCCGGCGATGCTCAGCGTCGCCACCAGGGCGAAGATGACGCCCGCGTACACCAGCCGCGGGTCCTCGATCGCATCCGACCCCACCGCCGGCGGCTGCGAGATCACCGCGCCCAGCCCGTCCGCCCGGCGCTCCCGGTCCGCGTTGGACTGGCTCGCCAGGGCGGTGATGTAGGTGTCCAGGGTGCGCACGGTCTCGGCCGCCCCGCGCCCGCGCAGCTCCAGCGTGATCTGCCCCGCGCCCGCCGACTCGGCGCTCAGGTCCGTCTCCATCCGCTTCATCAGGGCGCCGGGGCTCGCCAGGGAGACGATGCCGCGCCGCCCCAGGCGCTCCGCGGCCAGGTCGGTCAGGGCCGGGTCCCGCAGCAGCCCCTCGTGGTAGCTCTGCCACTCGGCCAGTTGCCCGGCCGATGGGGTGGCCTGGGGGTCCACCGAGATCGTCGCCCGCGCCGCGTACACCGCGGGCGCCACCTGCCCCGCCAGGGCCCAGCTCAGCCCCGCGAGCACGGCCATGGCCAGGGCCACCAGGGCCGCGGGGCGCGCCCGCGGGGTCCTGGGCGCGCTGACGGCCGCCCGGGTGCGCTGCTGGGCGAAGGAGACGCGCTCGCGGGCGAGGGCCTCGCGCTCGCGGGTCATCACGTCCGCCTGCTCGTATTTCGCCCGCACCGCCTGCCCGGCCTGGCGGACCTGGTCGGCCTGTTCGCGCAGCAGCGACCGCATGAGCCGCAGCCGGCGCCAGCGCGTCACGATCGCCTCGCCGACCTCCTCGGGGATGGCCCCCGGCGAGAGCGCCCCGCCCGAGCGGCTCTCCGAGAGCCGCTGCTGCAGCGACCGCAGACGCCCCTGCGCGTTCTGGAGCTCCGACTGCGTCGAGAGCAGTTGCTCCTCGAGCGACTCAGCCCGCAGCCGCAGCGTCTCGCGCTCGGCCAGCAGCGCCGGGTCGGGGACGGCCTCGGCAGGCCCGCCCGAGCCGCCCTCGGCCAGGATCGCCTCCAGCTCGGCGATCCGCGCATCGCGGGCCGCCAGCTCGTCCTCCATCTGCCGGGCCCGCCCCACCAGCTCCGACTGCTCCCGCAGGCCCTGCGAGACCTCGCGCAGCTTCGCCGTGGCCGCCCCGTGCTTGGCCGCCAGATCGCGCAGCCGCCCGTCGCGCTCGGCCACCTGGGCCCCCAGGTCGGCGAAGCGCTTCTCGGCCTCGGCGAGCGCAGCGCCGCGGCGCTCGGCCTCCGCCGCGGCCTCACGCCGGCGCTGGCGGTAGTCCTGCAGCTTCTTCTCGCGCTCCGAGAGCGAGCGGATCAGCTCGCCCTGGGCCTCGCCGGAGCGGTCCAGCTCGGCCCGGACCGAGGCCAGGTCCTGCTCCAGCCCCGCGACGCGGGCCCGCAGGTTCCCCGCGTCCTTCTGCCGTGCCTCGAAGGTCGCGACCAGCTCCGCCAGCGCCCGCTCGCGCTGCGCCACCGCCGCCTCGTGCTCGCGGGCCTCCTCGCGGAGGCGCGACACCGCCGCGGCCTGCTCGGTCAGCCGGCTCTCGCGCTCGCCCAGGGCCGTGGCCCGGGTGGCCAGCTCGGCGTCCCGCTGCTGGGCCGCGGCCCCGTCCCGCTCCAACTGCTCGCGCTGCCCGCCGAGCTCCGTTGCGCGGCGCTCCAGGTCGGCCTGCCGCTGGGCCAGGTCTCGCTCCACCTGCTGCCAGCGGATGCGGGCCTCCTCGTGCTGGGTCTTGTAGGTGCGCAGCATCCCCAGCTGCCGCTCGACGTCGGCGATCACGCCCTGCAGCTCGTCGTGCGCGGGCGCGCCGGCGTCGGGGGCGGGGGGCGAGTGCGGCGCGGCCTCCGCGTGGGTGCGGTCCATTCCTGTCCCCTGCGGTTACACGGGGCATCGCACCGGCCGCTGCCGGAGCGCCGCCCCTCACCCGCGACTATCGGCATCTCGGACCGCCCGCTGAACCGCCCAGAGCGCCCAGATTGAAAGCGCCGCCGGGCGCGCCCGATAATCCCTCACGCGCACGCCCGGCGCGCCCGGCGCTCCAGCGCCTCGGCGCCACCGGGGCACGAGAAGGGCGCCACCGGGCACCGCCCGTCGAAGAGGTCCAGCACCCAGCGCAGCCGCCCCGACTCGCACAGCCGCGCGAACAGGTCCACCGCGGGCCCCCAGTACGCCGCCCCCGCGCCGGCCCGCAGCTCGGCCAGCGCCCGCGCCGCCGGCTCGGGACCGGGGGCCCGGTACGGGCGGCGCCCGGTCATCGCGTCGAAGCTGTCCACCACCGCGAAGTACCGCGCGTGCTCGGGGATCGCCTCACCCCCGAGCCCGTCGGGATAGCCGCCCCCGTCCCACCGCTCGTGGTGCGAGCGCACCAGCGACAGGACCAGGCCGTCGCGCTCCCCCATCCGCGCCAGCCGCCGCTCGCCCCGCGGCGCGTGCCTCTGCATGATCGCCCGCTCCCGCGCCGTCAGCGCCCCGGGCTTGCGGAGGATCCGCGCCGGGATGTCGAGCTTGCCCACGTCGTGCAGGGCCGCGGCCACGGAGAACCGGCGGATGAAGTCGTGGTCGGCCCCCAGGGCCCCGGCCACCAGCCTCGCGTAGAGCACCACCCGCCAGGTGTGGGCCGCCGTCACCGCGTCGCGCCGCTCCACCGCCCGCACCAGGTCCCGGATGTGCCGTGGCGACATCCGCAGATGGTTGCGCTGCCGCGCCCGCCGATCACCGCGCCGGGTCGCTCTTCACGCGGGTGAGGGTGACCTTCTCCCAGGCCTCGTCGTTCTCGGCGTGGGTGCGCAGGAAGGCCTGGAGTTTCTCGGTCTCGGCGGTGATCAGCACCGGCCCGTGCTCCTTGTCATCCAGCGGCGTCGCGGCGATCGACTTGTCGGTCATAGCCTGCCGGAGGAACGCGGCCTTCATCCACCACACCGTCACCCCGTCGGGAACCACCTCAACCCGGGCGAACATGTGCGTGGGGATGAAGAACGTGCCGTGCTTCTCCCCCATCCCGTGCCGCTCCGCGCCCGGGGCGCTGACGTCGATGAACCGGTGAGCGCCGAGCTGCACCAGCCGCATATCGAGCGCCGCATCCACCGGCTTCTCCCCCGGCTTCTCGGCCTTCTTGCCCACGTGCAGCCGGTACCCCTCGTCGGCCTTCGTCACCGTGTAGGTGATCTTCCCGTCCTCCTGCAGCCACGCGCCGACGATGCGCTCGTCGGAGACCTCCCGATCGGCCGTGGCGATGGGGTGGACGCTCGGCGTCATGCACCCGCCGAGAGCGGCGACGGCGAACAGGAGCAGCGAAGCATGGCGGAGCGAGAAGCGCATGGTGGACCTCCTAGGTACTTCCGCAACAGCGTACCGCGCCGACCCGGATGCGCCGAGCATCCCGCCGCGTTTCCTGCCAGCCAGGGCCGGTCACGCACGTGTTCCCAGGATGTCCGTCAGCGACTCCGCCTGGTGGTCCGCGTGGTAGCTCGACCGCACCAGGGGCCCGCTCTCCACCACCCGGAACCCCCGCCGCAGACCCTCCGCCTTGAACCCGTCGAACTGCTCCGGCGTCACCCACCGGTGGATCGGCAGGTGGTTCCGCGTCGGCTGCAGGTACTGCCCGATCGTCAGGATGTCGCACGACCTCGATGTCGGATGTCGGATGTCGGATGTCGGATGTGAGGAACTGACGCCGCGGCTCCCACATCCGCCATCCGACAT
>JBBDXI010000078.1:6955-19491 GCA_040902425.1 Phycisphaerales bacterium
ACATCGCCCCCCGCCCGCGTCGCCCCCTGCACCTCATCCATCAGCGCCAGCACCTCGTCGTCCCGCTCCCCGATCCCCACCATGATCCCCGTCTTCGCCACGCCCCCCTGCTCCTTCACCCGCCGCAGCAGCTCCAGCGACCGGTCGAACTTCGCGCTCGGGCGCACCGCCGGGTACATCCGCCGCACCGTCTCCAGGTTGTGGTTGATGATGTGCGGCCGCGCCTCGATCACCATCTGCAGGGCCCCCCAGTTCCCCTCCAGGTCCGGGATCAGCACCTCGATGGACATCCCCGGGCACGCCTCCCGCGCCCGGATGATCGTCTCGGCCCAGATGGCCGCGCCCCCATCCGCCAGCTCATCGCGGTTCACGCTGGTGATGACCACGTGCCGCAGGCCCATGAGCGCCAGGCTCTCGGCGACGCGCCGGGGCTCATCCCGGTCCACCGCCCCCGGGCGCCCCGTCTTCACGTTGCAGAACCCGCACGCCCGCGTGCACGTGTCCCCCAGGATCATGATCGTCGCCACGCCCCGGGCCCAGCACTCCCCCATGTTCGGGCATCCCGCCTCCTGGCACACCGTATGAAGCCGGTGCTCATCCATGATCGACTTCAGCCGCGTGTACCCCGGGCCCCCGGGGACGCGCGCCTTCAGCCACGGCGGCTTGCGCTTCGGGGCGATCTGCTCGCCCCGGCCTGAAGAGTTGTTCAGGATGAGCCCCCCCAGGCTCACCAGCGGCCGCTCCATCCGCTTCATGGGGTCGCCGCCCAAAGGGCGCGGGTGGCGCGCCGCCGCGGGCGAAACGGCTCGGCTTTCGGGGGCTGGGGCGGCGTCGGGCATGCGCGGGGAGTGTAGTCCGGCGCGCCCGGAATCCCGCCCCAGCCGCTCACCCGCCCCCGGACAGCGGCCGATAAAAGCACCGGCTCATCCGAGGCGGACGGGCTCGACTTTGTGCCGGAGGCCTTCAAGAGTCCGTGCCGGGGCCGGAGCGCAAACCCGCGCACGCCGCCCCCGTATGTTGAACGCCCGCGCCGGCGCTGTTAGGTTGACGCCCCGGCGCATCGGCGTGCTCTCCAGGGCGCCCGGCGCTGGCCGGGTTTCGAGGGGGTTGCAAGGAGCCGGGTCTTGAGTCTGACGCCGACATCCGGATCGTCCATCGTTCGGTGGGTCCGCCTGCTGATCCTCTCGCTGGCCGCGGCCGCGGCGCCGCTCGGCGGGTGCACCGAGACCGACTCGTTCCTCTTCGATCCCAGCGTGGTGGGCCGGTGGGAGCACACGCCCACCCGCGTGCCCATCCTCACGCAGCTCCAGAGCGTCGAGGGGAGCGACAGCGAGTTCGTCGAGTACAGCGACATCACCCCGGCGGACCTCGTCCCCGAGGTCGCCGAGTACCGCATCGGCCCCGGCGACCGGCTGATCATCACGCTCGCTGACATCCCCGACGAGGGACGTTACAGCGAGTACGACCGCATCGTGGACACCCGCGGCTTCGTCGAGCTGCCCGTCCTCGGCCAGGTCTACATCAACAACATGACCTCCCGCGAGGCCGCCGAGGCGGTGAAAACCGCCATGCGCGAGCTCATCGCCGACCCGCTGGCCTTCGTCGTCGTCGTCGGCCCGCGGATGCAGCACTTCTCGATCTTCGGCGGCGTGGTGCAGCCGGGCCAGTATCAGATCCCCACCGCCGACTACCGCCTGCTGGAGGCCCTCACCGCGTCGCGCGGCTTCGCCGAGTCCCCGCCCTACATCTACATCATCCGCCAGGTCCCCCTCACGGAGGAGGCCGCTGGCCGGCCCACGCCCCCCGCCCCGCGCGATGGCGCCCAGCAGCCCCCCATGCCCGGCGTGCGGGGCGAGCGCCTGATCGACATCATCGACCGCCTCGGCGGGCCCACGGGCGCCACCGGGGCGACCGGCCCCACCGGCGCGCCCGCGCCGACCGCCCCCACCGCCCCCACCGGCGCCCCCGCCCCCACCGGCCGCCCCGCCATCGACCTCATCGGCCCCGACCGGGCCCAGCCCGCCGCCGCACCCACGGCGCCGCCCGACGCCACCGACGGCACCTGGGTCAACATCCAGGGCCGATGGGTCAAGGTGCGCCCCGCCGGCGCGCCCGCCGGCCCGCGCAGCGCCGTCCAGCCGCCGCAGATGGCCATGACCCAGCGGATCATCCGCGTCCCCACCGCGCGCGTCGCCATGGGCGATGCCCGCTACAACGTCGTCATCCGCCCCGGCGATGTCATCCGCGTCCCGCCCTCCCCCTCGGGCATGATCTACCTCTCCGGCCAAGTCGCCCGCCCCGGCGCCTACGGCAACACCGAGGGCCTCACGCTCACCCGCGTCATCGCCTCCGCCGGCGGCCTCAACGGCATCGCCGTCCCCGAGCGCGTCGACATCGTCCGCATGACCGGGCCCGAGCAGCAGGGGTTCGTCCGCGTCAACCTCCGCGCCATCGAGGAGGGCACGCACCCCGACATCTTCCTCAAGGGCAACGACCGGGTGAACGTCGGCACCAACTTCTGGGCCACGCCCCTCGCCGTCATCCGCAACGGCTTTAGGGCCTCGTACGGGTTCGGCTTCGTCGCCGATCGAAACTTCGGCAACGACATCTTCGGCGCACCCCCCGACAGCCTGAGCCGATAGCCCCGGGAGCACGCGCCGCCGGCGCGCCTTCAATGGCCGCGGTACGGGGGACCTCCCACCTCCCGAACCGCCCGCCATCGCGGGCGTAGTACGCCCCACCCGCGCGGCCAACCGGAGCCCCCTCGGACGTGACCAGCGTCGCCGTCACCAAGCCCCCGGCGCGCCCCGCGCCGCCCTCACGCCCAGCGCCCCGCCCGGGCGCCGCCGCCGCGGAGGCCCGCCTGATGGGCCTCTTCACCACCGAGGGCCTGGTGATGGCCCTGCTCCTGGGTGCCGGCTTCGCCGCCCTCTTCTACCGCTGGTTCCACTTCCAGCACCGCCACAGCTGGGGCGCCCCGGACGACTGGGGCCACTCCTACGTCGTCCCGCTCATCAGCGGCTACCTCATCTGGCAGCGCCGGCGCGAGATCGCGGCGCTCCCCGCGCGCCGGTTCTGGCCCGCGCTGGCGCCCTTCATCCTGGGCATCGGCGCCTACTTCTTCTTCGTCGCCACCCGCTTCACCGGCGGCCACATGATCCAGGGCTGGGCCATGCTCCTCACGCTCATGTCCCTCGTCCTGCTCATGCTCGGCCCGCGCCTCTTCGCGCCCCTCTTCCTCCCGCTGGCCTACCTGGTCTTCGGCATCACCATCTCCGAGGCGGTGATGATCAAGCTCACCGCGCCCCTCCAGGTCATCGCCTCGCAGGGGGCGTACGCCATCCTCAGCGTCATCGGCGCCGGCGCGGGCTTCGGCGTCGAGCTCAGCGGCACCGTCATCGAGATGGGCACCGCCGGCGGGCGCATCCCCCTGAACGTGGCCGAGCAGTGCGCCGGCATGCGCACGGTCGTCGCCTTCTTCGCCCTCGCCGGGGCCACCGCCCTGCTCGGCTGCCGCCACTGGTGGCAGCGGATCGCCCTGCTGCTGCTGGCGGCCCCCGTCGCCACCGCCGTCAACGTCGGGCGCGTCGCCGTGCTCGGCCTGCTGTCGCTCGCCGACCCCAACCTCTCCACCGGCGGCGCCCACATGCTCGTGGGCCAGCTGCTCCTGATCCCCGGCCTGCTCCTGTTCCTCCTCGTCCTGTGGACGCTCAAGAAGATCGTGCGGGACGACCCCGGGGCGGCCCCCGCATGAACTGGCGCTCCCTCCGCAACCCCGCCTTCCTCGTCGCCCTCGCCGTGCTGGGCGCCAGCGCCGCCGGCATGGGCACCGCGCTCACGATGATGCGCGTCGTCCTCCAGAAGCGCCCCATCTACGCCGAGGGCTCCCCCTACCGCGCCCTGCGCGCCATCCCCACCGAGACCGAGCGCTGGGTCCGCGTCGGCGCCGACCAGATCGAGCGCCCCGACGTCGCCGAGGAGCTCGGCACCGACAACTACCTCACCCGCGTCTACCTCGAGAGGGCCCCCCGGCCGGGCCGCCCCCCGCGCGCCCTCCAGATCCACGCCGCGTACTACACCGGCATGGTGGACACCGTCCCCCACGTCCCCGACCGCTGCTTCGTCGGCGGCGGGTACTCCATCACCGGCGGCCCCTGGGTCCTGGACATGCCCCTCGACCAGTCCGCCTGGCTCCCCGCCCAGGACCTCCCGGAATCCCTCGCCGGGCGCGTCTTCACCATCCGGCTCTCCCACCAGTTCTCCACGGCCGGCCCGGGACGCCGCGTGAACCTCCCCACCGGCCTGGCCCCCGGCGCCCCGCTGCAGATCCGCATCACCGAGTTCTCCGGACCCAGGGGCGGAAAGCGCCTTGAGGGGTACTTCTTCATCGCCAACGGCGAGCCCGTCTCCAGCGCTGAGGGGGTCCGCCTCAAGGCCTTCGACCTGCGGAGCGAATACGCTTATTACCTCAAAATCCAGGTGGGTTCGTCCGATCTGGCCTCTGCCGAGGAGCTGGCCGCGGCCTCCGGCGACCTCCTGTCCGACCTGCTGGGCGAGCTGATGACCTGTGTTCCCGACTGGGTGAAGGTCGAGCGGGGCGAGTGGCCCCCCGATAACCCAGCGCGCGCCAAACCCGGCATGGACCCCGTCCGTAGGTGAGTACCGCCCCGGCGCTCAGCCGGGCCCCAGGAAAGCACCCGCATGGCCTCCCGCGTGAACATCCGCTTCGTGGTGATCCTCTCGCTCTCGCTGGTGCTGGTGTTCGCGCTCTCCGCGGGCGTCTTCATCTACGTCAAGGGCAAGTCGGCCGACCGCTACATCCGCCTCGGCGATGAGGCCCTGGCCAAGGGCGCCATCGCCGACGCCGACGAGTTCTACTCCGTCGCCGTCCACAAGGACCGCACCAACGTCTTCTACCTCACCAAGTGGCGCGCCGCCCGGGAGTTGAAGGTCCCCCAGAGCGACACCGAGTACTCCGGCGAGTACCAGATGTACCTCTACGGGATTCTCAACTCCCTCGCCCGCCTTCAGCGGCACAACACCGAGGCGCAGCGCGACTACCTCCAGGCCCTCCTCGAGCACGTCAGCGCGTACGGGCGGTCCCGCGAGAGCTGGGAGTTCCTGGTCCAGGAGGTCGAGGCCAGCCTCGCCGGCGTCGAGCCCGAGCAGCCCCCCCAGGTCCGCCGCTTCCGGGGCCTGGCCACCGCGGGGCTCATGGCCGTCGGCGCCGAGGTCCCCAGGGACCGCCTCGAGACCGCGCAGGCCGACCTCGCCGCCGCGCTCGCCGCCAATCCCCGCGACTTCGAGGCCGCCGAGCAGCTCGACTACATCTACCGCGTCCTCGCCGAGCGCGCCCGCGCCGGCGGCAACCGCGACGAGCTCCGCGCCCTGCTCGAGAAGTCCGCCGCCGTCGTCCGGTCCGTCGTCGCCGCCGAGCCCGGCGATCCCAGCGTCATGATGATCCGCCTCATGGCCGACGCCGGCGCCACCGACTTCGCCGAGGACCCCACGGGGACCATCGCCGGCCAGAGGCAGGCTCGCGCCGTCGCCCTCGACGCCCTGCGCCCCCGCGTGGCCGAGGTGCGCGCGGCGCTGGTCGCCACCGACGCCAACGCGCTCCGCATGCCCGTCGTCCTGCGCTTCATCCGCCTGGCGCCGATGCTCGACCGCCAGGCCGGCGCCGAGCACGCCCAGGCGGTCCTCGACCACGTGCTCACGGCCCACCCCGACCAGGCCGAGCTGCTCGTCCTGCGCGCCCGCAACCTCGCCGCCCTCGGGCGCCTCGACGAGGCCATCGCCGTCCACGGCGCTGTGCTGGAGCTCGCGCGGAGGCCCGTCAGCCTCCGCGGCCTGACGCTCATGGAAACCCAGCGCCGGGCCCGCTTCGAGCAGGCCAACCTCGCCGTCGGCGCCGCCGCCCTCGCCACCGCCGAGCAGCGCCCCGCCGCGATGGAGAGCGCCCGCGCCTACCGCGCCAAGCTCGCCGGCGACGTCGCCGAACGCTCGCCGGAGCTCATCTACATCGACGCCAAGATCATGTTCGTCTCCGGCGACCTGCGCGGCGCGCAGGCCGCCCTCACCGAGTTCGTCCGCACCCCCGGCGACATCCGCGACCAGGTGGCCGACGCCCACCAGCTCATCGCCTCGATCGCCATGATGCTCAACCCGCCCCAGCTCGGCCTGGCCCGCGACACCTACCGCCTCGTCCTCCAGGAGCGGCCGGGCGCGGTTCAGATCATGGTCGCGCTCGCTGGCGTCGAGATGGCCCTGGAGAACCGCTCCGCCGCCGCCGAGCTCTACCGCGCTGTCCTCGAGATCGACCCCCAGAACGCCGTCGCCGGCGCCCGGCTCCCCCTCCTCCAGGGCCGCACCGAGGACCCCGTCATCCGCGTCCTGCTCGACGCCGAGGCCCTCGCCCGCGGCAGCGGCGCCACCCTCGGCGACGCCCGCGCCGCCGCCGCCCTCGTCGAGGCCGCCCTCGAGCGCCACGCCCACGACCCCCGCCTCGTCCGCGCCGCCGTCCAGCTGCGCCTCAACGCCGGCGAGCGCGAGGCCGCCGAACGCCTCCTCGCTAAGGGCATCGCGCTCCACCCGGCCGACGAGGGCCTCAAGGCTGTCCAGCGCAGCATGAAGGTCACCGGCTCCCTTGAGGGCGCCTTGGCCGCCCTCGAGGAGAGCGGCGCCACCCCACTCGACATGGCCCTCAACCGCAAGCGCATCTACGAGTCCTACGACAAGCCCGCGGAGGCCAGGGCCGCCCTCGACGAGGCCGCCCGCATCGCACCCGACGACCCCCGCGTCCTGGAGTCCCGCTTCGTCGAGGCCCTCCTGAAGCCCGACCTCCCCGAGGCCGCCCGCCTCGCCGACCACGCCGCGAAACTCAACGCCGACAGCGCCGACGGCGACACCTACCGCGCCCGGCTCCAGATCGGCCAGGGCAACCTCCGCGACGCCGCCGCCCTCCTCGAGCGCGCCGCCAAGCGCGGCAACGCCACCCCAGCCCTCCTCCGCCTCCTCGGCGACGCCTGCATGCGGCTCGGGCGCGGCCAGGACGCCGTCGCCGCCTACCGCCAGGCCGTGGACCTCAACCCCGCCGACATCGTCTCCATCCGCTTCCACGTCGCCGCCCTCGCCCAGACCGGGCGCCGCCAGGAGGCCCTCAGCGCCGCCCGCGCCGCCGAGTCCCTCGCCCGCCGCGACCCGCTCTTCCTCAACATGTGGCTCGACCTGGAGGCCGAGGCCGGCAACACCAACTTCGCCCGCGAGCGCCGCGAGGAGGTCCTCGCCTCCGACCCCGCCAACGCCGGCAACACCGGCGCCCTGGCCGACCTCTTCATCCGCGAGCGCAACTGGGACCGCGCCCGCGCCCTCATCGACTCGCTCCGGTCCACCCGCGACTCCATCAACGCCGCCCTCCTCGACGCCCGCTGGCACACCGCACGCAACGACCTGCCCCGCGCCTCCACGCTCCTCGGCGACTTCGTCGCCGCCCTCCCCGAGTCCGAGCGCGCCGCGGGGCACATGCACATCTCCCGCTTCCTGCTTCAGGCCGGCCAGCCCGACGCCGCCCTCGCCTCCATGCGCCAGGCCGCCCCCTTCCAGGACCCCAAGACGATGCCGGTGGACCTGGAGATCGGCGACACCCTGATCATGCAGAGCCGCTTCGCGGAGGCCGAGGCCGTCTTCCGAAAGGTCCTCGACGCCGGCATTGCCGACCCCCGCTTCGCCATCCGCAAGAGCCTCATCGAGTGCCTCCTCCTCCAGGGCCGCAGCGCCGACGCCGAGGCCATGCTCTCCCAGATCGGCGAGGGCGCCGAGCAGGACATGCAGCTCGTCGCCCAGCGCGCCACCGCCCTCCGCGCCCTGGGGCGCGCCCGCGACGCCCGCGACCTGCTCGACCGCACCATCTCCCGCTACCCCGAGGAGCCCGCCCCCTACCTGCACCGCGCCCGCCTCTCCCTCGCCGACCCCGCGCTCAGCTCCGACGCCGTCGCCGACCTCAACGCCGCCATCCGCCTCAGCCCCTCGTTCTGGCAGGCCCTGCGCGCCCGCGCCCAGGTCGCCTGGGGCCAGAAACGCTACGCCGACGCCCTCAAGGACTGGGACGCCGCCGTCAAGGCCTTCCCCACCTTCGACGACCTCCGCTGGGAGCTCGTCGAGCGCCTCCTCGCCCAGGGACGCGAGCGCGACGCCGCCGTCGCCGCCGAGGACGGCGCCAAGCTCCGCCCCGGCGATGCCCGCTACCTCGCCGCCGCCGCCGCCCGCTTCGAGCGCGCCGGCCAATGGGCCCGCGCCGCCGAGTTCTACAAGCAGGTCCTCGCCCTCGCCCCCGGCGAGGAGGCCGCCGCCCTCTGCCTCAACGCCATGCTCAGCGCTGTCCCCCCGCTCCTGGCCGACGCCGAGCGCATCCTCGCCACCCCGGGCCTTGAGGTGGACAAGTCCATCCGCCTCCTCCTCGCCCGCGCCGCCGTCCGCAAGCTCCAGTCCCGGGAGCCGCAGATGCGCGCCGACCTCCTCGCCGCCTTCGACCTCGTCCGCGACCCCCAGACCTTCACCCAGTGGTTCGAGGGCATGCGCCGCGTCGTCGGCTCCCCGGTCGCCGCCGTGGCCCTCGTCGACGCCCTCCGCCCCCACGAGTCACTCGCCGAGTGGGTCGCCCTCAGCCGCGCCGTCGCCCTCCTCGACGACACGCCCCAGCGCGCCGAGTCCGTCCGCCAGCTCAGCGCCCTGGCCGCCAGCGCCCGCGACCCCGGCGTTCGCCACAACGCCGCCATGGCCGCCGCCACCACGCTCACCCGCGACAAGAAGTTCGAGGAAGCGGTCGCCGTCGGTCGTCACGGCCTGGCGGTCGCCCCCGACGACGTCATGCTCAACAACAACACGGCCTATATCCTCTCCGAGGAGCTCAACCGCCCCGCCGAAGCGCTCGCCATGGCCGAGAAGGCCCTCGCCGCCGCCCCGGCCAGCCTCGAGATTATCGACACCGCCGCCTCCGTTTACTGGCGCCTCGGCCAGCGCGAGAAGGCCATCCAGACCGCCTCCACCGCCCTCAGGCTCTCCCGCAACGACGCCGATAAGTTCAGGCTGATGCTCAAGCTCGGCCGGTGGAAGCTGGAAATGGGGGACACATCCGGCGCGGCCGGGATCCTCGGCATGCTCCGCGAGCTCGCCGCCGAGCTCACCTCGCTCACGCCCGACGAAACCGCCTCGTTCGCCGACCTCCAGAAGGACATCGAGGCACGCTGACGCGCCCGCTCATCAACGAAAGACCCGACATGGCCACCATCCCTACCAGCCGACCCGCCATCCCCCTCTCCCGCCCCGGCGCGCCCTCCACCCCCGGCGCCGCCTTCGCCGCCGCGCCCGTCGTCGACCCCGTCAAGCTCGTCAAGAAGTACAAGTGGCTGCTCATGGCCGCCGCCGCCGCCGGCGTCTTCCTCGGCACGGTGACCCACTACGCCCTGCTCTACACCTACCCCATCTACACCGCCCAGATCTTCTACAAGGTCTTCCCCCTCGAGGACAACCGCGGCCACGGCAACCCCGCCATGGGCTCGGAGGAGGAGCTCAAGCGCTTCATCGCCACCGAGGTCCACGTCCTCAACTCCGACCGCATCATCGACAAGGCCGTCAACGACCCCCGCCTCATCCGCGAGGCCCCCAAGTGGTCCGGCCAGTTCATGGTCGGCGCCGCCCTCGACACCACGCTGGCGGCCAAGGCCCTGAAGAAGAACCTCAGCTCCGGCGCCCTGGGCGAGTCCAACTTCATCCGCATGAGCTTCTGGTGGCGCGACAAGGTCGAGGCCACCGCCGTCGCCCGCGTCGTCGGCCAGGCCTACGCCCGCGACCGCCAGCTCACCGCCACGGGCGACCTCACCGACCGCCGCTCCTCCCTCACCCGCTCCATCGAGGACATGGGCGTGCAGATCCAGAACAAGCAGAAGGACCGCCAGCGCATCCTCCAGGAGCAGAAGGTCGAGTCCCTCGACGAGCACCTCAACGAGGCCAACACCGCCATCCGCAACATCCAGGACCGCCTCGTCGACGTCCGCATCCAGCGCGAGGCCATGGTCGTCCAGCGCAACCGCCTCCAGGCCGAGCGCGACGCCCCCACCCTCACCTACCCCGACGCCATGCGCAAGCGGGTCGATGACGAGCAGGGCATCCAGCGCATCAAGGCGTCCATCAACGAGCTGGAGGCCCACCTCACCGCCCTCCGCAAGTCCCTCAGCGAAGACCACCGCACCATCCAGCGGCGCCGCCGCGAGCTCGAGGGCCAGCAGCAGCAGCTCGACGCCGAGCGCCAGCGCATGCTTGGCCAGGCCTTCGACGCCGAGCTGGAGACGTACAACTCCCAGGTCTCCATGCTCGACGCCCAGGAGGACGACCTCCTCAAGAAGCTCGAGATCCACAAGGCCCGCGCCGGCGAACTCACCCAGATCCTCCAGCAGGTCAAGGACCTCAGCACCGAGATCGACCGCCTCACCGCCACCAAGTCCGGCCTCCAGGAGGACCTCCAGCGCCTCGACCTGGGCACCCGCCAGAACCGCGTCTACCTCTACCAGGACGCCCAGATCCCCCCCTCGCCCACCTTCCCCCGCCTCACCATCCTCATCCCCCTCGGGGCCATCCTCGCCGTCGGCCTCGTCGTCGGCGTCGTCGTCCTCATCGAGATCGTCGACCAGCGCGTCAAGACCCCCGCCGACATCGCCGCCCTGGGGCGCACCCGCGTCCTGGGCATCGTCCCCCACGCCGGCGAGGACCCCGGCGCCCCCCAGCGCGTCGAGACCGTCTTCCGCGACCTCCCCTCCGGCATCCTCGCCGAGAGCTACCGCCAGGTCCGCGCCGCCGTCCTCAAGCGCATGCAGCAGGCCGGCCACAAGACCCTCCTGGTCATGTCCGGCATGCCCGGCTCCGGCGCCACCAGCGTCGTCTGCAACCTCGCCTTCTCCGTCGCCCTCGCCGAGGAGAAGGTCCTCGTCATCGACGCCAACTTCCGCCGCCCCGCCCTCCACCGCATCTTCGAGGCCCGCGAGGGCAAGGGCCTCTCCGATGTCCTCACCGGCGCCGCCACCCTCGCCGAGGCCGTCCAGACCACCGCCACCGAGGGCCTCCACGTCCTCACCGCCGGTTCCGCCGACAACCGCCTCTTCGAGCGCCTCAGCAACTCCAAGATGACCGACCTCCTCCGCGAGGCCGCCGGCCGGTACGACCTGGTCCTCATCGACGTCGCCCCCGCCATGGTCGCCGGCGACGCCGTCGGCCTGGCCAACCGCTGCGACGCCACCATGCTCGTCGTCCGCGCCATGGGCGAGAAAAAGGGCCTCGTCGCACGCCTCCGCAACGAGATCGCCGAGACCCGCACCGACTTCCTCGGCGTCCTGGTCAACGCCGTCCGCAGCGCCACCGGCGGCTACCTCCGCGGCAACATCCGCGCCAGCCACAGCTACCAGAACGGCAAGGAATAGCCCCTCCAGCCCGCCCCAGGTCCCCAGTGGGGCAGGCGTCCCGCCTGACCGGACAGCCCTTGACCCCCCCACCGTCCACCCCCCCCGCCGGCCGCCCGCCCCGCCGCGTGCTGGTCACCGGCGGCGCCGGCTTCATCGGCTCCCACCTCACGGGCGCCCTCCTCGCCCGCGGCGACCACGTCACCGTCGTCGACAACCTCTCCACCGGCCGCCGCCAGAACCTCCCCGCCTCACACGAGCGCCTCCGCTTCCTCGAGGCCGACCTGACCGGTGCCCTCGCGGCCTTCGGCCAGGGCGAGACCTTCGACGAGGTCTACCACCTCGCCGCCGCCGTCGGCGTCGGCCTCATCACCGCCGACCCCATCCGCTCCATCGAGACCAACGTCGAGCAGACCGCCGCCCTCCTCCGCTTCGCCGACGCCCACCCGCCCGGCGCCCGCCCGCCCACGCTCATCGCCTCCAGCTCCGAGGTCTACGGCAAGGCCGCCAAGAGCCCCTTCTCCGAGGATGACGACGTCCACTACGGCCCCACCACCGTCCCCCGCTGGTCCTACGCGTGCAGCAAGGCCATCGACGAGTACCTCGCCATCGCCCACCACCAGAAGCACGGCCTCCCCGCCGTCGTCGCCCGCTTCTTCAACACCGTCGGCCCCCGCCAGGTCGGCGACTACGGCATGGTCCTCCCCCGCTTCGTCGCCGCCGCCCTCGCCGGGCGCGACCTGACCGTCTTCGGCGATGGGTCCGCCTCCCGCTGCTTCTGCGATGTCCGCGATGTCGCCGCCGCCCTCCCCCGCATGCTCGCCGCCCCCGCCTGCCACGGGCGCATCTTCAACCTCGGCTCCGATCGCCCCATCACCATCGCCGCCCTCGCCGACCTGGTGACCGCCACCCTCGGCTCACGCTCGGGAAGGAAGTTCCTCCCCTACGCCGAGGCCTACGGCCCCGCCTTCGAGGACCTCCGCCAGCGCCAGCCCGACCTCGCCCGCATCAAGGCCGCCATCGGCTTTGCGCCCCGCATCCCCCTCGAGCAGTCCATCCGCGACCTCGCCGGGTCCCTCGGGTGGGGGG
>JBBDXI010000079.1:0-18810 GCA_040902425.1 Phycisphaerales bacterium
CCCGGTCGGCGTAATCGATGTACTTGGGGATCGCGATGCCGGAGAGGATGGCCAGCACGATGATCACGGCGATGAGCTCGATCAGCGTGAAGGCGCGGGCGGCGGGGTGACGGACGGTCGCGGTCATTGCTCTTGCTCCTTGGATCGGCGCGGGTGCGCGGTGGGTTCGTGCGGTGCTTACCAGGCGTTCTCGCCCAGGACGTTGCTGTTGGGCCAGAACTTGCCGTTGCTGGCGTCGTAGTTCCAGCCGTTGGTGCCCGAGACCGGGGGTGTGGCGGCCCAGACGGCCGCGGCGATATCGGTCGCGGTGGCGCCGGTCACGAAGGGGTTCGGGGGGATCGCCTCCTGCATGACGCCGGCGGCCCCGAACGTCTGCAGCTGGACGAGGGTCGGGTAGGTGGGGGTGCCGGTGACGGCGCTGTTGGCGTAGAAGTTGGCGATGCCCGAGCGGGTGGCGCCCAGCGTGCCCTTGCAGCTGGACTCCTTGGCCCGGTCGGCGTAATCGATGTACTTGGGGATCGCGATGCCGGAGAGGATGGCCAGGACGATGATCACCGCGATCAGCTCGATCAGCGTGAACGCCCTGTGGACCGGGGTGCGACGGACGGCGAGGTTCATCGGCGTGCTCCTTGTCTGGACCGAACGGACGTGTGCGGGCCGGCCCGCCCACTCGGCGGCGCCCTCGTGCCTGAGCGGTATCGGTGGGTCACCCCATCAGGTTGACCATGTTCCACATGGGCAGGAAGATCGCCAGCGCCACAATCAGCACAACCCCTGCGATCAGAACGATCATGACGGGTTCGATAATCGTGGAGATGTTCTTGGTCAGCGCGGCCGTGTCCCGCTCGTAGTGGCGGGCGATCACCGAGCACATCTTGGTCAGCTCGGCCGACTCCTCGCCGCTGGTCAGCATCCGCTTGGCGAACGGCGGGATGTACTGGCAGGCCACCAGCACGCTGGAGATCCGCCCGCCCGCCCGCACCTGCTCGATCATCCGGTCGGTGTCCCGGATCAGCCTGGCCCGGGCCGAGGCCCGCCCGGCCATGTGCAGCGCGTCGATCAGCCCCAGCCCGGAGTTCAGGCACAGCCCGAACACCCGCGAGAACCGCGCCACCGCCACGCCGATCATGATGTCCTTGAGCACCGGCACCTTGTGCAGCCAGTCCTCGATCATCCAGCGGCCCTTCTCCGTCCGCCAGGCCTTCCGGACCCCCACCACCGCCCCGAAGAGCAGGATCAGGTACACGTACCAGTACGCCTGCATCGACTGGCCGAACCACATCAGCAGCTTGGTGAAGATGGGCAGCTCGACGTTCTTCTCCTGGAACATCTTGGCGAACTTGGGGATCACGAAGCCGATCAGGAACGTCACCGCCAGCATCAGCGTCCCCACCACGCACATCGGGTACATCAGGGCGCTGCGGACCTGCTGGCGGGTCTCCAGCGTCCTTTCCAGCATGTCCGAGAGGTACTCGAGTACCTTGACCATGTTGCCCGTCTCTTCCGCGGCCCGGACGGTCTGGATGTACAGGTCGCCGAAGACGTCGGTGTGCTCGGCCATGGCCTCGGCGATGCGCCCGCCGGCCTCGATCTTGGCCGCGATCTGGAAGATCACGTCGCGGAACTTGCCGGGCGGCTCCTGCTCGCCGATGCTCTTCATGCCGTCGCCGATGGGCACGCGGGCGCTGATGAGCACCGAGAGCTGGTAGGTGAAGTGGGCCACGTCCTTCAGGCCCACGCCCCGGGACTTGCTGCGGGTGCGGACCTGGCGGATCTTGACGGGGGTGAGGCCCGCGGCGGTGATCTGCCGGAAGGCGTCCACCTCGGAAGCGCCCCGGGCGACGCCGCTGCACTTCTCGCCCTTGCGGTCCACCGCGGTGTAGCTGAAGGAGAATGTGCTCATGCGCTCAGCCTCATCTCTTGGTGTGCCCCCGTGTGGACGGTGTCGGGCTCGATGGTTCCGGCCGCGATCCGCACCACCTCCTCGATGGTGGTCAGGCCGACGCTGGCCTTCTCGTAGCCGTCCTGCCAGAGCGGGCGCATGCCCTCGCGGAGGGCCTTGACGCGGATGGCGGCGCTGGAGGCGCCGGCGTCCACCGCCTCCTGGATGGAGGGGGAGAGGTCGAGCAGCTCGTAGACGCCGATCCGACCCTTGTAGCCGCTGGAGAGGCAGCGGGGGCACCCGGAGCCCTTGCGGAACTGGCCGCCCTCCTTCTGGCCGCCGAACTTGCGGAGCAGCAGCGGGTCGGGGGTGGTGGGCGAGGCGCACTCGGCGCAGACGCGCCGGACCAGCCGCTGGGCCAGCACGCAGACCAGCGAGGCGTTGATGGCGAAGTTGGGCACCGCGAAGTCGCGGAGGCGGGCCAGGGCGCCGGGGGCGTCGTTGGTGTGCAGGGTCGAGAGCACCAGGTGGCCGGTGAGGGCGGCCTGCACGGCGATCCGCGCGGTCTCCTCGTCGCGGATCTCGCCGAGCAGGATGATGTCGGGGTCTTGGCGGAGGATGGACCGCAGGGCGCCGGCGAAGGTCATGCCGACCTCGACGTTCACCTGCACCTGGCGGACCGCCGAGAGCCGGATCTCGACCGGGTCCTCGATGGTCACGAGGTTGCGGTCGGGCGTGTTCAGGCGCCGCAGGAACGTGTACAGCGTGGTGGTCTTGCCCGAGCCGGTGGGCCCGGTGACCAGCACCATGCCGTGCGGCCGCTCGATGATCTCCTCGAGGCGGGCCGAGACCTGGGGCGCGAACCCCAGGTCCTTGAAGTTGCTCGAGAGCGTGGAGCCCGACGCCAGCAGCCGCAGCACCACGTTCTCCCCGCACACGGTGGGGATGATGCTGACGCGCACGTCCACCTGCTTGCCCGCGGAGGCGAAGCGGAACTTGCCGTCCTGGGGGCGGCGGGTCTGGGTCAGGTCGAGGTTGGACATGACCTTCAGGCGCTGGACCAGGCCGCTGTGGCTGGAAAGGGGCGGGCCCTGCCGGACCTGAAGGGCCCCGTCGATGCGGTACCGCAGGTGCAGCTCCCGGTCGTCGGGGCTGATGTGGACGTCCGAGACGTTCTGCTCGATCGCCTGCATGAGGATCTGGTTGACCGCCGCGACGATCGGCTCGCTGTCCTCGGGCGGGGGGGCGCCGCCCTCGGCGGCCTCCGAGACGACCTCGACCGCCCGCCCGCCGGTGAGCGAGTAGGCCCGCTCGATCAGCGCCCGCAAGGGCTCGGGCTCGCAGAGCACAACCTCCAGGTCGGCCTTGAGCAGGGAGCGGATCCGGTCCACCGACTTGAGGTCCAGCGGGTCGGCCATGCCGACCGCCACGCTGCGGCCCAGGTTGAACAGGGGGAACGCCAGCTGCCGCTCCGCCACCGAGCGCGGGAGCAGCGCCGCGTTGCGCAGATCGATCTCGTAGCTCCCCAGGTCCACGAACGGGCACTCGCAGACGCCCGCCCGCGCGATGGCGACCTCGCGCGACTTCAGCAGCCCCAGGTCCACCGCGGCCTCAGGGACGGGCAGGTGCTTCTCGGCCGCGTGGCGCGTAGCGCGCTCCAGGTTCTCCTGCGACAGGAGCCCCGCCTCCACCAGCGACGCGACCACGAAGTCCATCTGCCTAAGCACGCGGGCCCTCCTTGGGCGCCGGGGGCGAGCTCTCCCGGAGCGCGGCCAGGACGGCCGCGACGGTCTTCTGGTGCTCCGGCGTGCCGGTCTCGAAGGCGGTGCCCACGTAGAAGGTGGGCTTGCGGTCGGACATGACCACCCGCTGGACCTTGACATCCACCTCGAGGTGCCCGCCCGCGGCCATCCCCACGCGGAGGCGGAGCATGCAGGTGAGCGGGAGGTAGACGGAGGAGCGCAGCCCCAGCCCGCCGTTGCTGTAGTCGACGATCCGCGTCGCGGGCCCGTCGGCCCCGATGCTGGCGAGCTTGACGGCCTCGGCGTGCGCCTGCGCCACGTAGACGCGCACCGGCGCATCGCAGGAGTGGCGCTCGTGCTGGCGCACTGAGAGGTCTGTGGTTGTCGCCATGAGATAAGCCCCGTCTGGCGGTGATCGGACGGACCGCTTCGGTGCATCGGCACGAACGGGGCGCACCTCAAGCCGCAGGGTTTCCCCCTCTTCACTCCGCGTTACCGGACTGCGGACCCCCCCCGGGGCGCGAACGGACGGGCTCAGCCCCCCGACTGCCCGCCCATGCGCCGCATCTGCTCGAGGGTGCGGTCGAGCTGCCGCTTGAGCTGCCGGACCCGCAGGAGCGAGCGCACCCGCGCCAGCAGCTCGAGCTTGTTCACCGGCTTGGTCAGGAAGTCGTCGGCCCCGGATTCCACCGCCCGCTCCACATCCCCCACCTCGTTGAGCGCGGTGATCATGATGACCGGGATGTCCCGCGTCTGGGGGCTCGCCTTGATCCGGGAGCAGGCCTGGAACCCGCTCATACGGGGCATCATCACATCCAGCAGGATCAGGTCCGGCTGGCGGGCCTCAACCTCGCGCAGGGCCTCGGACCCATCGGCGGCCGCCCGGACCTCGCAGTCCAGGTCCTCGAGGTAGGCCTGGATCAACTCCCGGTTGGGCTCGTTGTCATCGACCACAAGGACGGACATCGTGGCGAGCGAATCGAGCGATTCAGGACCTGTTGGTGTGTTGATATCCTGCGCCACTCGTGCCCTCCGTGTGCCCGGCTAAGCCTACCAGCACTCGCTCCTCTTGCCAAACACCGAACTATCCCCTACACTGCGTGCCGCCGTTCTGGCGGAGTGCTGCCCCGATTCCTGGGTGCAGGCCCCGTGTATTTCTGATACACTTTTGAATGCAACCGTCGGTCTGACAGACATTTGGAAGTGCAGGAGGACATCCGCGCGATGCCCCGTCGAGGGTCCAGAGTGCGCCCGGCATGGCAAGACCGCTTCGCGCTCCCATCGCGCGACGAGTTGCTCTGCGCGTTCGGGACGCAGCAGCGCCGACTCCTCGACCTGGTCCGGGAACACATGCTCGCGCTGGAGTCGGTCGAGGAATCGCTCTCGTGGCGCGGCATCCCCTGGCGCTGGACCTTCGGCTACTCGATGGAGGGCGAGAACGACCGCCCCTGGGCCTACCTCGTCCCCCAGCCCGGCAAGCCCCTGTTCGCCATGCCCGTGACCAGCCTCGCGCTCGAGGCCCTCGACGCGCGGAAGCACTCTCGCGTCCTGCGCGAGGGCGTCAGCCACGCCAGCCAGGTCGCCGGCGTCTTCTGGCCGACGTGGGAACTTACCAGCAAGACGCTGACCGAGGAGTTGCTGGTGCTGGCCCGCCGGCGGCACGGCACCCTGGTCGCGCTCGCCTGACCCGCCCCCGACAACGTCCGGTACGGTTCGGGTTGTGCAGGGGCCCACCCCCGATCGCCGATCCCACTCTCGATCCCGCCAGCGCGGGTGGGGAGATTCCCTCGATGCCCAACGCCCAGATACCGGTCCGCCGCGGCGGACGGGCCCCGCTCCTGATCGCTGCCGCCGGGCTCGGGCTCCTCGTGGCCCCGCCGGCGGCCATCGCCCAGGAGCTCAACGCGCGCGTCGAGGCGCTGATCGCCGGGTCCAAGCTCGGCGGCGCCGGCGTCGGCGTCAGCATCCTGGACCTTTCCTCCGGCCGCACGCTGGCGGACCACCGCGGCGAGGCCGCCCTCATCCCCGCTTCCAACATGAAGCTCCTGACCACGGGCGCGGCCCTGCTGGTCCTTGGGGAGGAGTTCGTCTTCCGGACCGAGCTGTTGGTCGATGGCGACCGGCTCATCGTCATGGGCAGCGGCGACCCGGCCCTGGCCGACCCCGTGATCCTCGAGCAGATGACCCCCCGCATGAGCGTGGAGGGCCTTGTCGAGGCCCTCGCCGGGGCCGTCAGGCAGGCGGGCGTCGAGCGCATCGGCCAGGTCATCGTCGATGACCGCATCTTCGACCGCGAGTACGTCCACCCCTCCTGGCCCGCGGACCAGCTCGACAAGCACTACTGCGCCCAGGTTGCCGGGCTGAACTTCCACACCAACGTGCTCTACGCGTTCCCCTCGCCATCGGGCGAGGGGGCGGGCCGCCCCCCCACCATCGCCCTGGAGCCGTTCGCCCCCTGGCTGGAGATCCAGAACCGCGCCCGCACGGTCGCCGAGGGGCGCAACTCCGTCTGGCTATCGCGGGAGCGCGGGACCAACCGCTTCACCCTCATGGGCGAGGTCCGCTTCCCCGCGAAGGTCCCCATCGACATCACGCTCCACGAGGTGCCCCTGCTGGTCGGGCAGCTCATCGCGGCCGAGCTGCCGCGCAGCGGGGTTGCCGTGGGCCCCGTGCCCGCCAAGGCCGACCGCGCCCGACTCGGGAGGGATGAGCTCCAGAGCGTCCTCCCGCTCGTCCGCCTGGCCGAGCCCGGCGAGTCGCTGAGCGGGCGGAGCGTGGCCGCGGTGACGACGCACATCCGCGATGTCCTGGAGCGGTGCAACAACGACTCGCAGAACCTCTACGCCGAGGCGCTCCTGAAGCGGCTGGGGCACGACGTGACCGGGGAGCCCGGCTCGTGGACCAACGGGGCCTCGGTGGTCCGGATGACGATCAAGGAGCGCCTGGGGGCCGAGTACGCGGCGTCCACCGTCGTCGCCGACGGCTCGGGGATGAGCCGCGAGGACAAGGTCGCCCCCCGTACGCTGACGCGCTGGCTCGAGACGCTCCAGAAGGACCCGCGCTTCGGCGAGGCGTTCGTCGATTCCCTCGCCACCCCCGGCGATGGGACCCTCCGCAGCCGCTTCGGCGAGGCGAAGCTGCGGACGGTGCTGCGGGCCAAGAGCGGGAAGATCGACCGCGTCCGGTGCCTCTCCGGTTACCTCACCGATCCGGCCAGCGGCCGGCGGGTTGCGTTCAGCGTCATGGTGAACGGTTTCGAGGAGAGGGATTTCCCCCAGGCGCTCAAACTCCACGAAGATGTGGTGGTCCTGATCGATCGGTGGCTGGCGGCGGGGTCCAAGGGCTCGACCCGGGTCGGGCAGGTCCAGCCCGCTTCCCAGCCTGCCAAGCGGGGGTCCCCCCGTTCAGAGCCCGTCCGGGCGGGCGCTCAGGGCCGGTAACACGGGCGACCTCGGTTCCCGTCCCACACTCGCGTCCGGTGGCGCCCCCCCTCTTCCCTACGATCGCGGGCCATGCCCCCGGCCACCGCCAGAACACCGTTCCGCGAGTCTCTCCAGACCCCCATCAAGGACCTGGGGCTGACCATCGAGGGCACGCGCCTGGAGCCCATCATCAAGGCCTTCGAGGCCGAGCTCGGGCGGGCCGGGATCAAGCTCCGCCCCAAGTTCTACCTGAGCACGGAGTGGGGCGTCCCCTTCGGGACGGTCTCCATGGCCATCCCTTTCTACCTCGCGCGCCCGGACCTGACGGAGATCCACGCCGAGAAGATGGGCGTCGTGGAGGGGTTCAGCCAACCGGACATCCTCCGCTACCTCCGCCACGAGATGGGGCACATCGTCAACTACGCCTACCGACTCTACGAGCGCGAGGAGTGGGTGAACCTCTTCGGGTCCATCACCCAGCCGTACCTCGAGGAGTACCGCCCCTCCCCTTTCAGCCGCCGCTACGTCCGCCACCTCCCGGGCTGGTATGCGCAGAAGCATCCCGATGAGGACTGGGCCGAGACGTTCGCGGTCTGGATCACGCCCAAGCGGGATTGGAAGGCCGAGTACGCCGGGTGGCCCAGCGCCATGGCGAAGCTGGAGTACTGCGACCAGATCATGGCCGAGCTGCGGACCCGGGACCCTGAAGTCACGGCCTCGGACAGCGACGAGGATGTCGGGACGCTGCCCTACACCCTCGACCAGTTCTACCAGCGCGAGAACCCCGCCGACGGCGAGATGCCCCCGGGCCTGGCCGGCGCCCTGCGGGCGATCTTCGAGGACCTGGGCGAGTCCGACGCCGCCGGGAACGGGTCATCCCAGGCGCCGCGGAGGCCGGCGGCGGCCCTGATCCGGCGGCTGGAGCGGGACCTGCTGGCCAACGTCTTCCGCTGGACCGGGCACTTCCCGGAGCACACCCGCACGCTGGTGCGGCACCTGGCGGATTTGGCGGAGAAGCTGAACCAGGTCTACCCCGAGGACCGCGAGAAGGAGGCGTCGATGGCGGTCACCACGCTGGTGACGGCCCTCGCCATGAACCACGTCCACGGGGGGAGCTACCTGGCCTGAAAGACCGGGGCCTGAGCTACTTGGCTTGATCGGCCGCCTGCGCCTGGGGGATGGGCGGGGGCGGCGGCGGCGTGAGGGGCGCCCGCTTGGGCCGCCGCATCTTCTTGTCCTTGTACCGGGCCATCGCCGTGTCCACGATCCGCAGGACGAGGTCGTGGTACTCGATCCCGGACGCCTTGGCGGCCATGGACAGCTCGCTCGACTTCTCCAGGTAGCAGTTGCCGTTGACCTCGATCACGTACACCTCGCCCGAATCGGTGAGGCGGATGTCCACGCGACCGTAGTCCCGCACCTCCAGCACCTTGCACGCCGCGCTCGCTGTCTGGCGAAGCTGGTCGTCCACATCCCCGGGCAGGTTCGCGATGACCGACTTGGTGCCCTTGTACCGGGCGCTGCTGCGGGTCCACTTGGCCGCGGCGTCGGCGACGCGGGGCGAGCCCTCGGGCAGGCCGGAGAAATCGAGCTCGACGGGGGCGAGCGCGAGGCGGTCGCCGTTGTTCCCCAGGACGCTCACGTAGAACTCGCGCCCGTCGATGTACTCCTCGACGAGGGCGGCGTCATCCACCTTCTCGTGGATCGAGCGGACCTGCTTCACGAGGGAGGAGAAGTCCTTGACGATCGAGCGTTCGCTGATGCCGATCGAGGCGTCGGTCCGCAGGGGCTTGACGAACAGCGGCGGGCGGAGGTCGCCCAGGGAGTCCGGCGCGGCCCCGGGGGCGACGACCATGTACCGGGGGTACTTGATCCCCTCGGAGGCGAGCAGTTTCTTCGTAATTGACTTGTCCTGCTGGAGATACAGCTCCCCCGCCCCCCCGCCGGTGTGGGGCAGGTCCAGCAGGTCCAGGAACCCCGCGACATCCACATCCCCGAAGTAGTCGCGGTTGAACATCTCCATCAGGTTGAAGACCAGGTCCGGGCGGGGGCGGGTCAGCCCATCCAGCAGCTTGTCGAGGTGGGAGTGGATGGCGAGGATCGAGGCGTCGTGGCCCGCGGCCCGCAGCTCCGCGGCCACCTGGTCCACAACGACATCCCAGGTCTTGGATCGTTCGGACTCGAGATACGTGAGGACCGTGATGTTCATGCGAACCCTGGGTGCGCCCGACCCGCGCGCCCGATTGACCCCCCGGCCAACCCCTTGCCCCCCTCCGGCCTCTCCGCGGCGCCTGTCCGTTGCGCCGGGCCCCACAACACTAAAGCGTCATCGGTCGCCGGAGGCAAGCACTTTCTTCGGCGTTCAGTCGCGGGCGCCGCGCGACACCATACCGCGCTTTCGCTCAAAGTCCAAGCTCATGCCAGCGCGAGTCGATCCGCGACCGCATCTCGGGCGACATGCGGATGATCGGCGGCCAGTCGCGCACGGGTTGGCCGTGGTGCTCATCACCCGGGAGCTTGGGGGTGGCATCGAAGGCGACGCGACGGCCGCAGAGGCTGAGGTGGCGGTCGCGGTCGGGGGCGGAGTTGGCGAGCCAGTGGAAGAGGAGGTCGGTGAGGTTGGCCGGGTCGGCGTCCGGCCCGACGATAACGGTCCAGCGCGGGAGCGCGATCTGCCCGGCGAGGCCGCCGAGGTCCTTGATGAGGCGGCGCCCATCGCCGTGACGGTCCTTGGAAGCGCGCACCAGGAGCCACCAGCCCCCGAGCTCATCGGGGACCTGGGCGTCGAGAACGCCGGGAATCTGCTTGAGGCGTGCCTCGGCCGCCCGGGCCGGATCGCCGGTGACGGGGCCGATGGGGCCGGCCGCGCACAACTCCGCGGCCAGCGGGTCCAGGGCCCGGTGGGTCTCGGCATCGCCCCGCTTGCGGGTGGCGTCGAGGCCCAGCTTGCCGCCCGCGCCCAGGAACGGGGCGGCGTGGTCGAGGATGTCCAGGGGCCCCCGGACCAGTTCGCTGTCGCGGGCCGGGAAGCAGTGCTCGCCGACGGCCCGGAGGACGGCGGGCGTGTCGTGGACATCGACATCGTGGTCCACGACGACCACCGTCTTGGTCCAGGCCATCTGCCCGGCCCCCCAGACCGAGTGCATGACCCGGCGGGCCTGGAGGGGGTACTCCTTGCGGACCTTCACGAACGCGCAGTTGTGGAAGGCCCCGAACATGGGCAGGTCGTAATCGAGAATGTCGGGGATGATCGTGCGCAGGAGGGGCAGGAAGAGCCGCTCGGTCGCCTTCCCCAGGTAGTAGTCCTCCTGGGGCGGGAGGCCGACGATGGTCGTCGGGTAGATGGGGTCGCGGCGGTGGGTGATGGCGGTAACCGTCAGGATGGGGTAGCGGTCGGGGAGCGAGTAGAAGCCGGTGTGGTCGCCGAAGGGGCCCTCGAAGAGGGCGCCGGGGCCGAGCGGATGATGATGAGGTGATGACGTGATGGCGTGATGAGGTGAAGAGGCTCGGGGGTCGAAGCCGGGGTCGCCAGCCTCGTGGCTCACGAAGCCCTCGATCACGATCTCGGAGTTGGCGGGGACGTCGAGCGGGACGGTCTTGCAGCGGACCAGGGGGATGGGGCCGCGGTTGAGGAAGCCGGCGAGGAGGAGCTCGGTCATGCCGGGGGGCATGGGGGCGGTGGCGGCGTAGGGGAGGACGCTCTCGCCGCCGAGGGCGATGGCGACGGGCATCGGCTCGCCCCCCCCTCCCCAACCACCCTTGGCCTTCCACGAGCGCCAGTGCCGCGCGCCGTCGTGGTGCATGTGCCAGTGCATGGCCATGGTCCGCTTGCCGAAGAGTTGCACGCGGTACATGCCGACGTTGCGGCTCTGCGGGTTCGGGTTCCCCGCGTCGTCGGCGTGGATGGTGTGGATGCCGCCGAGGGTGATGTAGCGGCCGCCGTAGCTGCGGAGCCAGTCAGGGTCGGTCTCGACACCCGGGATGCCGTGGTTGATGCCGGGGGGGTAGCCGACCGAGGCGAGGTCGCCATCGAGGGGCCAGCACTTGATGAGGGGGAGGCGGGTGAGGTCTACCTGGTCGCCGGTGAGGACGACTTCCTGGCAGATGCCGGAGCGGACCCGCTTGGGGGGGAGCCTGGCGAGTTCCAGCAGCTCGGGGATCTTCTGGAGCTTGGCGAGGAGGGTGGGCGGGGGCTCGGGCTTGACGATCTTCCCGAGGCGCTCGGCGAGGGCCTCGAAGCCGTCGGGCTCGTGGGTAGGTCGGCCCACCGGGCCTACACTCGGCGACGGAATCGGCTCGGAGAGCCGACCTACCCGGGCGCACCCCAGGGCCATCTCCGTCCGCCGGTAGCTGCCGAAGGCGTTGATCAGGACGGGGATGTCGGAGCCCTCGACGTTCTCGAAGAGCAGGGCGTGGCCGCCGAGGTGGGCGTGGCGGGGGTCGTTGCGCCGGGCGGAGCGGCTGGGGAGGTGCGGGGCGGGGGACTTGCTGACGCGGTCGGCGATGGCGGCGATCTCGAGGATGGGCGAGACCCGGGCGGCGATGCGTTTCAGCTCGCCCTCGCGGTCGAGGGCGGCGACGAAGTCTCGGAGGGTCCCGTACATTGGATGGCAGGGTACGGGAGGACGGGCGGCGATGCCGAGCGAAGCGGACACCTGGAAGGCCTACTTCGACGCGGTGGCGGGCCTGCCGGCGCGGGAGACGCTGACGAGCGCGCTGGCGCGGTTCGAGGGTGGCATGGGCAAGCCGCTCTGGGCTTGCCCGTGCGAACCGGCGCTGAGCCACGGGCAAGCCGAAGACGGCTTGCCCATGCCACCCGGTCCCCGCTTCGCCATCGACCTCGGCTGCGGCGAGGGGCGGGACACGCTGGAGCTCCTCCGGCGCGGCTGGCGAGTGCTGGCGATCGACAGCACCCCGGAGGCGATCGACCGGCTGCGGGCCCAGGCCGAGGCCATTTTGGGCGAGGAAGCGCGTGCCACGGGTTCGCGGCCGTCTCCGGCCGCAACCCGTGCCGAACCGCGCCTACGGACTCGCATCGACCGATTCGAGACCGCCCCGCTCCCACCCTGCGACCTGCTCAACGCCAGCTTCTCCATCCCCCACTGCGACCCGGCGGACTTCCCGGGCATCTGGTCACGGATCGTGGCGGCCATCCGCCCCGGCGGGCGTTTCGCGGGCCAGCTTTTCGGCGTCCTCGACTCGTGGGCGACCGAGCCCGAGGGCATTACCCGCACCCACCACACGCGCGGGCAGGTGGAGGCCCTGCTGGCCCCCTTCGAGGTCGAGCTGCTCGACGAGGTCGAGCGGGACGGGAAGACGGCCCTGGGCGACCCGAAATACTGGCACGTGTTCCACATCGTGGCGAGGAAGCGCGGTCACCGATGAGCCTCCTCGCCCCAGCGCCGCGCGATCATCGCAACGCACCGGTGAGACTGCGGGAGGACCTCGCCGGGTTCGGTTGGAAGGGCCTTCTCTGGCGTACAGCCGCGCTCCCGCCAACCTGCTTTGTCGGCCTCTGGTTCGGGGTAACAGCCGTCACCTGGGGGAAGGGGCTCTGCCGGCGAATGATCCTCGACGTGCCGGAGCCGATCGTCTACTGCTTTGGGATCGTCGGGTCAGCCGTTGGAGTGCTGGTCACGCTGGTTCCCATCCAACACGTGGTCATGCTTGGATTCCGCCGAAACGTAGTGGAGCGAGCCCTGCGGAGGGAAACGTGCCCCGGCTGCGGCTACGGACTCGCGGCCCTCCCGCTTGAGGCCGACTGCTGCCGCGTGTGCCCCGAGTGCGGCGCGGCGTGGAGGCTCGAGCCGTGAGCTCTCCGGGCAGGCTGACCGATCACCGAGGCGAGCCCATTCGACTGTGCCGCGTCGGCGACATCCCGCGCACAGCCCCGCGTGGCGCCCGCGGCCGGGTTGCCCGCGCGAGCGGAATGAATCTGTTGGGCATAGTCCTCTCGGGCCTGGCGATCTCAACGAGCCTCAATATGCTCGTGCAGATTCTCTGGTGGCGGGCGATCGCTTCCATGCCACTGGCCGCGCTCATCGTGGCGATCGCGTTTGTCGGGACAGCGGTGGGCGCGGCCGCTTGGATCCTGGTTGTGCGTCGCCTGATCCAGCCATGGTTCGAGCGGACCGCGCTGACCGCGATGGTCACCGCGGGGTTCTGCCCGAGTTGTGGCTATGGCCTGGCAGAGCTCAACCCCGAGCCGGACGGCTGCCGCGTCTGCCCGGAGTGCGGCGCGGCATGGAGAATGGAGCCATGAGGATCGCCGACCGTGGCGAGGAAGCGATGACCCAGCGCCCGGCAAGGCTTGCGGACTCACGTGGTCAGCCTGTGCGCCTCTGCTTCGGGAGCAAGCTGCCGCCGGGATCGCCCTTTCGGACACGCACGCAACTAGTCCTCGCAAGCTCCTGGATGCACCTGTGTTGGGTTCTCTACACAGCCGCCGCGGGATGCCTGTCCGCGCTCAAGTTCTCGATGGGACAGTTCCTCGCTCGGCAATCCGGCGAGCCGAAGGTGCAGGTCTTCGACGTGGCGGCGCCCCTCGCATTGGCTGTAGGCGCGTGGTTGGGATGGTTCCTCTTGCAGCCGCGCTTTCATCGATGGGCTGTGGATTCCGTCTTGCGATTGGGCCGCTGCCCAGCCTGTACCTATGACATCGGTGGGCTCCGCGTCGAGTCTGATGGTTGCACCGTCTGCCCCGAGTGCGGCGCGGCGTGGAGGCTTGCGTGAGCACGCCAGGGCCCTTTGAAGCAATCGGAAGCGGCCACCACCCCCCGCCGCTGGCCGACCATCGCGGCCGGCCCGCGCGTCTGGTTTCGCCTGCGGCCGCGAGCGGCGCCTCGCCGGGACTGAAGGAACTGCTCGCGACCGACCTCTACTACCTGAGCCCGATCGGTGCGGTCGCGAGCACCGTGGGGCTGTCGCTGGCGGCGCTCGCCGTGCTGGTTTTTTCGGGCGCCTCGCGGGGCCTCCTCGTTACCGGCTCGGTCGTGTTCGCGGCGGCCGCGCCGCTCCTGATCGCCCGCAAGATCGCTTTCCGCCGGGGAAGGCTGCGCGCCGTGTTGCGGCGTTGCCTCAGCGAGGGCCTCTGCCCAGCGTGCGGGTACTCGCTCCGCGGCGTGCCCGACCAGCCGGACGGCTGCCGCGTCTGCCCTGAGTGCGGTGCGGCGTGGAGGCTGCCCTGATGCCGCTGTTGGGAAACGCGGCCCGCCGTTTGCCGATACATTCTGGACCGTGACCCCCACCCTCACCACCGACCCCGCCTCCCTCGCCCTGGACCTCTCCCACGTGGCCAAGACGTACCGCGGCCGGCGGGGCGGCATCCAGGCCCTGCGCGGGATCACCATGAAGGTCCACCGGGGGGAGATCTTCGGCCTGCTGGGGCCCAACGGCGCCGGCAAGAGCACGCTGGTCAAGATCCTGATGACCGTCATCGCCCCCACCCGCTGCGAGGGGACCATGCTCGGGCGGCCGGTGGGGCACAAGGAGACGCTCGGGCGCGTCGGCTACCTGCCGGAGCACCACCGCTTCCCCGACTACCTCACCGGCGCGCAGGTGCTGGACTTCTACGCCGCCCTGGCCAAGGTCCCGCGCCCAGCGCGCCGGAAGCGGGCGGGGGAACTGCTGGAGCTGGTCGGCATGTCGGCGTGGGGCACGAAGCGCGTCAGGAGCTACTCCAAGGGCATGCGCCAGCGGGTCGGCATCGCCCAGGCCCTGATGAACGACCCGGAGCTGGTGGTCCTCGACGAGCCGACCGACGGCGTGGACCCCGTCGGGCGGCGCGACATCCGCAACGTGCTGACGGAGTTGAAGAGCCGCGGGAAGACGGTCTTCCTCAACAGCCACCTGCTGAGCGAGCTGGAGATGGTCTGCGACCGCGTGGCGATCCTCGTGCAGGGCGTCGTCTCCTCGCAGGGGACGATCGACGAGCTGACCCGCGACCAGCAGTGCTACGAGATCGAGGTCGAGAACGGCGACGGCACCGGAGAGGCCGCCATCCGCCGGGCCGTCCCGGCCCTCACCCGGGGGGGCATCGCCCACACGGAGACAGGCGACCCGATCGAGGCCGCCGGCGGGCGGGTCCGCATCCGGACGACCGAGGCCCGCCGGGTGCAGCCGATCATCGACCTGCTGCGCGAGCAGGAGGTGGTGATCCGCTCGATCCGCTCGGCGCGCCCATCCCTGGAGGACCTGTTCATGCAGGCGGTGACCGACCCGACCACGGGCGAGGTGCTGGCGCCGGGGGCCGCGCCGACAATCCGGAAGGGGGCGGCACGATGAGCGGCATGGCGATCCAGACCGGCGCGCTCTTCCTCGACGCCTACCGCGAGCTCAACGCCCGCAAGCTGTTCTGGATCACGCTGGCGATCTCGGGCGTGGTGGTGGCGGCGTTCGCGGCGGTGGGCCTGAGCCCCGCAGGATTGACCATCCTGTGGTGGGAGATCCCCAACGACTGGGCCAACAGCAAGAACATCGCCCCCGCCGTTCTCTACAAGTTCGCGTTCGCGACCATGGGCATACCCATCTGGCTCGCGTGGATCGCGACGATCCTCGGCCTGGTCTCGACGGCCAGCATCATCCCGGAGTTCATCGCCGGCGGGTCGATCGAGCTGACGCTCTCCAAGCCCATCGGCCGGATGCGGCTCTTCCTGACCAAGTACGTCACGGCGCTGCTGTTCGCGGCCCTGCAGGTGACGGTGTTCTCGGTCGCCGTGTTCCTGCTCATCGGCATCCGGGGGAGCGTGTGGGAGCCGCGGGTGTTCCTGGCGATCCCGCTCATCGTCATCTTCTTCAGCTACCTCTACTGCGTGTGCGCCCTGCTGGGGCTGCTCACGCGATCGACCATCGCGGCCCTCCTGCTGACCCTGCTCGTCTGGTTCGTCTTCTTCGGCGTGCACACGACGGAGCAGGTCTTTCTCATGCTGCGCGAGACCAGCACGCTCAAGATCGGGCGCGCCGAGGGGATGATCGAGCAGCTCAAGGCCCAGCAGACGCGGCAGGAAGCGGAGCTGGTCGCGGCCCGCGAGGAGGACGCCGGGAGCGTGCGGACCACGGCCGCGGTGAACGCGCTGGACGGCACGGGCCAGGCGATCGGCCGCCGCACGCAGCAGCTGGAGGACATCCGCGGGACCGCGGGCTGGATGGAGACGACCCACCGCTACGTCTTCTACGTCAAGACGGCGCTGCCGAAGACCGCCGAGACGGTGGAGTTGCTGGAGCGCAGCCTGCTGAGCACCGAGGACTACGACCGCTTCCGCCCCAGGCAGGAGCCCCCGCCGTTCTCGCTGACCGGCGACGACATCAAGATCAGCCAGCGGGCCCTGGAGAAGCGGCTGATCGAGGTGCTCCGCGAGCGCTCGGTGGCGTGGGTCATCGGGACCTCGCTGCTCTTCGAGCTGCTGGTGGTGCTGGTGACGCTGCGGATTTTCGCGAGGCGGGATTTCTGAATAGTGCGCGCCGAGGCGCGGCGGGCGCGGAGGCGGAGCGCAGAGAGGAGGAGGGGCGATTGAGTCAGCCCTTGGAGAGGTCTCGACCGCGGTCCCGGGCCGCCGTCAGCGCCCGCACGAAGATCTCGATCACCCCGGCCTCGTCGAGCACGGCCGCCGCGGCCGCGGTGGTGCCGCCCTTGCTCGTCACGGCCGCGCGCAGCGTCTCCGGGGGCTGGTCGGTCGCGTCGAGCAGGGCCCCGGCGCCCGAGACCGTCCACCGGGCGATCCACTCGGCGGTGTCGCGGTCGAAGCCGAGCTGCTCGCCGGCCCGGGCCATCGCCTCGGCCAGGTAGAAGACGTACGCCGGGCCGCTGCCGACCACGGCCGTGAAGGCGTCCATTAGCGACTCGTCGATCCGCACCACGCGGCCGATCGACTCGAACAGCCGCACCGCCAGCGCATCCTCCCCGTCGTCCACGCCCGTCCCCAGGGCGATCGCCGTGGTGCTGCGGCGCACGCTCGCGGCCATGTTGGGCATGGCCCGGATCACGGCCGCGCCGGGCAGCACGTAGCGGACCTTGCCGGTCGGGGTGCCCGCGAGGATGGAGATGACGATGCGCCGCCCGGTGCCCAGGGCCGCGGTCAGCGGGCCCGCCACATCCCCGAGGGCCTGGGGCTTCACCGCCAGGAGCACCTGGGCGCCGCGGTCGGGCTTCTCGGCCGCCGCGAGCCAGGCGGCCACGTCGTCCATCCCCCGCAGCGGCCGGGTGCCCCACCCGCGCATCAGCTCGCGCTTGGGCGCATCGGGCTCGAGCACGCCGACCAGCGCCGGGGAGAGCAGGCCGGAGTCGATCCCGCCGCGCAGGATCGCCTGGGCCATGTTCCCGCCGCCGACCAGGAGCAGGGGCGTGGCGGTGTGCTCCATGGCACTAGCGTACCGCGCTGGCGGGGCCCGGGTGTAACGGGGCACCGCCGGCCCGGAATCCCTAGAATCCGGGCATGTCGAGCTTCTACCAGCTTGATTTCGAGCGTCCCATCCGCGAGATCGAGCAGCAGATCGAGGCCCTGGAGGCGAAGCTGAGGGCGGCGCCCGCCGAGCCCCTCCCCGGCGTCGATCCCGCCGAGGCCGAGGCCCAGAGCCCCGGGGCCATCCAGGATGAGCTGGCGGCGCTGCGGCTCAAGCAGAACGAGACGCTGGGCCACCTCTACGAGCACCTGACCCCGTGGAACACGGTGCGGGTCGCCCGCCACCCGCTGCGCCCGCAGACGCGGGACTACATCCAGCTCCTCGCCCGCGACTTCGCCGAGCTGCAGGGGGACCGGCGCTACGGCGATGACCCCGCGATCGTCACCGGCTTCGCCCGCATCGAGTCGATCAAGGTGCTGCTGGTCGGCCACCATAAGGGCCGCACGACGCAGGAAAAGCTCGCCTGCCACTTCGGGTGCGCCCACCCCGAGGGCTACCGCAAGGCCCTCGCCAAGATGCAGCTGGCGGAGAAGTTCAAGCTGCCCATCGTCACCCTGGTGGACACGCCGGGGGCCTACCCGGGGCTCGGCGCGGAGCAGCGCGGCCAGGCGGAGGCCATCGCCGTCAACCTGCGCGAGATGAGCCGCCTGCGGACCCCCATCGTGAGCGTGGTCATCGGCGAGGGCGGCTCCGGCGGGGCCCTGGGCATCGCCGTCGCCGACCGCGTCGCCATGCTCCAGAACGCCTGGTACTCGGTCATCAGCCCCGAGGGGTGCGCCGCCATCCTGTGGAAGCAGGCCAACGAGCAGACGAACACCGCCGCGGCCAGGGCCCTCCGTCTGACCGCGAAGGACAACCTGGAGCTCGGGATCATCGACGAGGTGATCCCCGAGCCCCTGGGCGGGGCCCACCGCGACCCCGCGGCGACGGCGGAGAACGTCCGCCGCTGGATCGTGGCCCAGCTGCACGACCTGAAGCGGATCGACCCGGATGTGCTGGTGAAGCAGCGGTACGAGCGGTTCCGCAAGCTCGGCTCGGTGCAGGAGGCAGCGCCCGAGCCGGTCGGCTCCTCGGCCTGAAGCCGCGGAGCAACCGCCGACGCGGTGAGGGCCCCCTCACGATCGCCCGCTTTGACAGTGGGCCGCGCTGCGACTAATGTAGCCACCTTTTTGGGGTCCGCCCGATCGGACTCCGTACGCGGCTCGGCCGGGAATACGAGGAAACACCGTGCCCAAGCACAACGCGCCCGCCAGGAAGGCCCCACCAGCCAGAAAGCCGGCCAAGCCGGCCCCCAAGGCCGCCGCTCCGAAGACGCACAAGGCCCCCCCGCCCCCGCCCCCCTCCGCGAAGCCCAAGGCGCCCGCGC
>JBBDXI010000080.1:0-93390 GCA_040902425.1 Phycisphaerales bacterium
GCGTGAGCGAGGCCGGGACCACGGCCCTGGCGCGGGCGCTTCCGCCAGCACCCCGCCGCTCCACGCTCCCGCGCCCCCCCCCGAGAGTCGCCCCCAACCCAATGCCCTCCCACCTGCGAACAATGCCCCCGGCAACCGACGCTCGAACGCACAACAGACCAGGCAAGGAGTCGCTCATGACAACGGCGCAGTGGACGGGACGGTTGGCCGCGGGCATCGCCCTGGCCCTGCTCAGCGCCCCCGCCCCCGCCCAGTACGGCGGCCAGCGTGGGCGCGACTCCGAGGAGCCCAGGATCGTCGCGCGGGTCAAGCCGCACGAGTGGACCCTGACCACCCGCGTCAACGTCCGTCTCGACCAGTTCGCCAGGGACGCCAACGGCATGCCCCTGACCACGGGCTTCAAGTTCGACACCGTCTCGGTCATCTTCCCCCTGATCCCGGAGACCGCCTCCAGCATCTCCGCCCCGATCGAGCCGGTCGAGGGCGTGGAGCGCTACCGCCCCTACATCAAGGGCCGGCTCATGCTCAACGACGCCACCGTCAACGAGCGCCCCGAGGTGCTCTCCAACTACGCCGCCGGCGCCCGCCTCGGGAAGTGGACCCACCGCGACTGGTCCGGCAAGGAGATGACCCTCGAGGTCACGCTCCCCGTCACCGCCTACCAGACGACGTTCGACGAGAAGCTCGCCATGGCCGCCGGCTGGCCCGACGCCTGGCCCGAGCCCGCCGCCTCCTGCATGCAGCCGCAGTACTGGATCGACCTGGACCCGGCGAAGGGCCCCTACGACATGACGCCAATCAAGGAGTTCGTCCGGCGGGCCACGAACGGCAAGGACCCCAAGTCCGTCCCCCCGGCCATGCTCGCCAAGGTCCTCGCGGGCGAAGTGCTCCGCGCAGTCAACCCCTCCGCCGGCGATGGCCTCAACTTCAACCGCACCGGCGAGCTCGAGGGCATCGACCTCAAGGGAGCCCCTCAGACGCTCCTCGACGGAAGGGGCAGTGAGTTCGACATGGCCTGTGTGCTCGTCGCCGCGTACCGCGCCGCGGGCCTCCCCGCCCGCACCGTGATCGGCTACGACGTCGGCGAGGGCAAGACCGGGAACCGCTTCCTCGGCAAGAGCGGCTCCGCCGAGCTGCGCGCCTGGGTCGAGTTCCCCCTCCTCGACAAGGACAGCAAGATCGTCTGGGTCCCCGTCGATGTCGTCCGCATGCGCAAGAGCGGCAGCCGCCCCAAGCCCATCGCCCAGAGGTGGCCTTTCTTCGGCGAGCACGACGAGCTCGACCGCGTCATCCCCTTCGCCTTCCAGTTCCACCCGCCGACCACCGTCGTCGCCTACGGCTCCCCCGCCTTCTGGGGCTGGCTGGTCACCCCCAAGCCCCCGGACCGCGTCATGCAGACCGTCCGCTTCGGCGCCATCACCACGCCCACCACCGCCGAGGAGCAGAAACGCCGCCGCGAGGAAGAGCGCCAGCGCCAGGGCGGCGGCCGCAAGTAGTTGGGCGCCCACGCGGGACCGGCATCGACCCGGCCCTTGGTTCAGGGGCATCCCGCCGCGTACCGCTGCAGGAAGCACGAGAAGTCCGCCACGTTGAGCACGGGTGGCTCCGCCGACTCGTCGCAGTTGGCGTACGCATCCCCGGCCGCGTACTTCTGCAGGAAGCACGAGAAGTCGGCCACGTTCAGCACCGGCGGCGACTGCGAGCTGTCGCAGTTGGCGTAGCACGCCCGCGCCGGCGTCAGCAGCAGCACGTGCGAGTAGGTTGTCCCCGCCCTGCGGGCGTGCGCCACGATCTGCCCCGCGTTGTTGATGTCGATCGCCGTCTCGATCGTCCACCCCAGACCCGGGTCGATCAGCGGTGTCAGCAGCCGCATCCCGCGCTCCGGCGTGTACACCCAGCCCCGGTAGCCAGTGCTGTCGTGGCCCTCGCCCACCGCGTGCCCCAGGTCGTTAAGCCCCAGCCCCCGCGTCCTCGCCGCGATCTGCTGCAGCGGCAGGGGCGTCCCGTGCCGCGTGTACAGGTACGGCACCGATGTGTTCCCGCCGAAGTAGGGCGCCGAGTTGCCCAGCACCAGCCCCGCGCTGTTGATCTTCGCCACCCCCATCCGCGTCCACGTCTCGTTCAGCCCGGGGATCATCGTCATCCCGCCCGCCTCATCCCATACGAACCCCGCCGTCGCCCCGATCGCCCCGGCGACTACGCTCGAATCGTTGATCGAGATCGCCTGGTTGTCTGTCAGCGGGTCGATCCCCGCCGCCGCCGCCCCCGGCGCCTTGATGAACGAGCGGTTCCCGGTTCCCGCCGCGAACGCCCCGACCGCCACTCCGGACGAGTTGATCGCGTTCCCGTGCCCTTTCGTTTCGCCGGATGCAGGCAGGATGATCGAGTACTGCCCGTTCTGATAGACCCACGGCCCGCCGGAGTTGTCGTACCCGTCGCCCACGATCACGCCCGCGTCGTTGATGTCCGCCGCCCGGTTCCGCTGCCCGTTCCCCGCGGGCGACGGCATCACCACCGTCCCGCTCGCCGCCGACCACCGCCACGGATAGGTGAGCCCGCCCGGCTCGTTGAGCATCACCCACCCCACGACCTCGGCGTGGTTGTTCATCGCCAGGGGGAACAGGATCAGCGTGTTCGGGGGGCGCGGGACCTCCGTGACCGTGTACTCAGGCTGGGCCGGCGCAACGGAGGGGAGGACCACGAGAGCGGCGGCCGCGGCCAGGATCGAGCGTGCGTGTGCCATGCCCTTCATGCGTCGCCGCGACCGCTACCCCGTCAGCGGGCGCGTGATTTGTCCCTACGCTTGAGCATGACCGCCGCCTACCCCACCTGGGGCACCGAGATCGACCAGTCCGCCCACGACCAGATGGCCGCTGCCATGCGGCTGCCGGTGTCCGTCGCCGGCGCCCTCATGCCCGACGCCCACGTCGGCTACGGCCTGCCCATCGGCGGGGTGCTGGCGACCAAAGGCGCGGTGATCCCCTACGCCGTGGGTGTGGACATCGCCTGCCGCATGATGATGACCGTCTTCGACCTGCCGCCGGAGCGCCTCCAGCAGGACCGCGAGCGCTTCCGCACCATCATCGAGCGCAACACCCTGTTCGGGACCGGCCAGGCCTTCCGCAAGCCCGCCGAGCACCCCGTCATCGACGAGGACTGGGGCATCACGCCCGTCACCCGCTCGCTCAGGGACAAGGCCACCGGCCAGCTCGGCACCAGCGGCTCGGGCAACCACTTCGTCGAGTTCGGCGAGTTCGAGTTGTTCCCAAGGGAAACCAACGGTGGGGCAGGCGTCCCGCCTGCCTCTCTGCCCCTCAAGCCCGGCCGCTACCTCGCCGTCCTCTCCCATTCCGGCTCGCGCGGCCCCGGCGCCGCCGTCGCCAACCACTACAGCAGGCTCGCCCGCTCCCTGCACCCGGACCTGCCCAAGGACCTCTCGTACCTCGCCTGGCTCGACCTGGGCAAGGAAGGCGACGAGTACTGGGCCGCCATGGAGCTCATGGGCCGCTTCGCCAGGGCCAACCACCACATCATCCACCAGAAGATCGCCCGCGATGTCGGCCTGCTGAAGGGCGATGGTGGGGGGGTCCTCCTCCAAGTCGAGAACCACCACAACTTCGCCTGGCGCGAGCGGCACGCGATCGACGGCCGGGAGCAGGACGTGATCGTTCACCGCAAGGGCGCCACCCCCGCGGGCGCAGGCGTGCTCGGCCTCATCCCCGGCTCAATGGCCACCCCCGGCTACCTCGTCGAGGGCCTGGGCAGCGCGCCGTCCCTCCACTCGGCATCCCACGGCGCCGGGCGCCGTCTCTCGCGCACGAAGGCCAAGGAGGCCACCCGCTGGTCGCACCTGCGCCCGCAGCTCGAGGCCGCGGGGGTTGAGCTGATGTCCGCCGGTCTGGACGAGGGCCCGCACGCCTACAAGGACATCGACGCCGTGATGGCCGCCCAGTCCGACCTCGTCCGCACCCTCGGCAAGTTCACACCGCGGCTGGTCAAGATGGCGCCGGAGGGCGAGAAGCCCGAAGACTGAGTAAGCCGCGAAGGCGGAATGAGCCGGGGCGGCCCGCCCGGGCTCGGTGCACCAGAACTCGCCGCTTCATTCGTGCCGGTACCCTCCCGCCATGCTCCTCTGGCTCCTCCGCCACGGCAAAGCCGAATCCGGCTCCCCCTCCGGGCGCGACGACGACCGCGCGCTCGCACCCCGCGGCGAGCGGCAGGCCGAATGGCTCGGGCGGACCATCGCCCGCCGTCCCGACCGCCCGGCTCTGATCCTCTCCAGCCCCATCCTCCGCGCCATCGAGACCGCCCGGCGTCTCAACGGGGCGCTCGCCGCCCCGCTCGAGCAGTCAGAGTCCCTGGAGGTCGGCCGCCCCCCTTCCGCCGCCCTGGCCCTCATCCAGAGCCACGCCGCCGATCCCGTCATGCTGGTCGGCCACAACCCGCAGATGGCCGGGCTCCTTGGCCTCCTCACCGAGGGCCACGGTCACGAGTCCCAGTTCCAGACCGGTCAGGCCTTCCTGCTCGACCTCGACCCCGACAACCCCATTGGCCGCGCCGACCTCGTCGCCACCCTCCGGTCCGACGACTGAGACCGTGCCCGAGGAACCGGACCGCGCCGCCCGCGCGCAAAGCGAGCCCACGCACCAACGACCACCGGGCACGCCGGGCTCCTCAGGCATCAGGCCATCCCGCGGCTCACCACCCGCCGCGGCCGCCGCCCCCGCCGCCACCACCGCGGCCGTAGCCGCCGCCCCCACCCCCGCCCCCGCGTGAGGCCTCGCGGGGCTTCGCCACGTTCGCCACCAGCGGGCGACCGCCGAAGTCCTTCCCGTTCAGGGCATTGATCGCGTTCTGGGCCTCGTTGTCGTTCGCCATCTCGACAAAGCCGAACCCGCGCGACCGGCCCGTCTCCCGGTCCATCACCACGCTCGCCCGCGCCACCTGCCCGTGCTGCCCGAACAGTTGCTGCAGGTCCCCCTCGGTCGTGTTGTACGGCAGATTCCCGACGTAAATGTTCGTCACGATCCTCAGTCCCTTTCCCGGGGCGGGCAGGGCGGGGAATACCGGAACCGTTCCGCGGCCGCCCGGGCAGAGCCGCGCCGGTTCACGAGACACGTGTGGCCGCGGGCGCCACGCGTCGCAGTGTACCGACTTTGCCCCCTGTCAACAGCCCCCCGCCCGCGCCCGCCGCGCTGCCCGCCCCTCACCCCCGCGGCCGGGCCGACCCCCGCGCCCCCGCTAGACGCCTCACACGCCGGCCCCCGGCCCCCGCCCACGGGCGGGTGAACGGCTCCAGCTCCGGCGGAAGCGCCCGCAGCCCCCGCCGCCGGGCCTTGTCCACCGCGTACTTCAGCGACTGGTGCATCCGCCGCCGCACCCCCTCCGTCACGTTCAGCCCCAGGGCCTCCATCGTCGCCAGGGAGTAGGCCCACGCGTGGTACTCCTCCAGGCAGCGCGGCCGGTAGGTCTCGAAGCCGATCACGTGGTGCCCAACCTCGTGCAGGAAGACCGCCGCCGACATCGGCCCCTTCGGCCGCGGCGCCTCGATCAGCCTCGCGACGGTCCCATCCCGGTACCGCACCTCCCACGCGATCCCCGTCATCGCCCTGCGCCACCGCCGCACGCGGATCCCGTGCTTCGCCAACATCTCCCGCGTGACCCGCTCGTACCGCTCCTCCGCGGTGCGACGGACCGCAGCGCCGGGCGGCCGGTCCCCCGTGCCACCCGTGCCACCGACCGCGGCTTTGGGCGGTCGGTGCTCCTGCGCCCGGCCCTTCCCCCGCTCCGGAGCCCGCGCCGGATGGATCACACGCTTCACCAGGTCCCACAGCGTCAGCATCTCACCCATCCTGCCCGCCCCTGGCGCTGACCAGCCGCTCCCTTGGCGCCACCTTGTGCCCCCGGATGAACTCCCCCCACCCCATCCTCCGCTTCCCCGCCGGCTGCACCTCCACGAGCCTCAGCAGCGTCCCCGCCCCGCAGGCCACGAGCCCTTCGGGAACATCGACCAGCGTCCCCGGCACCACTCCATCGGAACCCCCGCCCGCCAGTTGCACCCGCCAGAGCTTCAGCTCGACCCCCCCCAGCTTCACGGCCACCCCCGGCCACGGCGTCAACCCGTGGACCCGCGCCCGGCACTCGGCCGCGGGGCGCGAGAGGTCCACCGTCCCGTCCCCCTTGCTCAGCTTCGGGGCGAGGGTGACCCCGGCCTCATCCTGGGGTGTGCCCTCCAGGGTCCCCTGCTCGTGGCGCGCCAGCACATCCAGCACCAGCGCCGGCCCATCCTGCGCGAGCATCTGGGCAAGCTCCCCCGCCGTCAGGTCCGGGTCGAGCGCCCGGCGCGACTGCCCCAGCACCAGCCCCGCATCCATCCGCTCCGCCAGCGTGATGACGCTGTTGCCCGTCTCGGCATCCCCCGCCAGGATCGCCGCGGCCACCGGCGCTGCCCCGCGCCAGCGGGGCAGGAGCGACGCGTGCAGGTTCGTGGCGAACCGCCCATCCAGAAGGGCCCGCCCCAGCTTCTGCCCGTACGCGATGACCACCCAGGCCGCGGCCGGCGCCCCGCGCACCCGCGCACACGCCCCCGCCTCGTTCACATCCTCCGGCTTCAGCACCGGCACGCCCGCCAGGTGCTCCGCCGCCCACTGCGCCACCGGCGTGGGCGTCAGGGCGCCCCCGCGCCCCGCCGGCCGGTCCGGCTGCGTCACGACAGCCCAGATCGTGTGCCGCTGCGCCAGCGCAGCCAGGGTCGGCAGCCCGAACCCTCCGGAGCCGAAGTACACGAGGTCCATCTCTGGCCCGCAGCCTAGCCGGTCGCCCGACCCGCCACCACCCGCGCGGGGGCCCGCTCAGGCCCCGGCCCCCGCGGGCCCGCCTCCCAGCACCATCCTGATCCGCGTGTACATGACCGGGTACCGCACGAGGCACCGGAACACGCGGAACTCCGCCGGCCTCCACCCCGCGCGGGTGATCGCGCGCGTCAGCAGGTCGGCGTAGCGGGGGATCAGCGGCGTCCTCGCGGCGTCGGGCCCCTCCCCGAGGTACTCCGCGCCCTCGCTCAGCCTCAGCAGGTCCCCCGGCCTGTCCTCCATGACGCCGTCGAGCCGGCACGCGTAGACCCGCACCGCCGGCGGGCTCGTGTCCCACGTGCTCCGATGCATGAGAATGTCGCCCACGTAGGCCTCCGTCGGCAGGGTCACGGCCCGCGAAAGCCCCACCTCCGCGCCCGGCGCGCTGCCGGGCGCTGCCGAGTCGGCCCGGAAGATGTTCGCCGCGAAGTAGGTCACCTCGCCGCTCGGGCCCAGGCGCTCGCCGGCGAGCTCGTACGCGCAGTGCCCCGGCCGGCTCTCGACAAGCCGGAACTCCGGGAGCGGCCGGGAGCAGAAATCCGGCAGCAGGCCGATCCCCTCCGGCCCGCTTCCCGCGTCCAGCGGCTCGGGCGGGCCGGCCTCGGGGTCCCCCGCGTTCGGCACGCTCCAGTGGCTCGCCACGGTGTGCGCAGGGACGCCGCGACGCGTGCTCCGGAGGCCCACCAGCCCGCGGATGAGCACGCGGTCGAGCAGGCCGCGCCCTTCCGGCCCCGCGCTGGGGTGCATGATCTTCACGAGGCAGCTGGCCCTCGCCTGGCGCCCCCACAGGAGCGCCGCAGCGCGGAAGGCCGCCCGCTTGTGCCGCAGCTCGGCGCTCGACGCTGCGCCCTCGGTGTCGCTGGCGACGCTGAGGCCCGACACCATCGTCTCGAACGCGTCGCGGCTGCCGGCGTCGCGGTCCACCATCTCCTCGAATCGCCGGAACGCGGCGCGGGCGCGCTCCACGGCCGCCGGGGGCACCCCGTGGCGGGCCGCCGCGCCCAGGAAGCCCTCCATCGCACGCTCGCCCGGCATGAGCGAGGGCAGCGCCCGCATATCCCGGCCGGTCGCCGCGTTGAAGAGCCCCCAGCTCACCTTGTGGCTCAGGCCCAGGCGCCGGCGAAGATCGGAGGCCCGGCGCACCGGCGGGGAGAGGTGCTCCAGCACCTCCGCCAGCGCCGGGCGAAGCTCGCCGAGCACCGCCCGCGCATCCTCCTCAAAGGGAGGGCCCAGGGCAACGGGGCCTTCGCGGATGGCATCAGCGGGTAGCTGCATGGGCCGGCTTGGAGAGTACCAGACCGGGGGGAATCTGTCGAGGAATTTGTTCCGGAACACGTCCCGGAACTCTTGACAGGCCGCGAGCCTCCAAGTACGTTGGAGCGCAGAAACCGCCGGTCCGACACCTCGGCCCGACACAGGAGTTCCACGATGCCCCGCCCCCAGGCTCCCCTCGCCGCTCTCTCACCGCTCGCCCTCCTAGCCGCCCTCGCCGGGTCCGCCGCCCCCGCCCTGGCGCAGACCTGCCAGTGGGACCTGTCCGCCCCCGGCCCGACCTCCAGCTCGGTCATGCAGCTCATGGTCTACAACGGCCTGCTGCACATGTGCGGCAACTTCTCCTCCCCGGTCAACCGCATCGGGACCTGGACCGGCTCCTCCTGGGCCGACGTCGGCGGCGGCCTCGCCAACCAGGCGAACGACTTCGTCATCTGGAACGACGGCGGCGGCCCCGCCCTCTTCGTGGTCGGCCCGTTCACCACCGCCGGCGGCGGGACCGTGGCCGCGGCGCGCGTCGCCAAGTGGAACGGCTCGACCTGGTCGGCCCTGGGCGCCGGCGTCGGCTCGACCCCCAGCTCGGTCGAGGTCTGGGACGACGGGACGGGCCCCGCGCTCTACGTCGGCGGCTCGTTCACCACCCCCGGCCTGCGCCTGGTGAAGTGGACGGGCACGAGCTGGGTCCAGGTCGGCCCCGGGTTCGGCACCGGCACCGTCAACGCGATGACCGTGTTCCAGAACCAGCTCCACATCTTCGGGACGTTCACCACCCTCGGCGACAACACCCCCGTCGCGCGCGGCGCTGTTCGCTGGGATGGCACCTCGTTCAGCAACCTGACCCCCTCGGGGCTCGGCCCGCTCAGCCCGTCGCCCGCAACCAGCGGCTGCATGGTCTGGAACGATGGCCTCACCGGCGAATCGGTCTTCGTCTGGGGGAGCTTCGATACCGCCGGGTCGGTGACCGTCAACGGCCTGGCGCGCTGGGACGGCACGGCCTGGCACAGCGTCGGCGGCGGCGCCACGCAGGCGTCGGGCGCCGGCGCCTGGATCCGCTCCGCCACCATCTTCGACGACGGGACGGGCCCCGCGATGTGGATCGGCTCCTCCGCGCCCACATCCTCCGGATTCACCCACGTCGGCGGCATCCCTGCCGCGGGCATCGCCAAGTGGAACGGCACGGCCTGGAGCGCCCCCAACTCCGCCGCCATCGACAACAACGTCTTCTCGCTGCGCCAGTTCGACGACGGCACGGGGAATCGGGTGCTCTGGGTCGGGGGCCAGTTCGTCACCATCGGCGGCCAGCCCGTGAACCGGATCGCCCGCTGGACCTGCCAGCCGCCACCGCCGCCGGCCTGCTACGCCAACTGCGACGACTCCACCACCGCGCCCGTCCTCAATGTCGCCGACTTCGGCTGCTTCCTCACGAGGTACGCCGCGGGAGAGCCGTACGCCAACTGCGACGAGTCCACGACTGCGCCCGTCCTCAACGTCGCCGACTTCGGCTGCTTCCTCACCCGCTACGCCGCCGGCTGCCCCTGAGCCGCGGGGGGCCCGGACGGCTACATCCCCTTCTCCAGGCCGCGCACGGCCGCCCGCGCCCTCAGGCGCGACAGCTGCGTCATGCGGTCGATGATCAGCACCCCGTCCAGGTGGTCCACCTCGTGCTGCCAGCAGCGCGCCAGCAGCCCGGCCCCGCGCATCGAGAACGCCCGCCCCTCCAGGTCCGTCGCCGAGACCGTGATCTCCATCGGGCGCATCACATCGCCCGTGATCTCCGGCAGGCTCAGGCACCCCTCCTCGTAGGCCTCGATCAACCCACCCGGCTCGCTCAGCACGGGGTTGATGAACACCACCGGCGACGCCATCGCCGTCGGGGGCGTGCTCTCCAGGGAGCGGTTCTCACCCGGCGGAACGTGGGCCACGAAGAGGCGCCACGGCACGCCCACCTGCGGCGCGGCCAGCCCGATCCCCTCCGCCTCCTTCATCAGTTCCAGCATCCGCAGCGCCACTGCACGGACCTCCGGCGCCGGCTCGGTCACCGGGCGCGCCCGGCGCCGCAGCACCGGGTCCGGGTAGTGAACGATCCGGAGCGTGGAGGGACCCACCGGCATGGGCCGATCGTAGGGCCACGGGCGCAGCCCCCTGCCCGTGAACAGAGCGCTGCGCGACGCCCACCCTCTGGGCGGTTACAATCCCCATCCCTGGGGGACAGGGGTGGGTCGGGGCAGGGGAGTCGGCCGGGGGCGCGCGCGGGCCGCGGCCCGCGTGGAGCACCTGCAAGTGGCGATGAACTTGGGCCTGTTCGGACGAAAGAAACCCGGCGAGCAAGGCGCCGGAGACGGCGACGCTCCCGGCCAGAACGGCCCCCCCGCCAGGGGCAGCGGCGGCGCGCCGCAGCCGTCGCCGGACAAGGCCGCCCACTTCTTCAACCACGCCAAGACCGCCCACGAGACCGCCAACTACGAGTACGCCATGACGCTCTGGCTCGGGGGCCTCCGCCAGGACCCGACCAGCATGCGCGGCCTCGAGGCCTTCTTCGAATCCTGCAAGTACTTCCTCGCCGAGGAGAAAAAGCTCAGCAAGGAGGCCCGCAAGTCGTTCGAGGGCCGGGAGGACATCGAGCGCTATCTGAACGCGCTCCTGGAGTGGGGCACGGACCCCTTCGACGCCGCGAGCGCGGTGAAGGCCGCGGAGTACGCCAGCAAGCTCGGCCTCCTCGAGCCCACCTACTGGATCGGCGAGCGGGCCCTGGGGGCCATCGCCCGCGAGAAGAAGCCGAGCAAATCCCTGTTCAAGAAGATGATCGAGCACTTCGTGAAAGTGGGGGCCTACGACAAGGCCGTCGAGGCCGGGAACGCCGCCGTCCGGCTCGACCCCACCGACGGCCAGCTCGCCGCCGAGATCCGCAACCTCTCCGCGCAGGCGACCATGGCCAAGGGCGGCTACGACCAGACCGGGCAGGCCGGCGGCTTCCGTCAGAACATCCGCGACCTGGACAAGCAGCGCCGGCTCGAGGAGGGCGAGCGCATCGTCAAGACCGAGGAGGCCCTCGACCGCCTCGTCACCGAGGCCGAGGCCGACTACCGCTCCCGCTCCGAGGACCCCGCCGCCATCAGCGTGTACGCCAAGCGCCTGATGGAGCGCGGGCGCCCCGAGGATGAGAAGCGCGCCCGCGAGGTCCTCAAGAAGGCGTTCGAGGTCACGAAGCAGGTGCGCTTCCGCGAGATGGAGGGGACGCTCCGGCTGCGCCTCGCCGCCCGCAAGCTCGCCAAGTACCGAGAGGATGCCCAGGCCGCCCCCCACAACCCCAAGCTCGCCGAGCTCCACCGCCAGGCGCAGGCCCAGTACGCCCAGATGGAGATCGACGAGTACAAGCTGCGGGTCGAGGCCTACCCGACCGACCTGGGGCTGAAGTTCGAGCTAGGCAAGCGGTACTTCGAGCACGGCGACGCTGAGAAGGCGATCGAGCTCTTCCAGGTCAGCCAGGACGATGCGAAGCACCGCGTCGAGTCGCTGAAATACCTCGGGCAGGCCTTCCAGCGGATCAACTGGATCGACGAATCGATCCAGACCTTCCGCCAGGCCCTGGATGTCCACAAGGTCCCCACGGACGACACGGGCATGGAGCTGCGCTACGGCCTGCTCGTGAGCCTCCAGGCCAAGGCCGAGGCCGAGCGGGACCAGTCGATCGCCGAGGAGGCCGACAAGCTCGCCTCCACCATCGCCATCCAGCAGATCGGCTACAAGGATGTCCGAGCCCGGCGCGACGCGATCAAGAAGCTCATCGCCGAGCTGAAGAAAGGCGAGTGAGCGGGGCGCCCGCCGCCCCGGGCCGCACCGTGCCCCACGCCACGATCATCATCCCCGCTCGCCTCGCCTCCACCCGCTTCCCCGAGAAGGTGCTGGCGTCGAAGACGGGCAAGCCCCTCATCCAGCACGTCCACGAGTCCGCCTCCCGCGCCCGCTGCGCTCAGCGGGTGGTCATCGCCGCCGACCACGAGCGCATCCGCGACGCCGCCGAGCGATTCGGCGCGATGTGCATCCTCACCCGCCCGGACCACCCCAACGGCACCAGCCGCATCGCCGAGGCCGCGGCCACGCTGGGCCTCCCGCCCGACGCCGTCATCGTCAACGCCCAGGGCGATGAGCCCGACCTCGACCCCGCCCTGATCGATGCCGCCGTCGAGGCCCTGGAGCGGTCCGGCGCCCCCGTGGCCACCGCCGCCGTGCCCTTCGGCCCCGGTGAAGACCCCGCCAACCCCGCCATCGTGAAGGTCGTCCTCGCATGCCGCGGTCCTGAACCGTGCCACGGCTTCGCGGCGTCTTCGCCGCAAGCCGTGCCCGCCATCCCCCTCGCCCTCTACTTCTCCCGAGCCCTCATCCCCCACCAGCGCGACCCCGGCGCTGCCCCGCCCCCGCCGCTCAAGCACGTCGGTCTTTACGTCTACCGCCGCGCCTTCCTCGACGACTACCTCCGGATGCCGCCCACCCCCCTCGAGCAGACCGAGCAGCTCGAGCAGCTCCGCATCCTCGAAAGCGGCTACGCCATCGCCGTGGCGGTCGGCGAGCACCCCACCCACGGCGGGATCGACACGCCCGAGCAGTACGAGGCGTTCGTCCGGCGCCTCCGCGTGGTTTGACGCGCCCCGAGGTTGACGGCCCCGCCGGCTCCCCGCACACTCACTCTGTGCCCAACGCCGAGGCCAAGCGCCGCATCCGCGCTGAACTCAAGGCCGAGCTCGCGCGCCTGGACCACGAGGACACCGTCGCCTGGTCCGCCGCCATCCGCGACCGGATCGCCGCATCCCAGCCGTTCCGCGCCGCCCGGGTCATCCTGGCCTTCGTCCCGACCCCCGAAGAGCCCGACCTCAACGCCCTCCTCGACCTCGCCCGCGCCCAGGGCAAGCGCCTCACCCTCCCCCGGATCGACTGGTCCCTCCGCACCATGGCCGCCGCCGAGGCCCCCGCCAACCGACAGGAACTGACAGCCGGGCGACACGGCATCCTCGAGCCGACCCCGGCCGCGCCCACCGTCCCCCTCCCCGACCTCGACCTCATCCTCATCCCCGGCCTGGCCTTCGACGAGCAGGGGTACCGGCTCGGGCGCGGGGCCGGGTTCTACGACCGGTTCCTCGCCCAACCCGCTCTGACAGCCGCGCGCATCGCCCCCGCCTTTGAGGTACAACTGCGGCCCACGCTCCCGCGCGACGCGTGGGACCTCCCGCTGCACGCCATCGCCACGGAACGCCGATGGATTGAGTTCGAGCGGTAGACAAAGAGAGCCACGCCCCGCAGGCGTTTCCACGGAAGGAAGAACATGCCCCTCCCATCCCAGAACACCCGCCCCTCCGGCAGCATGCCCTCGTCGATGTCCCGCGCCCGCAAGCCGAACCTCAAGCCGGTGGCGATCGGCGTGGGGACCGTGGCCCTCGTGGCCGTCGCCATCTGGGCCCTGACCAAGATCGGTGGCGGCGATGAGGCCTCCCTGGGCCCCAAGAGTGCCACCGCGGCCAACCCGGTCACCCCGCAGAACCAGAAGCCGTCGATCGCGGCGATCAAGCCGGGCCCCGGCGACACCGGCGCAGCGCCGGCGCCGGGCCCGGTCGCGACCAAGCCTCCGGACCCCCCGCCCCTTGAGCTCCGCCAGGGCCGTCACAACCCGCCGCCGGCCACGACGACCATCCCGCCAGTCACCGCCCCGCCGGCCGGCGCCGCGAACCCGCCGAAGGCGCCCGCCGCCGCGCACCCGCCCGCGGGCGCTGCACCAGTCATCCCCTCGCCGTCGGAGTCCATCACCTCCGGCCTCCCCGCCGATCTCCAGGGCTACCTGTCGTCCGGCTTCCAGAAGCTCGCGGCCGGCGACCCCGTCGGGGCCCGGGCCTCCCTCAGCCGCGCCCTGCTCGACGACCGCCTCCCCGAGAACGACAAGACCCCGGTCCGCGCCGAGCTCACCCGCCTCAACGATGACCTGGTCTTCTCCCCCCGCATCGCCCAGGGCGACCCGCACGTGCTCGCCTACTTCGTCCAGTCCAACGACTCGCTGGTCCGCATCAACCAGAAGAACAACCTCGGCCCCGACTGGCGCCTCATCCAGCGCATCAACCGCATGTCCGACCCGAACCGGCTGGGGCTCAACCAGCGCCTCAAGCTGATCAAGGGCCCGTTCCACGCCGTCGTCCACAAGGCGACCTACCGCCTCGACGTCTGGATGGGCGCCGGCCCCGACCCGACGCAGTGGGTCTACGTCCGCTCCTTCCCGGTCGGGCTCGGCGAATCCGGGACCACCCCCGACGGCGACTTTGTCGTGAAGAAGGGCAGCAAGCTGAAGGATCCCCCCTGGGTCAACCCCCGCACCGGCGAGCGCTTCGTCGGCGGCGCGGCGAACAACCCGATCGGCAAGTTCTGGGTCGGCCTGGAAGGCACCGGCGATGCCATCACCAACGTCGGCTACGGCCTGCACGGGACCATCGACCCCGGCAGCATCGGCCAGCAGAAGAGCATGGGCTGCATCCGCCTGCACGCCGACGACATCGCCCTGATGTTCGAGCTCATGGGCGAGCAGGTCAGCACGGTCCGCATCATGCCGTGACGGAGCGCGGGGGCGAGCCGAGGCCTCCCCCGGCTGCAACCCATAGGGCCTACATGTCCTAAAGGACCTGGAGGTCCTATTCCCCCATCCGGTTGACCCGCGCCCGCGCTGCGCGCAGGATGAGCTTCCCGTAGCCTGCCTGTGCCCGTCCGGTGCGCCACACTGCAATGCCCATGCCCGCCAGCGACATGGAATGTACGACGGGGCCCGATGCTCCGCGTTCGGAGGGTCAGCCCGTCGACCCGGGGCCGGTCATGACGCCCGGTGAGTTTTCGGCTCGCTTCCAGGAAGCGTGGCGGACGTTGTGGATCATCGCCGCCGCCGTCCTGGGCCGGCGGACCGACGCGGAGGATGTCCTCCAGGAAGCCGCGATGATCGGTCTTCGGAAGGTCGCCGACTTCCAGGAAGGGACGAGCTTTGCCGCCTGGATGGGGGGCATCGTGCGGAACGTCGCACGAAACCACGCCCGCAAACGCACCCGCCGCCAGACCGCCGACGCCGACCCCCGCACCCTCGACCTCGGCGCTGCCTCTTCCGGGACCGCCGTCAGCGACCCCGAGTTCGACCGGCGCGGCCGGCTCCAGCCCGACCAGGCCGACTTTGACGACCACGTGCTGAAGGCGCTGAACACCCTGGATGAAGTCCCCCGGACCTGCCTCCTCCTCCGCACACTCCGCGACATGCCCTACCGCGAGATCTCCCAGCTCCTGGGCATCCCGGAGGGAACAGCCATGAGCCACGTCCACCGCTCCCGCCAGACGCTCCGGACCCTCCTCTCGGGAGGGGCCAACGGAAAGGAGGGCACGTGACAGGCGACCAGAGCCGGCCCCGGCCCACGCTCGACGAGTACCTCGACCACGTCGTGGAGGGCGACCGGCGCGACCAGGCGGCGCGATGGCTCAAGGATGACCCCAGCGCCGCCGCCGCGGCGGACCTGCAGGCCCGCATCGACGGCTCCCTGCACCGCCTCCTCAGCCCCGCTGCCCCGGCCGCCATCCCCGCGCCCGCCCAGCCCGCGTCGTTCCCGCTCCCGCGCCGCCGCATCATCCTCATCGCCGCCGCCGCCGCGGCCGTGCTCCTGGCCGTCAGCGCGGTCGTGCTCGTCCCGTTCCTCGAGCCGCGCCCGGACCGCCTGGGCCAGATCTACCGGGCCGAGCTTGCCGGCGGCTTCACGCCTCAGGAAGTCTGCACCACACCGGACCAGTTCGCGGGCTGGCTCCAGAAGAACTACGGCGAGCCCCTGTACCCAGCCCCCGACCAGTCGGTCGAGCTTCTCGGCTGGAGCTACGGAACGGCCGTGACCAGCTACTCCGGCGTCCTTCTGACGAAGGTGGACGGCCAACCGGTCGTGGTGGTCGTAGACCGCGCCGCCAGCGAGGGCCGGCGACTCCCGACCCCCGACGATCCCGCCCTCAACATCCACCGCTCCCGCCTCGGCGGGCTCATCCTCTACGAGGTCACCCCCCTCGCGCAGCCCCGGGTCCTGCCCCTCCTCTCCGAGCAGCCCCGCGACCGCTCCTGAAGCCAGGACGCCCGCTCGGGCCGTGGCTACCCTCCCCCCGTCCGGGCGCATAGCTCAGCTGGCTAGAGCGCAGCTGTCACATAGCTGAGGTCACAGGTTCGAATCCTGTTGCGCCCATTCAGGCCCGTTCGCCGGGCCTTTTCTGTTGGGGCGGTCAGGCGGCGCGGGCGCCCCGGATGCGCTGCCGAGCGACCCCTGCGCCGGCCCGCCGCACCGTCTCCGCTCCTACACCGTCAGGCTCTCGACCGTCTCCACCAGCACGTGCAGGATGAGCATGTGCAACTCCTGGACCCGGTCGCTGGTCTCGCCCGGCGCCACCAGCTCGTGGTCGCACGCCCCCTTCAATCGGCCCCCGCCCCGCCCGAGAAGGGCCACGGTGGTCAGCCCACGCTGGCTCCCCGCGGCGGCGGCCCTGAGCATGTTCTCCGAGTTGCCGCTCGTCGAGAGCAGGATCAGCACATCGCCCTGCTTCCCGAGCGCCTCGACCCACCGCGAGAACACGTGCTCGAACCCGTAGTCGTTGGCGGTGCAGGTGATGTGCCCCGGGTCGGTGCAGGCGATCGCCGCCAGGGGCGCCCGGTCGGCCCGGAACCGGCCCGTCAGTTCCTCGGCGAAGTGGGCCGCGTCGCACGCCGAGCCGCCGTTGCCGCACACCATGACCTTGTGCCCCGCGGCCAGTTGCCGGTGGATCAGCACCCCCAGCCGCTCCACGGTCTCGACGCTGTGGCGCGACTGGATGAGCTGGTCGAGGGCCGCGCGGGCCTCGACAAACGCCCTGGCTGAAACCGGCTCGGTAGGCATCGCGGCAGTGTAGAGGGCCGCCCCGGTTGGCTCGCGAGAGCACGGGATCCGTAAGGGTGCCCCCCAAAAACCCGGCTCCCGGGGCCACCCCGAGGGGGGCCGCGCGCCGCGCAACCGCTGGAGGAATGGGCACTTTGTGCATACCGTAAGCCCCCGACGGCCACAACTTGGCCCATCCCCCTTGTCGAACTCTCAAATCCGCTCATACTGACTGCGGCGAGCGCCCCCGCACGATTCGCCCGCAGGTTTCTCATCACGGAAGACCCATCAGCACGAAAGGCAGGAGGCCGGGGGGACAGGCCGCGATGGTGCGCGGCCGGATGCTCCATCAAGCGTTGGGCCGGAGGCCCGAAGCACAGACATCGGGAGGGCGCGACGCCCGCCCAGGATCGGACTCCGCGGGGCCGGAGGCCCGCACGCAGCGATGGATACACCGCTGGAACCCAAGGTGGGGACCAGTTTCCGCAACGATGATGGACGACGTCCATCGGCACGCACGAAGAAAGGGTTGGGTATGAAGAAGTTCCTCGCAAACGAGCAGGGCCTGGAGACGGTCGAGTACGCGATCATCGCCGGCCTCATCGTCGTCGGCACCGTGGCGGCCATCACCGCCATCGGCACCTGGGTCAGCGGCAAGTTCACCGCGCTGAAGACGGCGATCGGCGCCTGACCGGGCGCTGGCCGCCGAACGAGCCGGTGTTCTGCCCGACGAACGGAGTCGGAGGTTCCATCGGTGATTCCTGACCTCAACCCGTCATCGCCGCTGTTCCCGTGGGCCGTCGTGATCGGCGCCTCGCTGGCAGCGGCGATGACGGACTTGTCTTCCCGGCGGATCCCCAACCTGCTGACGCTGCCTCTGGTAGCGCTGGGGCTGGTGTGGTCGGTCGCGACGGCGGGGACCTGGTGGCTCGGCGCCATCGACTCGGTGGCCGCCTGCCTGGTGCTGGCCCTCCCCTACGTGATCCTCTACGCCAGCGGCGCGGGGGGCGGCGCGGGGGATGCCAAGCTCATGGGGGCGATCGGGGCGTGGCTGGGGATCCAGTCCGGCTTCGTCGTGCTGGTGGCGGTCTCGCTCTGCGGGATCGCCCTGGCGGTCTTCTACGCCGCGGCCCAGCGGCAGCTCCGCCCGGTGCTGGCGAACATCGCGGGCGTGCTGATCGCGACCACGGTGGCGATCCGGACAGGGCGGGGGCTGGGGTCGGTGTTCCGCGACATGCCGCCGGCCTCGGAGATGACCACGATCCCGTACGGCGTGTCGATCTTTCTGGGGGTGTGCCTGGGCGCCGGCGTGATGGCGCTCTTCGGGGGGCTCATCGGATGAACAGGACTCAGAACCAGATTCAGGCCCGCCGGGGCGCCATGATGGTGGAAGCCGCGCTGGTGCTGCCGGTGCTCTTCCTGATGGTCTTCGGCATCATCGAGTACGGCTGGATGTTCCTGAAGTCCCACGAAATCAGCCTCGCAACCCGGGACGGCGCGCGGGCGGGTTCTCTCGCCGGCGGCACGACCGCCGATATCACCTCCGCGATCAATACCCGGCTGACGCAAGCGGGCATCGGGTCCGGGCTGTCCACGGTGACCGTGGTGCCGGCGCCCGAGCTGCTCAACCGGGGCGAGACCTTCACGGTGACGATCAGCGTGGACTACGGGCAGAGCAGCGGGGGCCTCTCCGTGCTCAACATTCCCATCATCCCCGTGCCCGATCGCCTCAAGTCGAAGTTCACGATGGCGAAGGAAGGACCGTAAGGGCAGGTCACGGAAGCGTTATCCGCGGCGCGATGTGCGCCGCCGGGTGTGCGGCCGCGGGTTTGGCGGGTACATCCTTAGAGACGGTGGGAACCTGGGCAAGGTCCCAGAGCCTCGTCGGCGTCCCGGCAACTGAAGAAGGGGATTTGGTCATGAGATGGCAGTTCTTCGGGCTGGTGATCGTGGGACTGATCGCGGCCGTGGCCGCGGCCCTCCTGGTCGCCTCCCTCAAGTCGGGCACGCCGATCCTGCGGGTCTCCCAGTCCCCCGCGCAGCCCGTCGGGCCGCAGGAGGTCGAGGTCGCCGTGGCGACCCGCGGCCTGGACCGGATGACGACCGTCAGCGAGGACATGGTCAAGATCGTGAAGATGCCGGCCTCCTCGGCCCCCGCGGGGCACTACTCCAGCGCGGTCCCCGTCGCCGGGCAGATCCTGGTGGCCCCGATGGCCGCCGGACAGCCTTTCACCCGACGGGTCTTCGCCGCCTCCGGCCCCGGCGTGCACCTCGCGGCCACGCTCCCCATGGGCATGCGGGCGATGAGCGTCTCCCTCAGCGACTACTCCGGCCTCGACGGCCTGCTCTACCCCGGGTGCGCCGTGGATGTCCTGGCCTCGATCGACTTCCGCGCCAAGGGCGAGCAGGACGGCGAGGTCGTCTCCGCCACCATCCTCCGCAACATCCAGGTGCTGGCGATCGAGGACCAGACCGCCGTCTCGGGCGACCGCCCCGAGGAGCGCAGCGCCGCCAGCCGCATGGACCGGCGCCGCCGCATCACGCTGATGGTCAGCCCCAAGCAGGCCGAGAAGCTGCAACTGGCGATGGAGCACGGCATCGTGTCGCTGGCGATGCGCAACCCGCAGGACACGACCTCGCCCGCCGGTGAGGAGGACATGATGCGCCTCGCCGAGCTCGGGCCCATCACTCCGGATGCCTCCTCGGGCATCTTCATCGACGGCGCCCCCGCCGGGCCCGAGGGGCGCAAGCCCGAGTACATCGTGCACGTCCTCCGCGGCGGCGAGGAGACTCGCAAGTCGTTCCAGGTGCAGGACCGTCCCAAGAAGTAAGCCTTGAAGTACGCAGCCGACCGGCCCCTCTGGAGGGGGGGGCACCCGTGAGACAAGACGCCGCCGCCCTCGGAGAGAGGGGCGGGCGGCACGACCAGAGAGGAGACGTCTGTGTTCAATCGCCGCTCCCCCGCCCCACAGGCCCGCGCCGGCCGGCTGCTCGCCCGGTGGGTTGTCCTGGGCGCCGGTTTGCCCCTGTCGCTCCTCGCCGCCGGCGCTGCGCCCCAGCCGCCCGCGCAGCCCGACGGCGTGATGTCCGCCGCGCAGGTGGACCAGGCCGGCCACCTCGGCGTCCTGCTCGGCCAGTCGCGCGTGGTGCGTCCGCCCTTCCCGGCGATGCGCGTCTCCGTCACCGACCCCACCGTCGCCGACGTCGAGGTCCTGACGCCCGACCAGGTCCTCGTCCTCGGCAAGAAGCCCGGGACCACCGACCTGCTCGTCTGGAGCCAGGATGAGCGCGTCTGGCGCACCCGCATCGAGGTCGGCCTGGACCTCGAGCGCCTGCGGGGCGACCTGGCCTCCGCGTTCCCCGATGCCGAGCTCTCGATCAGCCGCCTCCAGAACCTCGTGGTGATCTCCGGCCAGCTCCGGCGCGCCGACGACGCGTCGCACCTCAAGGAGTTCATGGACAAGACCGAGATCCCCTACCTCAACCGCACCAGCCTCGCCGGCATCCAGCAGGTCCAGATCCGCGTCCGCGTCGCCGAGGTCAGCCGCCAGGCCCTCCGCACGCTCGGCGTCAATACCTACATGTCCACCAGCAGCGTCGTCGGCGGGATCGGCATCGGCCCCTCGATCGGCGGCGCGGTCCAGCCCGCCGTCATCGCCGGCCCCCAAGCCATCTCCCCGCCCCCGGGCCCCATGTCGATCTCCCCGGCCGTCACCGTCTTCGGCGGCCTCTGGCGGGGCGAGATCCAGCTCTTCGTCCAGGCCCTGGCCGAGAACCAGTACCTCCGCGTCCTCGCCGAGCCGACGCTCAACTGCGCCAGCGGCGAGGAGGCCACGTTCCTCGCCGGCGGCGAGTTCCCCATCCCCGTCGTCCAGGGCAGCGTCGGCGGCGCGGGCGGCGGCACCTCGATCTCGATCGAGTACAAGCCCTTCGGCGTCAACCTCCGCTTCCGCCCCGTCGTCCTGGGCGACAACAGCATCCGCCTCCACGTCGCCCCGGAGGTCTCCGACCTCTCCGACGTCGGCGCCGTCACCATCCAGGGCTTCCGCATCCCCAGCATCCAGACCCGCCGCGCCGAGACCACGCTCGAACTGAAGAGCGGCCAGACCTTCGCCCTCGCGGGCCTCATCAACCAGCGGATCGACGCCCGCAACTCCCGCGTCCCTGGCTTCGGCGACCTGCCGATCCTCGGCGCCCTGTTCCGCTCCGTCCGCTACAACCAGGGCGACACCGAGCTGCTCATCATGGTCACGGCGAACCTCGTCTCCGCCGACAACATCGACGGGCGCACCGCCGCCCCCGGCGACCTGCACAACGCACCCAACGACTGGGAGCTCTTCGCCACGGGCAAGCTCGAGGGCAAGGCCGCCCCGCCGGTCTCCCCCGCCGATGCCCAGTGGCTCCGCGAGCAGGGCCTCGACCAGCTCCAGGGCCCCGGCGCCTGGGCCGCCTACGACGCCGCGCCCGCCCGCGGCACCGCCACCGCCCGCCCGAGCACGCACCACGCCCCCCCCGGCCCCCCGCCGGCGCGGGCCGCTCCCGAGCCCGCGCCCGCCGAGCCCCCGCCCCCCCCGGCCGAGCCGGCCCCGCGCCCCGAGAGCACGCCCGCCGCGGCCCCCTTCAAGGCGCCGCCCGGCACGCCCATCGCGCCGCGCGCCGGCTCATCCGCCCGCGACCTCGCCGCGCGTTCCGCGGTGCCGCCCGGCGCTGCCCGGCCGCGGCCGGGCGCTGAACCCGCCGTCCGTCCGGCTCGTACCTCGGGCTCACCCGCGACGGCCCCCGCCACGACCACTCAGCCCGCTTCGGCGATCAAGAACGCGGTTCCCGCGCCGTCCACCCCGGTCCGCAAGGCCCAGGTCGTCTCGAAGGCCGGCGGCCGCTGAGCCGGCGCGGTAGCGTGTTCACCAGCGGAGCCACCCCTCGGATGGACCCGACCCAAGGCATCCTCCTCCTCACGGCCAGCGCCGAGACCGAGCGCCAGGTCTCGGCCGCCATCGCCTCGGAGCGGGGGCTCGCGATGGGCCCGACCTGCCGGTCGCTCCAGGAACTGATCAACCGCCTCCGGCAGTCGCCCGCCAGGGTGGCCGTCGTCGATCTCGAGCCCTCGCCCGAGAAGAACCTCGCCCTGCTCGACCCCGTGATCTCGCGGTACGGCGACACCCGTTTCATCGTGCTCGCCCGCTCCCCCGGCCAGCAGGTCCTGCTCGAGGCGATGCACGTCGGCGCCCGGCACGTCGTCGCCGCCGAGACGGTCCACGCCGACCTGCCCCTGGTCCTCCGCCGGATGGCCCTGAACGGCGCCGCCCGGCGCACCGCGCGGGCCTTCGTCGCCAGCGTCTTCTCCGCCAGCGGCGGCGCCGGCGCCACCACGCTCGCCGTCAACCTCGCCTGCGAGCTGCAGGCCCTCGCCACCGGCCCCACGCTGCTTGTGGACCTCGACGTCTACTCCGGGGCGGTCGCCGCGTACCTCAACGTCCACGCCGACTACGACCTCGCCACCGTCCTGGCCGACGGCGACCGACTCGACGGCGAGCTCATCAAGTCCTCCTCCGCCCTCCACAGCCCCAAGCTCTACGTCCTGCTCAGCCCCGGCGCGGCCACCTCGCGCCTCGTGGCGCAGCCGCGCTTCGAGAACCTCCCCGCGCTGCTGGGCTCGGCGCGCGAGGCCTTCGACTACGTCGTGATCGATGCCCCCCGGCTGCCCTTCGACATGACCGCGCAGCTCGCGACGGCCAGCTCCCTCTGCCTGCTCCCCTTCCAGCTCTCGGTGGTCGGCATCCGCGCTGCCAAGAACCTGATGAACGCCCTGATCGAATCCGGCGTCCCCGGCGACCAGATCATGCCCATCGCCAGCCGCCACCGCCGCCGGCGCGTCATGATCGGCCTGGACGAGGCCGCCAGGGCCCTCGGGCGCGCCCAGCTCCCGTACCTCACCAACGACTTCAAGTCGGCCCTCGCCAGCGTCAACCTCGGCCAGCCCCTCGCCGTCGCCGCCAGGCGGTCCGCGCTCCGCCGCGACATCGAGCGCCTCGCCCAGCACATCCACACCTCCCACACGGGCGGCGGCCACCTGGCCCCCGTCTTCTAGAAGGACCGCAATGACCACGGTCGGCAGCAGCAGCACGAGCGTCGCGACGGCGGGGAGGCCCGCCAGCGCGGCCGCGCTGCAGGACATCAAGGCCCGCATCCACCGGCGGCTCATCGAGACGCTGGACCTGGTCGAGGCCCGCAGGATGGCGGTCGAGCAGCTCCACAACGAGTGCTCGCGCCGGCTCGACGTCCTGCTGAACGAGGAGCGCTGCCCGCTGTCGGCGCCCGAGCGCCGCCAGCTCCTCCGCGATGTGCTCGACGAGATCTTCGGCCTGGGCCCGCTCGAGGAGTTCCTCCGCGATCCCGGCATCAACGACATCCTCGTCAACGGCTTCGAGCAGGTCTACATCGAGCGCGAGGGCGTGCTCATCCGCACCCGCGCCAGCTTCCGCAACAACGAGCACCTCGTCCAGGTCATCCAGCGGATCGGCGCCCAGGTGGGCCGGCGCATCGACGAGAGCTCGCCCATGCTCGACGCGCGCCTGGCCGACGGCTCGCGCGTCAACGCCATCATCCCACCGCTCGCGCTCGACGGCCCGGCCCTCTCCATCCGCCGCTTCGGCGCCGTTCCCATCGACTGCGAGCGGCTCATCCAGCTCGACACCCTCACCGGCGAGATCGCCCTTTTCCTCGAGGCCTGCGTCCGCTGCAAGACCAACATCCTCGTCTCCGGCGGCACCGGCACGGGCAAGACCACCCTCCTCAACGTCCTCTCCCGCTGGATCCCCGGCACCGAGCGCGTCGTCACCATCGAGGACGCCGCCGAGCTCAAGATGCAGCGCGACCACGTCGTCCGGCTGGAGACCCGCCCCCCCAACATCGAGGGGCGCGGCGAGGTCACCCAGCGCGACCTGCTCAAGAACACCCTCCGCATGCGCCCCGACCGCATCATCATCGGCGAGGTCCGCGGCGCCGAGGCCCTCGACATGATGCAGGCCATGAACACCGGCCACGAGGGGTCCATGACCACCGTCCACGCCAACACCGCCCGCGACGCCCTGCGGCGCGTCGAGAACATGGTCAGCATGGCCGGCCTCAACTACCCCGTCGCCGCCATCCGCCAGGCCATGGCCTCCGCCCTCAACGTCGTCGTCCACCTCGCCCGCGTCACCGGCGGGCGCCGCCGCATCCAGAGCGTCTCCGAGGTCACCGGCATGGAGGGCGACGTCATCTGCCTCCAGGACCTCTTCCGCTGGCGCCAGACCGGCGTCGGCAACGACGGGCACGCCGTGGGCCAGTTCGAGGCCTGCGGCGTCCGCGCCCGCATCCTCGAGCGCATCGAGGCCGAGGGCATCGCCCTGCCCGGCAACCTCTTCGAGCGCCGCGTCCTTTCCGGGAAGGGGGTCCGGCCCGAGGGCCGGTGATCAGCCATGGACAGCCCCGAACAGATCATCCGCCTCGTCGGCGCCGCCTCCGCGTTCACGCTCGTGGCCGCGGTGTGGATGGGCCTCATGATGCTCTGGACCCTCCGGCGCGCCTCGCGCCGGCGCGCCCTGCACGAGCGCCTCGGGCTCATCGCGCCCCGGCAGGGCCCGCAGCGCACGCTCAGCCTGTGGCGCGACGGCAAGCGCGGCAGCACCACCGTCGCCGGCCACGCCGCGGGCGCCTCGCTGATGACGCGCATCCGGCGGGCCCACTACCAGGCCGGCCTGGGGCCGGAGGCCGGGCCCGCTGTCGCCGGCGTGCTGGGCGCGGGCCTCATCCTCGGCGCCGGGGCCCTCATCATCACCGGCAACCCCATCGTCGCCGCGTGCATGCCCGTCTTCGTCGTCATGGCCTACTCCGCGTGGCTCTCGCGACGCATCCGCATCCGGGCGGGCCTCTTCGAGCAGCAGTTCATCCACGCCCTGGAGCTCGCCGCCCGCTCCCTCCGCGCCGGGCACCCCCTCCTGGGCTCCTTCCAGCTCATCGCCGACGAGCTCGACGCCCCCGTCAGCACCGCCTTCGCCGAGGTCTGCCAGCAGCACGCCATGGGCGTCAGCCTCGAGGACGCCCTGGAGCGCGTCGCCGCGGCCACCGGCGGCCTCGGCCAGGACCTGCGCCTGTTCGCCACCTCCGTCTCCATCCAGCTCCGCTCCGGCGGCAACCTCGCCGACATGATGGAGCGGCTCGCGTTCGTCATCCGCGACCGCCTCCGCCTCGGCCGCCGCATCCGCATCCTCACCTCCCAGACCCAGTTCTCCAAGCGCATCCTCATCGCCATGCCCTTCGTGCTCTTCCTGGTCCTGAACATCGTCAACCGCGAGTACGCCGCCACGCTCTACACCACGCCGCAGGGCAATATCCTGCTGGGCCTCGGCGCCGCGATGATGGTCCTGGGCATCGTCGCCATGAACCGCCTCGCCATCCTGAGGTACTGACCCATGCCCCCCCTCTCCCCCGAGCACATCGTCGTCGGCATCCTAGTCTTCGCGGCCGTGGTCTGCATCGGCGCCGCGTTCCTGGTGCTGAGCGCGTCGAGGCGCCGCGCCCTGCGCCCGCGCCTGTTCGAGGACGGCGTCGCCTCGTTCCCCGTGGAGGGGGAGGGCGCTGTCGGCCTCCTCTCCCGCGTCGGCGGCAAGGCCTCGATGGGCCGGCCCAGCGAGCAGCTCCAGACCGCCCTCGCGCGCGCCGGCTTCACCGGGCGGGCCGCGGCCGAGATCTACCTCGGCTCCAAGATGCTCCTGCTCGTCGTCGGCGTCCTGGCCGGCGGCCTGCTGCTGGTCCCCGCGGACCTGTCGGTCGCCGTCAAGGTGCTCCTCGCCCTGGCGGTGGGGGGGCTCTTCTCGTTCATCCCCAACCTCGTGGTCAACTCGCGCCGGCGCGCCCGGATGCTCGAGGTCCGCCGCTCCCTCCCCCACGCCGCCGACCTGCTGGAGATCTGCGTTTCCGCCGGCATGGGCCTGGACATGGCCTGGAACGCCGTCTCCGACGAGATCCGCCACGTCAGCCCTGCCCTCGCCGACGAGATGGCCCTGACCAACCTCGAGATCCAGCTCGGCGCCCCGCGCCCCGTGGCCATGCGGCACATGGCCGAGCGGACCGGGGCCAAGGAGTTCTCGACCCTGGTCGCCCTCCTGCTGCAATCCGAACGCTTCGGGACCAGCATCGCCGACGCCCTCCGCATGTTCGCCGGCGGAATGCGCGAGGACCGCTCTCAGCGGGCGGAGGAATCTGCCGAAAAGATGAGCGTCAAGCTCCTGTTCCCCATGGTCCTGTTCATCTTCCCGGCCATCCTGATCGTCATGGCCGGGCCCGCCGGCATCAAGTTGTTCCAGTTCATCAGCAGCGGCGGATAACCCCGCCCCCCGCCCGACGCCCGAGAGAGGAGACACGCCATGTTCCGAACCGTCGCCGCCCTGCTCGCCGCGTCCGCCGCTCTCTCGGCGGGCGGGTGCCAGAACAAGCACGGCACCACGCCCATCCACGACGACCGCGGGGCGTACAACATCTGGACCATCGAGACGGTCAACGACGGCAGCGTCCGCAACGCCGTCATCGCCCAGCACACCCTCTACCCCTACCACTTCGTGGACTTCTCGGACCAGCTCAACGAGCTTGGCCGCCGCGATGTCCAGGTCCTCGCCGCCCACTACCGCCGGTACCCCGGGCCGGTCAACATCCGACGCGGCTCCGAGCCCGAGGACCTCTACCGGGCCCGCGTCGCGGCCGTCGCCGAGGCCCTCGCATCCGGGGGGGTGGACCGCGAGAAGATCCGCATCGCCGACGGCATGCCCGGGGGCCCCGGCAACCCCGCCGACCGCGTGATCACCATCCAGGATGCCGAGCGGTCCCGGCTCCAGGGCGGCGGCTCGCCCACGCCCACGGGGACGCCCGCCCGTCCCACGCCCGCCTCGGCCACCGGTTCGACCTCCACCCAAGGCGGGAGCCGCTGAGCATGACCGCACGCCGACTCCTCGCGGGCGCAACCCTCGCCTGCCTCAGCGCGTTCCCCCTCGCCCTCGCCGGGTGCGCCGGCAGCGGGGAGGACCTCGCCGGCACGCCCATGCGCGGGCAGGTGTCCAGCGACCCGTTCGATCGCGCCACCGACCAGCCGCCCACGCCCACCACGCTCTTCCGCCTCGCCCGAATCCTCGCCGCCCAGGGGCGAGAGGCCGAGGCCCGCTTCGTCCTCACCGACATCACCCAGAAGTTCCCCACCTTCGGCCCCGCGTGGTGCGACCTAGCCGAGCTCCACCTGCGCGCCGGCCGGACCGACGAGGCGGCCGAGGTCCTGGAAGAGGGCATCCGCCGCAACCCCGCCGACGCCCGCCTTACCGGCAACCTGGGCATGTGCTACATGGTCAAGGGCGACCACCAGCGGGCCCTGGGGTGGTTCTCCAAGGCCGCCTCCCTCGGCGCCGACGATGCCCGCCACCGGGGCAATATGGCCGCAGCCCTCGGGATGCTCGGCCGATACGACGAATCCCTCGCCGAGTACCAAAAAGTCGTCTCCCCCGCGGCCGCGCACTACAACGTCTCGGTGCTGGCAAGAGCCCGCAAGGATGCGGACCGCGTCCGGGAAGAACTCGCGGCGGCCCGGTCGATCGATCCGAAGATCGGCGTGCGTCAGCCCCCCCGCTGAGGCAGGGGCGTACGGAGCGGCCGCCTCACTTCGGGACCGCCCCCCGTGCGGGGCGCTGCTCGACAGGCAGGGTGGCGGGGGGCGGACCGGTAGGCGCTGCCTGGGCATGAATCTCGGCGCGCTCCATCGCCGCCCGCGTTGCCTCGTCGGGCCCAGCCGGGGACCTCGACGACAGCACCACATAGAGCGCGACGGCCGCGGCGATGACGATCAGCCCGCCATAGACCGCGGCCTTCGTCCTGTTCTCGGGCATCAGCTTCATGGAATGTCAGCACCGAGGATGCCGCGCCGTGTGGCAAAGAAGTACGCAAAATAGGGGGGGTTGACCTGGAACTGGAAGTCGCTCGTCTGCGGGTCCTGCGAGGACGGCAGCTCGAAGAAATACTGCAGCTCGTCGTTCGGCGGCCTCCAGAAGCCGGCGGGGACCAGCAGGCGGGAGCCCGGTGAGAGCGTCAGGCCGGGGGTGGTGGAGGTCGCCGCGATCACGTCGTTCATCCGGACCATCTTGGCGCTGCCGTCGGTGAGCGCGACTGTGGTGCGCGAGCCGGGGCTGTTCCAGGACGGCGTCCGGGGCCCACCCTGATAAAAATCGGCCCGCTCGAAGAGGATCACTTTCCGGGACGGCTGAACCACGTCGCTGAGCTTGTTGCGGCGGATCTGGAACGGCCCGCTGGTGGGGGGCATGGGGCGGAACGCGGTTGTGGAACTGAACCGCGCCGGGTCCTGCCAGAAGACAGGCGGGTACCAGTACGAGACCGGGAAGATCCACGTCAGGTTGCTCTGCGCGCCGGAGCTGAAGGTCTCGCGGAGCATGCGCCGCATGGCCTTGTCGGCCGGCGCGAAGCCCGAGAGGAGCCGCGACTCGTCGACGCTCCCGCCGAAGAGCGTGTGCGAGAGCCAGTGGTAGGAGTACGTCTCGGTCCCCTGGTTGCTCTGCACGCCGGTGCCGTAGTCCCAGTACCCGGCGGGGTACTGCGGGTGGTTGACCCCGATCTGGCACTGGTCGTTCCAGAACGTGCGCGTGTCGTTGGTGGAACGGAACGGGCTGACGAAATCGTCCTTTCCGCTCACCCCGTAGTTCGCGATCACGATCGTGTTCTGGTGGAGGTTGTTGAGGCTCACCATCCGCTGGGCCTCGGCGCGGGTCTTGGCCAGCGCCGGCAGGAGGATGGAGATGAGCAGGGCGATGATGGCGATCACCACCAGCAGCTCAATGAGCGTGAAGGCGCGCTTCAGGGTCATGTGAGGTCTCCGCTTGGACCCGTCGATCGGGGGCAGAACTGCCCCGCCGGGAACGCCGACGAGAAACGCCGGCTGGGGATAGTAAACACTCCGGCGGCCCCCGCGTCAACTGCATGTGCGCCCGCTCATCGCCCCGCTCATTCAGGCCCGCGCCCGTCCCCCCGCCAGAACCGCACAAGCCGGGGGGCCGTAGCGCCGATACGGGAGGTGTCCGGACCCGGCGTTGACACCCCCCCGAGCCCCCCTTAGCGTTGGCACGCCGGGCGGGATAACACCGCCTCGGACCATGAGCTCCGCACCCCGACAGACCGACCTCACCGAGACCTCGCCCATGGCCCGGGCCGAGGACACCGCGGCCGTTCCCGGCCAGCCCCCCTTCATCAGCGAGCTGGAGGCCGAGCAGGCCCTCCAGGAGGTCGCCAAGGCCGGCACCAACGTGGACACGCTGGTCGGCAAGCTGGTCATCGACCAAGGCCTGGCCACCCCTGAAGAGGTCCAGCACTGCCTGGAGAAGGCCCGCCAGCTCCGCGAGGAGAACAACCAGGCGTCCCTCGTCCAACTCCTGGTCAACAACGAGTACGTCACCAAGCGGCAGATCGCCCGCCTTCGCCAGGTGATCGAGGCCGAGCGCTCGGGCCAGAAGATCCCCGGCTACAAGATCATGGGCAAGCTCGGCGCCGGCGCCATGGCCACGGTCTTCAAGGCCAGGCAGCTCAGCCTCGACCGCATCGTCGCCATCAAGGTCCTGCCCCGCAAGTTCACCCAGAACCCCCAGTTCATCGAGCGCTTCTACGCCGAGGGGCGCGCCGCGGCCCAGCTCAACCACCCCAACATCGTGCAGGCCTACGACGTCGGGAAAGCGGGGGACTACCACTACTTCGTGATGGAGTACGTGGACGGGCGGACCGTCTACGACGACATCCTCAAGCACAAGCGGTTCCTCCCCCCGGAGGCGATCGACATCTGCATCCAGATCGCCGAGGCCCTGCAGCACGCCCACGAGCGGGGGCTGATCCACCGGGATGTGAAGCCCAAAAACATCATGATCAACCAGGAGGGGGTCGCCAAGCTCGCCGACATGGGCCTGGCCCGCGCCATCTCCGACAAGGAGGCGGCGGAGGCCGAGGCGGGCAAGGCCTTCGGCACGCCTTACTACATCTCGCCCGAGCAGATCCGGGGCGAGGTCAACGTCGGTCCGCCCGCGGATGTCTACTCGCTGGGAGCGACGCTCTACCACATGGTCACCGGCAGTGTCCCGTTTGACGGCAAGAACCCCTCTGCGGTGATGCACAAGCACCTGAAGGCCGAGCTGGCCCCGCCGGACCACGTCAACCCCAAGCTCAGCGCCGGCATCTCCGAGACCATCGAGATGATGATGGCCAAGGACCCCCGCCGGCGCTACCAGACCTGTAAGGACCTGCTGGTGGACCTGAGGGCCCTGCGCGAGGGCAAGCCCCCGCCCATCGCCCACCGAGAGGTCGTCCCCACCGCGGAGCTCGCCTCCCTCGCCGCCGCCGAGGCCGCCGCCCCCGCGGACATCGCCGTCGATCAGACCGACTTCGGCGACTCGCGCCCCCTCGTCCGCGAGCCGCTGGTGATCACGCTGGCCGTCGTCGCGGCCATCAGCATCGCCGTGAACATCTTCCTGATCTTCCTGCGCGACGGGTGACCCGCGCGTGCCACCGGCCGCGGGCTTCGGGCGGCCGGGGCCGACGCGGTACCGCGGGCTGTCGCGCGACCCCGCTTGATTCTCCCGATCGGGCCGATACCGTTCTCCCGCCGGTTCTCGGCCCCATCGTCTAGCCTGGTCTAGGACGCCAGGTTCTCATCCTGGAAACCGGGGTTCAAATCCCCGTGGGGTCACTTTTTGTCTTTCGTGCCGGGGGCAACCCCCCCTCGGGCTGCCCCTCCGCCGCCCGGACCACCCGCGCCGCCCGCACGTCCCAGAACAGCCGCGCGCCGATCCCTCCATGCCGACACAACCGGGATTAAGCCCCACCGCCGTCGGGCCGATCTCTCTCCCGGAGGCCCGCGCATGGAACCCGCAAAGTCACCGCGCCCGATCATCAGCGAGTTCGCCGGCGATCCGGAGATGTCGGAGCTGGTCCGGCTGTTCCTGGGCGAGCTGCCCCAGCGGGTCCGCGCCCTGGAGGCCGCTTGGCGCGAGCAGCAGGTTCAGACCGTCGCCCGCATGGCCCACCAGCTCCGCGGCTCCAGCGCCGGCTACGGGTTCCCGACGATCGGGTCGGCCGCCGCCTCGCTCGAGGAGTCGCTCCGGGCCCGGACCGAGGCCGACGCCCAGGCCGTGCTCGAGCGGGCCGCGGCCGAGTTCCGTGCTCTGGTAGACCTGTGCTCCCGGGCCTGTCGCCCGGCGGCGTGAGTGCGTTGTCAGCTGCCCCCCTCAAGAGCCACCCGAGCAGGAACGTGCGGAGATGACGATCACGGCGCCCCAGTTCGACGAGTCGCAGCCGACGGTGCTCGTCATCGACGACTCCCCGGATGTGCACCGCCTCCTCAAGGCGCGCCTGCGCCACGAGGAGCTTGACCTGCGCGCCGCCACCAGCGGGCGCGCCGGCATCGAGGCCGCCCGCGACCAGCGCCCCGCGATCGTCCTGCTCGACCTCGACATGCCCGACATGGACGGGTTCGAGGTGCTGCGGAACCTCAAGAACGACCCCACCACGGTCCACATCCCCGTGATCGTGCTCTCCGGCCTGCAGAGCGCCCAGGACAAGGTCACCGCCTTCGACCTCGGCGCGGTGGACTACATCACCAAGCCCTTCAACCTCACGGAGCTGCGCGTCCGCGTCCGCTCCGCCCTGCGCATGCACCGCCTGGTGCAGATGCTGGCCCAGCGGGCCCAGATCGACGGCCTCACCGGCCTCTGGAACCGCGCCCACTTCGACCGGCGCCTCGCGGATGAGGTCGCCGGGTGCCAGCGGCACGACCGCGCCCTCTCCCTGGCCATGATTGACGTGGACGACTTCAAGAGCATCAACGACACCTACGGCCACCCCGCCGGCGACGCCGTGCTGCAGGGCATGGCCCGGGTCATCCAGAAGGAGTGCCGCCAGGAGGACGTCGCCTGCCGCTACGGCGGCGAGGAGTTCGCCCTCATCATGCCGGACACCACGCCCGCCCAGGGCATGGTCGTCTGCGAGCGCGTCCGGTCCTCCCTCGCGAGCGTCGTCTGGCCGCGCCACCCCGAGCGCTCCGTCACGGTCTCGATCGGCCTCGCCGGCGCGGTGCGCATCCGCACCGCCCAGCCCTTCGACTGGGTCGAGGCCGCCGACAAGGCGCTGTACACGGCGAAGAAGACCGGGCGCAACCGCTCCGTCATGACCGACATCGACGGCGGTTCGCGGCTCGCGAAGGCCGGGTAGCCCCGGGACGGCTCCCCCGCCCCGCCCCCAGACTCAGAAGGGCACGACGATCGCCCCGTAGAACATCGGCGCATCGCGCGCCGGGTTCTTGGCGTCGCCGGTGATCCGGGCGTTGGAGATGTGGTGCCAGCGGACCCCCGCCTGCAGCCGCACCCCCGAGTCGCTGACCTGCTTCGTCAGCCCCACCCCCAGGCGCGGCATGAAGTTGAAGTGCGTCCCCCCCGGCGGCACATCGTCGGTGGCGAACAGCACGCCCACCCCCGCATCCCCGTACAGCGTCCAGTCCTGGTTGTTGAAGAAGTGCCACCGGAAGAGCATGGAGGGGTTCAGCCCGAAGGCGTTCTCGCCCCGCGGCTGGTCGAAGGCCCAGGCGTTGAGCTCAACCGAGAACTCCATGTCGGTATCCACGAACGCGCTGAAGGCGATCCGCGGCAGGTTCAGGTCGTGCACCCGGTCGAAGTCCGTGCCGAGGCCGGCCCCGATCGTCCACCAGCGGGTGCCGGCCATGCCGAACGGACCGTGCTCGTGGCCGGTGTGCGGGGGCGGGCCCTGGGAGAGGGGCGAGAGCTCCAGGCGCGGGCTCGATTCGATCCGCAGCGCCAGGGGCGACCCGCCCGCCGGCCCCTGCGCCGCCGCCAGCGCGGGGAGGGTCAGCGTGCACAGCGCCAGGGTTCGCCAGTCCGACGTCATGGCGGTGAGGGTACCCGCGCCGGCTCGGCTGTGCCGCCGGCGGCGGGCGGCCGCCTACACGCCCCTCGCGATCGCCTCCTCCACCGCCCCGCAGAACCGGTCGATTTCTTCCATCCGCGTGTACACGCTGGGCGTGATCCGCAGCCCCTGGAACTCCGCGTGCTTGATCGACACCGTCAGGATCCGCCGCTTCTCCCACAGCCAGTCCATCAGCCTGTCGCCGTCGAGCCCCTCGATCTCGACCGTCCCGATCCCGCACGAGAAGGGCTCTTTCAGGCTCGTGTGCAGACGCACGCGCCCCGACGGGTGCGACAGCAGCCGCTTCGCCCAGGCGTCCCTGAGGAACCGCAGCCTCGCCTCCTTCCGTTCCCCCCCGATCCCCTCGTGGAACGTCAGGGCCTCCCCGACCCCCAGGAAATTCGCCGCGGGGTGAGTCCCGATCTCCTCGAACTTGCGGATGTCGTCGTCCTGCTTCTCCTCCGCGGCCATGAGGGGCCACAGCCCCTTGATCCGGTCGCGCCGGACGTAGAGCAGCCCGGTGCCGTGCGGCGCGAAGAGCCACTTGTGAAGGCTGACGCCGTAGTAGTCGCACCCCAGGTCGGGGATCCTGAACTCAAAGTGGGCGAGCGCGTGCGCGCCATCGACGATCACGGGGATCCCCCCGTTCCGCCCGCGCGCGAGGTCCACGATCCGCCGCACCGGCAGGATCTGCCCCGTGATGTTGATCATGTGGCTGAGGAGGATCATCCGCGTGCGCGGCGTGATCGCCGCCTCGTAGAGCCGCACGACCTCGTCGTCATCTTCGGCGGGGATGGGGAGCTTCAACTCGCGCAGCGCCAGCCCCTCGCGCCGGCACCGCTGCCGAAGCGTGGTGACCATCCGCGGGTAGTCCTGGGTGCAGCAGAGCAGCTCATCCCCCGGCTTGAGGTCGAGCCCCAGCTGGCAGATCTGCAGGCTCTCCGATGAGTTGCGGGTGATCGCGATCTCCTCCGGGTCCACGCCCCAGGCCCGGGCGAGCCGCTGGCGCACACCCTCCCGCTGCGGCCCAAGAATCTTCCAGAGCGCCACCGGCGGCGGCATCGAGTTGGAGAAGTCCAGGCGCCGCTTCATCGCCTCCTGGACGGCGGCGGGTGATGGGCTCACGCCGCCGTTGTTGAGGTTGACCACCGAGCGGTCCACGGTAAAGGCCTGCCCCACCTGCCACCAGAAGTCCTCATCCTGCGCGACCTCCTCGGGCGCGCCGCGCACACGCCCCAGCTCACCGAGCAGCGGGCGGGCCCTCCCGAAGGCGAGGGAGGGGGCGATGCCGGCGAGACCGGCGAACGCGGCGGGGTACGCGAAGACGCCCAGGAACCGGCGGCGGGTGAGCATGGCGCCAAGTCTACCGGAGAGCGGCGTCGCGGCGGGGCCCGGAGCCGGTGGTTGCAGACGGGTCCGGGCGGCCGCGGGAGAGTCACGCTTCGCGGATCACCGCGGCGGCGGGGGGCTCCCCCGAGGCCTTCTTCCAGGACTTCAGGACGCTCCGGAGTTTCAGGAGGGCCGAGGCGATCAGCCCCGCGACGATCACGATGATCGCGACCGCGATCAGGATCTCCACGAGCGAGTGCCCGCGTGACCGGCGAAGACGCCTGAACTGGTGCCGCCTCATGCCCTTGGTGTACCCGCGCGCGGGGTGTCCGGTTTCCTCTCCCCCGGGAAGAGCGGCGCCGCGACGGCTCGGCGCCCACCTCCAAGGACGCCACTGTGGCAGCGGCCTCAGCGCCGCCGCCGGCCCGCGATCACCCGCGGCAGACCCTCGTGGTCCGAGAGGATCCGGGCCTCCTCCATCTCCGGCCGCCCCCGCACGAGCTCAAGCGCAACGGGGGCGGTCGAGTCCGCAACCTCGATCAGCATCAGCCCGCCCGGCCGGATGAAGCGCGGGCCCTCGTCGACCAGCACCCGGATGAACTCCAGCCCGTCCGCACCGCCCCGCAGGGCCGCGTGCGGCTCGTAGTCCCTCACGTTCGGCGCCACCGCCGCCCACTCGTGGTCGGGGATGTACGGCGGGTTGCTGAGGAGGTAGTGCAGCGAACCGTCCCCGCGCGTGCCCGGGTGGTCACGCAGCGGCCCGAGCAGGTCACCGCCCAGCAGGTCGATGCGGTCCGCGACGCCGTGCCGCTCGGCGTTCCGGCGCGCCACCTCCAGGGCATCCGGGCTGATGTCCGTCGCCACCCCCCGCGCCCCGGGCAGGTTCTTCAGGATCGACACGGCGATGCACCCCGACCCCGTGCAGATGTCGGCCAGCAGCGCCCCCTCCCCCGTCCGGCCCCCGAAGCCCGGCTCCACACGCGCGTGCTGCAGCACGTGCTCGACGATCGTCTCCGTCCCCGGGCGCGGGATCAGCACCCGCCGGTCCACGAAGAACGGCAGCCCGAAGAACCGCCACTCGCCGACGAGGTACTGGATGGGCTCATCCTTCAGCGCCCGCCCGACCAGCTCCCGCAGCGCCGCCCGCTCCAGCTCGCTCGCGGGGCGGTCGGGGTCCATGAACAGCTTCAGCTCCTCGCACCCCAGCACGTGCGCGAGGAGGATCCGCGCCTGCAGCTGGGGCGAGTCGAGCCCCTTCTTCGTGAACGCCTCGGTCATCCACGCCAGCAGCCGCCGGGTGGTCCAGGTCTCGGGCTGCGATCGCGATCGGGTAGGCACGGCGGGCTCCAAGGGCAGCAGAGTATGGCCCCGCGGGCGCCCCGCCGCGCCGGGCTCAGGCGCCCGAGGCCGCGTGGGCCCGCATCAGGAGCAGCACCGCCAGCGGCGCTGCCCCGCACAGCAGCCCGGTGACCGCCCGTCGCGGCAGCCCCCACGCCGCGAACCGCCGGCGCGAGGAGAGCGCGAACGCCAGCGCGCCGATCGACCCCGTGGCCGCGGCTCCCGCCGTCGCCGCGAACGACAGTCGATGCGCAGCGGCGGCTCCATGCCGATCCGTGCCATCGCGGCCGACCCGGACGTGTGGTACTGCACGTAGCGGACCGCGAGGAAGACCACGGGGGCGCCCGTCATCACGGCCGCCAGCCCAGCCCCCAGGCACGCGAGGCACCACCAGGCCACACCGCGCGAGCGCGTCGCCACGCCGAGGCGGATGGGCGACCCGCACTCCGGGCACACCGCCGCCGGCGCCCCCCGCAGGGAATACCCGCAGGCATCGCAGCGCCCGTCGTGCCCGCTGAGGAACTCGACCGTGAGCGCACCGGCCGCGCGCCCGGGGGCCGCCGCCTCAGGACCCGGCGACGCCCCGGTGCCCATCACCGGTTGGTCCACTCCGCCAGGTGCGACATGAGGCGGCCGACATCGCTGGGGCGGACATCGCCCATCGTGGCGATCTGCGCCCACCCCCGCCGCTCCAGATACTCGCTCAGCCCCGCCACCTCGAACCCCCACGAGCGGCACCGCGCCACGAACCGCGCCGAGGTCATCGACTTCGGGCAGACAAACGTCGTGATCACCGGCGCTGCGATCGTCTCCGGCGCCATCGGCTCGATCCCCGCCTGCCGCAGCCCCGCCCTCACCATCCGCCCCAGCCGCTCGTACCGGTCGTACCGCTTGCGCCGCCCCGTCGCCGTCTCGTAGACCGCGAGGGCCTCCCGCAGGGACATCACCTGCGGCGAGGAGAACGTGAACCGCGGCCCGTGGCATTCGATCGCCGACACGAGGTCCAGCGACGGCGCTACATCCTCCTTCTTCACCCGCTGGAGCACGAGCGGGTCCGCAAAGAGGATCGAGAGCCCCGCGTACGACCCAAGGGATTTCCCGCTGGCGCTGCTGGCCAGGTACACCCCTGTCAGGTCGAACGGCACCGCCCCCAGGCTGCTCACGCAATCCAGGCAGACCCGCGACCCGTTCCGGCGGGCCAGCCGCACCAGGCCCGGCAGGTCGTTCAAGACCCCCGTGCTCGACTCCAGGTGCACCCCCCACACCCAGTCCACCTTCTTGCCCTTCCCCAGCTTCCCCGCCACGGCATCCAGGTCCCACGGCTTGCCCCAGTCCCACGCCAGCGTCTGGAACGCCAGCCCCGCCCGCGCCGCCTGCCGCGTCAGCCGCTCCCCGAACTCCCCGTTCACCAGGATCAGCCCCGGACCGGTGGCCGGGTCGGCCGCCAGCGCCGCGGCGATCGCGTCGTTGCCCAGCGTCCCGCTCCCGGACATGAGCGCCACCCGCGAACTGCCCCCCGTCATCTCGCACAGCCGGCGCCGGATCTCCTCGAAGGTTTCGATGAACGGCGAGGATCGGTGCCCGATCGGGGGGCTGCGGAAGGCCCGCCCCACGTGCGTTGAGATCTGCACCGGCCCGGGCGTGAACCGGGCGACCGACCGCCGGCGGGGCCGGTTCTTGATCCGCTCCTCGAAGCGGTCCACCAGCCCGGTCAGGGTGAGCGCCCGCCCGACCTCCATCGCCATCGGGATGAACGACGCCTCCCCCGAGCGGACCGCCGGCGCCAGGGCCTTGAACCCCAGCCGCCCGTACATCCGCTCGCGGTCCGCGATCCCCGAGATCACCAGGTGCGTGTACCCGTTGAGCTGCGCGTACCGGTGCAGGATGAACCCCAGCCCCGCGAACACCATGCTGCTCCGCTCGGCCCGCCCGATCGCCAGCAGCCGCACCTCCAGGATCCGGTCCCCCAGCCCCTCCAGGAGGGCCGGGTCCGGCAGCTTCTCCGCCACCGAGAACGGCGGCTGGTCGTGGGCCGAGACCATCCCCACCACCCGCCGCTCCCGCTTGGCGACCAGGTACACGTTCTTCTCGTGGAACTTGTCCACCAGCCGCCCCCCCCCGGGGTCGGCGTGCTGGGGGATCTCCCGCACGAAGGTCTGGTAGTTCAGCCGGTGGACCTGCTCGAGCTCATCGTCATCCACCGCGGCCTTGAACGAGTAGGGCCCGAGGCGGAGGACCGGGGGGAGTTCGTGCGTCTCGAGCGGCGAGGCGAGGGGACCCGTTGCGTGGGGCATTGTGCGGAAGCGTACCGGCCGGGAAGCGAGCGTGCTTGGGGGAGGGGGAGATGGGGTATACAACCCGAACCGGCGGCCGCCTTGCCGAGGTTATCGGCCAAGTGGCCCCGCCCGGATTCGAACCGGGGACCAAGCGATTATGAGTCGCCTGCTCTTACCGCTGAGCTACAGGGCCGCGGGGAGGAGGATACACCGCCTCGGCCCTCGGAAGGCTCGTGAGACGCTCCGGCGCTCTCCCCGGGCCGCGACGCGTCAAGGTGCGGCCACAATAGCCGCCCCGGTTCCCCGGGGTCCGAGACCCTTCGGGGCCGCTCGCCGGCCCGCCGGGGCGTCCGCATCCATCAAGGACATCCCGCCGCGAACCGCGTCAGGAAGCACCCGAAGTCGGCGACGTTGAGGACCGGCTCGGTCGTGCTCCCGTCGCAGTTGGCGTACGGCTCGCCCGCGGCATAGCGGGTCAGGAAGCACGCGAAATCGGCGACGTTCACGACCGGCGGGAACGTGCTCCCGTCGCAGTTGGGGTAGCACGCGATCACCACGTTCACCGGGTTGCTGATCGCGGTCGAGCACGCGTTGGTGGCCGTGAAGTCGTACTCGCCCGAGTCGTTCATCACGGTCGGATCGATTTGCAGGGTGGTCGTCGTCGAGCCCGTGATCCGGCCGTCGTCCGTCAGCGGAACCCCGTTCTTCCGCCAGCGGACGCTGGTGGCCCCCGTCGCCGCCGCCGTGAGCTCCATCGGCTGGCCCACTTCCACCTGGGGCTGGCTGGGGTGCTGCGTGATGACGGGCCCGGAGCAGACGGAGGTGATCGTGATCCGGTACAGCTGCGTCTGCGCGGGCGCGTTGGTCTCGTACACGCGGAGGTAGTGAGCCCCCGTCGTCAGCGGTGCGTTGGAGATCGTCTCCGCCAGCCCCGCGCCCGCGGATGCGGCGCCCGCGATCACCGTCGTGCCGTTGGACGCGTAGAGCGTCACCGCCAGGTCGGCCACCGCCAGCGCGTTGACGCTCAGCCCGCTGTTGCACGAGCCGTTGCTGTTCTGCGTGTTGCTCTCGTACGTCGAGCCGATCGGCGTCACCGTGATCGTCGCGCTCATCGCCGACGCCGCCGAGAACCAGAACCAGTCGGACCTGCCGTCCGCGTCGATCGAGAGCAGGGCCGCGAACGGGTCGTTGCCCCCCGTCGGCGGCGCCGGGATGGTGCCCAGCGTGAGCGAGCCGCTGGGGTTGAGCGTGCCGAGCGGGCGCGCGGCGCCGAAGGACTCGTTCAGCTCGTGCGGGTCGCCGTAGTGGCGCTGCCCGGCGCGGATGTCGTCCTGCTGGGGCCCGTCGAAGGCGCTGCTGAGGAACGGCTCCATCAACTGCGAGCTGTTGTTCGTGCACACGTGCGCGATGCCGATCCCGTGCCCGTGCTCGTGGGCGATCGTGTTCCGCAGGAACCGGTTCTGGTTGGAGCTGCTCGCGAAGTTGTTGATGTCGCCGGAGTCCAGCACCATGTCGCCGCCGGGCGGGAAGCTGTTGTAGGCGAGCACGCCGCTGCCGCCGTCGATGAAGTGCATCCCGATGCGGATGTCGCCGCGCGTCGAGCTGCCGCTGGAGCCCCACGACGCCCCGTCGTCCCAGTCCTGCCCCGGGGCCGTGATGCGGACGTACGTGATCCCCGTGAGCGCCGACCAGCGATCGAAGACCTGCTGGAACCGGTTGACCCACGTGGCACGCCCCCCTTGAGCAGCGAAGCCGCTGTCCATCGTCGCGAACAGGTTGCTGTTCGAGGAGGGCTCCCCGATCCCACCCGGGATGAAGACTGTGTCCGGCACGAGACTCCAGCTCAGCGTGCGGGGCGTCCCCTGCGACCCGGACCAGCGCGATCCGAGGTTGTAGTCGGCGGCGTAGAACAGCTGGTTATGCAGTTCGACGTACGTGTGGATGCGCTCGACGTACGCCGGGTCCGTCCCCTCGGCAAAGCAGGCCACGATCGGGGCCGGCTGGTGGGTGATGGGAGAGATCTGAGCGGGCGAGGGTGAAGCCGCGAGAGCGAAACAAGCCACCACCAGGGCGACAAGGCGTCCGTGCATCGAGAGACCTCCGCTGAGAGGGTACCCGGAATGGGGCGAGAACGCAGCGCTCCCAGCGTCCCATACGGGACCGTTCGGGCCGGGGTCCCCCCGGGGCCCGGCGGCCGCCCAGGCCCCACTGCGGGGGGGGGGCACCCCCCCCGGGGGCCGCCGATGCCGGGTCGCGACCTACTTGATCGAAAGCATCTCCCGGTAGGACGGCAGCGGCCACAGGTCCTCCGCGATCCGCCCCTCCATCTCGTCGGCCACCTGCCGCAGGGCGCTCATCGCAGGCACCACCGAGTCGCGGATGTGCACCGCGTGCTCCAGCGGGTCCCCGCCGTCGCTGTGCGCGACCGCGTGCTCCAGGGCCGCGATCGCGCCCCGCAGCGCCGACACCGTCCCGATGTGCGACCGCAGGTTCTCGCGCAGGTCGCCGTCGTCCATCTCCGCGGCCGCCGTCGCCGCCAGGGCCTCGGCCAGCTCGGTCTGGTGGCGGACGGCCGCGGGCAGGATCTGGGTGTTGGCCATCGAGACCATCGTCTCGGCCTCGATGAGGACCTGCTTCACGTACTTCTCGGCGAAGATGTGCGACCGGATCTCGACCTCGGTCCGGCTCAGCACCCCGAAGCGCTTGAACAGGTCGATGTTCTTGCGGCTCGTGAGCACCTGCAGGGCGTCGGCGGTGTTGCGGAAGTTGGGCAGGCCGCGGCGCTCCGCCTCGGCGTGCCACGCCGCGTCGTAGTTGTCGCCGTCGAAGAGCACGCGCTTGTGCTGCTTGATGAGCTTCTGGAGCAGGGTGCTGACGGCGCTCTGGATCTTCGCCTCGCCCCCCTTGGGCCCCACGGCCTTCTCCAGTTCGTCGGCCACCCAGGAGAGCGCATCGGCCACGATCGTGTTGAGGATCGTCACCGGCCACGCCACCGACATGCTGCTCCCCACCGCGCGGAACTCGAACTTGTTCCCCGTGAAGGCGAACGGGCTGGTGCGGTTGCGGTCGCCCGAGTGCCGCGGGATCTGCGGCAGGGAACGCGCCCCCAGGTCCAGCTTGCCGCCCTTGATCGTGCTCTTCGCCGAGCCGCCCTCCAGCTGGGTGATGATGTCGGTGAGCATGTCGCCCAGGAAGATCGAGAGGATCGCCGGCGGCGCCTCGTTGGCCCCCAGGCGGTGGTCGTTGGCCGCGCTCGCCACGCTCGCCCGCAGCAGGTCGCCGTGCAGGTCCACCGCCCGCATGACCGCGCACAGGAAGACCAGGAACTCCATGTTGGAGTGGGTCTGGTCGCGCGGGTCCAGCAGGTTCACGCCGGTGTCCGTCGCCAGCGACCAGTTGCAATGCTTGCCGGAGCCGTTGATCCCCCGGAACGGCTTCTCGTGCAGGATGCACTGCATGTCGTAGCGCCCCGCGACCTTCTTCAGCGTCTCCATCACGAGCATCTGGTGGTCGCAGGCGATGTTGGCGTTCTCGAAGTGGGGGGCCAGCTCGAACTGGCCCGGGGCCACCTCGTTGTGCCGCGTCTTCACCGGCACCCCGAGGCGGTACAGCTCCCGCTCGCAGTCGTTCATGTAGGCCAGCACCCGCTTGGGGATGGACCCGAAGTAGTGGTCCTCCAGCTGCTGGCCCTTGGGCGGGCGGGCCCCGAAGAGCGTCCGGTCGCACGTCAGCAGGTCCGGGCGCTCGTAGTAGTGCGAGCGGTCGATCAGGAAGTACTCCTGCTCGGCCCCCAGCGTGCTCACCACGCGGTTCACGCCCTTGTCCGCGCCGAACACCCGCAGCACCCGCAGCGCCTGCTCGCTCACCGCCTCCATCGAGCGCAGCAGCGGCGTCTTCTTGTCCAGCGCCTCGCCGTTCCACGACACGAACGCCGTGGGGATCACCAGCGTCACGCTGTTCACGCCGCGGTTCAGGAACACCGGGCTGGTCGGGTCCCACGCCGTGTACCCGCGGGCCTCGAAGGTCGTCCGCAGGCCGCCGCTGGGGAAGCTGCTCGCGTCCGGCTCGCCCTGCACGAGCGCCCCGCCGGTGAACTCGCTGATCGCGCCCCCGTGCCCGTCGGGCACGATGAACGTGTCGTGCTTTTCGGCGGTCTGGCCGGTCAGCGGCTGGAACCAGTGCGTGTAGTGCGTCGCCCCGTTCTCGACCGACCAGTCCTTCATCGCGGCGGCCACGACGTCCGCCACCGCCTGGTCCAGCGGCTCGCCCAGCCGGATCGTCCTCAGCAGGCGCTTGTAGATGTCCTTCGGCAGCCGCTGCTGCATCACGCGCTCGGTGAAGACGTCGCAGGCGAACGTCTTCTCCACGTTGTCCGGCAGGTGGTTCAAAGCGCCGTTCTCATCCTTCCAGCTCGTGAGTGCGGCCAGGGCGTCGTGACGCGTCGCGGCGGTCATGGGTGCTCCATCCGTGTTCGGTGCGTGAGGGGGCGGACGCCTGATTGTTGCGATCAGATGGGCGGATGCAAGTCGGCGCCGGGGCCCCTCGAGGTCCTGAAACCGGGATGAAACCGCGGATGAGGCCCGCGGCCGCTCGCCACGCCCCCGCGAACCGACCCGAAGCGACAGCATCTCCCCACCGGCCTCTCGGGGCCCGGGCCTCCTCCCGCCGTGCCACGCTTCGCCGCCGTCCCCGGCGGCAAGCCGCGCCGCCACCCTCAGGCCGCGCCGCCGGCGCCATCCAGGTGCATCTGCATCAACTCCACATCCAGCACCCGCCCGAACTTCTCGCCCACCCGCCGCATCGTCCCGATCCGCTCGAACCCCGCCCGCTCGTGCAGCGCGATGCTCGCCGGGTTGCCCTCCGCGATCCTCGCCAGCAGGACCGCCACCCCCGCCCGGCGCGCCCGGTCGATCAGTTCGGTCAGCAGCAGCCTTCCCACACCCCGGCCGCGCCACTGCGGATGCACGTACACCGAGTTCTCCGCCGACCGCCGGTACGCGCAGCGCTCCGACCACGGGTGCAGCCGCGCCCACCCGACCACCCGTCCCATCTCCTCGGCCGCGATCACCGGGTAGCGCTCCCGCGGGTGCGCGAGCAGCCACTCTCGCTGCGCCTCGGGCCCCTTGGGCTCGGTGTCAAACGTCGCGGTGCCGTGCAGCACCTGCTCGTGGTAGATCTCGAAGATCGCCGGAAGGTCCGCCTCGCGGGCGTCGCGCACGATCACGGGCCTCTCCGTGCCAGGTTCGCCCCGTCTCCGGGGCAACCCGTGCTCCAGACCACCGATGTCACGCCCGCGGCCGCGGGTTGATGCTGACCGGCGGGACCGCGCCCGCGCCGGCGGCCACAGCGCCCGGGCCGCCCATGCCCCCCACGCCGCCCGCGGGCGCCATGCGCCCCTGCTCCACCGCCCGCTGCACCGCCTTGCTGATCTCGACGTACTGCATCCGCAGCTCCGCCAGCATCCGCGTGATGAACTGCTGCTCCGCCTCGTTCAGGTTGCCCCGCGTCTTCTCCTCCAGCATCGAGAGCATGTCGATGTTGAACTGCGCCAGCTCGAGCGACACCAGCCGTCGCCCCGTCTCCGGGTCCGGGAACGCCCCCAGATACAGCAGCGCCTGCGTCGCCAGCATCCGCACCAACTCCTCGAAGCTGGCCTTGGGGATCTCGTGCTCCTCCGGCCCCAGCCCCGCGGCTCCCGCCCCCCCCGGCGATCCCGCCGGTGAGCCCGGTCCCGCCGCGGGCGCGCCGCCCGGCCTGGGCGCCGGCGACCTGGCCTTCTCCGTAGCCGCCAGGCGCTCCTTCTCGGCATGCGCCTGCGACTTCCAGTCGGTGTCCACGATGATCTTGGGGCCCTCTTGATCGGCCATGTCGCCCGCCTTTCCTGCGTTCGCCGCGTTCGGGCCGATTCTAGGCGGGAGCGCCCCGAACCCCGGTTTGAGCCCGGCGCGTGAAGCGCGTACCTTGTCGGACCAGCGCTGCCGTCGGGCGCTCCGGAGATCCCACGCGTGCGACCGAACGGAAGCGGCTCCATCTGGCTCGTGATGGCCGCCGCGGCCGCGCTCACGGCCGCCCCAGGCTGCGGGCTCATCCGCGTCCCGGGCGAGGCGGCGCCGCTCCGCCAAGTCCGCGGCCCCGGCGATGACCCGCCGCCTGTCGGTCCGCCGCGCCGGTCGGACACCGCCACGGTCGGCCTGCCGCCCGCCGCCGTGTACTCGCCGGGCGAGCCCCTGGATGTGGTCGCCATCCCCGGCGCCCCCGAGACCTCGGCCGCCTCGCCCGCCGCCGGCGCGCCCATCCTGATCGACCAGAAGGTCGGCGAGATCAACGGCCGCCCCATCCGCACGCGGGAGGTGCTCGACGAGGTCGGCGACCGCCTCGCCAAGGCCGCCGCCGAGCGGCTCCTCACGCTCGAGGAGTGGAAGGTGGTCCGCAACCGCGCCGACCTCGATCCCCGTATCGCGGGGAGCCGGGTCTCGCGCGACGACTGGATGCGGTTCGCCGCCTGGCAGATCGCTCTTGCCCTCAACAAGGTCCTCGAGGATGAGCTGCTGGAGGCCGAGGCCCGCGCCTCGCTCAAAGAGCGCGAGCGGCAGGGCCTCAGGTACATCCTCCAGGAGGCCCAGGGCGACCTCCGGCGCCAGTCCGGCGGCAGCCGCGCCGCCGCCGAGCGCCGCCTCGGCAAGACCGAGCAGCAGTTCCTCCGCGAGCGTGAGTCCACCATCCTTATCCAGCACCAGCTCATGGAGAGGGTGTACTCGCGGGCCCGCGTCAGCTGGAAGGATGTCCGCCTCTATTACGAGCGCAACTTCGAGCTCTACAACCCGCCCCCGGCCGCCCGCTTCCGGCTCATCCGCGTCCCCGCCTCGCGGACCGAGGCCGTGGCGAAGGTGCGGGAGGCCCTCGACGCCGGCGAACCGTTCGAGCGCGTGGCCGCGCTCCCCGAGAACGCCCACAATGCCGCCACCGGCGGGCTGCTCGCCGACCTGCGCCCCTTCACCGGCGAGTACGCGCAGGCCGACCTGCGGCTCCCCCAGGTCATCCAGGCCGCGGCGCAGACGCTTCAGGAGAAGCAGTTCACCCGCGTCCCCGTGGACCACGCGGGCGACAAGGTCTGGGTCTACCTCGACGAGATCATCCGCAGGGCCCGCCCCCTCGCCCACCGCGATGTTCAGCTCGACATCGCCCGCATCCTGATCTCCACCGCCAGGAACCAGGAGCTGCGGAACTACATCAACCAGCTCAAGCGGCGGGCCAGTTTCTCGGATATGGATGTGATGATCCTGACCATCCTCCAGGCCGCCGCCGAACGCTACTGGCCCGAGGGCGTCCGGTAGGCCGGGCCCCCGGTGCCTCGGCTCTCCGGGCCGTTCCGTTGGATCACCATGCTCCGCCTCCTCACCCGCCTCCTCCGCCCCGCCCCGCGCGACGACCGCGAGCTCGGCCGCCTCGGAGAGCGGCACGCCGCGCGGCTCCTGCGGCGCGCCGGCTACACGGTCCTCGGCCGCAACATCCGCGTCCCCGCCGGCGAGGCCGACCTGGTCTGCCTCGCCCCCGACCGCGCCACCATCGTCATCGTGGAGGTGAAGACCCGCCGCCCCGGCGCGGCGACCTCGGCGCAGGGCAGCGCTGTGCCGCCGGAGGCGAGCATCCATCGCGGGAAGCAGCGCAAGCTGCTGGAGGTCGCCCGGTCGCTCTCGCGCGCCAACGGGTGGGAGGGCCGCGCCGTCCGGATCGACATCGTCGCCATCGACTGGCAGGAGGGCCAGCGCCCGCCGGTGGTCCGGCACTTCGTGGATGCGATGGTGGGGGGGTGAGCGCGGGGCTCCTCTACGCGGCCGCGGGCTCCTCAGCGCCGGTCTCGGCGCCCGGCCCGGGTGTGGGCGCCTCGGCGAGGCGCTGGGGGTCCATGCGGATGGGCAGGATCAGGCTGAACATCGACCCGCGTCCGGCCTCGCTGACGAGCTGGATCTCCCCCTGGAGGATCGTGGCGAGGTCCTTGCTGATGGCCAGGCCCAGGCCGGTGCCGGCGTGCTCGCGGGTGTGGCCGGCGTCGAGTTGCTGGAACTTCTGGAAGAGGCGGGCCTGGTCCTCGGGGGCGATCCCGGGGCCGTTGTCGATGACGCTGAGGCGGACCTGCTCGCCGTCGGAGCCGTCCGGGCCGCGCACCGGCAAGCGCTCGGCGCGGAGCGTGACGCGCCCGCGCCACCCGGAAGGGCCGCCGGCGGGGGCGGCGGCGGGGGTGAACTTGATGGCGTTGCTGAGGAGGTTGAAGAGCACCTGCTGGAGGAGCTTGATGTCGGTCTCGACCGTGGGCAGGTCGTCGCCGGCCTCGAGCGTCAGCTCGATCCCCTTGCGGTCGGCCAGGGGCGCGACCAGCCCGAGCAGGCCCCGGCACGACTCGCGGATGTCCACGGGCGCGGGCTTGAGCACGGCCTTTCCGGCCTCGATGCGGGCCATCTCCAGCAGGCTGTTGATCAGCTCCAGCAGGTTCTTCCCCGCCCCGATGATGTTGTCGAGGTAGCGGACCCGCTTCTGCAGGCGGGTGGAGTCGTCGCCGGCCTCCTGCTCGGCGACAGCGCCCTCGCGCATCAGCTCGGCGAAGCCGATGATGCTGTTCAGCGGCGTCCGCAGCTCGTGGCTCACGCTGGCCAGGAACTCGCCCTTCAGCCGCGACGCCTCGTTGAGCGCCGAGTTCGCCTGGGCAAGCTCGTCCAGCTTCACATCCAGGGCGCTGTTGATCGCCCGCAACTGGTCCTGGTGCCGGAGCAGCTCCGAGAGCATCGCGTTGAACGTCTCCGACAGCTCCTGGAACTCGTCCCCCGTGCGGATCTCCGAGCGCGTCGCCATGTCCCCCTCGCGGATCCGCTCCGCCGTCCGCTTCAGGTCCCGCACCGGGCTCAGCACGATCTTGTGCGTGATCACGTAGAACACCAGCACCGCCAGCGCCAGCACCGCCGCCCCCGCCGCCAGCAGGTACGCCGTGTTCACCGCCAGCAGCTGCGCCGCCTCCACCGCCCGCCGCTGCAGGAGGATGACGCCTGTCAGCTCGGCCCCCGGGCCGGCGCGGATCGGCCGGGCGTAGCGGTATTCGCGCATGATGCCGGTCCACTCGGCGGTCTGGATGTCCAACTCGGCGGGGTCGGCACGGAACGCCCGGACGGCCCGGGCGAGGAAGGGATCCTCCCCCTCCGCGGCGGTGGCCTCAGCCTGATCGACGGTCAGGCGGGTGGCCTGGATGCCGGCGTGGGTGATGGGGTCGCCGTAGCGGCGTGGCGCCGGCATGGGCCCCGGGGCGTCGTCGAACCGCTCCCACGCATCCACGAGGTGGCGGGAGAGCTCGAGCTGGCCCTGGTCAACCAGGGCGTTCATGCGGAGCCAGGGCACGGAGAGCGCGGCCAGGACGATGAGCACCACGGCCCCGCCGAAGAGGAGCAGGCATTTGTTGGCCAGTGAAAGGCCGCGCCACATGGGGGGAGTGTACGGGACAATGCCGTGGCGGCCGCTACGGCAGCCGCGGCGCTGCGCCCCCGGGGTCGTCGCGGCGGGGGCCGTACCAGAGGCCGAGGTGCTCGCGCTGCCTGATCCGCCCGGGGCGGACAGCGCAGCGGGCGAGCAGGCCGAGGAGTTCCCGGGCCGAGTAGGCGCGGAGCTTGCGCGCCGAGGTGATGACCGTTTCGCGCAGGATGACGAAGCGGCCGGCGCGGCGGCGGATGTTCCGGCAGAACCACACCTCCTCGGTGGCGTAGAGCGTCTCGTCGAAGCCGCCCGAGGCGTCGAAGGCGGCGCGGGTGCAGAAGAGGAAGCAGCCCCCCGTGGCGCGGGAGAGGCGGACCACCGCGAGGAACACGGGGAGCAGGATGCGGGCGTAGCGGGGGATGGCGCCGTCGAAGCGGGGGAAGGCGCCGCCACCGGCAGCGCCGGCCTTCAGCGTCGCGAGCGCCTCGCGGAGCACGGCGGGGGGGACGACGGTGTCGGCGTCAACAAACACCAGGGCATCTCCGAGCGCTGCGCGGGCGCCGGCGTTGCGGCTGGCGGAGATCTGGCGGCGGTCGATGCGGACAACGCGGGCGCCGGCCCCGGCGGCGATGGCGCCGGTGCGGTCGGTGGAGGCGTCATCGACGACGATAACCTCGGCGGCGGTGAGGCCGAGGGCCGGGTCGGCGCGGGCGGCGGCGATGGACCCGGCGAGGGCCGCGAGGGTGCGGGGGAGGAGGGTCTCCTCGTTGTGGGCGGGGATGACCACGGAGAGGTGCACAGAGACCGGTTATAGCGGAAACGCGATGGGGCGGTTGCGGGGTGCGGAGGCGAGCGTGCGCGCGAGGGCGCAGAGGGCGCGGAGGAAGACGCTGAGGGGGGTAGGCCGGCCCACTGGACCGCGGGCGCGCTTCGCGCCGGCCGGACTCAGAGGACGTAGCCGAGCAGCCAGTAGATCAGCAGGAAGATGATGATGGTGCTCAGGCAGCCGCCGCCGAGTTTCCAGGCTGCGATGCCGGCGATCCCGCCGCGGAGAAGGTCGCTCATAGGGGGGAGGGTCGTCGCGTGCCGTGAAGCGCCGGTGAAAGCGCGGTTGGGCGCCGCCAATGCGCAGGCTCCAGCGGGGATGCGGCTGAAACGGACCGGCTGGGAGCGCCGGGGCACCCGGAGCTCGCTCAGCCGCGGGGGCCGGCGGCGCGGACCGGCTCGGGCATCTCGAACCTGGCGTCGTTGTCGCGGAAGAGCCTGGCGAGCTTCTTCGCCTGGGCGTCGTAGGCGGCGCCGTCCTTCCAGGTGTTGCGCGGGTTGAGGACCTCGGTGGGGACGCCGGGGACGGCGGTGGGGAGGGGGAGGCCGAGGATAGGGTCGGGCTTGAACTCGGCCTTGGCGAGGGAGCCGTTGAGGATGGCGGTGACCATGGCGCGGGTGTAGGCGAGCTTGAAGCGCGAGCCGGTGCCGTAGGGGCCGCCGGTCCACCCGGTGTTGAGGAGCCAGACGCCGGCGGAGTGCGTCTTGATCTTGTCGGCGAGCATCTGGGCGTAGACCTGCGGGGGGCGGGGGAGAAAGGGGCCGCCGAAGCAGGGGGAGAAGTTGGGCTGGGGCTCGGTGACGCCGGCCTCGGTGCCGGCGAGCTTGCTGGTGTAGCCGTTGATGAAGAAGTACATCGCCTGCTCGGGGGAGAGGCGGCTGACCGGGGGGATGACGCCGAAGGCGTCGGCGGTGAGGAAGATGACGTTCTTCGGGTGGCCGCCGACGGAGGGGATGACGGCGCCCTCGATGAAGTCCACCGGGTAGGTGACGCGGGTGTTCTCGGTGAGCCTGGGGGAGTCGTAGTCGGGGACCCGGGTCTCGGGGTGGATGACGGTGTTCTCGAGGACGGAGCCGAAGCGGATCGCGTTCCAGATCTCCGGCTCGCCCTGGCGGGAGAGCTTGATGCACTTCGCGTAACACCCGCCCTCGAAGTTGAAGACGCCGCGGTCGGACCAGCCGTGCTCATCATCGCCGATGAGGGCGCGGTCGGGATCGGCGGAGAGGGTGGTCTTGCCGGTGCCGGAGAGGCCGAAGAAGAGGGCGACGTTGGAGGGGTCGGCCTTGTCCACGTTGGCCGAGCAGTGCATCGGGAAGACGCCCGCCTCGGGCATGTCGAAGTTCATGGCGTAGAAGATGCTCTTCTTCATCTCGCCGGCGTACTCGGTCCCCAGGATGACCACGGTCTTGCGCGCGAGCGACTGCACGATGGCCACGGGGCCCTTGACGCCGACGGCCTTGGCCTCGTCGGCGGTGAGGCGGCGGCGCCCGGCGTTGAGGATGGTCCAGTCGGCCTTGAAGGGCGCGCCGGAGGGGCCGCCCGCGGCGGGGGAGCCCTGCTGGATGAAGAGCGTTGACGCGAAGAGGGCGTGCCAGGCCTGCTCGGTGATCACGCGCACGCCGAGGCGGTGCTTGGCATCGGCGCCCGCGAAGCCCTCGAAGCCGAAGACGCGGGGGCGGGAGTTGAGGTGCTCGACGGCGAGCTTGAGGGCGGCGTCGAAGCCGGCGGGCGTGACGGGCTGGTTGACCTTGCCCCACCAGATCCTGCCGTGGATGTCGGGGGTGTCCTCGAGGAACTTGTCGTTGGGGGAGCGGCCGGTGCGGTCGCCGGTGAGGCAGACCAGGGCGCCGTTGGAGGCGAGCTTGCCCTCGCCGGCGGCGAGCGCTCGCTCGACGAGTTCGGCCGTGCTGAGGTTGATGCTGGCGTGGGTGGGGGAGAGGTTCAGCGCATACAGGCTCGCGGCCATGTGGTGGGCTCCGTCGGTGCGAAATTGGGCCCCAACCCTAGACGCGGAGAGGGGGTTTGACTAATCGGGGAGGGGGCAGAGGGTGCCGCCGCTCGCGGTGCAGCAGTGCTCTCTTCGACCTCCATCTGGTCGTACCTGTGTGGCGGCACGGCTTGCCGCGAGGACGCGGCGAAGCCGTGGCACGGCTCGACGGACGGCGCATGTGGGGCACGACGGAAGGGTGGCCAACGGGACTCGAACCCGCGACCCCCGGGACCACAACCCGGTGCTCTGCCAACTGAGCTATGACCACCATCCGCGCCCCGAGGGGCGGGTGGGAAGGATAGGGCGGGTTGGGGGGTTCGCCCAGCGGTCAGGCGGCGCGGTTGGTGGCGCGCTCGCAGGCGGCGACGAGGGAGCGGACGGCGTGCAGGGAGGCCGGGACGCTCTGGGAGCGGGAGAGGAGCTGGGCGGCGGCGGCGGCGAGGCGCCCAAGGGGCTTGAAGCCGACGGCGGGGGCGGTGCCGGCGATCTGGAGGCAGAGGTTGCGGCAGGCGGCGGCGTCGTCGCGCCGGATGGCCTCCTGGATGCGCTCGGCGTAGTCGGGGAGGCCGGAGAGGAAGTTCTGGGCGAGGTGGGGGACGACGTCGTCGGGGAGGGAGACGGCGGCGCGGGCGGCCTTGGCGGTGCGGCGGACGATGAGGAACTCGGCGACGGCGCGGAGCAGGCCGCGCTGGGTGAGGGGCTTGGCGATGAAGGCCTCAGCGCCGATGGTGCGCATGATCTCGCGGACCTCGGGGCTGGTGTCGGAGCTGGTGACGATGATGGGGACGGTGGCGCGCTCGCGGAGGGTGTTGACGAAGGCGCGGTCGCGGGCGATGGCGAGGTCAAGGACGATGAGCTCGCAGGCGTCGTCGAGGAGGCCCAGGGCCTCGTCGGCGGACTCGGCGATGGAGACCTTCAGGGGCGTGCCGCGGAGGAAGTGGCGGAAGATACGGCGGTCGATCTCGGAGGGCTCGACGAAGAGGACCGTGCCGGTGAGCTCGTCGGGGTTGACGCGCTCCAGGGAGAAGCAGTCGGCGAGGGGGTCGGGACGGACGAAGTCGCGGACGTCGATGGCGTCCTTGAAGGCGATGCCGATCTCGTGGATGACGCCGGCGCGGTGGGTGCAGCGGACGACCTGCCCCTCGAGGATGCGGTGGCCGTCGCCGGGATGGGGCAGGACGACCTTGCACTTGGTGCCGGGGTGGAGGTAGGCGTTGTGGAGGGCGGAGAGGCCGCCGCGGGAGATGTTGCGGCAGGCGACGTTGATGGTGGTGATGGCGCCGCTGGGGTGCGTGAGCTTCATCTGAACGCTGGTGCGCCGGAAGGGCCAGCGGACGAAGCCGCGCCGGGGGTCGGGGCGGCCGTCCTCCGGGGCGTCGAAGCGGTCGAGAAGCTCCCCCAGCTCGCGCTCGTGCAGGCCGACGGTGTTGGGCCGGCCGCCGGGGGGCGGGGACCAGGGGGCGGTGGGCCTCTGGGGTGGGTTGGGTGGGGGCACGGGGGCCTCGGGGGCGTGGGAAGGGGCGCAGGGGTGTATCGGCCGGGGGAGAGGGCCGGGCGAGCCCGGCGAGGCGCGGGCTGTTCGGGTGGGGCTTATGGGACTGTGCGATGGCGAGAGGGCGCGCGGGATCGAACTGCTGCGCGCCGAGGACGCCGCGAGCAGTGGCATCCGGGCACGGCACGGTCAGACGTCGAGGTTCTTGACCTCGAGGGCGTGGTCCTCGATGAAGCGGCGGCGGGGCTCCACCTCTTCGCCCATGAGGATGGTGAAGAGGGAATCGGCGTCGGAGGCCATGTCCCAGGTGACGCGGACGAGGGTGCGCTTGGCGGGGTCCATGGTGGTTTCCCAGAGCTGCGAGGCGTCCATCTCGCCCAGGCCCTTGAAGCGCTTGATCTCCATGCCGCGCCGGCCGATCTCGTGCAGGGCGCCGAGGACCGCGGCGAGGCTGGGGGCCTCGACGTAGCGGGAGCGCGGGGGCTTCTTCGAGGACGCGGGCTGGTCGCCGTCCCCGGCTTCGCCGTCGGGAGCGGCCTGCGGCTCCGGGGCGTCCTTCGGCTCCGTGCGGGTGGTCCAGGCGAAGCGGGCGGGCATGCGCTCGCCGGTGACGGATTCTTCCTGGACCAGGGCGTAGTCGTCGATGCTGAGGCCGACCGCGATGAGTTCCTGGAAGACCCGCTCGAGCTCGCGGTTCTCGTGGAGCTCGCGGATGGTGGCGAGGGCGGAGTGGCCGTTGGCGCCGACGCCCGTCTCGGGCGCGGCCTCATCCAGTCGCAGGTTGCGCTCGCGGACGGTCTCGTTGGCCTGGCGCTCCGACCAGGCGAAGGCCTCGCCCCCCTGCCAGGTGACGCGGTGGGTGGGGAGCCGGCCGCGCCCCTCGGGGTCCCTCTGGCGGGTGGAGAGCAGGTCGGGGAAGCGGACGCCGCGGCGCTCGGCGATCTCGACGAGGTCGTCGAGGCGGCGGAGCATGCGGACAGCGCGGCGGAGGTCCTGGCCCTGGATGGTTCGGAGCACCGGCGGCTCCTGTCCGGGCTGGGCTTTCTCTGGGTCGCGGACGTGGAGGACGGCGTCCTCGAGCCCCAGCTCGGTGAGGGTGTCGCCGAGGACCTTCTCGTTGAGGACGTAGCGCCCGTGCTTGCCGCGGATGATCTGGTAGAGCGGGGGCTGGGCGATGAAGAGCCGGCCGCGCTTGATCAGCTCCTGCATCTGGCGGAAGAAGAAGGTGAGCAGGAGGGTGCGGATGTGGGAGCCGTCCACGTCGGCGTCGGTCATGATGATGATCTTACCGTAGCGGAGCTTGGAGTAGTCGAAGTCCTCGCCGATGCCGCAGCGCAGCGCGGAGATGAGGGTGCGGATCTCCTCGAAGGCCAGGACGCGGTCGATGCGGGCCTTCTCGACGTTGAGGATCTTGCCCTTGAGGGGGAGGATGGCCTGGGTCTCGACGTCGCGTCCCTGGCCGGCGCTGCCGCCGGCGGAGTCGCCCTCGACGATGAAGAGCTCGGAGCGGTCGAAGTCGCGGGTCTTGCAGTCCTTGAGCTTGTGGGGCATCGAGCCGGAGTCGAGTGCGGTCTTGCGGCGGGTGAGTTCGCGGGCCTTGCGGGCGGCCTCCCGGGCCTGGGCGGCGACGATACCCTTGAGGCAGAGGCGCTTGGCGTCGGCGGGGTGCTCCTCGAGCCAGTTCTTCAGGGCGTCGCCGACGGCCTGGGAGACGAACTCCTCGATCTCGGGGTTGAGGAGTTTTTCCTTGGGCTGGTTGTTGAAGGTGGGGCTGGGGAGCTTGACGGAGATGATGGCGATAAGCCCCTCGCGGAGGTCCTCGCCGGTGGGGACGGGGTCCTTCTCCTTGATGATCCCGGCCTTGCGGGCGTAGGAGTTGACGGTGCGGGTGAGGGCGACCTTGAAGCCCTGGGCGTGGGTGCCGCCGTCGACGTTGTTGATGTTGTTGGCGAAGGAGAGGAGCGACTCGTTGTAGCCGTCGTGGTACTGAAGCGCGACCTCGCAGACGAGGCTCTGCTCGGGGAACTCGCGCCGGACGTACACGGGGGGCGAGACGGGGTTCTTCCCGTGCATGAGGTGATCGACGTACTCCAGCAGGCCGTTGGTGGCGCGGAAGGTGTCGGCGTGGACCTTGCCGTCGGGGCCGACGCGCTCATCCTGGAGGCGGATGGTGACGCCTGGGTTGAGGTAGGCCAGCTCGCGCAGGCGGTTGGCGAGGATGGTGTAGTCGAAGGTGGTGTCGGGGAAGAGGGTGGTATCGGGCTGGAACGTGACGCGGGTGCCGCTGGAGCGGGTGCTGCCGGGGGGGATGTCGCCGACGAGGGAGAGCGGCTCGGTGACGCGCCCGCGCTCGAAGGTGATGGAATGGATCTTGCCCGAGCGGTAGACCTCGCACTCAAGGCGCTCCGAGAGGGCGTTGACGCAGGAGACGCCGACGCCGTGGAGGCCCCCGGAGACCTTGTAGGCGGAGTTCTCCTCGCCGAACTTGCCGCCGGAGTGGAGGACGGTCATGACGATCTCGACGGCGGGTTTGCCGTTGACGGCGGGGTTAGCGTCGTCCCTGATCGGGTCCACGGGGATGCCGCGCCCGTCGTCGATGACCGAGCACGAGCCGTCGGCGTGGACGGTGACGGTGATCGTCCTGGCGTGCCCGGCCATGGCCTCGTCGATGGAGTTGTCCACGACCTCGTAGACCAGGTGGTGCAGGGCGTTGAGGCCGGTGCCGCCGATGTACATGCCGGGGCGCTTGCGGACGGCATCGAGGCCTTCGAGGACCTTGATCTGGTCGGCGCCATAGTCGCCCGATCGCGGCTCGGGCGCGGCCTGCGAGGCGGCGCCATGGCCGGGGGGGCCGTTGGTTGTTCCGGGGGTTGGTGCGGGCACCTCGACGGGGCGCGGGGCGGGCTCGGCGGTCGGGGTGGTGGTGCGCTTTTTCGCCATGTATGGGAGGGCTTTCCGTGGCTGAAAACCGGGCCCGCGCCGACCACGCCGGTGGTGCGGTTCGCCCACCCGGACAATCGGCAAAAAGGGCCTGAAAACACGGGCTTTTTTGAGCCTCGGCCGGCTCCTGAGAGTATAGGCGCGCCGGGGTCTTTGGGCCTGTTTCCGGGGGCCCGAATCGGGCCCTTCCGGGGGGGTGTTTCAAGGCCTGATTCGAGGGCGGTTTGCGCGCCCGTATCGTTCGGGCTTGCGGTACCTCGCGATCGATCTGGGCGACCGGCGGACGGGGATCGCGGCGGGGGATTCCGTGCTGCGCCTGGCGTCGCCGGTCCGGGTGATCGAGGTGCCGACCGAGCAGCGCGGGGGAGAGGCGCTGCTTGACGCGATCGTGGCGGCGGTGGAGGAGCAGCTCGGGCCGGCGCGCGGCGGGGGGGCGGGTGAGCTGGTGATCGGGCTCCCGCTGAACATGGACGGCACGGAGGGGCCCCGGGCGAAGCTGGTGCGCGCGTTCGCCGCGCGGGTGACGGAGAGGACGGGGCGGGCCGTGCGGTTCCAGGATGAGCGGCTGACCTCCGCGGCGGCGGACTGGTCGATGGCGCGCAGCGGGCTGACCCGGGGGCAGAAGAAAGACCGCCGCGATGCGATCGCGGCAGCCGTGATGCTTCAGGGGTTCCTGGACGCCCTGGGACGGGAGCGGGGCGCCGAGTGAGGTTCGCACTGCTGCGCGGCGAAGACGCCGCGAGCAGTGGCACCCGGGCGATGGGGTCTACTTCCGGTCCGGCGCGCCGTCCTTCTTCTCGGGGCTCTCGCTCGCGGGGGAGGGCTGGTCCTCGGGCTTGACGGTGCTCATGTAGAGCGTGGTCTCGAGGGCGAGCGTGTCGGCGACCTTGCTGCCGATGTTGGGGTTCTTCACGTTGAAGTCGGCGAGGGCGACCTGGTGCTTGCAGCGGATGGCGAGTAGGTCGCCCTTGATGCCCGCGGCCTTGTCGTCGCCGCCGGCGACGCTGGCGATCGTCGCCTTCTCGATGGAGATGAGCTTCGTCACCCCGTTGATGGTCATCTCGCCGACGAGCGTGCCGGTCCAGGTCTTTCCGCCTTCGCCCTGCGCGGCGAGGTCCTTGACCTCCTTGAGCGCGAAGATCACGTCGGGGTTGGCGGGGGCGTTGAGCCAGTTGGCCTCGGTGAGGTGCCGGTCGCGGGTGCGGTTGCCGGTCCGCATCGATTTGACGGGGAGGTGCCACTCGCCCGCCTTGAGGTTGGCGGGGTTGTCCTTCCCGGCGATGCAGTAGCCGATGACCTGGTTGCTCTGGCCCTTGATGCGCTCAACCGGGGCGTCGCTGTCGAAGAAGACCTGGCGATCGCGCCCGGGGAGGGCGTGGTAGACGGTGCCGAGCTTCTGGTGGGCCTCGGGGATGACGAGGCTCTTGCCGGAGGGGCTCTTGGCCGCGGGGGGGCCGGCGAGGGCGGTGAGGGAGAGGCCGGTCAGGGCCAGCGCGCCCAGGGCGGCGGCGAGGGGACGACGCACCGTCAGCATGTGAGCCTCCTGGTTAGCCTTCGCGGCCGTGTCTGCGGGCGCGGGCGGGCCACAAGCCTACCAGCGCGAGGATGGCCGCGGGCCCGCCGATCGTGAGGACGGAGAGGGCCTCGGGCCCGAGCGTCGGGCTCGGGAGCCAGCCGAACGCGAATCGGCCGTCGATCTTGCTCATCCGGCCGATGGAGTCGTTGAGGCCGGTGCCGGCGAAGGCGCGTTCGAGCTCGCCGGGTGCGTTCATCTGCACGATCTCTTCGGAGTGGTAGCGGGTGAAGCCGGCCCAGCCGGTGGCGCCGCAGAGGGCGATGGCCTGGGAGGCGATGGCGAGGCCGCCGAGGATGAGCAGAGCGCGACGGATGGGGCCCATGGGGGTCTCCAGTGCGGAACACCGGCCCGGAACCGAACGTCATAAGGTTACGCGGACGGGGAAACCCGGCGGGGGATGGGGCGCTGAAGTAGGGCGGCGCCTGCCGCGTTTTGCCGGGGCGGGAACAACAGTGGCCGGCACGGAGCGCCCGGTCGATCAAGGGGTACACGATGTTTCCACGGATCGGGATAGCGGCGGTGGCGGGGATCAGCGGGTGTCTCGCGGCCTGCGGGCTGGCCCAGCCGGCGGGCGAGCCCCCGCGTGCGGGCGTGCCGGTCGCAGCGCAGCCCTCCGGGGAGTTCGCGAGCGCAGAGGACCTTCTGGCGGCGCTTGAGAAAGCGGATGAGCGGCTGGAGAGCCTGGCGGCGGGCATCCGGTACACGCGGACGTTCGAGCTGCAGGGGGACCGGCAGGTGCGGATGGGGGACCTGTACTTTGTCTCGGGCGGCAACCCGGCGCCGGGCGATGCCCCTGTGGCCGCGCCGCCGGCAGGGCGGAAGTTCGCCGTGGTGTTCAACCAGGTGCGGGTCGGCGAGGTCGTGCGCGACGACCCCAAGGTGTACATCTTCGACGGGCGGTGGCTGGTGGAGAAGTTCCCCCAGGAGCGGCCGCCGCTGTTCATCAAGCGCGAGGTGGTGGCGCCAGGGGAGAGCTTCGACCCGCTGAGGATCGGGGAGGGGCCGTTCCCGCTGCCGATCGGGCAGAAACGGGCGGACATCCTGCGGCGGTACACGGTGGAGCTGCTGCCGGCGGCGGCGGGGCTCGAGGCTGATCCGGAGGCCCCACCCGACGAGGCGGCGACGGCCGCAGCGCTGAAGGAGTTCGTCGCGGGGAGTTCGCACATCCGGCTGGTGCCGAAGCCGGAGTTCGAGGCGGATGAGGAACTGGCAGAGATCCACCTCTGGTACAGGCGTGACGGTGCGGGGAACCTGCTGCCGCGGATGGCCCGGACCCGGGACAAGAGTCTGAACGTGTCGGTGGTGGAGCTGATCAACGTGCAGGTCCAGCGGACCGGCGAAGCGCGCAACCAGCGGGCGGCGGTGCCGCCGGATGTGCTGGACACGCGCGAGCCGGCGCCGGGAAGCGGGTGGGAAGTGCAGGTGCAGGCGTGGCGGAAGCCCGCGGCCGATGGCGGGCCGGCGCGCGAGGGGCCCGGGGCCGGTGAACCGTGAACGAAAGGGCAGGGATGCTGAGGCACTGGGCGGCTGGTGTGGCGGCGCTGGTGGCGGTGGCCGGGCTTGTGGCGCCGCTGGCCGCCCAGGATGCCCCGCCGCCGGCGCCGAGCACGCCGAACGTCAAGACGCCGAACCTGTCCGAGGCGGTGCTGAAGGCGCTGGAGGCGCCGTACCTGAATGAGGAGGAGCGGCGGGACCTGCGGGTGTTCCACGGCGTGTGGCGCGAGGGGGACCTGGACACGCCCCAGCGGCGGGCGACGGCGGCGCTGATCCGCGGGGCGTACGACGACCCGGCGCTGATGGATGAGGCGGTGGCAGCCGAGGATCGGGCGGAGGGGATGCTGCTTCGCGGGGAGCTGGAGGAGTGCCTGGCGCTGCTGGGGGGCGCGGACTCGGCACGGGCGCTGCGGATCAGGGGGCTGGCGCTGGAGAGCCTGGGGAAGGGTGATGAGGCGGCGGCGGTGGTGGCGCCGCTGGTCGAGAGGCTGCGGGCACAGCAGGTCACGACGGCGCCGGAGATGGTCGAGGCGGTGCGGGCGCTGATGCTGCTGGCGCGGACGCGCCCGCAGGAGCAGCCGGCGGGGGGCGACTTCCAGCGGATGAACACGCTGCTGGCCTCGGCGCGGGACCGGCTGGGGCGGCTGTACTGGCCGGCGCACGTGGCCGAGGGGACGCTGCACCACGAGAAGGACAACGGGCGGCAGGGTATCGAGGCGCTGGCGCAGGCGCTGGCGCTCTGCCCGAGCGCGGCCGAGGCGTGGCGGCGGATCGGCATCATGCACGTCGAGGGGTTCAACTTCGAGGCGGCCGAGAAGGCGGCGGAGAAGCTGGACTCGCTTGCGGGGGGCCCTTCGCCGGGCGGGGCGGTGGTGCTGGCGCGGGCGCGGCTGCGGCAGAACGACCCGGACGGGGCGGCGGCGGTGGTGGAGCCGATGCTCGCGAAGTTCCCGCGGATGCGGGCGCTGCTGGGGCTCCAGGCGGCGGTCGCGGCGCTGCGCTACGACTTTGGGAAGACCGACGCCCTGCTGGCGGCGTACGACCGGCTCTCGCCGGGGTCGGCCGACGCGCAGTTCGAGGTGGGGCGGACCCTGAGCGAGGGGCGGCAGTACGAGGCCGCGGAGCGGTACCTGGCGGAGGCGGCGAAGCGGGCGCCCTTCCGCAGCGAGCCGGTGGCGGAGCTGGGGCTTCTGGGGTTGCAGTCGGGGAAGGACGCGGATGCGGTGGGGGTGCTGGAGAAGGCGGCGGCGCTGGACCCGTTCAACAAGCGGGTGGCAAACACGCTCTCGCTGGCGCGGGAGCTGCAGAAATACGCGCGGGTGGAGACGGACCACTTCATCATCCGGCACAAGCCGGGCGCGGATGCGGTGCTGGCCCGCGAGATGCCGGGGATGCTGGAGACGATGTACCGGCGGGTGACGGGGGGCGACCCGGGGGGCATCGACCACGAGCCGGCGATCAAGACCGTCATCGACCTGATGCCCGACCAGCGGTGGTTCGCGGTGCGGATCGCGGGGATCACGCGGATCCACACGATGGCGGCCTCGACGGGCCCGACGATCGCCATGGAGGCGCCGCGCGAGGGGGCGAGCCACACGGTGGGGAGCTACGACTGGCTGCGGGTGGTGCGGCACGAGTTCACGCACACGGTGACGCTGTCGCGCACGCGGAACCGGATCCCGCACTGGTTCACGGAGGCGGCGGCGGTGTACCTGGAGGACTCGCCGCGGGACTACCGCACGTGCCGGCTGCTGGAGGAGGCGCTGGAGAACGACGCCCTGCACGACTTCTCCCGGATCAACCTGGCGTTCGTGCGCCCGCGGAGGCCGACGGACCGGCAGCTGGCGTACGCCCAGGGGCACTGGATGTACGAGTACATGATCGGGAAGTGGGGGCCCCGGGCGCCGCTGGACCTGATGGACAAGTACGCGGCGGGGGTGCGCGAGGACGCGGCGATGCGGGAGGTGCTGGGCGTTTCGCAGGAGGACTTCCTCACGGAGTTCAAGGCGTGGGCCCGGGGGCAACTGGCCGCGTGGGGGATGACGCCGCCGGAGGGGATGCCGACGATCGCGGCGATCCTGCTGTCGGAGGCGACGGACTCGGCGGAGTCGAAGGCCGGGGTGCAGTCGAAGCTCGATGAGGCCGCGGAGGGCGTGGCGTGGTCGGGCGCGGCGGGGGGCGGGGAGAAGCGGGCGTGGGAGCTGGACCTGCCCGCGCCGGATGACGCGATGCTGGCGCGCTGGCTGGAGAAGCTGCCGGAGCACCCGGACCTGCTGGAGGCGACGGTGAAGCGGGCCGTCAAGGCGGCGGGCGACACGCCCACCGACGACATGGCGCCGCTCCTGGAGCGGTACGCGAAGGCGAGGCCGGTGGACCCGCTGCCCCACCAGATGCTGGCGCGGCTGCACCTGGCGAAGGGGGGGGGCGCGGAGGGGGCGCAGCGCGCGATCCCCCACCTTGAGTACCTGGATGCGAGGGAGCAGCACTCGTCGAGCTACGCGGCGGAGCTGGCGCGGCAGTACGCCGAGCGGGGCGAGTGGGAGAAGGCGAAGGCCAAGGCGGTGCGGGCGGTGACCGTGGCCCCCTATTCCGCGGAGTACCGGGAACTGGCCGCGCAGGTGGCGCTGCGGGCGGGCGACTTCGCCGCGGCCGCACACCAGATCGAGGCGCTGACGCTGCTGGAGCCGGACCGCGAGATCCACCGCAGGCGGCTGGAGGCGGTCAGGAAGCGGCAGAACGCTCAGTAGGCTCTTCGGCCGGCGCTGCGGGAGGCTGCCAGCGGTCGGCGGCGGTCCACCCGGTCCACTCGAGGTAGCGCCGGCGGAGGTCGGCGGCGATGTCGGCGTGGCCGAGGCCGGACGCCGAGTAGTCGATCAGCGGCTTGAAGGTCAGCCGCGAACGGGAGCGGCGGGTGAGGCTCTCCCAGGCGGTGTTGGCGATGGGCGTGCCGTCGATGATGACAGGGAGGATGGGGGCGCCGGTGCGCTGGATGAGGAAGCCGATGCCGGGGGCAAACGGCAGGATGTGGCGCGCTGGGCGCTCCAGGCCGCCCTCGGGAAAGATGCCCAGGATGCCGCCGTCGGTGACGTGGCGGATGGCGTCGCGCGGGCCGGCGGCCTTGGGGTTGCTGCGGTCGACGAAGATGATCCGGAGGTAGCGCCAGAGCCACTCCAGCGGGGGGAAGCGCATGTCGGCGCTCATCATCCAGCGGATCTCGAAGGGGACGACAGACTGGACGAGGAGGGGGTCGATGCCGGCGGTGTGGTTCATGACCACGATGAGCGGGCCGGGGTGGATGGTCGGCGGGACGCTCTCTCGGCCGTCGACGCGGAGGCGGTGCCACAGGTGCGTGTAGAGGCGCACGGCCCACCAGATGAGGCCGGCGAGGACGGTGCCGCGGGGGTTGGTGCGCATGATGAAGGCGACCAGGAGCGCGAAGGCGACCCAGGCCGCGATCGCGGCGATGACCCATCCTGACCAGTCCGGCCATGGCACGGGCGGATGTTAGCGGGAGCAAAGCGGCTTGCCGGCGTGGGTGTGGGGCTGTGAACCCCCCGGTTCCCTAACATCGTCCATGGCGGATCTCTGGGCACCCACGCGCGAGCGGGCACACCGGCAGGTGGAGCCGTTGGCGCTGCGGATGCGGCCGCGGTCACTCGAGGAGTTCGCGGGGCAGTCGCACATCCTGGGCCAGGGGAAGCTGCTGCGGCGGATGCTGGAGGCGGACGCGATCACCTCGATCCTGTTCCACGGGCCGCCGGGGACGGGGAAGACGACGCTGGCGGAGCTGATCGCGGGGTACACGAAGCGGCACTTTGAGCGGGAGAACGCGGCGAGCGTGGGGGTGAAGCGGATCCGGGAGATCATCGACGAGGCGGCGCGCCGGCTGGAGGCGGGGTCGGCGGGGAGCGGCGCGGGGGGGGCGGGGAGGCGGACGATCCTGTTCCTGGATGAGATCCACCGGTTCACGCGGGCGCAGCAGGATGTGCTGCTGGGGGATGTGGAGCGGGGGCTGATCACGCTGATCGGTGCGACGACGGAGAACCCGCTGTTCGCGTGCAACTCGGCGCTGGTGAGCCGGAGCACGCTCTTCCGGCTGGAGCCGCTGAGCGAGGGGGAGATCGTCGGCGTGCTGCGGCGGGCGATCACCGATCCCGACCGGGGGTACGGGAAGCTGGCCTTGCACGTGAGCGACGAGGCGCTCGCCGTGTGGGCGACCAAGAGCGACGGGGATGCGAGGCGGGCGCTGACGGCGCTCGAGGTTGCTGTCCTGTCCTCGGGTAGGTCGGCTCTCCGAGCCGATGCCGATGCGGATGCCGCCGGCCAAGACGAATCGGCTCGGAGAGCCGACCTACCCGTGGTCATCGACCGTGCGGTGGCCGAGGACTCGATCCAGCAGAAGGCCGCGGTGTATGACGGCACGGGGGATGAGCACTACGACGTGATCAGCGCGATGATCAAGAGCATCCGCGGGAGCGACCCGGACGCGGCGGTGTACTGGATCGCGCGGATGCTGGAGGCGGGGGAGGACCCGAGGTTCATCGCGCGCCGGCTGGCGATCCTGGCGAGCGAGGACATCGGGAACGCCGACCCGCGGGCGATCATGGTGGCGGCGAGCGCGTGGGAGCTGGTGGAGCGGGTGGGGATGCCGGAGGGGCGGATCATCCTCGCGCAGGCGGCGATCTACCTGGCGATGGCGCCCAAGAGCAACGCGAGCTATGTGGCGATCGACGAGGCGCTGGCGGATGTGCGCGCGGGGCGGACCCTGCCGGTGCCGGTCTATCTCAAGGATGGGAACGTGCGCAAGGCGACCGAGATGTCCGCGGGCGGGGCCGAGGGGATGCAGGGGTCCGGCACGCCGGGCGTGGGCGAGCGGTACGTCTACAGCCACGATGTGCCCGGGGCCCTGACGGGGCAGGACTACCTCGGCGTCGAGAAGACCTACTACCGGCCGGGTGATGCGGGCCTGGAACGGGCGATGAGGGAGCGGCTGGAGCAGGTCCGGAAGCTCCGGAAGCGGTGAGGCGGGCGGGGGCGGTACAGTTGGGCGAGAAACGGCCCCGCCGCGGAGCGTCGGGCCACCCAACAAAGAGGAGACTCACATGCATCTGCGGGCCCTGGTCGTGATGGTGGCGTGCGCGGGGGTTGCTTCGGCGGCGGCGGCGCAGGATGCGGTTGACGTGATCGATCGGGTCAAGCCCGGGGCGGCCGCGAAGGCCGACGGCGTGGACCCCGCGGCCAAGGCGGTGATCGATGAGTCGCGGGGGATCCTGAAGGACCTGCGGGACCTGTCGTGCACGGCCGAGAGCACGATGACGGTGGGGGAGACGGTCGAGAAGGGCGCGGGCGAGTACGTGCTGACGTTCGACCGCGTCCCCTCCAACGGCGCCGGGATGTTGAAGAAGTTCCGGATCGCTGTCGGCGGCAAGGGGGGGGCGGTGTGGGCGTTCGACGGCGAGACGTCGGCGAAGCTGGACCACGGGAAGAAGACGCTCGCGTCGATGGAGGCGCCCGGCGGGATGGCGTTCGCCGTCGGCGACGGCGCCACGGCCATGCCCAACTGGGCGATGCGGGATGTGCTAATGACGCCGACGGCGACGATCGTCGCGGCGAAGCTGCTCCCCGATGCGAAGCTGGACGGCGTGACCTGCCGCGTGGTCGAGTACACGGTCGAGCTGCCCATGGCCAACCCTCTGGATGAGGAGGGCGAGAAGCCGGAGGCGGAGAGGCCGAGGATGATCCTGCGCCAGGTGCGCTCCCTCGGGGCGGCGGACCTGCTGGTGCGGAAGATCGAGTCGTGGACGACCTACAGCAACGCCGAGGGGCAGGAGCCGCGCTCGTTCGTGGGCCTGTACACGAACGTGAAGGGGAACACCCGCCCGGATGCGGAGGTCTTCCGCCTGGAGCGGCCCGCGGGGTACGCGGAGGCCGAGGCGGACGCGGGGGAGCTGGGCATCCCCGGGGCGCGCCCGAAGCTGAAGTTCGCGGCCGGCGACACCGCGCCGGACTTTGCGCTGAAGGACCCGCACGGGAAGGACGTGACGCTGGCGAGCCTGAAGGGCCGGATCGTGCTGCTGGACTTCTGGGCGACGTGGTGCGGGCCGTGCAAGATGGCGATGCCCAAGGTGCAGGCGATGCACGAGAAGTTCGCGGGCAAGCCGGTGTCGATCTTCGGGGTGAACACGTGGGAGCGGGGGGCCCCGGACATCGCCCAGAAGTACATGGAGAAGCACGAGTACACCTACGGGCTGCTGCTGAAGGGCGACAGCCTGGCGACGGCGTACGGGATCTCGGGCATCCCGACGTTCGTGCTGATCGGTGCGGACTCGAAGATCCTGTTCATCGGGGTGGGGTTCGGCCCGGAGAACGAGGAGAAGCTGGAGAAGGCGATCGAGGAGGCGTTGGGGGCGGCCTGATGGGTCGGCACTGCTGCGCGGCGAGGACGCCCCGAGCAGTGGCACCCGATCGACGAGCGGCGCACCCGGATCGGCGGCTCATTTCTCGGCGCGGGCGGTGAGGCGTTCAAGCCAGGCTGTGGCCTTCTTCTTGTCGCGGTCGTCGCGCTTCGATTCGGCGAGCTTCTGGAAGGCCTCGGCGGCGCGCGGGTCGCCGAGGGTGACCAGGGCCTCGCCCGCGGCCTCCCAGGTCCGGCGCTCGCGGTCGGACAGGAGCGAGGCCAGCGCGGTGTAGGCGACGTCCTTGTCGTGGTGGGCGAGGCGGGCGGCGGCGTTGATCGCGGTCGCGCGCGTGCGATTGAGGGTGCCGGGCTGGGCGCACCGGAGGGCGACGGAGAGCCCCTCGGGGTGGTCGAGGTCCGCCAGCGCATCGAGCGCGCCCTGGCGGACGGCGTCGTGCTGGCTCTCGGTCCGGGCGGCGGCCAGGAGCAGGGTGAGGTGCTCCGGGTCCTTGAGACGGCCGAGGCCGCGGAGCGCGGCGGCGCGCGTGCGGAAGCTGGGCTCGCCGGGGCCGGCGTGGGCGGCGATGAGGGTGGCGAGGCGCTGGCGGTCCTCGGGCGGGGCGCCCTCGGCTGCGGCGAGGGCGGAGAGGGCCTCGACGAGGGCGATGCGGGTATCGGGGCGCATGCGGCCGGCGGCGGCGCTGAGTTCGATCAAGGTCGGCGTGGCGGAGCGCTTACGGAGGCTCTCGATGGCGCCGGCGCTGAGCTTCGCGTGGGCGCGGGTGTCGCCGGCGGCGCGGAGAAGGGCGGGGATCGACGCGGCGGTGTCATCCTCGCCGAGGGCCCGCGCGGCCTGGATGCGCGAGGCGAGCGTGGGGCCGCGCTCGAGCTGGGTGAGCCACTGCCGCAGGGGCTGGGCGATGGTGAAGCGGCCCAGGACGGTCAGCTCCGGGTCAACAGCGGCGATGGCGGGGGCGGCGTCGAGCGTGAAGCGGGCGGAGGCGGAGCGGCCCCGAACGGGGAGAGTGAGCGCGCGGGTGCTGCGCCCGGTGCTGCTGTGGATGAGGATGGGCAGGTCGAAGACGAAGGCAGGGTTGGCGCCGTCGATGGGCTGGGTCTGCTCGAGGTTGACGGCCAGCTCTCGCGTCGACTCATCCCAGACGAGCTGGATGGTGGCGCTGGGGACGCCGGGGCGGTGGCACCACTGCTTGAAGAACAGTTCGAGTGACTCGCCGGAGACCTCCTCGAGGGCCTTGCGGAAGTCGGCGGTCTCTACGGTCTGGAGCTGGTGGCGGTGCGTGTAGACGGCCAGGGCGCGGAAGAAGACATCGTCGCCGAGCTTTCTCCGCAGCATGTGAAGGATGGCGGCGCCCTTGGGGTAGGGGTTGGCCGGGCGGCGGAAGACATCCCAGGGGTCGGCGTAGACCTTGCTGACCATGCCGGCCTGGAAGGGGGCCTCGGGCTTGTCGGCGCCGGTGACGGAGTCGAAGTTGCCCTGGACGCCGGCGTAGTAGCCATCCTGGCCGGTGCGGACATCCTTCTCGCGGCGCTCGAGCCAGAGGTTGGTGAAGTAGGTGGCGAAGCCCTCGTTGAGCCAGATGTGCTCCCAGGAGTTGCAGGTGAGCAGGTCGCCGAACCACTGGTGGGCGAGCTCGTGGGAGATCAGGCCCTCCAGGTCGCTGTCGGCGAGGCCTTGCTCGGAGAAGATGGCGGTGTCGTACATCGTCGTGGCGGAGGTGTTCTCCATGCCGCCGGGGGCGAAGTTCCAGACCACGAGCTGGGCGTAGCGGTCCCACGGGTAGGCCGCGCCGGTGAGGCGCTCGAAGAGGCGGATCATCTCGGGCGTGCGCCCGTAGGTGCGGGCGACATCCGGGCCGCGACCGGGGGGGACGTAGACGGGCATGGAGAGGCGGCTGTTGCCCGCGCCGCGGGTGGCGACATCGACGACGTCGAACTTGCCGACGACGAGCGAGACGAGGTAGCTGACGTGGGGCTTCTCCTGGACCCAGCGCCAGGTGACGCCCTTGCCGCCGGTGCTGGCGGGGGCGGGCGTCTCGCCGAGGCGGCCGTTGGCGCTGACCTGGAAGCCCTCGGGGGCCGTCACGGACAGCTCGGTGGAGAGCCGCTCGTTGGGGAAGTCGTGGCAGGGGAACCAGTAGCAGTTGTCCTCCGGCTGGCCCTGGGTGTGGAGCTGGGCGGGGCGGCCGGGCCACTCGGGGGACTCGGGGGTCCAGATCAGGCCCATGGGCGGGTCCGTGGCCTCGTAGCTGGTGCGGAGGGCGGCCTCGGTGCCCGGGGGGATGGGCGGGTCGAAGCGGATGGTGAGACGGCGCCCGTCGTGGGAGAATGTCGTCTGTCGGTCGGAGCACGCGACGCCGGTGATCGTGAGGAGGCGGGCGTCGAGAGAGAGCTCGGCGAGGGGGCGCGAGATGGGGGTGAGGTGGAGGGTCTGCACCGCGGCGAAGCGCGGGTCGTTCATGTCGGCGATGTCGATCGCCAGGTGCATGTGGCGGTAGTCGGCGATGCGGTCGCGGGGGTAGTTGCGGGTGTCGCGCCCGGTGGCGGGGTCGAAGCCGACGGGGAGGCGCTCGCCGGGCGCGACGATGGCGTTCCAGCGGGCGGTGTGGTGGCAGCACTCGTCATCGCCGGGGAGGGCGAGAGCTGGGGCGGCGAGGCCGGCCGCTGCGGCCAGGGCGAGGAGGATGCAGGCGCGGGGGAGCGGGGCGGTGTGAGCGCGGGATGTCATGGGGCCACCTCGGCGGTCTGGGCGGGTGCGGATGGGACGAAGGGGCGTGCGAAGTCGCGGAGGGCCGCGAGGGCGGGGCGGGCGGGGGCGGCGAGCGCGCGGATGGCGTGAGCGCGGGCGAGCGGGTCGCGGCGGGCGTCGGCGGCGAGGCTGAGCATCAGGATGGCGCCACTGGCGCCGGTGGCCCCGCCCAGGTGCTCGACGGCTTCGAGCTGGGCGAAGATGCTCTCGCTCTGCGCCTGCTTGAGCCACATGGCGAGGGGCTTGGCGACCTTGACGGCGATCCCGTTGTGGCGGTCCGGGTCGAGCTCGACGCCCTCGGGGCGGGCCTTGAGGGCGAAGGTGCGGGTGGCGGTGGTCGCGTCGGTGTCGAGGCGGAGCCACTCGCTGGATTCGTCGTCGTATTTGACGTGGATGGGGAAGGAGAGGGCGTAGGCGGGGTTGTCGGCGTCGATATGCTGCTTCTGGTCGAGGGCGATCGTGAGCTCGCCGCCGGCGCTGCCCTCGGTCCCCTTCCAGTCGAAGGAAGCCTCGACGCGGGGCATGCCGGGCTGGTAGCACCACTGCTGGAAGAAGCGCTCGAGGCCCAGGCCGGAGACCTCCTCGAGGCACTTGCGGAAGTCGTCGGTCTCGACCTCCTTGAAGCGGTGGCGCTGGACGTAGAGACGCACGCCCTTCCAGAAGGCGTCATCGCCGAGCTTCATGCGAAGCATGTGGAGGACCAGGGCGCCCTTCCCGTAGATGTCGTTGGCCTTCATGAAGTTCTGCATCGGGAAGTCGTAGCGGGAGGACGCGAGGGGCGCGATGCCGGGGGCGGTGGTTCGGTTGGCGCTCTGGCCGCGGAGGAAGTTGGTGACGCCGCGCTGGTAGGCGGCGGCGCGGCGCTCGGGGGCGGCGGCGTGCTCGACCCAGAGGGCCTCGCAGTACGAGGCCCAGCCCTCGTTGAGCCAGGCGTGCTCCCAGCTCTTGCAGGTGATGAGGTCGCCGAACCACTGGTGGGCGGCCTCGTGGACGATGATGGACTGGGCGAGGGTCCGGGGCGTGGAGACCAGCTCGGCCATCATGGTGGTGGCCGAGGTGTTCTCCATGCCGCCGCTGAAGCCGCGGACGAGGACCTGGGCGTACTTGTCCCAGGGGTAGGGCTCGTTGAGCTTGTCCGCCATCATGGCGAGGATGGCGGGGGTATCGCCGAAGGCGCGGAGGGCGGCCTTCTCGCTGCCGATGGGGGCGTAGAGGAAGCAGGGGACCTCGCGGCCGCGGGCGTCCCTGGGTGTGGCGTCCTCGGCCGCGGGGAGGCCGACGATGGCGAACTTGCCGACGACGAGGGTGACGAGGTAGTTGGCGTGCGGCTGGTCCTGGAGCCAGTGCCAGGTGGTGCGCTTGGGCGCGCCGGCGGCCCCGGAGGGCGTGGGGGCGGGCCTGCTGCTGAGGAGGCGGCCGTTGCTGACGACGGTGAAGCCGTCCTCGACGGTGACGATCAGTTCGGTGGTGAGGCGCTCGTTGGGGAAGTCGTGGCAGGGGAACCACCGGCGGTTGTACTCCGGCTGACCATGACTGAAGATGAGGGGGGCGGCGTCGGTGGGGCCGGGGTCGCCGCGGGTGCGGGGCGGCACGTGGGAGAGGCCCTGGCCGCGCCGGCCCTTGGAGAGGTCGAGCGTGTAGTCGATGCGGACCTCTGCCTGCTTTCCCATCGGGATGGGCCTGTCGAAAGCGATGTCGAGGCGGCCCTGGTCGTGGGTGAACTTCGCGGGCCTGCCGTCGATCGCGACGGCGGAGATGTCCATGCCGACGGCGTTGAGGGAGAGGGCCCGGCGCTCGCGCCCGATCGGGGAGACCGTGAGGGTCTCGGTGGCGGTGAGGGCGGGCTTCGACATGTCGGGGATGTCGATGGCCAGCTTCATGTGGAGGTGGTCGAAGTGGCGGGGGGGCGGGTAGTGGGCCTGCTCAGCGCCGGTGTCGGTGTCGATTCGGGGGTCGACCTGGGCACACACGGGCGACCCGATCAGAGCCAGCAGGCCAACGGTGAGGGCGAGGGAGCGTTTCATGGTGGGCCTTCGTGTCGCACGGTTGAGGGATGGCTGGGTCAACGGTTCCAGGTTACCGCCCCGTACACGGCCGAGTCGCCGAGCTGCTCGGCGATGCGGATGAGCTGGTTGTACTTGGCGTTGCGGTCCGAGCGGCAGGGGGCTCCGGTTTTGATCTGGCCGCAGTTGGTGGCGACGGCGAGGTCGGCGATGGTGGCATCCTCCGTCTCGCCGGAGCGGTGGGACATGACGGCGGCGTAGCGGTTGCGCATGGCGAGGCCCACGGCGTCGAAGGTCTCGCTGAGGGTGCCGATCTGGTTGACCTTGATGAGGATCGCGTTGGCGCAGCCTTCCTGGAGGCCGCGGCGGAGGAACCTGGGGTTGGTCACGAACAGGTCATCGCCGACGAGCTGGACCTTCTGGCCCAGCCGCTGGGTGAGCATCTTCCAACCCGCCCAGTCGTTCTCGGCGAGGCCATCCTCGATGGAGCGGATGGGGTACTTCGCGCACCAGCCGGCCCAGAGCTCGACCATGTCCTTGCTGGAGACGACCTCCTTCGTGCTCTTGAAGTGGCAGTACCCCTCCTTGCCGAGCTTCTGGGCCTCGTTCCAGAGCTCGCTGGCCGCCGGGTCGAGGGCGACAAACACCTGCTCGCCCCAGCGGTAGCCGGCCCTGGCGACCGCCGTCTCGATGAGCTGGAGGGCCTCCTCGTTGCTCTTGAGGTCGGGGGCGAAGCCGCCCTCATCGCCCACGGCCGTGGAGAGGTGCTTGTCGTGCAGCACCTTCCGCAGGGCGTGGTAGATCTCGACGCCGGCCCGCAGGCCATCGGCGAACGTGTCGAAGCCCCAGGGCTGGACCATGAACTCCTGGAAGTCCACCGTGTTGTCGGCGTGCTTCCCCCCGTTGAGGATGTTGAACATCGGCACGGGGAGCGTGCGGGCGGAGGGGCCGCCGAGGTACTGGTAGAGGGGGAGGTCGAGGGCCTCGGCCGCGGCCTTGGCGCAGGCCATGGAGACGCCCAGGATGGCGTTGGCCCCGAGCTTGGACTTGTTGGGGGTGCCGTCGAGGTCGATCATGGTGCGGTCGATCAACTCCTGGCGGCGGGCATCCATGCCGCTGAGGGCGGGGGCGATGCGCTCCTCGACGTTGCGGACCGCCTTCAAGACGCCCTTGCCGCCGTACCGGTCCTTGTCGCCATCCCGCAGCTCGACGGCCTCGTTCTCGCCGGTGGAGGCGCCGGAGGGAACGGCCGCGCGGCCGATGACGCCGGAGGAGAGCTCGACCTCGACCTCGACGGTGGGGTTGCCGCGGGAGTCGAGAACCTGGCGGGCCCTGAGGGAGTCGATCTGGAAGGGCATGGAGGGCTCCGGTGGGAGGGGCGGCTGCGGGAGCCGACCGTCACCGACAAATCGGCGTGAAACGGAGGCGGCACGGAGTGCCGGGCGACCCGAGAGCCGATGATACCAGTCGGGGGGGAGCGCCCGCACCCCCCCCCGCGGGGCCGAAACCCCGGTGGGCGGGTTGCGTATCGTCCACGGTCTTCGCTCCGAGGGTCTTCCAACACGGGACGGTCCGATGCCGACGACGCCAGAGGGGTTCGCACGAAGACTGGAGGACCTTCACCGCACCCTGGTCGAGCAGGGGGCGCGGGTCCAGTCGCTGCTGGAGGAGGCGTTCGAGGCGGTCTTCTCGCGGGATGGGGCGCTGGCGGATCGGGTGGCGGGGCGGGATGACGAGATCGACCGGGTGGATGTGGCGCTGGAGCAGGCGTCCGTGCAGCTGCTGGGCGACGCGACGCGGGAGGGGGCAGCGCTCGGTTCGCGCGAGCTGCGGGCGGTGCTGACCATCGTGAAGATCAACAACGAGATGGAGCGGATCGCGGACAGCGCGGTGGCGATCGCCGAGCGCGCGGAGCCGCTGAGGGCGCTCGGGGGGAACGGGAACGGGCGCGGGAAGGGGGTCGCCGGGGTTGGGGGCTCGGTCCCCGAGACCTTCCGCGTGATGGCCAACAGCGTGGTGGGGATCCTGCGGGATGTGAACCGGGCGTACGACCGCTCGGATTCGGCGCTGGCGAAGGTGGTGCTGCAGAGCGAGGACGCGGTGGAGGCGTTCAAGGCGGCGATCCTGCGGGACGCCGAGCGGCAGATCGCGACCGGGGCGATGACGGTGGACCTGGCGTTCCTCCTGCACGAGCTGGCCAACGAGTGCGTGCGGGTGGCGGACCACGCGACGAACATCGCGGAGCAGGTGATCTATTCCGTGACGGGAGCGATCGTGCGGCACACCGAGGGGAAGTGGGTGGAGGTGCCGCAGGGGGCGGGGGGCCGCTAGGCGGGGGAGAGCGTCGGACGCCGCGCTTCAGACCGGGCGATCTCACCGAGCGCCTCGCGGACCCGGCGCAGGTCGCCCAGCGACACAAACGGACCGATGCTGAGCCGGTAGGCCCCGGCCGCGGCCGTGGTGCCGAGGGACTCGTGGGCCCGCGGAGCGCAGTGGAGACCGGCGCGGCCGATGATCCCGTACTCCTGCTCGAGAGCGGCGGCGAGTTCGTGCGGCGAGAGCGCATCGCACGCCAGAGAGAAGACGCCGATGCGGGCGGCGGGGTCCGTCGGCCCGAGCAGGCGGAGCCCCCGAGCACCGCTCGTGGGTCCCCAAGCGTCGATTTCGCGCAGGAGATTGAGCATCGCCTCGGTGAGCGCACGCTCGTGGAGGCGGGTCTCCTCGGCGTGGGTGAGGTGCCAGGCGAGGGCTTCGTTCAGGCCGGCGATGCCGAGGGCGTTCTGGGAGCCGGGCTCGTACTTGTCGGGGAGGTTGTCGGGCTGGGTGTCGAGCTCGGAGCGGGAGCCGGTGCCGCCCTCGCGGAGGGGGTCGACGAGGGCCTCCAGGCCCGGGCGGAGGTAGAGGCCGCCGGTGCCGAGGGGGCCGAGGAGGCCCTTGTGGCCCGGGAACGCGAGGAGGTCGATGCTCGTGGCGCGGACATCGACGGGGATGTGGCCGAGGGACTGGGCGGCATCCACGAGGAACGGGGTGCCGGCACTGCGGCAGATGGCGCCGAGGGCGGCGACGGGCTGGATGGCGCCGGTGACGTTGCTGGCGTGCGTGAGGGCGACGAGCGCGGTGTCGGGGCGGGCGCGGAGCGCTGCGCGGAGGGCCTCGGGATCGACCACACCGGTCGTCTCATCGACGGGGAGGCAGGTCCACTCGGCGTCGCCGCGGCCGGCGAGGGCGTTGAAGGGGCGGAGGACCGAGTTGTGGTCAAGCTCGGTCGTGATCAGGTGCACGGGCCGGCCCGGCTCCGCGCGGCGGCGGGCGGAGACGACGCCCTTGATGGCGAGGTTGAGGGCGTCGGTAGTGTTGAGGGTGAAGACGACGTGGTCGGGCGATTCGCCGTTGAACAGCTCGCACAGGCGGGCGCGGCACTGGTTCATGATGCGGGCGCCCTCGCGGGCCTCAAAGTACGTGCCGCGGCCGGCGGTGCCGCCGACCTCCTGGCCGTAGCGGAGCATGGCCTCGTAGACACCGGGCGGCTTGGGGAAGCTGGTGGCGGCGTTGTCGAGGTAGAGGCGGGAGGGCATCGGGCGATGGTAGGGGGAAGTGGTGGGGGCGCGGGCGGGTGGCGCTGCCGCACTGCTGCGCGGCGAGGACGCCGCGAGCAGTGGCACCTGGCCCGGGGCGGGGATGCCCCGGCCTACCGGGCTCAGGCCTTCGGCGCCTTGTAGAACGGCAGCTTGGCGACCTTGCCTTCGAGGAGACCACGGCCGGTGTCTACCTGGAGGGCTGCGCCGGGCACGGTGTGGGCGGTCTCGACGAAGCCCATGGCGATGGCGTGGCCGAGTGTGGGGGAGAGGCAGCCGCTGGTGACCTCGCCGACGGGTTTGCCGCCACCCCCCGCTGCGAGGATGGGGTTGCCCTGGCGGGCGGTGCGCTTGCCGTCGAGGGCGAGGCCGACGAGGCGGCGCCTGGGGCCGCCCTGGGCCACGGTCTGCTTCAGGGCCTCCATGCCGATGAACGTCTCGCCGCGCTCGCCCTGGTCCTTGTCGAGGCTGATGGCGAAATCGACGCCGCACTCGAGGGCGTTGATCTCCTCGCCCAGTTCGTGGCCGTAGAGGGGCATGCCGGCCTCCATGCGGAGGCTGTCGCGGGCCCCGAGGCCGGCGGGGCGGATGATCGAGGTCTCCGATTTCACGTTCACATCGCGGAGCATGAGGCTCATGGCCATGCCGACAGCCCCGGCGGGGAGGATGACCTCGACGCCGTCCTCGCCGGTGTAGCCGGTGCGGCTGACGATCAGCTTCATGATCATCAGGTTCTTCACGGTGAAGCGGTATCGCTTCAGCGTCGGGATCTCGCTGGAGAACCGCGAGACCAGCGACATGACCTTCGGCCCCTGCAGGGCGACCATGGCCGTCGAGAGGGTCGCATCCTCGATCTTGAGCGCCAGCTCGCCCGCCGCCTTGACCTGCTCGAAGTGGGCGACGATCTTCTCACGGTTGGCCCCGTTGACGACCATGTAGAACTCGTCGTCGTCCATGCGGTAGACGATCACGTCGTCGCGGACGCCGCCGCGCTCGTTGCAGACCAGGGAGTAGCGGCACTGGCCCGCCTCCATGTCGCTGACCCTGCGGGTGCAGGCGCGCTCGAGGAAGCGACGGGCGTGGCGCCCCGTGATCTTGAGGCGGCCCATGTGCGACACGTCGAAGAGCCCGCCGGAGGCGCGGACCTGCTGGTGCTCCTGGATGATGCCCGTGTACATCATGGGCATCTCCCAGCCGGCGAAATCGACCAACTTGGCGCCGTTCTCGACGTGGAACTGGTAGAGCGGTGTGCGCTGCAACGGGGGCCTCCGGTGAACGGGCAGGGCCCCCGGCGCGCCGGCCGGGCCGGCCCGCACCGGGGGCGGTACACGCTAGCCGAACCGCGGCGCATCCGCCAGAGGGCGCGGGGGCGCGGGGGCGCTCTCAGGTTTCGTGCCGGGTCGGGAGTTACGCCCGAAGGCCGCGCTCGGCCATCCAGATCTTGACGCTGTCGCTGGCGGGCGGGTCGCGGAACTCGATGCCGACGGCGTAGCCCTCGCCCTCGGCGTAGCGCGACTGGCGGACGATGCCGAAGAGCGCCCGCTTGGCGCCCTCAGGCCCCGGGACCTCGAGGATCACGAGGCGCCCGGTGTGGATGTGGCGGCGGGAGCGGAGACCGATGCCGGCACGGCTGAGGTCCACGCCGCGGCACTTCCAGACGGGGCCGGGCTCGCCGCGGTCGTTGAGTTCCGAGACCCACACGGGCTTGACAAAAACGGTGCGCTCGTGGCGGCGGCGGTTGCGTGGCGCTGTGGCGTCGGCCTGCTCCGGCTGCGGGGCCGGGGCGGGCGTGGGGGGCGCCTCGGGGACTGGGGTGGGATCGGGGGTGTGCATGGCGACCTGTGCAAGAGCAGATCGGTTCGGGCGGGCCCGACAATGAGGATGCCTTCATCCGGTTATCCGCCGCAGCGCGGTCCACGGCGCGTTATCGATCAGTCTGACCGTCCCGATCCGTGCCGCGATGAGGGACCGGGCCGGTCGCCCGTCCCGTACCGGGCCCAGCGTTTCGCCGTCGCGGACCACGGCGTACTCGGGGGTGACGCCGGCAGCGCTGAGGACGCGGCGCATCGCGGTCTCGGCCTCGGGCGGAGTGGATGCCCGGCAGGCCTCCCCGAGCGCGTGCGGGATCCCGAGCGCGGCGGCGCGCTCGGACGGTCCGAGGAAGCGGTTGCGGCTGCTCATGGCGAGGCCGTCGGCGTCGCGCACCGTGGGGGCGGGGAGGATCTCGATTTGCGGCGCCTCGCGGAGGGCCATGGCACGGATGACCTGGAGCTGCTGCCAGTCCTTCTCGCCGAAGACCGCGGCCGCGGGGTTCAGCAGGTTGAACAGGCGGAGCACGACCTGGCAGACGCCGGCGAAGTGCCCGGGGCGGTGGGCATCCTCGAGGCCGGGGTCGGTGCCGACGGCGGGCAGGGGAGGCGTGGCCGGGGTGTTGCCGGCGGGGTAGACCGTTTCGAGGCCGGGTACGAACACGGTGGAGGCGCCGGCATCCCGGCAGAGGGCGAGGTCGTGCTCCTCGGTGCGCGGGTAGCGGTCGTAGTCCGATCGTTCGTTGAACTGGGTGGGGTTGACGAAGATGGTGACGACAGCGCCGAGCGGGTCGCGGCGCTCCCGGGCGGCGGCGGCGCCGAGGCGAATCAGAGCGGCGTGGCCCTCGTGCAGGGCGCCCATGGTGGGGATGAGCACACCGGCGCGCGGGGAGGCCGGGCCGAGGCCGGCGCGGCGGAGGTCGTCGGGGGTGCGGAGCACCTGCATCGGGCTAAGGGTGGGCGGGCGCAGCGCCCGGGTCAAACGGCCCGGCGGGCGCGCAGGGCGGGCCAGTCGGCGATCTCCGGGCGCTCGGGGACCTTCAGCAGCTCGATCTCCACGCGGTACAGGCCGTCGCCGTCGTAGTCGCAGGAGCAGACCCGGCCGAAGAGGGCGACCGGCTGGTCGTCGATGAGGTGCACCGCGGCGAGGATCCGGCGGCCGGGGTAGCACATGCGGCGGGAGCGGAAGATCAGGTGGGAGCGGGAGAGCTCGCGGCCCTTGCCGGTCCACGTGGGGCCCGGGCGTTCGCGATCATCCAGCTCGCACAGGTCGAGGTCGGCGTCGAAGCGGACGCCGGCGGGGCGCCGGGGCCGGGGGGGCGGGGGCGGATCGTCCGGGCCGAGGAATCCGCTGGCGCCGGGCGGAGGCGGCAGGGCCGCGCCGAGGGTGTGGGCCGCGTTTCTGGTCGAGAACAGTGACATCGGGCCCCCTGGGCGGGATCTCCCCCGTCAGGGATCGGCGGGATCGGGGGGGCCCTTGGGAACGGTCCGGGGCCCTTCGGAGGGCGGCGGCGAGGGGGACCGTCGTGGGCCTTAGAGCTTGACGGTCCGCGCCCGTACACTCGGGCTCATGACCCCCCCCGCGGGGGCGCTGCGCTCGGCGCGGGGCCCCGATAACCACTCACGCGCGCGCGTGCACCTGCTGATCCCGACGCACACGACGCGGCACCTGGCCCTGTGCCTGGCGGGGGTGGCTGCGCAGACGAGGCCGCCGGCGACGGTGGTGCTGACGTGCGACACCGACGACCCGGCAGTAGGGGAGGTGGCCGCGGAGACCTGGGCGCGGGTCGGGGAGAGCCTGGCGGGGCGGGGGCTGGAACCGCCGCCGCTGGTGTTCACCTGCCGCCCGCACGCGGGAGAGGCGCGGCTGAACCAGGTCCGCAACAACGGGCTGAGGGCGCTGGAGGCCCGGGGCGCTGCGCGGGATGAGGATCTGGTGGTGGTGATCGACGGCGACATGCTGCTGGCGCCCGATGCGCTCGGGCGGCACGCGCGGCTGCGGGATGCGGGGTACGAGCTGATCATCCCGTACCGCGTCGACCTCGATCCGGACACGACGACGGAAGTCTCGCTCGACTCGCTGCTGGGGCCGGATGCGGGCACGGCCATCGGGCGGTTCGCGCGGCCGTCACGGCTGGCGCCGCTGGGGGCACGTGACCGGCGCTACCGCCGGCAGTTGCTCCTCCGCCGGCTGGGGCTGACCAAGGGGCACAAGCCCAAAGTGCTCGGGGGGCACCACGCCGTGAGCGTGCGCCTGCTGCGGGCGATCAACGGGTACGACGAGGGGTACACCGGGTACGGGTACGACGACGATGACCTCTCGCGTCGCCTGCACGCGCTGCGGCCGCGGGTGCGGGCGGCGATCGCGGTGCGCGAGATCGTGGCGTACCACCTGTGGCACCCGTCGCGGGCGCCGGCGAGGCCGATCGACGCGCCGGGGTTTCAACGGTTCAGCCGCGCCGACCTGCCGGTGGTGGCGGCGGAGGGGTGGCATTCGCCCGCGCCGCAGCCCGCGCCGGAGGCGGCGGTCATTGACGCTGGAGAAAGACCGTCCGCGCGATCGCTCTGAAGAAGCGGCGGACCGCCCCGCCGACGCCGCCCTCCAGCCGGGATGGGAAGCCCCAGCCGGACCAGGCCCCCGCCTCGTCGAGCCCCTCGAGTTCCGCGTAGCTGCGGGGCGGGCGGGAGTACAGGTCCTCGCCGCAGCACGGGCAGACGAACGCCGGCTCGGGCTGGTCGGGCTGCACCTCCGGGCCGCCGTAGCCGCAGCGGAGGCAGGCGCGGACCTGGTACCGGTATGGCAGGCTGGAACGGACGGCACGCATGACAGACTCTACGGTCGGGCGCGGGGGGCGCGGCCATGCCTGCGCGTGACTTCACCTGTTCGACGGGATGAGAACGGGGCGAGAGGGCGCTCAGACCGGCTGCTTCGCCGGCGCGGGCGCGGGGGGGCAGAGCCAGCGCGCCACGGCGGGGTCCTGCGCGGCCGCGGGGCCGTAGCGCTGGGCCAGAGCCGCGGCGACGAGGCCCATGAACAGCGGGCTGGGCCGCACCGGGCGGCTGGTCAGTTCCGGGTGGAACTGGCCGGCGATGAAGTAGGGGTGCGCGGGCCGCGGGCCGCCGGGCGTTTCCGGGGCGCTCTGCGGCAGCTCCATCAGCTGCATGATGTTCTGCTTCGAGTGCTTCCCGGAGAAGATCATGCCCGCGCCCTCGAGCTGCTGGACGTACTGGGGGTTGACCTCGTAGCGGTGGCGGAAGCGCTCGCGGATGAGCGGGCGGTTGCCGTAGAGCAGGTGGGCGAGGGTGCCGGGGCGGAGCTGGACATCCTGCGCCCCCAGGCGCATGGTGCCGCCCAAGCCCTCGATGCGGCGCTGCTCGGGGAGGTCGGTGATGACGGGGTGGGGCGTCTTGAAGCCGGGGGTGTCGAACTCGGTGCTGCCGGCGCCGTCGAGGCCGCAGACGTGGCGGGCGAACTCGATGACGGCGACCTGCATGCCCAGGCAGAGGCCCAGGTAGGGGACGCCGTTCTCGCGGCAGTGCTTGACGCAGGCGATCTTGCCCTCGACGCCGCGCTTGCCGAAGCCGCCGGGGAGGATGACGGCGTCCACGCCCCCCTCGACGCCGGTGCGGAGGCGGGTGGAGACGTTCTCGTCGGTGATGTCGGTGGTGTCGATCCAGCGGATCTCGATCGCGGCGCTGAGGTGTGCGGAGCAGTGCTCCAGCGCCTTGTCGATGGAGGCGTAGGCGTCGCGGAGGGAGGCGTACTTGCCGGTGAGGCCGACGGTGACCCGGCGCTTGCGTGGGGCGGTGAGCTGGCGGACGAAGCCGGTCCACTTCTCGCGGGCCTTGTCCTCGTGGGCGACATCCACGCGGTCGTGGATGCTCAGCAGGCTGAGCACCTCGCGGTCGAGGCCCTCCTGGCGCATCTCCTCAGGGATGGTGTAGATGCTGTCGCGGTCGTGCATGGAGAAGACGCGGCGCAGCGGCACGTTGCTGAACATCGCGATCTTCTGCATCACGGTGGCGTTGACGGGCTTGGTGGCCCGGCAGGCGATGAGGTGCGGCTGGATGCCGGCCTCCATCAGCCGCTTGATGCCGAGCTGCGCGGCCTTGCTCTTCTGCTCGCCGAGGGTGCGGGGCTCGATGATGTAGGTGAGGGCGACGAAGGCGGAGGAGCCGGGGCCCTCCTCGAAGGCCAGCTCGCGGAGGGCCTCGATATAGACGGAGTTCTCGTAGTCGCCGACGGTGCCGCCGACCTCGATGACGACCACATCCGCCGGGCGCTGCCCGTCGCCGTACGCCGCCAGCTCGCGGATCTTGCGCTTCACCTCGCCGGTGACGTGGGGGATCCACTGGACATCGCGCCCGAGGTACCGGCCCTCGCGCTCGCGGTCGAGCACCTCGCGGAAGATCTGGCCGCTGGTGGTGAAGTTGCGGCGGGTCAGGTCCTGGTCGAGCATCCGCTCGTAGGTGCCCAGGTCCATGTCGCACTCGGTCCCGTCGTCGAGGACGAAGACCTCGCCGTGCCGGAAGGGGTTCAGCGTCCCCGAGTCGATGTTGAGGTAGCCCTCCATCTTGATCGGCGCGACGGAGAGGCCCTTGTCCTTGAGCATCTTCGCGACGCTGCTCGCGAAGATGCCCTTGCCCAGCCCGGACATGACCGTGCCCAGCACGACGATGTACTTGTGGTAGCCCTTGCGGTAGCCCTCGGGGATGGGGCTGTAGAACTCGGTGTAGGTGGTGGACTCGGCAGCCCCGGAGAGGAGGTCCGAGCGGGAGCGGGCGGGGGTGTCGTCGGGGGCATCGGACCGGGCGGGGGGGCCATCCAGCTCCGCTTCGTCGAGCCACTGGCGGCCGTCCTTGCCGAGCGATGGGGGCATGTCTGATCGTACCACAAGCGCGACGGATTCACCAGCGGCCGAAGGAACCTTCGCCGGGAAGAAGGGGGCCTCTCACGGGTGCGCGGGCGCCCGGGGCGGCGGCGGGGCGGGCCTATCGTCCGGTCATGCCGGGTCCCGATGCTCGCGTGACGGCCCGCCGTCTGCTCCACCGAGGTCGCAAGTTCGATTTCGAGATGGTCGAGCATCCCGGGCCGGGGGGTAAGGTGCTGCGCCGCGAGGTGGTCCGGCACCCGGGGTCGGTGGTGATCGTGCCGATCCTGGAGGGGCCGGAGGGGGCGCGGGTCGTGCTGATCCGCAACTGGCGACCGGCGCTGGAGAAAGAGGTCCTCGAGCTCCCCGCGGGCACGCTGGAGCAGGGCGAAGAGCCGACGGCGTGCGCCCGGCGGGAGCTGTGCGAGGAGACGGGCTACGAGGCCGAGGCGGTGACGCTGCTCGGCCGGTTCTACACCTCGCCGGGGCTGTCGGATGAGTTCATGACGGCGTTCGTGGCGACGGGGCTGCGGCACGTGGGGCAGCGGCTGGAGGAGGATGAGCAGTTGACCGTCGAGCCGATGACGGTGCCGGCGGCGCTGGCGGCGGTCGAGCGCGGGGAGCTGGTGGATGCCAAGAGCATGTTGGCGCTGCTCCTGGCGGAGCGGCGGGGGATGCTGCGGGCGGGGTAGCCGGGACGGGCTGACGGAGCGGCCATGGGCTGGGAGACGCGCGACTACAACCGGGACCAGGGCGGGGGGGGGTTCCGGGAGGGCCTGCGCCGGCTGTTCGGCGGCGCGGAGAACCCGCTGGGGTGGTCGCTGCGGCTGTACCGGGCGTGGGGAATCGACGTCCGGCTGCACATCTTGTTCATTATCTTCGTCGTGATCGAGCTGCTCTACGGGGTGTTCGGATCGGGGATCGGCCTGCGCGACGCCGCGATGGCCGTGGGCAGCCTTTTCCTGCTTGTGCTGCTCCACGAGTACGGGCATTGCATCGCCTGTCGGAACGTGGGGGGGACGGCGGACCAGATCCTGCTCTGGCCGCTCGGCGGGCTCGCCTCCTGCGCTCCTCCCCCGAACTGGAGGGCGGACCTCATCACGACCATCGGGGGGCCCGCGGTGAACGCGGTGCTGTGGGTGCTGCTCGGTGGGGCGCTGCTGGTGGCGCTGCCGGAGAGCACCCGTCTCCAGGCGGTGCTGTTCAACCCGTTCGAGCCGGGGGCGGCGGTGGGGGCGCTGCAACTGGCCGACGGTTCCCGGCCGCTCTGGCTCACGTGGCTCTGGTGGGTCTACTACCTCAACGCGGCGCTGTTCCTGTTCAACGTGCTCCTGCCGATGTACCCGATGGACTCGGCGCGGATCGTGCAGGCGATCATCTGGGCCCGCGTGGGGCGGCGCCGGGCCACGGCGATCGTCGTGAACCTGGGGCTGGTGGTGGCGGTCGCGGTGGGGCTGATCGGCGCGATCCAGATGGCCGGGCTGCTCCTGGCGCTGGCGATCTTCTCGGGGTTCTCGTGCTGGAACGCGAAGAAGCAGCTGGCCGAGTCCGCGGGCGACCCGGCGCTCGAGGGGTACAACTTCGAGCGCGGCTACGCGGGGATGCCGGCGGAGGAGCCGGAGCCCGCCGCGGAGCGCGAGTCGCGGGCGCAGAAGCGGCGGCGGCAGCAGGAGGCCGAGGAGCAGGCGGAGCTGGACCGCATCCTGGCAAAGATTGCGCGGGCGGGGATGGCGAGCCTGACGCCGTCTGAGAAGCGCTGGCTGGAGCGGGCGACCGAGCGCCGGCGGCGGGCCTGAGCGGTACCATCCGGCCGCGGCGGAGCGAAAGCCAGAACAGCGCATGGCCAAGCAGCACGTTGGCCGATGGTCCGGGGCGGCGTGCTGACGTGATCTGCGGCCCCGGTGTCCGCTGAGAGTGCTGCCTTTCCGATGGGGATCTACGACCGCGAGTACGTCCGTGTCGGCCCCCGCTCGCAGAGCGGGCTTGGCTCGCTGGGGGGCGTCTCGGTCAACACGTGGATCATCGTGGCGACGATCGCGGTGTTCGTGCTCGACGCCTTTCTGGCCGGGTACGCCTCGCCGGTGTGGATCAACGATGTCCATGTCGCCCCCAACGCGGACCCGCGGTACGTGACCGGCGCGCCGCAGGTCCACGATGCGCTCGGCAAGGTGTACCTGCCCCCGGCGTACCCCGGGCTGGTGCATTCCTCGGCGCCGCTCTACCAGCCGCTGATCGACAGCCGAACGGGGGAGGCCATCGGCCTTGCCCAGGTGTCGATCATGACCCCCTTCCAGAAGTGGGGGCACTTCTCGACCGCGCTGGGCTTCTTCAGGCTGGAACTGTGGCGCTTCCTGACCTTCCAGGTCCTCCACGCCAACATCACCCACCTGCTGTTCAACATGTTCGGTCTCTGGGTCTTCGGCGGGATGGTTGAGCAGTACCTCGGGGGCAAGCGCTACCTGGCGTTCTACCTCACGTGCGGGATCTTCGGGGCCGTGTCGTACCTCGTGCTGAACTTCCTGGGGAACGCGGCCCCGGCCGCGCTCCCCGCGCTCCTCCCCAACAGCGTCTACACGCCGCTGATCGGCGCGTCGGCGGGTGTCTTCGGCGTGATCATGGCGTGCGCGTTCATCGCGCCCAACGCCCGGGTGATGCTGCTCTTCCCGCCGATCCCTCTCAAGCTCAAATGGATGGCCTACGGCTATGTGATCCTCGCCGCGTGGAATCTGCTCCGCGGCGGGGTGAACGCCGGCGGGGATGCCGCCCACATTGGCGGGGCGATCGCCGGGGCGTTCTTCATCCGTCACGCCCATCTTCTCAGGGACTTTTTCGATGTCTTCGGACCCCGCCGGGGCGGCGGGCGCGGCCGGCGGGGGGATGTGGCTTCGACGGAGGTGGACCGCATCCTCTCCAAGGTCGCCCGGGATGGGCTGCGGAGCCTGAGCGAGGAGGAGAGACGGGTGCTGCAGCAGGCGAGTTCGCGGATGCGCCGGTAGCGCTGGCGGGCCGGAGACTGAACTCGGCGCGGGGCCTCCCCTAGCCTTGGCCCATGGCATCCCCGCTGCATTTTGAGGTGTGCGGCAGGTCCCCGGGGTCTTGGGCCCGGGTGGGGAGGGTTCACACCGCGCACGGGGCGTTCGATACGCCGGCGTTCATGCCGGTGGGGACGCGCGGGACGGTCAAGGGGCTGCTCCCGGACCTCGTCCGGCGGACGGGGTCGCAAGTTGTCCTGAACAACACGTACCACCTGCTCCTGCGGCCGGGGCCGGAGGTGGTGGCGGCGCTAGGGGGCGTCCACCGGTTCATGGGGTGGGCGGGGCCGATCCTGACGGACTCGGGCGGGTACCAGACGTACTCGATGGCCGACCTGAACGCGGTGGACGACGACGGCGTGACCTTCCGCTCCATCGTGGATGGGAGCGAGCTGCGCCTGACGCCGGAGCGGGCGACGCAGGTGCAGAACCAGCTCGGGGCTGACATCATCATGGCGTTCGACGATTGCCCGCCGAGCGAGACCGCGAGGGAGCGAGACAGCGAGTCAGGGGAGGGGCGGGAGGGGGACCCACGGATGGCACGGGCGATCCAGCGCGATCGCCGCAACGGCTACGACCACGCCGCGCGCCTGCGGATGGCCAACGAGCGGACGGTGCGCTGGCTGGAGCGGTGCAGGCGGGCCCACCAGCATCCCGGGGAGCAGGCGCTCTTCGGCATCATCCAAGGGGGGACCGACCTCGGGGCCCGCTCGTGGTCGGCCGAGCGCATCACGGCGATCGAACTGCCGGGGTACGCCATCGGGGGCGTGGCGGTGGGGGAGCCGCCCGAGGAGATCGCCCGGATCGTCCGGCACACGGCCCCGCTCCTGCCGGAGGACCGGCCGCGGTACCTGATGGGCGTCGGCTACGAGCGGGACATCGTGGCGGCGGTCCTGGCGGGTGTGGACATGTTCGACTGCGTCCTGCCGACCCGCAACGGGCGGAACGCCAGTGCCTTTACGCCGGCCGGCCAGATCCGCCTGAAGAACGCGTGCTACACCTCCGACCCCCTTCCGATCGAGCCGGGGTGCGACTGTCTGGCTTGCTTACCGGCCGAAAACGGCTGGGAGACGCCGGAGGCCGCCCCGATCAGCCGGGGGTATCTCCGGCACCTGTTCCAGTCGGGGGAGATGCTCGGGCCGATTCTCGTCAGCCTGCATAATGTTCGGTACTTCCAGAGGCTGATGTCGGACATCCGCCGGACGATCGTGGAAGATGACTGGCCCGGGTTCGCCCGGCGGTGGCCCCAGGCGGCCCCCGGCCTGGCGGGGTCTGGAATTCCTGCCCAGGCGTAATCCCGGCGGCCTCAAACCCAATGATGTGGGCCCCGACTCCCGGGGCGGAATGGCACCCCCTCATGATCCCCATGACCTCACCGGACCTCTTCGCGGCGGCGATCCTCGCCCAGACCACCCCTCAGAACCCCCCGGCGGGCGTTCCCGGCGCGGGCGCTGCCCCGCCGCCCGCGCCCAACGGGGCGGACAGCGGCTTCAAGATGCCCGGGGCGGGCGGGGAAGGGCAGGCGGCCGCGCCGGGCGCGACGGGCGCCGCCGGCGGGCCCCCTCCCCCGGGAGCGGGGAGCGGGCTGAGCATGTTCGTGCCGCTGGCGCTGGTCCTGCTGCTGGTGCTCATCATGACCTCGATGGCCGGCCGGAAGGAGCGCAAGCGGCGGGACGCCCTGCTCTCCGGCGTGAAGCGGGGCGACCGGGTCCAGACCGCCGGCGGCGTGATCGGGACCATCGTGGACCTGACGGACAGCGAGATGACGCTGCGGGTCGATGAGACGACGAACACGCGCATCCGGTTCTCGCGCTCGGCCGTGCAGCAGGTGATGCGCGAGGGCAAGGATGGCGGGCGCGCGGAGGTCGAGGTCAAGCCCGCGAACCAGACGGCCGCCCACACCTGACCCGCCCGCGCATCCCACGCCCCCAACACGCCCCCGCTGACCACTCCCCTTCCCGGACGTCTCCCCCGCCATGCGAATCCTCGTCCGCAACATTGTCCTCGTCGCCATTGTCCTGCTCTTCGCGGTCTACTCGATCATCCCGCCGGAGAAGAAGCTCCGGCTGGGCAAGGACCTGCGCGGCGGGGTGAGCCTGATCTACGCGGTGCACCTGCGGCCCGGCGACCCGCCGGACGTAATGGACAGCGTGATGGACGTGATCAGGCAGCGGGTGGACCCCAACGCGCAGATGGACATCACCATCGCGAAGCAGGGGACGGACCGCCTCGAGATCACCATGCCGCTGCCCAACGAGTCGGTGAAGCGGCTGAAGGCGGAGTTCGAGGCGGAGCTGAAGCGGCTGGTGGACTCGGCGATCGACACGTCGCGGTTCGAGCGGCTGATGCGGATGCCGCCGGCGGAGCGGGACCAGGAGATCACGAAGGTCGCCGCGGGCAACGCGACGCGTGCCGATCGGCTGCGGGCGGCGGCGACGGCGTACGACGCGGCCCGCAAGGCCCGTGGAGACCTGACGGCGGCGCAGACCGAGCTGCGGCAGGCGACGGAGGCGGGCGCCCCGGCCGAGCAGGTGGCGGCGGCGCTGGCGCGGGTGAACGCGCTGGTGGCCCCGACGGCCGAGGCGGAGCTGGCGTACGAGAGCGCCCGCACGGCGGCGATGGGGGCGGCGATCACGGTCGGCGAGGTGCGCCGGGCGCTGGCGCTCTCGACCGAGGGGCGGACGTTCGGGACCGGGCCGAATCCGGAGCGCAGCCCCAGCCCGCGCGAGCGGGCGCTCACGCGCCTGAACGAGGCCCACCCGGAGCTGAAGGACGAGCTGGCGAGCGTGGTGGCGGCGTACGACCGGTACACGGGCGGCCGGACGCGCCTCGACGACCCGGCGGACCTGAAGCGGCTGCTGGCGGGGGCCGGCGTGCTGGACTTCCGGATCACGGTGAAGCCGGGCGGAGCGGGGGTGAAGGGCGGGCACCCCGAGGAGCCGCGGCTGCGGGCCGAGATGCGCGAGCGCGGGCCGCGGAACGTGCGGTCGAACGACGCCCGCTGGTACAAGGTCAACAAGCTGGAGGGGTGGTACGACCGGCCGAGCGATCTGGAGGACATGTCGCGGAACCCGGCGGGCTACTTCGAGAGCCGCTACCGCCTCGTCGCGGAGGAGTTCGACGGGGAGTTCTACATCCTCTGCTGGGACTCGGTGGGGAACCGGCTGACGCAGGCGGAGGGGGACTGGGCGGTGGCCGCGGCGTACCAGGGGACGGACGACGTGGGGCGTCCGAACATCACCTTCGAGATGAACACGCGGGGGGCGTCGCTGCTGCAACAGATGACGCGGGCGCACGTGCAGGAGAACATGGCGGTGCTCCTGGATGACCAGGTGTACACGGCGCCGAACCTGCTGAGCGCGATCGGGCGGAACGGGCAGATCTCGGGGAACTTCAGCCCGACCGAGCTGCGGTACGTGATCCGGGTGCTGGCGGCGGGGGCGATGCAGGCGAAGCTGTCGCCCGAGCCGATCAGCGAGAGCACGATCGGGCCGGAGCTGGGCTTCGACAACCTGTACCGGGGGATGTACGCGGGCGTGGTGTCGCTGATCCTGATCGGCGCCTTCATGATCGTGTACTACTTCGGGGCCGGGGTGATCGCGGTGATCTCCCTGATGGTGAACGGGCTGCTGCTGGTGGCGGTGATGTCGTGGCTGCACGCGGCGTTCACGCTCCCGGGGATCGCGGGGGTGATCCTGACCTTCGGCATGGCGGTGGACAGCAACGTGCTGATCTACGAGCGCATGCGGGAGGAGATCAAGCGGGGGTCAGACCTGCGGACGGCGGTGCGTCTGGGCTTCTCCAAGGCCCTCTCGTCGATCGTGGACGGGAACGTGACCAACCTGATCGCCTGCGTGGTGCTGCTCTACGTGGGCACGCAGGAGATCAAGGGCTTCGCGATCACGCTGGGCGTGGGCGTGCTGACGACGCTCTTCTCGGCCCTGGTGGTCAGCCGGCTGATCTTCAGCGCCCTGGTCGAGCACGGGCCGTGGCAGCGGGCGTCGATGCTGCCGCTGGCGTTCCCGGTGATCGACCGGATGTTCAACCGGAACATCGACTGGCTGAAGTTCCGGTGGGTGTTCTTCGGGATCTCGGCGATGTACCTCTCGCTGGGGCTGGGGATGGTGGCCTACGAGGGGGCGGAGCTGCTGGACAACGAGTTCCGGGGCGGGACGCAGGTGACGCTGAAGCTCAAGCAGCCGCTGACGCGCCCGGAGGCGGCCAAGCTGGTCGCGTCGGCCGGCGCCGGGGCGCCGCAGGGGAGCCAGCTGGCGCTCCTGCGCACGGCGGATGTGCTGCCGGTGAACCCCGCGGCGGACGGCGTGACCTCCGACACCTTCATGATCAAGACCCTGGCGACGGAGCAGGGGCCGGTGCTGGAGGCCGTCATGGGCGCCTTTGCGCCCTACACCGAGGCCCAGCCGGCGCTCCGGTTCAGGGGGAGCGACACACGCGACCTGGCGTCGGCGCCGGTCTTCAGGATCGTCAGCGGCACGCTGGGGGACGAGATCGACCGCCCGCAGTACCGCGAGGACGTGCGCCCGTTTGTGGGCGGGCTGGCCATCCTGCTGGAGAACATCGAGCCGGCGGTCTCCGCCGAGGCCCTGCGGGCGCGGCTGGAGCAGACGCGCTCGGATGCGGAGTTCTCCGCGACGCTCACCCGCGAGTGGACGGTGCGGATCCTGGAGGGGACGGACGAGGCGGTGCGGACGGCGGTGGTCCTCGTGCGGGACCCCTCGCTCAGCTCGTTCGAGGACCCCGGTCGGTTCGACACCGAGGTCGCGCTGCGCGAGTGGCGGCTGATCGAGCGGGCCCTGACCGAGCCGGGCGTCCCGGCCAGCGTGCACAACTTCAGCCCCACGATCGCCGCGGCCTTCAAGGCCCGGGCGGTCGTGGCGATCGTGCTGTCGTTCCTGTTCATCGGGATCTACATCTGGGTGCGGTTCGGCGCGGTGAACTTCGCGGTCGCGGGGATCGTGCCGCTGGTGCACGACGTAATCACGGCGCTGGGGTTCGTGGCCCTGGCGCAGTTCCTGTACAACTGGCACGCGACCCACGACTTCGCGGTGGCCCTGCGCCTGCTGCCGTTCAAGATCGACCTGAACATGATCGCGGCGTTCCTGACCATCGTGGGCTACTCGCTGAACGACTCGATCGTCGTGATGGACCGCATCCGCGAGAACCGGGGGAAGCTGCCCTACGCCAGCCGCAAGGCGATCAACGACGCCGTGAACCAGACGCTGAGCCGCACGTTCATCACGGGCGGCGGCACGCTCATCGCGCTGTCCATGCTCTACCTCTTCGGGGGTGAGGCGGTGCGCGGCTTCGCCTTCACGCTCGCCATCGGCGTGCTGGTCGGGACCTATTCCTCGATCGGGATCACCGCGCCCTTCGTCTGGTCGAGGAAGGGCGACGAGATGGAGCGGAACAGGCCCAGGCCCCCGGCCCAGCCCCCCGCGCAGATGACCGCCTCGGTATCATGACGCCGGCCGCGCTGCCGATCCGCCGCTGCCGGCGGACCCCCGGGCGGAGCCCGGGGCCTTTGAGCGCAGGGAGCGTGCAGAATGACGGATCGCTGGGGCCGCGGGGTTGGGGCGCTGGTGGTTCTGGGGGCCGTGTGGGTGCTGGTGTACTGGTGGTGGGAGCCGTCGCGCCCCGGGATCAGCTTCGACGGGGACGGACCGGGCGAGGTCGCGGGGGTGGTCACGCCCGTGGGCGCGCCGCCGGGCCTGGGGCCCCGCGAGGTGGCGGTGGTGCCGCCGCGCTTCCGGTCGTACCTGGTCAAGGACGGGGAGACGTGGGAGTCGATCGCCCAGAAGGAGCTGGGGTCGGCGGCGCTCGTTGTGCGGCTGCGGGAGTCCAACCCGCTGGCGTCGGAGCTCCGCGCGGGCCGGGAGATCCGGGTCCCGCTGGACCCGGAGAACATCCAGGGGCGGCCCGTGGCGGGGGCCCCCGCGCCGAGGGCGCCGGGCGACGGGACGGTTGAGTACACGATCAAGAGCGGCGACACGCTGGGCGGGATCGCCCGGGCCTACTACGGCAGCGCCTTGTACAAGGACCTGATCTTCCAGGCGAACCGCGACCGCCTCCGCAGCGAGGACCAGCTGAGGCTGGGGGACAGGCTCCGGCTCCCGCCCAAGCCCCGGTGAGCGGCCGCGGGGTAGGATCGATCGCATGGCGGAACGGCCGACGTACATCGTGACCGGGGGGGCGGGGTTCGTGGGGGCGAACCTGGTGGCGGCGTTGCTGGGGCGGACGCCGCGCCCGGAGGTGGTGGTGGTGGACCCGCTGCGGTCCGGGTCGTTCGCGAACATCGTGGAGGCGTGCGAGCGGCGGGGGGTGGGGGCGTTCGACGGGCGGGTGATCGCGGGCTCGACGGCGGAGGAGCGGGTGCGGGGCGCGATGTGGGAGGCCCGGCCCGCGGCCATCTTCCACCTGGGGGCGATCACCGACACGACGCTGGCGGATGAGGCGGAGATGGTGCGGGAGAACGTGGGGGGGTTCGACTCGCTGCTGGCGCGGTGCGCGGTCGATGAGGTGCCGCTGGTGTACGCGTCGAGCGCGGCGACGTACGGCACGCCGCCGCAGGCGCGGGACCGCCAGCCGTTCCCCGTCGAGGCGGCGGGGCGGCCGAGCAACGTGTACGGGTTCAGCAAGTGGCTGATGGAGGGCGAGCACCGGCGGTTTGTCGAGGCCCTGGGTAGGTCGGCTCTCCGAGCCGATCCCGACGGGCATCGGCCCGGAGGGCCGGCCTACCCGGGGGCCCCCCACATCGTGGGGCTCCGCTACTTCAACGTCTTCGGGCCGGGCGAGGCCCGCAAGGGGAAGATGGCGTCGATGGTCTACCAGCTCGTCCGGCAGATGCTGGCGGGCGGACGGCCGCGGGTGTTCACGGATGGATCGCAGCGGCGGGACCAGGTGTACGTGGATGATGTGGTGGACTGCACGCTAGCGGCGGCGGGCCTGGGCAGCCCGGCCCTGGGTGGCCCGACGCTCCGCGGCGGGTCTTCCCCTGGCCCGGGCATCTACAACCTCGGCTCCGGCGTGGCCACCAGCTTCAACGACATCATCGCGGCGGTGCGTGGGGCGCTGGGGATCACCGAGCGCGACCGTCCGACGGAGTACTTCGAGATGCCGCCGGCGATCCGGGCGTTCTACCAGGACTACACGTGCGCGGACATGAGCGAGACGGAGCGGGGGCTGGGGTGGAAGCCGAAGTGGAAGCCGGCGGAGGCGATGGCGGAGTACGCCAGGTACCTGGCTAGATAGAGGGTCGCGCGGCCACTGCGGTCAGCGCTTCGCCGGTCAGGCGGCAGATACGCCAATCGTCCATCATGACCACGCCCATGCTGCGGTAGAACTCAATCGCCGGCGTGTTCCAGTCGAGGACGGCCCATTCGAGGCGGCCGCAGTTCCGCTCCACGGCGAGGCGTGCGAGGCGGGAGAGGAGGGCCGCGCCGAGGCCCCGCCCGCGGGCAGCGGGGCGGACGTAGAGGTCCTCGAGGTAGAGGCCGGGCTTGCCGACGAAGGTCGAGAACGACCGGAAGAAGAGGGCGAAGCCCTGGGGCGAGCCGTCGAGCTCTCCGATGAGGACCTCGGCGACGGGGGAGGGGCCGAAGAGGTGCTCGCGGAGGTCCCGCTCGGTCGAGACCATCGCGTGGGAGAGGCGCTCGTACTCGGCGAGTTCGCGAATCATAGAGTGGATGAGCGGGACATCCGACGTGTTCGCCGGGCGTACCGCAGTGGCGGTCTCTCTTCCGGTGATCATGTCTGGAGTACGCCCGTCCGGAGCGGCCGCGAGTAGTCCCATCCACTCGCGGCGTTCAAGCCAGAGATCAGCTCCTCGCGGGTGCGGTGGGGCTCGATGAGGCGGTCCACCCAGCCGCGGGCGGCGGCGTGGCGGATGTCGGCCTGCTCGGTGTAGCCGGCGTGGATGGCGGCGAGGATCTGCGTGTGGGTCTGCTCGTCGATGGTCTCGCCCTTGCGCTTGCGGCTGGCCTCCTCGATGGTGGCCAGGGTCCCCGTCGCCTGGTTGGCCCCCATGACCGCGCACTTGGCGCTCGGCCACGCGAAGGAGAGGAACTGGTCGAAGGCCCGCCCGCACATGGCGTAGTTGCCGGCGCCGTAGCTGCCGCCGAGGATGACGACGATCTTGGGGACGACCGAGTTGGACATGGCGTTGACCATCTTGGCCCCGGCCCGGATGATCCCGCCCTGCTCGCTGTCGCGCCCGACCATGAAGCCGGTGGTGTCGTGGAGGAAGATCAGCGGGATCTTCCGCTGGTTGCAGTCGAGGATGAAGCGAGCGGCCTTGTCGGCCGAGTCGTCGTAGATGACGCCGGGCATGTTGGTGAACTTGCTCGGGCCGGCCTTGCCGCCGGGGAGCTGGCGCTGGGTCAGCTTCTTCTGGTTGGCGACGATGCCGCAGGCATGGCCGCCGATGCGGGCGTAGCCGCAGACCAGGGACTGGCCGCACTCGGCCTTGTACTCGTCGAAGTTCGCGGCCAGCGACTCGTGGCCGTCGGTGTTCGGCTCAGCGCGGGCATCGACGAGGCAGGCGATGACATCCTTGGCGTCGTACTGGGCCCCCGACCGGTCCGTGAACACCGCATAGATGTCGCCAGCCGGGCGATACGAGGGGATCTCGGTCGAGGGGAGGATCCCCTGTGGGCCGAGCGTCTTGGCGATCTCGGCGGAGTCGCCGATCAGCCGCATCGCCTGCGTGGCGGCCCGGCTGTGCGCGCCATCGAGGCCGAGCGCCACGTCGGGAGTCGGGATGGTGTTGTACTTGCCTACCAGCTCGCGCAGGCGGCGCAGGCACGCCTCGTCGTCCTTCTCACGGAAATCGATCGTCCCGCTGATCTGCGCGTGCATCTGGGCGCCGCCGAGTTCCTCGTCGCTCACCTCCTGCCCGATCGCGGCCTTGACCAGCGCCGGCCCGGCGAGGTACAGCCCGCTTCCCTCGGTCATCAGGAGCGTGTCGCAGAGTACGGGCAGGTACCCGCCGCCGGCGACGCAGTAGCCCATGATGGCCGCGATCTGCGGGATGCCCTCGGCGGAGATGACGGCGTTGTTCCGGAAGATGCGGCCGAAGTCGTCGGTGTCGGGGAAGACATCCTCCTGCAGAGGCAGGAAGACGCCGGCGGAATCGACCAGGTAGATCAGGGGGAGGCGGGCCATCTGGGCGATGGTCTGGGCCCGGATGATCTTCTTGCACGTCATCGGGAAGAACGCGCCGGCCTTCACGGTCGCGTCGTTGGCGATGATCATGCACAGGCGCCCGTGGACCGGGCCGATGCCCGTGACCACCCCGGCCGCGGGGGCCCCGCCGAACTCCTCGTACATCCGCCACGCGGCCCAGAGGCCGAGTTCCTGGAACTGCTTGGGGTCATCGACGAGCCGGTCTACGCGCTCACGGGCAGTCAGCCGCTTCTTGGCGTGCTGGCGCTCGACGGCCTTGGCCCCGCCACCGAGGCGGACCTCGGCCTCGATCCGGCGCAGCTCGTTGGTGAGCTGGCGGAGAGTGGGGGGGGTGGGCGAGGAGGTGGGGGCGGACGCGGCCTTGGTCATGCGGGGTTTCCGGCGGGTAGGCACAGGGTAGCAGCAGAGGGGGCCGTTCTGAGCGGCAGCGGCCGATGCACTGGCGGGCGCGGCTTCGCCGCTCAAGCCGCCAGTGGCACAGCAACCAGCCAGTGGCACACGGGCGACCACCTACACTTCCGCCCCATGACCCCGGCCACACACGAGCTTTCCGGTTCCCGCTCTGGCGGTGTCCACCGCTGGTCGCGCTCGCTGATCCCCACCGCCCGCGAGGCCCCGGCCGATGCCGAGACGCCCAGCCACATCCTGCTCACCCGGGCCGGGTACATCCGCAAGGTCGGGGCGGGGGTCTACGACTACCTGCCGCTCGCGTGGCGGGTGCTGAGGAAGATCAGCCGGATCGTCCGCGAGGAGATGGACGCGGCCGGCGGGGGCGAGCTCTTGATGCCGGCCCTGGTCCCGATCGAGTTCTACGCCGGGACCAAGCGCGATGTGGACTACGGCGACCTGCTCTTCAAGCTGGAGGACCGCAAGGGCAACACGATGGCCCTCGGGCCGACCCACGAGGAGACCATCACCGAGTTGATGAAGGGCTCGGTCACCAGCTACAAGCAGCTCCCGCTGAACCTCTACCAGATCCAGACCAAGTTCCGCGATGAGGCCCGCCCGCGGGCGGGGCTGCTGCGCTGCCGCGAGTTCATCATGAAGGATGCGTACTCGTTCCACATCGCGGTGGATGGCCCCGGCGGGCTGGGGGAGGCGTACGACGCGATGTACAGGGCGTACGTCAACATCTTCACCCGCTGCGGGCTGGACTTCACGGTGGTGGAGGCCGAGAGCGGCCCGATCGGCGGGTCGGCGAGCCACGAGTTCATGGTCAACTGCGAGAGCGGGGAGGACACGATCCTGAAATGCCCTGCATCGGGGTACGCGGCCAACGTGGAGAAGTGCGAGATCGGGGAACGGGCGTCTGACCTGACCGCCGCGCCGACCGGGGAGCTGACGGAGGTCCACACGCCGGACCTCCCCGGCATCACCGAGGTCGGGAAGTTCATGGGGGTGAAGCCGGGGCGGATGCTGAAGAGCATCGTGTTCCAGGTCGCGCCCGCGGCGGAAGGGGAGTCGAAGCCGGCCCACCAGTGGGTGGTGGCGGTCGTCCGCGGCGACCACGATGTCAACGAGGGGAAGGTGAGGGCCGCTTCGGGGTACAAGGTGCAGCTGGCGCCGGAGCTGGCGGCGAGGAACGCGGGGTTCGCGATCGGGTACGTCTCGCCGCGGACGGTGGGCACGGTCCCGGGGACGCTCTTGCTCATCGATCCCGACGCGGCCCAAGGCGGCTTCTGGGCGACGGGGGCCGACAAGAAGGACCACCACGTCAAGCACTTCAACTGGCGGCGCGAGGTCGGGGCGAGACTGGACGAGCCGGGTTATGTAAAGGTCGCCGACATCCGCAACGCCATGGCGGGGGACCCCTCGCCCCGCTCGCCAGGGGCCAAGCTGGTTGCCCAGCGGGGCATCGAGGTCGGTCACATCTTCAAGCTGGGGATCAAGTACTCCGACGCCATGGGCTTCAGCGTGCTCGACCACGAGCAGCACAAGCGATCGGTCATCATGGGGTGCTACGGCATCGGCGTCAGCCGCACCATGGCCGCGTGCGTCGAGATGAGCCACGACGCCGA
>JBBDXI010000081.1:0-48918 GCA_040902425.1 Phycisphaerales bacterium
TGAGGTCCTTCCAGGTGCCGGCGACGCCGGGGACGACGGCCTGGCCGCCGAGCTTCCCTTCGGTGCCCACCTCGCGGGCGACGCGCGACACTTCGGAGGCGAAGCCGTTGAGCTGATCCACCATCGTGTTGATGGTGTCTTTCAGCTCCAGGATCTCGCCCTTCACCTCGACCGTGATCTTGCGGGAAAGGTCGCCCTTGGCGACGGCCGTCGTCACGCCGGCGATGTTGCGGACCTGGGCCGTCAGGTTGGACGCCATGGCGTTCACCGAGTCGGTCAGGTCCTTCCAGGTGCCGGCGACGCCGGGCACCACGGCCTGGCCGCCGAGCTTGCCCTCGGTGCCCACCTCGCGGGCGACGCGGGTCACCTCAGCGCCGAAGCCTCGGAGCTGGTCCACCATCGTGTTGATGGCCTCTTTCAGCTGCAGGATCTCGCCCCGCACGTCCACGGTGATCTTCTTGGAGAGGTCGCCGTTGGCCACGGCGATGGTCACATCCGCGATGTTCCGGACCTGGTCGGTGAGGTTGCCGGCCATCTGGTTGACCGACTCGGTGAGGTCCTTCCACACGCCGGAGACGCCCTTGACCTGGGCCTGGCCGCCGAGCTTGCCCTCGGTGCCCACCTCGCGGGCCACGCGGGTCACCTCGGAGGTGAAGACGGAGAGCTGGTCGATCATGCGGTTGACGAGCTTGGCGGAGCGGAGGAACTCGCCCTCGAGCGGGCGGCCGTCCACCTCGAGGCCCATGGACTGGCCGAGGTCGCCCTTGGCGACAGCGCCGACGGCGCGGGTCACTTCCGTCACGGGCCAGGAGAGGTCGTCGATGAGGGTGTTGATCGCCTCGACCTCGTCGGCCCACTCGCCCGCGGCCCCGGGGACGCTCATGCGCTGCTTGAGCTTGCCTTCTTTGCCGACGACGCGGGAGACGCGGGCGGTCTCGGCGGCGCGGCGCTGGCTGACGGTGAGGATGTCGTTGAAGGCGTCGGCGATTTTCCCGTCCATCCCGTCCAGGTCGCTGGGCAGGCGGACGGCGAAATCGCCGGCGCGGAACGCGAGCATGGCGCTGAGCAGGCGCCGGGTGAAGTCCTGGGGAAGGGCGGGGCTCTGGGCCGGCGCGGGGGCGCCCTCGTCGCCTGCGCCGCTCGGGCCGTCGGCGGGGTGCTCGACCGGCTCATCGATACCGCCGTGCAGGCGCGACACTTTCACCTCGTGTGGCATGGCGCGGAAACTCCCGGGATGGACGATTCATGGGTCCATGAGTTGGTAGTCAGGCCAGATGAAAACTCGATGAAGCCGCCGTAACCACCGGTTTCCACCGGGCGTCCAACACGGCTCGCCGACCGGATGGGGACCGGGGGATCGGGGGAGTGTGTGCGCGGCGCGCCGCCTCAAGGAAAAATGGGCGCCGCCGTGAAATCTCTCTCATGCGAGGCGGTGCCGCTTGCACCTCCCGGGGGTTTCTCTAGTCTTCCCGATCCCCCCGTGAGTACCGACGCCCTCTCCAGCTCCGTCCTGACGCTCATCGCCGAGCGGATCGACTCCGTCGCCCAGCTGGAGGTCCTTCTGTTCATGAGGGACCGCCGGGACCGGGCGTGGACGGGCCGAGAGGTGGCGGGGGAGCTGCGGATCAGCCCGACCTGGACCGAGGACCAGCTGGCGCTGCACACGCGCCGGGCGCTGCTGGCGCGGGAGGGGTCGGCCTACCGCTACTCGCCCCCCCCGGATGTGGCGGGGGCCGTGGATGACCTGAGCGCCGCGTACCAGACGCGGCCGGTGGCCGTGGTGACGGCGATTTACACCAAACCGGACCGGACCATCCAGAACTTCGCTGACGCGTTCCGTCTTCGCAGGGGCCAACCCGACGAGGGCCCCCCACGAGGTGAAGGCCATGGCTGAGGCGGTGTACATCCTCTGCGCGATCACGTCGCTGCTGTGCGCGGTGCTGCTGTTCCGCGCCTACCGGCGGGCCCCGTCGCGCCTGCTGCTGTGGAGCAGCGTGTGTTTCGTGGCGCTGGCCCTGAACAGCATCCTGGTGATCGTGGACCGGATCATCGTCCCCACCGCGTACGACTTCCGAATCCACCGCCTGGGCGTGGCCGCCGCCGGCCTGGTGGCCCTGCTGTGGGCCCTCATCACCGATACCCCGGGGAAGGAGCGCCCGTGAACCTGTGGCAGGCCTTCTTTATCGGCGTGAACGTGATGGCGTCGGCGGCGATCGGGCTGTACTTCCTGCGCTTCTGGCGCGGGACGCGGGACCCGCTGTTCATGGTCTTCGCGGTGGGGTTCTGGCTGCTGGCGGCGAACTGGGGGGCACAGATGTGGGCGCCGGGGGACGACTACCCCCAGATCTACCTGCTGCGGCTGCTGGCGTTCGGCTTCATCATCGCGGGGATCGTGGGGAAGAACGCGGCGGCGCGCCGGCGGCACGAGCCGCCGAGGGCGGGGTGAGCAGGACGGCACGGGTGAGGGCCCACCAGAGCGGCGGGAAGTGCGGGCGACAGGAGTTGAACCTGCACGGCCTTGCGGCCACGGGATCCTAAGTCCCGCGCGTCTGCCAGTTCCGCCACGCCCGCGGGCGGGGGATCGTATTCACCGGACCGGGAAGGCCCGGGCGGGGGGAGGTCCGCAAGCGGGCGGGGGGGCCCCGACACGACCGAAAGCACCGGAACAGGCGGCAATCTCGGGGGCTGGCGGGGGCCTGAAGGGGCCCCGATTCGGCCCCACGGGCGCCGCTTGTGCCGATACTGTTTCCAAGCCGCCGAGCCGCCGCGTCCCGCGCGCGCCGGACGGCCCCACGGGGCCACCCCATGACCGCCCGCACCGGACTCGCCCTGAACGCCACGCCGTTCTTCCTTCGCCTGGCCCTCGGCATCGTCTTCCTGTGGGCGGGGCTGGGGAAGCTGATGAACGAGGTGGAGGTCAAGGGCGAGGAGGCGGCGATCCTGGGGAACATGGGCGTGATCGCGCCGCTGAAGATCATCAACCCGGGCCCGGCGCCCACGGGCGCGACGGGGACCACCGGGGCTACAGGCACCACCGGGACCACCGGCACCACCGGGCCCGCGGGCGCGGCCGCGCCGCCGGCGGCGACGCCGCCCGCCGCACCCCCTTCGCCGACGGGAGCAACGGGCGCAACCGGCGCGGCCCCCCCGAAGCCGGCCTCGCTCCCGGGGTCGTACACCGCGGAAGACTTCCCCACGCCGACGAAGGTGAAGGGTGTGGACCTGCTAGCGGTGGAGCTGTACCGCGCCGGCAGGCCGAAGGCGGCCCCGCCGCCGGACCCGGCAGCGCCGGGCGTGAACCCCCCGCCACCGGCGTCGCCGATCCCGCTGTGGCCGGCGTTCCTGTCGGACGGCTCGTGGCCGATCTACACGGCGTGGGCGGTGACGGTGGTGGAGGCGGCGGGCGGGCTGTGCGTGCTGGTGGGCCTGCTCACGCGTATCTGGTCGCTGGGGCTGGCGGGGGTGATGCTGGGGGCGCTGTGGCTGACGCAGATCGGCCCGGCGATCCGGTCGGGGACGGCCGTCTACGGGTTCCTGCCGTCGCACCCGCCGTTCGGGATGGAGTGGCTCGGCTTCTTCTTCCCATTCGTGCTGCTGATGTCGGCGGTGGCGCTGGCGTTCGCGGGGGCGGGCCGGGCGAGCCTGGACGCCGCCCTGTTCGGGATGCGCGAATGATCAGGTGAATGGCAGCCCCCTCCCACCGCCCCCCGCCCCGCGAGAGCGCCCCGCCCGCGCACCGCGCCGAGAGGCCGGGGGCGGCCGACACGGCGCCGCCGCAGGGCCCGGATAGCGACCGGCGCGGCCCCCTCGCGATGGTGCTGGCGGCCCTAGCCCAGGTCGGCGGACCGGTGCTGGCGTCGGTCCTCCTTCACGCGGCCGTCTTCGGCATCCTGATCCTCGCGGCCATCCAGCACCGGACCAGCGCCGGGCTGGGGCAGGCCCGCTCGGAGGTGGTCATCAATATCCCACCGCCACCGGCGCAGCCTTCGGAGGCCCCGGCGCCATCGCCGGGCGGCGAGCCGCGCCCGGCGCCCGACACGCCCCCGCCGCAGCTCCAGGGGCTGACCACGCCGAGCCTGGCTTCGCCGCCGGTGCTGCGTTCGGCCGCGGCCGACGCGGTCGCGCCCGGCGACCTGATGCGCGCCGAGCCGGCGGATGCTGGGGCGACGTTCGCGGGGCTGGGGACGCGCCGGGCGGAGTCGGTGGTGTACGTGGTGGACGCATCGGGGGCGATGGTCTCGTCCTTGAAGTTCATCCTGGCGGAGCTGGAGCGGTCGGCGCGGGGGCTCTCCAGCGCGCAGAAGTTCGCGGTGGTGCTCTTCCGCGACCGGCCGGAGAGCGGGTCGCGGTACGAGCTGTTCGTGCCCCCGGGGGGCGACCCTTCGCGGGTGATGCTCGCCCCGGCGAGCCCGACGAACAAGGCCGCGCTGGCGCGCTGGCTGCTGACGGTGCGCCCCGGGGGGCGGTCGAACCCGCTGGATGGGCTGCGCTGCGGGCTGGCGTTCAAGCCGGATGTGGTGTTCCTGCTGTCGCGCTCGATCCCGCGCTCGGCGGGGGAGCCGGGGGCGGGGCCGGGGATCTGGGGCAGGGGCCGGGCGGAGACGCTGGCGGAGCTCGACCGGCTCAACCCCAAGGGCCTGAACGGCCAGCGGCGGGCGGTGATCAAGGCGATCCAGTTCCTGGAGGATGACCCGACCGGGACCATGCAGGCGATCGGCGCGGGGCACGGGGATGGGCAGGGAAGCTACACCGTGCTGACGCTGAGGGCGCTGGGGGTGCCGGGGTGAGGGGGGCAGCGAACAGCGAGCAGCGAACAGCGAACATCAGAGCGCGGCAACGCCGTCCGGCGGCTCTTCTGTTCGCTGTTCGCTGTTCGATGTTCGCTGTCGGGACGGCCTGCGTCGCCCAGCCGCCCTCGGCCGCGGACCTGGATGCCCTGACCCGGCGGGCAACGGACCGGTCGCTCTCGGTGCGGGAGCGGGACGCGGCCGCGGACCGGGCGATCGAGGGGCGGCGGGCGCTGATCGCGTCGCTGCCGGCGGGGGATGCCCGGATCGTGACGGCGCTGGTCGAGCAGGGGGCGGCGCTCCTGGCGCGCGGGGCCCGCGACGGGTCGGACTCGGCGGCGCTGCTGGGCATCCCGCTGCCGGCGCAGCTTGCGGCGCTGGGCGCCGACGCCCGGGAGGCGGCGGAGTGCCTGGCCCGGGCGAAGGCGGCGGCCGATGCGATCTCGCTCCGGGACTCGACAGCGCCCGCCCCCCCCACCGCCGAGGCGACGGATGTGCTGACGCGGGCGCGGACGGTGAGCATCCCGTTCTACCGGGGGCGGGCGGAGGCGATCCTGGGCGCGATCGAGCCCGGGGGGACGCACGCGCAGGCGGCGGCCGACCTGCTGTCGCGGCTCGCGCTGGCGAGCGCAGCGCCGGAGGGGATCCGCAAGGTGACGTACGGCGCGGCCCTGCTGCGGCGGGGGGCGAAGGACGATGCCCGCACCGCGCTGGAGGAGTTCGCGGCCGTCGCCACCGCGCCCCGCGACCCGGGAGCGCCCGGGGCGACGCCGTGGCAGACCCGCGCCGAGGCGTGGATGGGCCTGGTGCGGGCGAGCGGGGCGCTGGGGACGGTCGAGCAGGCGCTCCCGCGGCTGCGCGCGGCGATGACCGGCCCGCCGTTCACGGCCGACGGGCGGCCGGACCCGCTGTGGACGGTGCTGGCGGTGGATGCGGCGAGCAGCGCGCTGACGACCCAGGCGGTAGCGGCCGGGCGCGCGGACCTACTGGACCTCGCGGTGGCGGAGCAGGCGGCGCTGCTGACGCGGGGGGACCTGGGGTTCAGCGCCGGGGCGCTGCGCCCCCTGGTGTTCGAGAAACTGGCGGTCCTGGCGGGGCGGGCGGAGAGGGCGGGCCTGGCGGTCCCGCCGGGGATGCGGCTGGCGCAGGCGGTGATCGCGGCCCGCGAGCCGGCGGGGCGCGACGGGGCGCGACGGTTCGCAGCGGTGGCGGACGACCCGAAGGCCGGGGCGTTCGCGGCCGATGCGCTCTGGGAGCGGGCGGTGCTGCTGACCCAGCCGGGGCACGCGACCGGCGAGTCGCGCCTCGAGGCCGCGCGGGCCCTCACGCGCCTGGCTCGCGACCACGCGGGGAACCCGCGGGCGGCGGAGGCGATCGCGGCGGCCCTCGCCCACGCGCGGGCGCTCGAGGCCGAGGCGCCGGCGGGCGATGCAGCGCCGGCGCGCAGCGCCTACGAGGATGCCCTGGCGCTGGCCACCGCGCGGTACGAGTCGCTCCCGGAGATCGACCTATGGCGGTACGAGCGGGCGCGGCTGCTGGCGTCGGCGCTGCCGGGGGGGGGCGAGGGGGGCCGGGGGGCGGCGCTCATCGCCCGGCTCACCGAGGCCCTGGCGCAGCTCGCCCGCATCACGCCCGGATCGCCCCACGCGACGGCGGCCCGGTCGCTGCACGACGTGGCGCGCGTCCAGCAACTGGACCTGCTCTGGGCGCAGCTCGCGGAGCAGCGTCGCGCTGCCCCTCCCGCGCCCCCCACCCCCGACCCCCTGGCGGTCCGCGACTTCGCCCGCGCCCAGCTCCGCCCCGCGGCCGAGCAGGCGGTCGCCTTCGCGCGGGCCCACGGCAGCCCCTTCCTCGACCGCTTCCGCGCTGACCTCGCGGATGCGATGGTCGAAGCGGGTGTCTTCGGCGCCCGCGACCTGTACGAGGACCTGCTGAAGAAAGACGCCGGCATCCCCGGCGGCCGGCCGCGCCTGCACCTGGGCCTCGCCCGCGCCCACCTGCTCGCGGCGGACCCGGCGGCGGCGTTCCCGCTGCTGCAGCAGGCGGCCGCGGCGCTGGATTCGGGCCCGGAGGGCGCGGCGCCGTCGTCGCGACCGGAGGGCTTCTGGCACGCGTGGACGCTCTCGCTGGAGGTGCTGGCGGGGCAGAACAGAGATGGCTCGCGCACGGGCGCGATCCTCGCCCACATCAAGCGGCTGGCGCTGATCGACCCGGGGCTCGGCGGCCAGCCCTGGAAGCAGCGGATCGAGGCGATCCGCGCCCGCCCGGCGCCTTGACGGGGCGTGGCACTGCTTCACGTCGTGCCTCCGTGCCACCGCCTTTGTGCCCGCTTCTTCCCCCGCTACACTCCGCCCCGTGCGCGACCCACTGCCCTGGCTCAACACGCTCCGCGGCCGGTTCGTGGTCTTCGAGGGGCCGGACGGCTCCGGGAAGACCACGCAGTTCCGCCGCTTCGTGCAGGCGGCGCAGCAGAACGGGCTGCCGCTGTGCGAGGTGCGCGAGCCGGGGGGCACCAGTGTCGGCGAGAAGATCCGCGAGATCCTCCTCGACCACGCCCACCGCGACATGACGCTGACCACCGAGATGATGCTCTACATGGCCAGCCGCGCCCAGCTGCTGGAGCAGCGGATCATCCCGGCGATCACGCGGGGCGAGCTGGTGGCGGCGGACCGCTTCCTGCCCTCGACGCTGGCGTACCAGGGCGCGGCGGGGGGCATCGCGACGCAGGACATCATGGATGTGGCGCGGGTGGCCCTGCGCGGGTGCGAGCCGGACCTGGTGCTGATCTTCGACGTGGATGAGGACACGGCGGCCCGGCGGCTGTCGCCGCTGCTGGACCGGATGGAGGCGAAGGGGCGGGACTTCCACCGGAAGGTTCGTCAGGGGTACCTGGCGCAGATCGCGGCCAACCCGCGGACGCACAAGCGCATCGACGCGGGCGTGCCGGAGGAGCAGGTGTGGATGAGCCTGCTGGCGGTGGTGCACCAGCACTTCGCGGGGCGATAGTTGTGCCCCCGCCCGGAGTACCGCTACGCTGAGCCGATGCCCGAAATCAGCCGGTTCTTTGGCATCGTTGTCACGATGTACCACAAGGACCATCCGCCGCCCCATTTCCACGCCCGATACGCTCGCAGAGTGCCACGTTCTCGATCGCGGAGTTGCGACTGATGGAGGGTCGGCTGCCGCCCCGCGTCGTCGGCCTGGTCATCGAATGGGCCACCCAGCACCAAGCCGAACTCTCCGCGAACTGGGAACTCGCGGTGGCTCGCGAGCCGCTCACCCCCATAGCGCCCCTCGACTAGCATTGACCATGCCGCACGAAGTCGTCAGAGTTGAGCCGGTAGCGGGGCACCGCCTGGTGCTGGCGTTCCGCAACGGAGAACAGCGCGAGATTGACATTTCGCGGTTGGTGCCCTTTGAGGGCGTGTTCAAGCCCCTCGAGGACCCCGCGTACTTCAGGCGGGTGGCGGTGAACGCCGACATCGGCTCCATCGCCTGGCCCAACGGCGCTGATATCTGCCCCGACGTGCTGTATCAGGAGAGCCGCGCCGTCGGCACGGGCCACGCGGCCTGACGATCGCTGTGCGCATGCGCGGCGGCCTTCTTCTAGACTCAACTCGTGCTCTGGGCTCTCCTGATCCCCGCGGCCTTCCTCTGCGGCTCCATCCCCTTCGCCCTCATCATCGGGCGCGCCCGCGGCATCGACATCCGCACGTTCGGCTCGGGCAACATCGGCGCAACGAACGTCGGGCGGGCCCTGGGGTGGAAGTACGGGCTGCTGTGCTTCGCCCTCGACGTGCTGAAGGGCTTCATCCCCACCTTCGCCGCGGGGCTGCTGGCGGGGGTCATCCGGCCGTCGCTGGCGTGCCCGCCGATCGACCCGCACGACGCCTGGCCGTGGGTCGGGGTGCTGGCGGCGGCCGTGCTGGGGCACATCTTCTCGCCGTGGGTGGGCTTCAGGGGCGGCAAGGGCGTGGCCACGGGGCTGGGGGCGATGCTGGGCGTATACCCGTACCTGACCTTCCCCGCGGTGCTCTGCTTCCTCGTGTGGTACCTGGTCGTGAAGCTCTCTCGCTACGTGAGCCTCGCCTCGGTGGTCGCGGCGGCGGCCCTGCCGCTGCTCGTGTACGCCTGGACGCTGGTGCCGGGGGGGGGGGGGCGCGGGCCGGGGCCGGTGGACCTGGCGCCGTTCTACGCCGTCTCGGCGGTGCTGGCGCTGCTGGTGATCTGGCGGCACCGCTCGAACATCCGGCGGCTGCTCGACGGGACCGAGAACCCCGTCGGCACGCGTAGGCCGGCCCGGCCCTGAGCTTCCCGGCCCAGCCCTGCGCTTCCCGGACGTTGCGAGCGGCCGCTCATCCGGGCCCCCTCTCCACCCGATGAGACACCCGGCGCTACACCACTGGCCCGAGAGGCCGCGCGCACGCTACCACTGGGGAGGACCGGACCGATGCTCAGGCTCACACCCCGCGAGTTCGACCGGGAGCCCCGCGATGTGCTCCCGTTCCCGGCGGATGCGATCCGCCAGATCGGCTGGAGCCACCACGAGGGCCGCCCGGACCGGGGCGCCTGCGATGCGGCCCGGCGCGTCGAGGCCGCCATGGCCGAGGTGGAGCGGCGCTTCGGGCGGCTGCGCCTGATCCTGAACGAGGGCGATGACGACGACCGGCCGCGTGCGGCGTAGTCATGAACGAAGTCTCGCAAACAAACGGGACGCGTGCCACCGCGGCGCGCTGATTGGCGCGTGGCGACGCGGCGATCGGCCGCATTCGCCGCCCGGCCCCTGGGGCAAACCGCCCCCACCCCCCGCCCGTACACTTAACGCGTGAGCCGCGAGCGCCAGAACCTCTCCCCCTACGAGGCCCAGGAACTGCAGCGGGCGGCGATCCTGCGGATCGTGCGGGCGGCGTTCCTGGTCGTCCTCATCACGGTCACCGTCCTCTCGATGCTCAGCTTCGGGCCGGGGAGCGTCCCGGGGCCGTTCCTGGGGCTGCCCTCCAACTCGGCGCTGATCCTGAGCCTGGCCCTGGCGGTCACCGGGATCGTCCTGCTGATCGACCTCTACACGCCCCGGCGGCGCATCGGCGTCCTGGTGGGCATCTTCCTGGGGCTGATCGTCGCGATGCTCGCGACCGTCGCCGTCGCGTACCTGATCGACGCCCTGGTGTTCCTGTACGACATCGAGAACCCGACGCTGATCAGCGTGACCAAGGTCCTCTTCGGGATCGGGCTCTCGTACCTCTGCATCACGACCGTGCTGCAGACGCAGGACGACTTCCGGCTGGTGATCCCGTACGTCGAGTTCGCCAAGCAGGTCCGCGGCCCGCGCCCGCTGGTGCTCGATTCCTCGGCCCTGATCGACGCCCGGATCGCGGACCTGGCGCAGACGGGGATCATCCAGTACCCGGTGGTCATCCCAAGGTTCGTCATCGCCGAGCTGCAGCTCCTCGCCGATTCGGGGGACAAGCTGAAGCGCGGCCGGGGCCGGCGGGGCCTGGAGGTCATCAGCCGCCTCCAGCGCAGCGCCCTGGACCTCTCGATCGACGAGACGCCGGTGCCCGGCAAGGCCGTCGACCAGATGCTCGTCGAGCTCGCCCGCCAGATGCCGGCCACGATCCTCACCGCGGATGTCGCCCTCGGTCGCGTCGCGGCCATCCACGGCGTGAAGGTGCTGAACCTCAACGATGTGGCCAACGCGCTGAAGCCCTCGCTGATCCCCGGCGAGCAGCTCTCGATCCGCCTCCTGAAGCCCGGCGAGCAGGCGGGGCAGGCGGTGGGGTACCTCGAAGACGGCACGATGGTGGTGGCGGAGAACGGCGCCGGGCACATCGGCGATCAGGTGACTCTGCTGGTCACCAGCACGCTGCAGACCTCGGCGGGGCGGCTGATCTTCGGGCGCCTGCACGCGGACATCGCCGAGACCCCCAGCGTTCCGGCCGCAAGCGACCACTCTCCCTCCGGGGGGGCGGGGGAGATGCCGGCGCAGCCGGCAGAGGGGGCTCCAGCGTCTACCTCACCTACCCACGCTCCGATGCCGCACCCTCTGGAACCCGAGTCCGCAATCACCGTGCCCCCCGACCGCGCGCCGCGGGCGCCCCGCTCCCCCTTCCCACCCAAGCCGCCCTCCCGCCCGAACCCCGCCCGCAACCCGCGGCGCTGATGTCATTTCTCACCCGGAGCGCCGTTCAGCCGTCCAACTCCGGTTATTCCGCTATGCTGCCCGGGACGGGTGCCGATGAGAGGTGAGTTGTCCGTCACACGGAAGTGACATGAGCAAAGCCCTGAGAGAGCAGTTCCGCCGCCGTCCCCAGGCCCCCGAGACTCGTGCCACGCCGCCGCCACCGGCGGCCGGGCGCGCCGAGCCCCGCCCGCCCGCGCCCACGCGCCCGGCCGGCGGCGGGGATGACGGCGGCGTCAAGACCTTCGTCCTGGACACCAACGTCCTGCTCCACAACCCGGGGGCGATCTTCGTCTTCGCCGAGCACAACGTGGTCATCCCCTTCGCGGTGATCGAAGAGCTCGACGCGATGAAGAAGCTGGAGAACGACCTGGGCCGCAACGCCCGGGAGACGATCCGCCACCTCGACCGCCTCCGCGAGCGGGGGCGGCTGACCGACGGCGTGCCCTGGGGCAACTTCTCCCCCACCGTGGGGGCCGGGGGCTCCGGCCTGCCCAGCGGCACCATCCGGATCGACATCGGCCACCACCCGCGCCCCGGCGTGCTGGAGCTGGACACGCCGGACAACCGCATCATCGCCGTCGCCTGGACCCTGCACGAGGCGGGGATGCGGGCGGTTTTCGTCAGCAAGGACATCTCGGCCCGGATCAAGTCCGACTCCCTGGGCATCCACACCGAGGACTTCGAAAACCAGAAGGTCGATGCGGAGCGGCTCTACTCCGGCTTCCTCACCGTCACCGCCGACGACCCGACCATCGACGACCTCTACAAGGACCGGATGCTCCCGCTCGAGCGGCTCGCCGGGCCCCTCACCGCCACGACGCCCGACGGGGGCGAGTACCAGCGCGAGGTCACGCCCAACCAGTTCGTCATCCTCAAGGACGCGGCCGATGAGGCCCACACCGGCCTGGGGCGGCGCCTCGCCGACACCGACCACCTCATCCCCATCACCGGCCCGAGAAAGCCTGTCTTCGGCGTCATGGCCCGCAACGTCCAGCAGACCATGGCCTTCGACCTGCTGATGGATGACGAGATCAAGTTCATCACGCTGCTCGGGTCGGCGGGGACGGGCAAGACGCTGCTGGCCCTGGCCGCGGGCATGGCCAAGGTCTTCAACGAGGGGCGCTACGACAAGCTGCTGGTGGCCCGCCCGATCATGCCGCTTGGGCGCGACATCGGCTACCTCCCCGGCGGGAAGGACGAGAAGCTGACGGCGTGGATGCAGCCGATCTTCGACAACCTGACCTACCTGCTCTCGACCCGCGGGGCGCACATCCAGGCGGCCGAGAGCCACTCCACCGAGCAGCGCATCCAGAAACTGATGGCCGACGGGAAGCTGGTGCTCGAGCCGCTCACGTACATCCGCGGCCGGTCGATCCCGCACCAGTTCATCATCGTGGATGAGGCGCAGAACCTGACGCCGCACGAGGTCAAGACGATCGTCAGCCGCGTCGGCGAGGGGACGAAGATCATCCTCACCGGCGACATCGGCCAGATCGACAACCCGTACCTCGACAGCTCCTCCAACGGCCTGGCGTACGCCGTGGAGAAGATGAAGGGGCTGGGCCTGGCGGGGCACGTCACGCTCGCCAAGAGCGAGCGGAGCGAGCTGGCCAGCGTGGCGGCGGCGCGGCTGTAAAACAGGCCAGCAAGGACTCATGGGAAGCCCTCACACCGGCTCCGGTCAGCCGGAGCATCGGTGCCGGCGCGCGGCATCACCCGGGCTGCCGGTACGCCCTCCACCCGGTTGAGGCCGTCTCATCGCGCGCGGCCCCTGCTTGCCCGCCTTCCCCCCGAGGCTAGTGTCCGCCGGGACGATGTTCGGCGCGACTAACAGCGCCGGGGCCCGCGCTCGCGGGCTCGCAAGGGGGGGATCCATGGACGGACTCGGACACAGCCGGAAGGGGCGGCTCGCCGCGCTGGCGGGGCTGGCGTTGGCGATGGCGTGCGGCGCGGCCAGGGCGGACCGCGTCGAGCTGTTCCGCGAGGAGGGCCCCCGCAAGGGCGCGATCTGCGTCGTGTGGCCCTGCGAGCGCGCTGCGCCGTCGCTCCTCACGGGCGGCAACGACGCGGCGGAGGTCGAGAAGGGGTACGAGCGCCGCGGGCGCCCCCGCCCGATCTCGGACACCGGCCTTCAGAACCGCGATCGCGGGCTCGGGCTCAAGCGAGGGCACGACAAGAACGGCGAGAAGCACGGCACGCACGGCGGGGAGGGCGGGCGGGAGGCCGCGCGGCCCAAGGCGATGGTCCGGGGCGAGGCCTTCGACTGGTTCATCCTCGACCCGCTCAACCGGCCCGACGACCGGCGCGAGGACAAGGCCGCCGATTCGCCGACGCTCGACGCCGTGGCCGTGAACGACGTGATCTCCGGCGCGGGCGGCATCCAGCCCGAGGCGGTTACCGGCGCTGCGCCCGACGACACCGCCGTGCTGGCGAGCGCGATGCGCGCTCCGTCCGCGGGCGGTCCGACCGCCGATGCGGCCTCCCCGGCCACGGCGACCGACGACGCGCTCGGCTCGGTCGTCCTGGCCGACAGCGGCACCGCGGCGTCCAGGGCCGCGGCGTTCGACAAGCCCCCCAGCGAGACGTTCCTCAAACCCGCGGCCGAGGCGCAGCGGGCCGACGGCGGGTCGCCCGGCGGCGGCGCGACGCTGATCCCCGTGCCCGGCTCCGCGTGGGTTGGCCTCAGCGGGCTCGCCTTCGCCGCGGCGTGGAAGCTCGGGAGGCGCCGGATGGCGGGGTGAGTTCAGGTGCTGCGCGGGCGGGTCTCGCGCAGGACGGCCCACGCGACGGCTCCCGAGAGCAGCGTGGCCGCGCCCGCGGCGTGGACCGCCCACGCCAGCCCCGCGGCATCCGCCACGATCCCGCACGCCACCACGCCGACGACAAAGCCCAGGTCGCGCCAGAACCGGTACACAGCCAGGGCCCGCGCCCGCCACGCGGGCGCGGCGACATCGCCGACCGCCGCCAGCAGCGTCGGGTAGGCCATCGCCGTCCCCAGGCCGAGCAGCGCTGCCCCCGTGAGCGCCCGCGCCAGCTCGGACGCCGGGTCCGCCGGCCCGCCGGTCGCTGCACCCTCGGGCGCCCCCCCGAGCACGAGGAGGGCCGCGCCCTGCACGATCATGCCGCCCACGACCAGCGGCTTGCGCCCGATGCGGTCGCTCAGGGCGCCGGTCGCCAACTGCCCGAGCCCCCACACGAGCGGGTAGAGCCCCGCCACCAGACCGATCTGCGCGAGCCCGAGGCCCCGCTGGGCCAGCAGGAGCGGGAGCATCGCCCACACGACCCCGTCGTTGAGGTTGCTCGCGAACCCCGCCTGCGCTGCGCCGAAGAGCGTGCGGTCGCCCCAGGTCGCCAGCGCGAACACGCGCCCGCGCGGCATCGGCGGCGCCCCGACCCCGACCCCCGCCGCGGCCGACTCCGCGGCCACGTGCGCGCCCGTGTCACGTACGAGCGCCACCGAGAGCAGCAGCCCCGCGACGCCGTACGCCACCCCCAGGTACAGGGGCTCCGGCCGGAGCCCGGCCCGCGCGGCGATCACGCCCGTCGCCCACGCCGTCGCGCCCACCGCCACGTACCCGGCGAACTCGTTCAGCCCCAGGGCCAGCCCGCGCCGGCGCGGGCCGACGAGATCGATCTTCATGTTGACCGTCATCGACCACGCCAGCCCCTGGTTGACCCCCAGCAGGATGTTGGCCGCGACCACCCACTCCCAGTACGGCGCCCACATGATCAGCACCGGCACCGGGAGGCCCACGACCCACCCCGCGATCAGCACACGCCGGCGTCCGAAGCGGTCGGCGAGCGGCCCGGCGAAGAGGTTGGCCGCGGCCTTCGTGAGCCCGAAGCCCGCGATGAACGAGCCGACGAGGGCCACGGAGGCCAGGCCGAACTCCCGCTCCCCGATGAGCGGCACGATGGTGCGCTGCACCCCGACCATCCCCCCAACGAGCATGTTGATGACGACGAGCAGCGCGAACTGGGGCAGGTTGGCCCGCAGCCCCAGGACGACGGAGGGGGCTCCGGGGGTGTTGGGCGGGGCGCTCCGGGGCATCGCGCCAGCGTAGTCGCGGGCGCGATAAGGCGTACAGTTGCGCCCCGCCGGTGAGAGGGGTCCGCCGGCCTCTTGAGGAGGGCACGCGAATGGCGATCCAGCTCGGCGACGTCGCCCCGGACTTCGAGCAGCAGTCCACGATGGGGCCGATCCGCTTCCACCAATGGCTCGGCGATTCCTGGGGCGTGCTCTTCTCCCACCCGCGCAACTACACCCCCGTCTGCACGACGGAGCTGGGCGAGGTGGCGAAGATCAAGGGCGAGTTCGACAAGCGCAACGTCAAGGTCATCGGCCTCAGCGTGGACGCCGTGAAGGACCACGAGGGGTGGGCGAAGGACATCGAGGAGACACAGGGGGCGCGGCTCAACTTCCCCCTGCTGGCCGACGCCGATCGCAGGGTGGCGAGCCTCTACGGGATGATCCATCCCAACGCCAGCGACACCATGACGGTCCGCTCGGTCTTCATCATCGGGCCGGACAAGAGGGTGAAGCTGACGCTGACCTACCCGGCGAGCACCGGCCGGAACTTCGACGAGGTCCTGCGGGTCATCGACTCGCTCCAGCTAACGGCGAAGTACAAGGTGGCGACGCCGGTGAACTGGAAGTACGGGCAGGACTGCATCATCGTCCCGGCGGTCAGCGACGAGGAGGCGGACAAGGCCTTCCCGCGCGGGTACACGAAGCTCAAGCCGTACCTGCGCGTGACGCCGCAGCCCAACCTGTGAGCGGGGCCGCCGCGCCGGCGCCCGGGCTGCTCCCCCCTCGTCACCGCGCCGGCGCCAGGTCCACCACCTGCGCCCGGTGCCGGCCCATCCCCAGGTCCACCGTCTCGTAGGCTGTCGCCCGCACGCCGCGGCCCGCGAACGCCTGGTCGATGTGCACCAGCGGGCGCTCGCGCGGGTAGGTCGCGCAGTACCCCCACCCCGCCGCGTCGAAGGCGTTGGGCAGCGCCCCCGTCCCGCCGACCGTCGTGAGCAGCGAGAGCGACGCCGAGCCGCGGGGGATGTTGAAATCCCCCACGATCACATCCGGCGCGGGGAAGGCCCCCGGGAACGGCCCGGGCGCGAACCCGCCCGCACCATCCGCCCGCAGCTCCGGCCCGCGCCAACTCTCGATCACCGCCCGCGCCCGGCCCGCCACCGCCCAGCGACCCAGCCGCTCGTCGGAGGGCAGGTCGATCACCCACACGACGATCGGCCGCCCCAACGGCCCGGTCGTGTCCAGCTCGACGTACATCGCGCGCCCGGGGTCGCGGTGGACGCCGCGGCTCTCATCGGGCGGCGGCACACCCAGGTGGCACCCGCCGTAGCGCAGCACCGGCCAGCGCGACGCGACCACCATCATGTTCAGCGGCCCCGCCCGGTGCGGCAGGCCGAGGCTCCCCACCACCTCGGCCCAGCGCAGCCGCATCGAGCCGTTCACGAGCACCGCGACGCCGGGCGATTGCGAACCGACCGCCCGCCCGATCGCCGCCTCATCGCCCATGATGTTCAGGTTCCAGTTGACCAGCCGGATGCCCTTGCCCGGGGGCGCCGGGGCCGGCGGCCAGACCGCGTTCCAGAGGCGCAGCTCGGACCACGCGGCGTACGCCCCCACGACGGCGAGCCCCGCCAGCGCCACGCGCCGCAGGCCCCGCGCCGGACGGACCCGCCCTCGCTGAAGTGGCACAGGCGTCCCGCCTGTGGCCCCGCGCCCGTGCAGCCACGCCAGCAGCCCCGCCCCCGCGAGCAGCGCAGCGCCCGCGCCCAGGAACGCCAGCGAGGGGACCCACGCCGCGACCTGCAGGGCCGCGAGGCGGTCCGAGACGAGCCGCGTGAACAGCCACGCCGCCACCACCAGGCACGCCCCCGCGGCCGCCACCGTCGCGAGGGCCGCGACGGCGCGGCGGATGGCCCCGCGGGCGCTCATGCCGGCGGCTCTCGCAGGAGCATGACGCGCAGGGCGAGGGGGCGCAGGCGCGTCGGCGCGAGGGCCACCGCCTCCTCCACGTGCCGCCGCAGTGCCACGCGGGTCATGACCGCGAAGAGCGCGGAGAAGGCGGCGCCAGAGATCAGCAGGCGCGCAGCGCTCACGGCCCACGGCGGCAGCCCGCTCGCGCCCACCGCCGGCCCGGCCCACCGGTCGATCAGGAGCGCCCCGCCCACGGCCGCCAGGCCGATCCCCCACGCCGGGGCGATGCCCTCGGCGACCTCGCCCCAGGAGAACCGGGCCCGGCGGAGCGAGAGCCCGCAGAACGCGATGCTGCTGAGCATCACGTACACGCTGGTCGCCGCGGCGATGGCGGGGGCCGTCCCCCAGAGCGCCGCCGCCAGCGCCCCGACCGCCAGCATCCCGGCCGACTGGAGCGCCAGCAGCACGGCCCAGCGGCGGAAGTCGCCCCAGGCCTGGAGGGCCGCGAAGCCGATGGCCTGCACCACCGAGGGCGGGTAGAAGATCGCGATCAGCTGCACGGGGAGGACAGCCTCGGCCCACCGGCCGCGCCAGACGAGGGCCTCGATGTGCGGGAAGGCCGGGACGAGGACCATGCCCAGGGGCACGCCGACGAGCATGAGCTGGCGCAGCGACCGCCGCACGGCGGCGCGCAGCCGGTCGGGCTCCCCGCTCATGTGCGTGAAGGCTGGGAAGAGCACGAGGTTGAAGTTGGTGGAGATCAGCGCCGCCAGTTGGAGGACGATCTGATAGGCGAAGAAGTAGACGCCGACGACCTCGCGCGCCACCAGCAGGCCCACCAGCGAGTAGTTGCCCATGTTGTACAGGGCCACCGCGAAGTTGGCGATGATGATCCAGCGGGTCTGCGTCAGCATCCCCCGCCAGAGGCGCAGCGCGGCCGGGCGCCGCCAGGGCCGGTCGCGCGTGTACACCGCGAGCACCGCCCACTCCGTCAGCGCCATGGCCGGCAGTGGGAGCACGAAGCTCAGCGGCCCGAAACCCAGCAGCGCCAGGGCCACCGCGCCGCCGTACCTCACCAGGGCCGCCACCGTGCCCGCCACCGCCTGCTCGCGGAAACGGAGCTCGATGGAGAGGCGGCCGCTGAGGATGGCCGCGGGCGTACTCAGGGGGATCGAGACGCCGATCAGCGCCAGCATCAGCACGAGCCGCCCGTCGCCGTAGGCCAGCGCCGCCGGTGGGCCCAGACCCGCGATGAGGATGCCGGTGGCCAGGTTGAATGCCAGCCCCATCCAGAACACCGGCCCGAGGATCGCGTCGTACTCGCGCTGCCGCTGGATGAGCAGCGAGCGGACCCCGCCGTCGCGGAGCACCGCCGCGAACACCGAGAGCGAGATCGCGATGGCGTAGATGCCGAAGTCGCCGCCGCTGAGGATCGCCCCCAACAGCACCTGGGCGGCCAGTCCCGCCAGTTTGGTCGCCCCCGTCTGCAGGATCATCCACAGCGACCCGCGCGCGACGGTCCGGCCCATCGCCGGCGCCGGGGCGAGTGGGCTGCCGGTCTGGGATGGATCCACCATGGCGCTCACGGGTCTCTAGTCTGGCCGGAAGAGCAGGTTGGTGTACTCGTATCGGTCGCGTGGCGTGTGCTCGACAAGCCGGCCCTCCCGAACCTCGTACCCCTGGTAGCCGTGCGACAGGATGGCCTGCACCACCCCCCGGCTGGGGCTGATGTCCGGCCCGCCGACATCCCCGACCTCAAGCGTCAACATCGGCCGCTTGAGCCCGTCGCGCCCCGTCAGCAGCCGCTCCATCCCGGCCAGGACATCCAGCTCGGCCCCCTCGGTATCGATCTTCAGGACGTCCGGCGCCACCCCCGAAGAGGCGACAAACCCGTCGATGGTCGTGGCCGGCACGCTGAAGCTCACCGGCTCGGCCGCCCGCCGCTCGTCGGTGCCCATCTTGCCGCTGTAGATCGAGTTGAACGCGGAGTAACGCACGCCGAAGTCGTGGAGGGTCAGCGTCGTGTCCTCGCGGTACGCGGCCATCGGCACGATCGAGGCGTTGGGCCGGCCGCCGATGTTCCGCTCCAGCATCTCGCGGGTTGTCGGCGTGGGCTCGAAGGCGACCACCCGGCCCGAGGGCCCGACCAGCCGCAGCGCCAGGAGCGAGAAAAACCCGAAGTGCGACCCCACGTCGAAGAAGGTCATCCCGGGCCGGAGGATCTCGATAAAGACCCGGGTCAGTTCTTCCTCGAAGTACCCGTAGCGGTAGATCGTCAGCGAGACCGGGTCCGGGAAAGCCACCGCCATCGGCTCCCCCCAGAACGTGCGTGCCGTCCGGCGCACCGCCGTCCCGCGCCACCGGCACCAGGCCTCCATCACCTTCGAGTACCCGAGGCGCAGGGGCGCCGCGCCCAACTTGCCCAGCGGCCCGCGACGGGCGTTGGCGACGGCCGCGTCCAGGTGCCGAAGGTCGTCCGGAGTGAGGCCGGTCATGCGAGGCCGCCCCGCCGGAGCAGGCAGTCCTCCCGCAGAACCAGCGCATCGATCTGGAGCGGCGCGACGTCGCGCCCGCGCCGCAGAGCAGCCATCACGTCGTACCACGCCAAGCCGGGCTCGTCCATGAGTCTCACACGTCGGCCACCCGGGGCATGTCCTCGAAGGAGTGGGATGAAGGCAACCTCCAGCCAAGGCCCCCAGACGATGGTAGCGGACGACCCGCCGACCCGGTGGACCTACGTGCCCGCGGGGCCCCCCGCGCTCGCGGTCTCCCGGGCCCCTGCTACGACCCACTCCCATGCGATCAGGCCCGCCTCCGGCGGAAGGCCCAGCCGCCGCCGCAGGCCTACGCACCAGGCCCGGGCGAAGTTCTCCGGGCTGTGGAACAGCACGAACCGCGCGCCGATCTCCGGGCGCCGCCACCCCGCCGCGCCCTCGAGCGCCGTGCGGATGCTACCGGCCAGCCCCGCCGCGTCCCCCACGCCCGTCGTCCACCCCAGCCCCATCGTCCGCACCGCCCAGCCGATCCACCCCCGGCTCGCGCCCAGCACCGGGCGCTCCGCGGCCGCGGCCCGGATGACGATGCTCGCCGAGCCGATGTGCGCCGGGTACGGCGTGCAGACGACATCCATGGCGGCGATCGCGCCGGTGAAGACATCCCCGCTCACGAACTTGTCGAGCGAGACCACGCGCCCGGCTCGGACGAGCGGGGCGTAGGGGCCCGCGAGAAGGGCCCGGATCGGCGCGTCGTGCGGGCCGGCCAGGAGCAGCCGGTCGTCGGCGCGCAGGCCGGCGCCCGCGAACGCGGCCAGCAGCAGGTCCACGCCCTTGCGGGCATCCATCATCCCCGCGCACCCGATGTAGCGCCCCTCGACGGGGATGCCGAGGCGGCGGCGCGCTGCGGGGGCGGGTTCCGGCGGGGGGCTCTCGACGGGGTCGGGCATCAGGTTCCACTTCGACGGGTCGAGCCGCTCGAACACCAGCGGGTCCAGGTGGTGGAACCGCGTGAAGGGCGCCCGCTCCGCCAGCGCCCACGCCGCCCGCGCGAACGCGCGCCGACGCACGCTCCCGCCCGGGTAGGCGAAGCCGCCGCGGAGAAAGAGCGCCTCGGCCTCCACGGCGCGCGGGAACACCCGCCGCCCCCGCAGCCGCCGGAGCGCCAGCGCCTGCCCGACCCCGTCGGCGTACATGACGATCACGTGGTCCGGCCGGTGCCGCTCGACCGCCGCGAGCAGCGCCGCCGCCCGCTGCCGGGCGGACTCCCAGGGCGTCCCGAACGGCGGCTCCGCCGTGGCGTCGACGCGGACCGTCCCCTCGAGGGGGCGGACGACGGCGCGGTACGGCTCGGACTCGGGCGCCCCGCGCCCCGTCACGAGCACCGTCTCGCCCAGGGCAGCGACCGCCGGGAGCATGTGGCTCACGTAGGGGAAGTGGTGGCCGGTGTGGTCGGGCTCGAAAACCAGCGTGCGCAAGGCGCGGGCTCCATCGCCGGCGCCCCCTGCCGCCCGCCGCGACCATCCTATCGGTCCGATCCCGCCCCGGACGAAATCGGGACGCCGCGGCCTATCGTTTGCCCCTCTACCGCTCGGCCCGGAACGCGACCACGCCATGCCCACCGACCTGCCCACCCAGCGCATCATCATCACCGGCGGCGCCGGCTTCCTCGGTCGCCACCTGATCGCCCGCCTGCGGGCCCGCGGCGTGCCGGACGAGAACCTCTTCATCCCCCGCCGGCGCGACTTTGACCTGACCACGCTGGCCGACTGCGCCCGGCTCTACCGCGAGGCCTTTCCAAGGGCCAAGGCCGACCTTGTCCTGCACCTCGCGGCCGAGGTCGGCGGCATCGGCGCCAACCGCGCCAACCCGGGCCGCTACTTCTACGCCAACATGGCGATGTCGATGCACCTCATCGAGCAGGCCCGCCTCGACGGCCTCCCCGAGCGGGGCGGGAAGTTCGTCCAGGTCGGGACCATCTGCTCGTACCCCAAGTTCACCCCCGTGCCGTTCAAGGAGGACGACCTCTGGAACGGCTACCCGGAGGAGACCAACGCCCCCTACGGCGTCGCCAAGAAGGCGGCGTGGCAGATGCTCGACGCGTACAAGGCCCAGTACGGCCTGCGCTCCGCGTACGTGCTCCCCGTGAACCTCTACGGGCCGCACGACAACTTCGACCTGTTCAGTTCCCACGTCATCCCCGCGCTGGTCCGCAAGGCCCTCGAGGCGAAGGCCCGCGGCGACCGCACGCTCGCGGTCTGGGGCACGGGCTCCGCCAGCCGCGAGTTCCTCTACGTGGACGACGCGGCGGAGGGCATCATCCTGGCCGCGGAGCGGATGGACGACCCGACGCCGATCAACCTGGGCGCCGGGTTCGAGATCACCATCCGCGACCTGGTCACGCTGATCGCGAGGCTCACAGGCTTCGAGGGCACGATCGAGTGGGACGGCACCAAGCCCGACGGCCAGCCGCGCCGCTCGCTGGACACCGGCCGCGCCGAGCGCCTCATCGGGTTCAAGGCCGCCGTCGGCTTCGAGGAGGGGCTGCGGAGGACGATCGACTGGTACCGTTCGCGGGCGGGCTCCTGAGCGGCACCCGCGCAGCCACCGATCGGCCACCCCACAGAGGCTCAAGTTCTCTTCATTTCCGCGGCCGGGGCTTCAGATCGCCCTTTGACCCGGATTCCCTACCGGGTAGCTTTTCACTCGCGGCCGCCTGAGGCCGCCGGATGGAGCCGCCCCATGCTGTACGACCACATCGGTTTCGAGCCCCTCGAGCCCCGCACCCTCCTCGCGGGGACGCCGTTCCCCGGCCTGGAACTCCTCGAGGACCCCTCCAACACCGTCATCCGCATGGAGACCCGCTACGGCGATGTGGACATCGAGCTGCTCGATTCCGTCGCCCCCAGCACCGTCGCGGCGTTCCTCCAGACGCTCCGCCGGGGCGACTACGCCGGCACGTTCTTCCACTACGCCGACGGCGAGCGCCTCCGCGGCGGGATCGACCGGCTCGACCCGGTAAGCGGGCCCACCGAGCGGTTCACCAGCCTCGCCGCCGACACGCCCCCCACCCGCTCCAACCAGGTCATGACCCTGGCCATGCCGGTCCTCAACGGCCAGACCAACCCCCAGGGCACCACCGAGCTGGTCTTCAATCTCGCGGACAACGCCGCCGCCGACAACGAGTTCGCCGTCTTCGGGCGCGTGGTGCAGGGCTGGAGCGTCATCCTCCAGATCGCCGGCCTGCCGACGCTGGACATCTCCGGCTACTTCCCCGGCAACCCCATCGCCGTGGAGCTGACGCAGGTGCCCGTCACCGAAAACGACCCCCTGCCGCCCGCGATCACCCAGGACCTGATCGTCCCCATCGGCGACATGCAGATCATCAAGCCCGGGGGCATCGACCAGTTCTACACCGAGAAGGTCTACTACCCCGAGGGCTACTCGTGGGAGCGGACCTTCGAGGCGATCGAGCTGCTCAACCCCGTCTCCCCCGGCGGCGCCGCCGCCCACTACCAGATCATCGTCCGCTACGAGACCGGCCCGCGCGACCAGGTCGTCGCCACCGGCGAGCTGGCCCCCGGGCGGCGCGATAGCGCGGTCATCGCCCCGGGCTTCGGCAACCCCAGCACCATCGTCCGCAACCACGAGCCCTACGCCTACGAGGTCTGGTCCACAGCGCCCATCGCCGCGGGCTTCCGCCACAAGGACTTCAAGGCCGGCGTGGGCGAGTCCTTCGCCCGGCTCGAGTCCATCCCCGTCCCCGGCGATGACCACGTCTGGAGCTTCTTCCAGGCGGCCCTGGGCTTCGACCCGCAGCACGTCTTCCTCGTCTGGCAGAACACCACCGGGACCGACGCCACCGTCTGGGCCACGTTCTTCTTCGAGGATGCCGAGCCCATCCAGGAGTCGTTCTTCCTCGGCGGTCACCGGCGCGGCGGGCTTAACGTCAAGGACTTCCCCAACTTCCCCACCGGCGCCACCTTCGTCGGGGCCCGCATCTCGGCCGACCAGCCCATCGTGGCCGCGATCACGCGCTACGACACGCGCGGGGGGGGCGGGGGCAACGGCGATGTCGGCGGGATCACCGCCCTGGGCATCCCGGGCCTGGGCTCGACCGTGGGCATCACCCCCGGCGCCGCCCGCGGCGTGCAGGACCCCTTCGCCATCCTCAACGGCGGGAGCGCCGACGCCGAGGTCACGCTCTTCATCACGCCCGAGGGCAGCACCACGCCGATCACGCGGACGGTCACCGTCCCCGCCTCGCGCATGCTCATCCTCGACGGGCAGGACAACCCCGCCGAGCTGGCCCCCAGCGGCGAGTTCTTCTCCCTCCGCTACGCCTCCGACCAGCCGCTGGTGGCCGGGTTCATCACCTCCGCCTTCCGCGGCACGGGCACGCCCGCGGCCGTCTACGCCGCCCGCATCACCCACTTCGCCGACGCCCGCGCCTTCACCGCCCCCGCCGGCTCCCCCTTCGGCCAGCAGTCGGTCTCGGTCTCCAACCCCGGCTCCGCCCCCGCGACCGTCTCGCTGATCTTCCGCTTCGAGGATGCCGAGCCCCTGATCGCCGAGACCTTCACCCTCCAGCCCGGCGAGACGCTGCAGAAGAAGATCACCGACTACGCGTCGCTCCTCGCCCAGCACCTGACGGGGCTGGGGAGCCTCGTCCGCGACCCCTACTCGCTCTCCATCGAGAGCGATGTCCCCATCGTCGCCCAGGTGACCCAGTTCAACAGCGACGGGCGCGCCGAGCTGGGCATGACCCTGGACCTGTGGGAGCCGCTGGCGACCATCGTCTGAGCGCGCGGCGGCTCACCGGGCCCGCCGGCCCGTCACAGCATCGTCGAGAGCACGATCAGCGCCAGCAGCGCCCACGCCGCGTTGGCGACCCGCCCCTGCACCTCGCGCGGCCACAGCGCGATCCGCCGGGCGCACACCAGCCACAGCGCCGCCGCGGCGACCCCCAGCACGGCCAGCGACGCGGCCAATACGACCCGCACCGGGTCCACGCCGGCCCTCGGCAGGCGCGGCCATGCGAGCCACAGTCTGCCCCACCCCCATGATCGCGCACAGCATGGCCGCCACCTGCCCCGCGCGGTACATCGCGGGGCTGGGCGCCCGCCGCCCGAACATGCCGAAGCCCACGGCCCGTCCGCACTCAGGGCACGCCCCGCCCCGCAGCCCGCGGAGGTTGTAGGTGCACCACGGGCACGGCACATCGCGGTCCGCGACGTAGGCCTCGAACGAGACGTCCGTCAGCGCCAGCCCGCACTGCGGGCACAAGCCGCCCCGCAGCCCCCTGAGGTTGTACCCGCACCACGGGCACCCCACATCGCGCTGCGCTGCGCGAGGCTCCGCCGGCTCATCCCCGTTCCCGTCCACGCCGCCTCCGGTACACTGTCTCGTCTCACCGTCTCACCGTCTCACCGTCTCACCGTCTCACCGTCTCACCGGTGGCCAACCCATGCCCCCGCAACTCCCCGTCACCACCACCTTCACCCTCGAAGGCTACCGCATCACCCGCTACCTCGGGGTGGTCCGGGGGCTGACCGTCCGCGCCCCGACGATCGGCCAGGGGATCTCCGGCGGCCTCAAGAGCATCATCGGCGGGAACATCGGCGCCTTCACCCAGATGTGCGACCAGGCCCGCCAGCAGGCCTACGACGACATGATCGCCCACGCCCAGGCCCTGGGCGCCAACGCCATCGTCGGCGTCGCCTACGACGCCTCCGAGGTCATGGAGCGCTCCACCGAGGTCCTCTGCTACGGCACGGCGGTGGTGGTGGAGCCGGACGAGGAGTGATCGATCAGGCGAGCTTGACACTCCGGCGGAACCGTGTCCGCGTCAGCAAGCGGGCCAGACCCAAGCACGGTCGATCTTGCAGGTAGGACTAGCTCGCAGGTAGACCAGTCTCCTCTTCGCCCCGAATAGGGCCCATCGCCGCGCTCTTGACGGGCCCGGGCGCTGGTCCGCGGTCCCGCCACACTTCGGGGACTCCCCAAACCCTCGCCCGGCACACGGGACCGAACAAAGAAGCGGCAGGAAGGGGGAAACACACCACACACCGGGTCGCGGCGTGCAGCTCGGCCGCCGCGCACGCACCGGGACCTCCCCCCTCCTGCCGCCTTCCTCGGCGTGCGCCCGCGCTGCCACACCCGTGCAGCGCGCCCGCATCGCCGGTCCCTCTCGCCCGCGCCGGGCGCCCCGGGCGCGGCGTCGGCCGCCGGCGCTCCCTCCAGCCCCCGGCGCACACCGCCGCCGCCGGCCTCTTTGAACACACTGAGCCGCCGGACCCGGCGCGGGAGAACCAACGATCTGTAACTCTCCGACCTATGACCCGAAGAATGACCCGAAGAACCTGACGCACGAGACGCTTCAACACACTCCCGAAAGAGGCCGGCGTCTCTGCACCACTGTTCGATCCGCGCTGCGCGCGGTTCCCGAAAATCAACGCGCCGATGACGGACCGTGCCCGTGCCGTATCCGCGTTCGGGCCGGCACCCGTTCTTTCCCCGTGTCGGAGGGCTGTTTTCTTCGACGGCCCGCGGGCGCGTCCGTTCCCGGACCATCCCCCTCGCTGCGCCCGCGTCAGTGCTCCAGCGTCCACGCCCCCCGCGCGGCGCGGGTCACCTCCCCCGGCGTGCCCGTCCCGATCTTCTCCTTCTCCACCCGCACCACCGGCAGCACGCCGAAGCCCGAGTTGGTCAGGAACACCTCATCCGCCGAGAGCACATCGTCGATCGAGACCATCCGCCGCTCGACCTCCATCCCCCGCTCCCGCGCCCAGCCGAGGAGCCACCCGCGCGTGATCCCCGGCAGCACCGGGCTCGCGATCACCGCCCCCTTCGTCCCTCCGTCCCCCCGTCCCTCCGCCCCTTCTTCTCCGCGCGCGATCGGCGTGACCAGCCGCCCGCCCGTCACCACCACCGCGTTGCTCACGCACCCCCCCGCCAGGTAGTTCGTTACCTGAAACACCAGCGCCTCCCCCATCCCCGCCGCCGCGGCCGCCCGCAGCTCACGCAGCCGCTGCCAGTAGTTCAGCGTCTTGTGCCCGGCCGTCGGGTCCAGCGGGTTGACCCGCATCCCCGCGATGACCACGCCGACTCCCCGCTCGAACATCTCCGCCGGGTATTCCGTGGCCGGCTGGGCCGCGACCATCACCGTCGGGTCAACCCGTGCCGCCGACTCTCGTGCCACCGACTTCGGCTCTGCGAAGTCGGTGCTCTTGGAATCCCCGTTCCCCTCCGGCTCCCGGTTCCCCTCATCCCCTTCGTGCCTGCGTGCCCCCGTTCCTCCCTCCCTGCCCACCAGCAGGCTCAGGTCGCCCCCCGTCACGGTCACCCGCACCCGCACCCGCCCACCCGCGTGCGCCGCGCGCTCGACCGTCTGCCCCACCGCCTCCGCCAGGGCGTGGATGCGCAGCGAGTCCGTCAGCCCCAGCTCGCGCGCCGAGGCCGCCAGCCGCTCCAGGTGCTCACCGAGCTCAAAGACCTCCGCCCGCCCGCCCCCCGCCCGCGCCAGCATGGTCTCGAACACCCCCACCCCGTGCTGCAGCCCCGCGTCGAACGCGGAGACCCGCGCCTCGGCCTCGGTCACGAACCGCCCATTGAGGAACACGGCCATAGGCGGCAAGCGTAGCGGCCGCCGCCGCACCCCTGCCTCATCACGGCATCACGAGCACCCCGCCGCCACCTTCGCCAGGAAGCACTCCAGGTCGCGGATGGTCAGCACCGGCGCCGCCGTGCTCCCGTCGCAGTTGGCCCACGGGTCCCCGGCCATGAACCGCGTCACGAAGCACGAGAAGTCCGCCGCATCCAGCGTCGGCGTCCCGCCCGCCGCGCTCCAGTCGCAGTTGGCGTAGCAGGGGCGCGCCGGCAGGCGCGCGAGGTACGCCTCCTGCCCCTGCGGCCCCGCCCCGGTCCCCACGATCGTCAGCCCATCCGCCGAGACGCCCGTCGCCGTCAGCAGCAGCCAGCCCGAGAGGTCGATCCCCTGCTCCTCCAGCACGTCCTGCAGCTTCCGCATCGGGCTGCTCGCCGTCCACACCACCGCGTGGAAACCCGCGGTCGTGTCGCTCGTGCCCACCACCACCGCGCCGTCGGCGCTGATCGCCCTCGCCACGCTCTCGGTCGCCGTCGCCAGCCGGCCCAGGTCCAGCATCGCGCCGGGCGCGCCGCCGCTGCCGGCCCACCGCCACGCCCGGTTCCCCAGCGCCGAGTTGCCCGTCCCCACCACGAAGGCGCCGCTACTTGACATCGCGTTCGCCTGCGACACCGTCCCGCCCGGCAGGAACCCCAGGGGCTTGATCCCGCCCGACGGCGTCCAGCGGAAGGCGGCCGGCGTCCCGTTCACCAGCGAGAACCCCGCGGCCGAGCCGCCGTCGGCGCTGCTCGCAAACCCGTAGCTGGCCGTCCCCCCCGGGAGCACACCCAGGCTGGTCATCCCGCCGAACGAGGTCCAGCGGAAGGCCCGGTCGCCGGCCGTGCTCCCGCTCGTCCCCACCACCGCCTGACCGTTCCCCGAGATGCCCTGCGCCACGCTGAACACCCCGCCCGGCAGCACGCCCAGGTCCACCATCCCCGTCGAGTTGATCCAGCGGAACGCGCGGCCCCCGGAGACGCCCGCGACCACCGCGCCGTTCGCGGACACCGCCCGCGCCGAGCTGCTTGTGGCAGCGCCAAGCACGCCCAGGCTCTGCATCCCCCCGCCGCCCGTCCACCGGAAGGCCCGGGGCCCCGCCGGCGTCACCGAGTCCCCGACGACGACGAGGCCATCGGATGACACCGCCAGCGCATCGCTCGAGGTTCCCCCCGCCACGAACCCGATCCCCTGGAACGAGGCCCCGCCCCGCGTGCTCCCCTGGCCCATGGCCTCGCCCGCCGGCGCGCACAGCCCCGCGAGGCCCGCCAGTCCCGCACACGCACGCCACGCGGCCTTTGCCATCAACGCTCCCGCGGCCCCGACGGGCCCGCTCAGTCCGTTCCACGGCCGCCCGCCCCCGGTTCCCTGCCTTTCGGCCCGACCCCCGCCCGCGCACAAAAAACCGACGGGGATCGCCCCGCCGGTGGGCTCTCGCTCCGACCGATCAACCCCCCCTCTCCCTCACCACGGGAGCACGTGAGTATGCAGCCACCGCCGGCCGAGGATGCACATCCAGCGAAGCGGCAGCGGCCGCCTCAGCACGATCTCGCACAATCCGAGACGGCGCCGCGACCCTCTACCGCGCCGCCCCAACCCCCGACTGCTGCTTCTCGAACACAAAGCTCTTCCCGCGATAATCCACCGCCACCGAATCCCCCGCCCCCACCTCCCCGGCCAGGATCTTGGTGGCCAGCGCGTTCTCCACCCGCTGCTGGATCACCCGCTTCAGCGGGCGCGCGCCGTAGATCGGGTCGAAGCCCTCCTCCGCAAGGGCGCGCTTGGCGGCGTCGGTCAGGGTCAGGCTCATGCCGCGCTCGGCCATGCGCTTCCGCACCCGCTCAAGCTGGATCTCGACGATCGCGTCGAGGTGCTCGCGGCGCAGCTGGTGGTAGATCACCACCTCGTCGATCCGGTTCAGCAGCTCCGGGCGCAGGAACCCCTCGACGCGCAGCATCTGCCGCACCGCGGCCTCGACCTCCCAGTCCTCCGCGCCCCCCGTGGTCATCTCCTGGATCCGCTGGCTGCCGAAGTTGCTCGTCATCACGATGATCGTGTTGCGGAAATCGACCGTCCGGCCCTGCCCATCCGTCAGCCGCCCATCGTCCAGCACCTGCAGCAGGATGTTGAACACATCCGGGTGCGCCTTCTCGACCTCATCCAGCAGCACCACGCCGTACGGGCGCCGCCGCACCGCCTCCGTCAGCTGCCCGCCCTCCTCGTACCCCACGTACCCCGGCGGCGCCCCGATCAGCCGCGCCACCGCGTGCCGCTCGCCGTACTCGCTCATATCGATCCGCACCATCGCCTCTTCGGTGTCGAAGAGGAACTCCGCCAGCGCCCGGCACGTCTCGGTCTTGCCCACGCCCGTCGGCCCCAGGAACAGGAAGCTGCCGATCGGCCGGTCCGGGTCCCCCAGCCCCGCCCGCGAGCGCCGCACCGCATCCGCCACCGCCTTCAGCGCGTGCTCCTGCCCCACCACCCGCTTCGCCAGGTTCCCCTCCATGTGCGAGAGCTTCTCCCGCTCGCTCTCCAGCAGCCGCGTCACCGGGATCCCCGTCCAGTTCGCCACCACCTCCGCGATCATCTCGCCATCCACTTCCTCGCGCACCAGCGCATCCCCGCGACCCTTCCGCTCGTCGAGCGCGCGTTCCGCATCCTTCAGCCGCCGGTCCAGCTCCCGCAGGTCGTTGTACCGGATCCTGGCCGCGGCCTCCAGGTCCCCGCGCCGCTGCGCCTGCTCCAGCTCGACCTGCCTGGCGTCCATCTCCGCCTTGATCTCCTTGACCGCATCCAGCTCCTCTTTCTCCGCCTCCCAGCGGGCCGTCAGCGCCCGGTTGCGCTCCTGCAGCTCCGACAGTTCCTTCTCAATCCGCCCCAGCTCCCGCAGCGCGCCGTCTTTCCCCTTCGTTCCTTCGTCCCTCCGTCCCTCCGTCCCTGCCTCCAGCTTCACCGCCTCGCGCTCAATTTCGAGCTGCATAATCCGCCGCCGAAGCTCGTCCAGCTCGGTCGGCATGCTGTCGTTTTCAAGGCGGAGACGGCTGGCCGCCTCATCGATCAGGTCGATCGCCTTGTCCGGCAGGAAGCGGTCCGCGATGTACCGGTGGCTCAGCTGCGCCGCCGCGAGGATCGCCTCATCCAGGATCCGAACCCCGTGGTGCGCCTCGTACCGCGGCTTCAGGCCCCGCAGGATCGCGACCGTCTCCTCCACCCCCGGCTGGTCCACGTGGATCGGCTGGAACCGCCGCTCGAAGGCCGGGTCCTTCTCGACGTGCTTGCGGTACTCATCCAGCGTCGTCGCCCCGATGCAGTGGATCTCGCCGCGGGCGAGCGCCGGCTTCAGCAGGTTCCCCGCGCTCACCGCCCCCTCCGCCTGCCCCGCCCCGATGATCGTGTGCAGCTCGTCGATGAACAGGATCACCCGCCCCTCGCTCGCCACCACCTCCCGCAGCACCCCCTTGAACCGCTCCTCGAACTCACCCCGGTACTTCGCCCCCGCCAGCAGCGCCCCCACATCCAGCGCCATGATCCGCTTCTCGCGCATCCCCTCCGGGCAGTCCCCGTTGATGATCCGCTGCGCCAGCCCCTCCACGATCGCCGTCTTGCCCACCCCCGGCTCCCCGATCAGCACCGGGTTGTTCTTCGTCCGCCGGCTCAGCACCTGCATCGTCCGCCGGACCTCGTTGTCCCGGCCGATCACCGGGTCCAGCTTCCCGGCCGCGGCCCGCTCCGTGAGGTCGATCGCGTACTTCTTCAGGGCCTCGTACGTCCCCTCCGCCTCCGGGCTCGAGACGTTCGTCACCCCCGAGGCCTCCCGGATCGCCTTCACCGCCTTCTCGAGCACCTTCCGGTCCGCCCCCGCGCTCCGCAGCGCTTCGCGCGCCGGCCCGCCCACATCCGCCAGCGCCAGCAGCAGGTGCTCGCTCGACACATACTGGTCCCCCATCCGCCGCGCTTCGCCATCCGCCTTGTTCAGCACATCCACGAGCGCACGCCCGCTCGTCCCCGCCCCCGACGAGGTCTTCGGCAGCCGGTCCAGCTCCGCCGCCACCTGCGAGGCCACCCGCCCGGCATCCGCCCCCGCCTTCCCCAGCACGCTCCACCCCGGCCCCGCCCCCCCGCGGTCCGCCAGCAGCGCCGCGAGCAGGTGCAGCCCCGTCACCTCGGGGTTGGATCGCGCCCCGGCATCCGCCTGCGCATCGGCGAGCACCTGCTGGGCCATGGTCGTGAGCCGGTCCGGTCGCATATGGCACCCCTCTCGGGCCTACCGCCCAACCACCCTCAACCCGGCCACAGGGTGCAATCGGCGCGCCCATCGCAGGTCCGCACGGAGCAGGGGCGCACGAACGGCCGCACTGCCGTTCTGGCAGCGTTCGGTGACGCCGCGCCCACCATATGCAAACCGGCCGGCAACGCCATGAATCCTCCCGGGCCCCGCCCCCGAATATCCCCACAGCCGGGAATCGCACCAACCCCCCGGGCGGGTTTGACAGGGCCCCCGCCACCCCGGTACAACCTCCGCGGGCGCTCTCCACCGGTGGGATCCCGGAGAGGCCCGCGGCCAGCCCCCAAGGCGGGCCCTGTCCATGCTGGAAGAAGGAAGGAAGCAGACGATGCGCACCCCCCCCGCCGCCCTCGCCATAGCCGTTCTGGCCGCCGCTCTCCTCGCTCCCCTCGCCGGGTGCGGCGGGGGTGACACCGTTGCCAGCCGCGATGCCATGGTCCGCAACAACCCGACGCCCGACCTCGACACGCTCTACCAGCGCCCGATCGACATGGACAACCGGATGGTGCTGACCTTCGACGAGAACTGGCGCATGTTCAACCAGGACTGGGGCCGCGTCTGGCTCACCGACCGCCCCAGCCGCCTCGCCCGCGAGCGCGTCCCGCGCTGAGTCCCGGGTAGGTCGGCTCTCCGAGCCGACATCGTTCGTTCGTCGTTCCCCACGCTTCCCCGCGCGCCGCTCCGGCGCCCCTCACGCGCGCACCGGCCTCCCGCCGGGATGCCCCGCGCGCCCGCCGGAACCCCGCGCCCGGGGGTGCCCCCGCGCATGGGGGGATGAGGAGGCGCCCGTGAAAGCCGTGAAAGCCGCGAAAGCCGCGAAGGCCGCGAAGGCCCCGGAGTCGATGCACGACGGCCTGGTGGAGCTGAAGCCGCGTGCCCGCGGCCTGCTGGCCGCGTCGCTCCGCCGCATCCGCCGCATCCTGCTCAACGCCACCCCCGACTGCTGCCGCCAGGTCGGCGAGTGGACCGACTATGCCTGCCTCTACAACGGCGCCAAGTGGACGATGCACACCCGCAAGGTCATGATCCTCTGGTGCTGCGACTGCGACCCGTCCGGCTCCTGCACCCCGTGCGGCGACTCGCTCGCCGGCACGACCCTGATGGGCCTCAACGGCAGCCGCCGGCCATCCGGCGCCGGCGCCCCGGGGCCCGCGCGGCGCGGCTCGCCCCTCCCGCGCACCGCCCCCACCATGTCCCTCAAGGGCCAGCCCCCGCCCAACTGCGTCGAGGTTATCGAGTACGGCCGGTGGAAGGACACCAAGCAGGCCTGCACCGGCCCGCTCCCCGGCAGCGTCACGGGACTGGATGAGTACATCCCCGCCGGCCCGCTCCCCGCCGCGCTCCGCGGCCCCGCGCCCCGCGGCGCGCGCGCCCGCGGGCGCTCCTGAGCGGGCTACATCAGCGGCGGCGTTCGGCGCGGGTGGCCGTTGCCGTTGCCGCCCCCATCGGCCCACGGGTCCAGGACAACCTTCACGCACCCGTCCCGCTTCTGCTGGAAGGTGCTGTAGGCCTCGGCCGCCTCCGTCAGCGGGAAGCGGTGGGTGATGACGAACGACGGGTCGATCTCGCCGGCCATGATGCGGTCCAGGAGCGGCGCGAGGTAGCGGACGACGTGCGTCTGGCCGCCCTTGAAGGTGAGGCCCTTCTGGAAGGCGGCGCCGAGCGGCACCTTGTCGGCGACGCCCCCGTAGACCCCGGGGACCGAGACGGTCCCGCCCTTGCGGCAGGCGCGGATGGCCTGGCGGAGGGCGTGGATGCGGTCGGTGGCGAGGTAGAGGCTGGTCTTGATGCGGTCGTAGACGGCGTCCAGCGTGTGGCCGCTGGCCTCGAGGCCCACGGCGTCGATGCACCGGTCCGGGCCCAGGCCGCCGGTCATCTCCTCGAGCGCCTCGAACACGTCGTGGCGGGAAAAGTCCAGCGGCTCCGCGCCGCCCTGCTCGGCCATGCGGAGGCGCTCGGGGATGCTGTCGATCGCGATGACGCGTTCAGCGCCGAACAGGTGGCAGGACCGGATGGCCATCTGCCCCACAGGCCCGCACCCCCACACCGCGACGGTGTCCCCCGGCTTGATGTCGGCCTGCTCCGCGGCCTGGTAGCCGGTGGGCAGGATGTCCGACAGGAACAGCACCTGCTCGTCGGGGATGCCGGAGGGGACCTTGATGGGGCCGACGTCGGCGCAGGGGACGCGGGCGTACTGGGCCTGGCCGCCCGCGTAGCCGCCGGTGAGGTGGGAGTAGCCGAAGAGCCCGGCGGTGGAGAAGCCCCACATCTTCTCGGCCATGGCGGCGCTGGGGTTGGTGTTGTCGCAGAGCGACCACAGCGCCGAGCGGCAGAAGAAGCACCCGCCGCAGCAGATGGTGAACGGGACGACGACGCGGTCGCCGGCGCGGAGGTTCTTGACCGAGGGGCCGACCTCAACGACCTCGCCCATGAACTCGTGGCCGAGGATGTCGCCGGGCCTCATCATGGGGATGAAGCCGTCGTAGAGGTGCAGGTCCGACCCGCAGATGGCGGTGGAGGTGATGCGGATGATGGCGTCCCGCGGGTTGAGGACCCGCGGCTCGGGGACATCCTGGACCCTGATGTCGTGCTTGCCGTACCAGCAGGCGGCCTTCATGGGGTCTCTCCTGACGGGGATCGCGGGCGATCCGGGGCGCGTTGGGGTTGGCGTGATGAGGTGATGACGTGATGAGGTGATGAGGTGAGCACGCCGGTCGGTGGCCAGCCGCCGCCAGGGGCACGAACCGCTGCGCGATCGCCGCTGCTGCTCACGATCTCACCCTCCCCGATCGGCGCACCTGATCACGTCATCACCTCATCAGTTCGTCACCGACGTCCACCCCGGCGCATCGCTGGCGGGGAACGACCCCTTGGACGCCTCCGTCACCGGGTCGGGCGCGCCGGCGCGGTCGGTGAGGTCGGCGGGGCGGGAGCGGTCGCGCGGCGTCCGGCGCCGGTCGAGCCGCGGCGGGCCGGCGGGCTGGCCCTCGGTGGTGGCGATCTCGCCGGCCTCGATGATCTGCTTGAAGCGCAGCAGGTCCTCGCGGATCTCGGTGCGCGGGTCCTGGCCCACCAGCCGCAGGAAGCGGTCCGTCACCTTGCCCCCGGGCGGCAGGTACTCCATGCGGACCTTCACGTGCGTGCCCCGCCCGCCCGACGCCGGGATGAACCGAACCGAGCCGGTGTGCTCGATGTCCGCGTGCTCCAGGCTCCGCCAGGCGATCGTGTGCGGCGGCTCGTCGTTGATGATCTCGGCATCCCACTCCAGCCGCTTGCCGGTGGGCCCCTTGGCCACCCAGCACGAGCGCGTCTGGTCGATCACACGGACCTCCTCCAGGTTGCGCATGAAGCGCGGGAGGTTCTCCAGCGAGCGCCAGAACTGGTAGAGCTGCTCGGGCTCGGCGTTGACGGTGACGGCGGTGTAGATGAGCACGCCCCGCTGGTAGAAGTCCTCCGGGCGCGCCGGGCCGGGCTCGCGGTGGGTGTCGATGCCCAGGGCCGAGTAGGCCGGGCACACGCCGCGCACGCCGCGGTAGGCCAGGGCCCCGCCCGCGGCCGCCAGCAGCAGGCCGAAGATGGAGCGGCGCTTGAGCCCGCTGACGAGCAGGGCGGCGCCAACGCCACCGGTGAGGGCCCGCTCGAGGCCGCCGACGTTCTGTACGGGGCCGGCGTGCCCGGCGGAGCCCGGGGCGTACACGGTGTGATCCGAGACCATGGATGTTCCCCCTGTGGGCCGGGCGACAACCCGTCGCGCCGGCAAGAGCAGAGTAGCCGGGGCGCCCGGCACACTTCTTAAAATGCGGTTCACCGGAGCGGCGCGGCCCGACGAGGGGGGCCTGACCCGAGGCCGGCATAGTCCCGAAGGCCGCAAGAAGCGGAGCGGGGAGGGCCCGCGGACGCCGGGGGTTGTGGCCCCGCCTTCTACAATGGACGGTGAGCGACGCCGATCGCGACAACCCGGGTGATGCCGGCGGCGGCCCCGGCGACGACGCCGGGCGCGGACGCCTGTCGCAGCTGCTGGAGAAGGCCCGCGGCCTGCCGAAGTGCGCCGGCGTGTACCTGATGAAGGACGCCTCGGGGCGGGTGGTCTACGTGGGAAAGGCCGGGCGGCTTGCGGACCGGGTCAGTTCGTACTTCGTGCCCTCGGCGGACCTGGGCTACCAGAAGCAGCGGCTGCTGGAGGTGGTCGAGGATTTCGAGACCGTCGAGTGCGAGGGCGAGTGGGAGGCGCTGCTCGCCGAGAACCGGCTGATCAAGGACCTCAAGCCGCGCTTCAACATCCGCCTCGTGGATGACAAGACCTTCCCCTACCTCGCCGTGACGATGGCCGAGGACTTCCCGCGGGTGCTCATCACCCGCTCGCCGGCCGACCCGGAGCTGAAGGGCGCCCGCATCTTCGGCCCCTTCACCGCCGTGGGGGCCCTGCGCGAGGCGGTGCAGCTCCTCCAGCGGGTCTTCAAGTTCCGCACCTGCTCGCTGGACATTGTCGAGGGGGACGACCGGCGGAGGCACTTCCGGCCCTGCATCCTCTACAACATCGGCCAGTGCACCGCGCCGTGCGCCGCCAAGATCGCCCGCGAGCCCTACCGCGAGGATGCGGACCGCTTCGTCAAGTTCCTGGGGAGCAAGCGCAGCGTGATGCTGCGGGAGATGCGCCAGGAGATGGAGGCGGCCGCGGCCGAGCTGAAGTTCGAGAAGGCGGCGACCCTGCGCGACCAGGTCCGGGCGATCGAGAAGCTCGATGAGCGCGGGCGCAGGGATGAGGGCTGGCAGCCGGAGACCGAGGCCAGCTACATCGACCCGCGCAAGGGCCTGCGCTCCCTGCAGAAGACGCTGGAGATGGACCAGCCGATCCGCTGCATCGAGGGGATCGACATCGCCCACCTCGCCGGCGGCGAGACGGTGGGGAGCAAGGTGTGCTTCGTCGATGGACGGCCGCTGAAGAACGAGTACCGGCGGTACCGGATCAAGGGCGGGGCGGCGTCGGCGAGCGCGGGCGCGGCGGCGGGGCCCGGGGGCGAGCGCGACCTGCTGCCGCCGGGGATCAACGACGACTACGCGAGCATCCGCGAGGTGGTGACCCGCCGCTACCGCGAGGCCGGCGAGGGGCACGCGCTCTACCCCGATGTGATCCTGATCGACGGCGGCCTGGGCCAGCTGCACGCGGCCCTGGAGGCCTTCGGCACGCTGGGCGTGAGGCCGCCGATGGTGATCAGCCTCGCGAAGAAGGAGGAGCTGATCTACATCCAGGACCGCGCAGAGCCGGTGCGGCTGTCGCGCGACAACGCGGGCCTGCGCCTGGTGCAGGCGATCCGCGATGAGGCCCACCGCTTCGCCCAGCACTACCACCACATCCTGCGGAGGAAGAAGACGCTGGAGGAAGGGTGACCCGAGGGGTCCTATGCGACGCATAGGTCCTATGGGCCTATTGGTCCTATGGGCGGCCCGCGGGCGCCGCCAGCTCCAGCGCCCAGCGCGGGCCCAGGACCACCGCCTTCCCGATCCGCGCCCGGGCCCACGCCTTCCGGCGCGGCTGCCTGGGCTCCAGCCGGATGTCATCCCACGGGATGCTCACCGGGCGCGGCCCGAAGAGGCGGATGAACGCCGCGGGCGTGAGGTGCAGGTGGTGCTCATCCGCCGCGACGTGGATGCACAGCCCGAAGTTGAAGAGGCCGAACGAGAAGCTCTGGAAGTTCCGGCGGACCGCGCCCGGCTCGACGGGCCGAGCGGTGTAGCGCTGCGCCACGATCGACCACCCCGCGCGGACCAGGGCCCAGACGATGAGGAAATCCAGGCACATGACGCCGCCGATGGCGGCGGCGAGCGTGATGGATTGGAGCGTGGTCATGCGGCGGCGGAGGGACGGGGGTGATGAGGTGGGCGTGGGAAGCCTACCGGCGAGAGCCCCGCTCCCCGCGTTCCCGGCGCTGCTTGTTCGGCGGGTACACTCGGCCCGTGCAGCCGACGCCCCAGATTCTGGCTGAGATCGAGGCCATGCTCGGGCGCGGGGAGTCGGAGGCGGCCCGCTCAAAGGTCCAGGGGCTGCTCCGGAGGAGCCCGGCGGACCCCGCACTCAACGCGTTCATGGCCCGGGCCTTGGCCCGGCTGGGGCAGGCCGGCGCGGCCGAGTACTACGCCGAGCGGGCCCACCGCGCGCTCCCCGCCGACCCGCTGCTGATGGCCCTCTACGGGCGTGCCCTGTGCATGAGCGGCAAGCAGGCGGAAGCCGTCGAGCTGCTGCGGCGGGCGCTGCTCGCGGCCCCGGGGCTCCCCGCGGCGTGGCTGCCGCTCATCGTCACGCACTACCAGCGGGGCGAGATGGCCGCGGCCCTGGCGGCGTGCGACGGCGCCGAGCGGGCGGGAGTGCAGAACCCCGAGCTCCCCGAGCTGCGGGCCGGGGCGCACCTGGAGTGCGGGGAGCCGGAGGCGGCGGTGAGGGCGCTGGAGGAGGGCCTGCGGCGGTGGCCGGGGCACCCCCGCCTCCTCTCGCACCTGTGCTGCGCGATGAACTACAGCCCGGCGACCACGCCCGCGGCGGCGCTGGCGCGGGCGCGGGAGTACGGGGCGGCGCTGGATCGTGGGCTGCCGCGCCTGCCCCCGGCCGCGCCGTCGCCGGGCGGCGCGGGGAAGAAGCTGACGATCGGGTTCGTCTCGCCGGACCTGCGGGTGCACTCGGTGGCGTGGTTCCTGGAGCCGCTGCTGGAGCGCCTCGACCGGGGCCGCTTCGCCGTCTTCTGCTACCACGTGGGGACCGCCGCCGACGGCGTGTCGCAGCGGCTGAAGGCGCTGAGCCGGCGGTGGCGGCACATCCCGCACGCGGGGCCGACCGACTTGGCGAAGCAGCTGCGGGCCGACGGCGTGGACATCGCCGTGGACCTGGCCGGGCACACCGACGGGCACCGGCTCGCCGCCTTCCACGTCGGGTGCGCGCCGGTCCAGGCCACGTGGCTCGGCTACCCCAGCACCACCGGCGTGCGCGGGATCGGCCTGCGGCTGGTGGACTCGCTCACCGACCCGCCGGTGGCCGCGGCGCAGGCGACCGAGCGGCTGGCCCGCCTGGACCCGTGCTTCGTCTGCTACCGGCCGGACCCGGGGGCCCCGCCGCTGCGGATGCCCGAGGGCGGGGGCATCGTGTTCGGCTCGTTCTCGGCGATGGCGAAGGTCAACGACCGGTGCGCGGCCCTCTGGGCGCGGGTGCTGGCGCGGGTGCCGGGGTCGCGGCTGCTGCTGAAGAACTGGGGCCTGCGCGAGGCGGGGGTTCGCGAGCGGGTGCGGGCGCGGCTGGCGGCGGCGGGGATTCCGGCGGAGCGGCTGGAGCTGGCGCCGTGGGCGGAGGGGACGGGGGAGCACCTGGCGATGTACGGTCGGATGCACGTTGCGCTCGATACGTGGCCCTACGGCGGGACGACGACAACCTGCGAGGCGCTGTGGATGGGGGTGCCGGTGGTCACGCTGGTCGGCGAGTCGCACGCGTCTCGCGTCGGGGCGAGCCTCCTCAGCGCGGCCGGGCTGCCGGACTGCATCACGCGGACCGACGATGACTACGTCGAGGCCGCGGCGCGCCTGGCGGGGGATGCGGCGGGGCTGGCGACCCTGCGCGGGACGCTGCGGGAGCGTGTGGCGGCGTCGCCCCTGTGCGATGCGGGCGGGTTCGCCGGACGGTTCGGGGCGGCGCTGCGCGAGGGATGGGAAAGCCGGACCCTGGGCGGTTGAGCTACGGGCAACCCGCCGCGTAGCGCGTGAGGAAGCAGGCGAAGTCCTCGACTCGCATGACCGGGTACTGCGTGCTCCCGTCGCAGTTGGCGTAGAAGTCGTACACCGCGAACCGCTGGAGGAAACAGGAGAAATCCGCGACGTTGAGCGCGGGGGAGGCGCCGGACTGATCGCAATCGGCGTAACACTGGCAGACGTTCCAGAGCGCCAGCCCGTGCGGCACGGGATCGCCGCCCGCCCGTGCGAACGTTCCGCCCACCGCCAGCGAGCGCCCGGGAAGAGCGCCGCTCGTGCCGAGGGCGTATACGTTGCCGTCGAGCGGCCCGCCCGGCGTAGACCACGCTCGGCCATTCCATCGCGCGATCCCGCGGCTAGGAACGCCGTTGAAGTGTGTGAACGACCCGCCCACGTAGAGCTGTCCGCCGCTCCCGTCGTCGAAGACCCGCATGCACTCCACGATCTTGCCGCCCGTGCTTGCCGCGGACCCGGTTCCTACTGCTTCCCACTCGGCGCCGTTCAAGCGGGCGATCCCGCGGACGCCGGTGGCACCTGCGAGCAGGAAGTCGCCCCCGGCGTAGAGCCTCGGACCGCTCGGGTCCTGCGGGTACGCGCAGAAGGACATGATCCCGTAAGGGCTTGGAATGATCGCGGTACCGACCGCCTCCCAGGAGGTCCCGTCCCACCTCGCGACGCCATTGGCCGCAACCCCCCCAAGTGATGTGAACTGGCCCCCAGCGTACAGCCGCATGCCGGAGCCGTCGTCGAACGCGCCGAGGGCGAGCACCCACGTGCTGTTGCTTGGGTTAGGCTGACCAACGTTCTGCCATATCGTTCCCGTCCACCGCGCGATTCCGCCCGCAAGCACTCCACCGGCCATCGGCAGCTGCCCGGCCACGTACAGCGCGGGACCGGTCCCGTCATCGAACGTCAACATGTCGTTGACTTGCCTGGGCCCGCCCCAAATGCCCTGGCCCAGCGCCGACCAGCCGGCACCGTCCCAGCGGGCGATGCAGTCCACGTGGAGTGAGCCGGCATGTATGAAGGTCCCGCCGACATAGAGCTGCCCGTGAAGCGGGGCCATGCAGATGACGCCTGAACTCAGCGTCGGCGCGAACGCTTCCCAGACCGTCCCTGTCCAACGGAGGATGCGGGCGTCGTAGCCGCCACCGATGAAGTTCCCTCCGGCGTAGAGAGCCAAGCCACTCCCGTCATCGTGCTCGAGGAAGCAATCGACCGTCGCGGTCGGTTGGCGGATGCCGGGCCATCCTGACCAGCCGACCTGACAGCCTTGTGCCCACGCCGTTCCCGACGCCGCGAGTGTCAGCGCGCTCAGCCACTTCATAGAGTGCTCCGCTTGCCCCCAAACCTGTACCGGTGTCTCCCGCCGCGGTTGCGGGATTGCGGGATTCAGGGGCATCCCGCCGCGTACTTCGTCAGGAAGCACCCGAAGTCCTGCACATTCAGGGCCGGCGGGACGGTTGACCCGTCGCAGTTGGCGTAGGGCTCGCCGGCCGCGTAGCGGGTAAGGAAGCACCCGAAGTCCTGCACGTTCAGGATCGGGGCGGCGGTGGAGCCGTCGCAGTTGGGGTAGCAGCCGGCGCACGGCACCGGCACACCCGCGGCCAGCTCGCACTCGTCTGGGACGCCGTCGGCGTCGCAGTCGTGCAGCGTGCCGGCGAGCAGGTCCGCCCCGTCGGCGATGCCGTTGCCGTTGCAGTCCCAGTCGTTGATCCGCAGGAAGTAGACGTCCTGCTCTCCGTTGTACGTGGTCGCGTAGGCGAGCGAGGCGCCGACGCGGTCGGAGGCCATGTCGTAGTAGTCGCCCATCTTGTTCTGGTTGGGCCAGCCGACGAGGCTGTTGTAGGAGGGGCCGATCCCCGTGTTGCCCTGCCAGGTGGTGCCGCCATCGGCCGAGAAGGCGTAGTAGAGGCGCGAGGAGGTGACGCTCAGGCTCTCCCGGGTGTCGTTCCACACGGCGTCCAGCCGCCCGTCGGGGGCCACGGAGAGGGTGCCGAACCACTGCCAGGCGCCGGCGTTCGCCGGGTCGTTGTTCACGCGGATGGGCGCCGGGAGCCAGCTCTGGCCGCCGTCGGTGGAGCGGTTGAAGTAGACATCGAGCGGGTCGGTCGTCCCGACGCGGACGGAGCAGAGGACGTAGACCCACCCGTGGCGCGGGCCGCCGGAGCGGTCCACCGCCACCTGCACCTGGCCGAGCAGGCCGCCGGGGTTGGGGCTGCCGGTCACGAACGAGCGGAACGTGCCCATCGGGACGGTGACGGTGGTGAAGGCCGGCGTCTGGGCCGCGACGCCGGCGTTGAGCGAACGCGCGACCTGGATCGGCCCCGACCCGCCGGGGCTGAACTGGCCGCCGATGTAGAGCTGGCCCGCGGGGCCGACGTCGGAGATGCCCCACACCGGGACGCGGGGGATGGGGGTGGTCCAGGTCTGGGCCTGGTTGAACGACCTCGTGAAGTTGCTGGTGCTCTGGATGACGCTCCAGTGCTGGTAGAGGGCGCCGGCGGTGGGCGCGCCGCTCACATCGACCGTCAGCCACTGCTTGTCGTCGCCGAAGCTGGTGTAGACGCTGGGGAAGGTCGCGCCGCCGTCGGTGCTCACGAAGACCCACGTCTGGTACGGGCTCGTGGTGAGGCTGCAGTAGTAGAGGCGGCCCTGGGCGTCGGCGCGGAGGACGGGGTCCGAGCGGAAGATGCCGGGGTCGAGCGGGCCGGGGTTGGTCCAGGTCCGCCCCCCGTCGGTGCTGTAGGCCCGCCCCGCCTGGCGGAAGTTGGAGGCGATGCTGTCGAACTGGCGCCAGCCGATGGCCAGGCGGTTGGGGGCGGTGGGGTCGATCGCCAGCGAGGGCTCGTTGGCGGCGTCGCCGACGATGTTCATCCCCTGGGGTCCGACGTTCACCTGCCGCAGCGTGGTATCGCGCGGGCTGTACGCCGGCGAGAGACGGACGGGGCCGGGGGGCGCTGGGGGGTCCTGCGTGAACTCGTGCGGGGCCGCGCCGGGGAGGGGGGGCTGCGCGGGGACGTGGCCCGCGGCCATCGCGAACACGAGCATCGGGGCACTGTGGATGGGTTGGCGGCGCTTCATGGCATCTCTCCGCTGGTCGTTCAGGGCGGGCGGTCAGGGGCACCCGGCCGCGTACTGCGTGAGGAAGCACGAGAAGTCGTGGATGTTCAGCACCGGCGGCGTGGCGGAGCGGTCGCAGTTGGCGTACGCCTCCGCCCCCGCGAAGCGCTGGAGGAAGCACGAGAAATCGGCGATGTTCAGCGCCGGCGGGGCGGCGCTCTGGTCGCAGTTGGGGTAGCACGCCTCGTGGGCCCCGATGCTCGGCGGGGTGCGGTAGCACCGCCCGCCGAGGTCGCCCGCAGCGCCGGCGGGGGCTCGCCCGGCGCCCGCGGCCGGCCCTCTCGGATTGATCCGGTAGTTGCCGGCGGGCGGCGGGACCGGGTCGGCGAGGCCCGGGTCCTGGCCGATGACGGCGCCCGTCTCCGGCACGGGCAGGTTCGGGGCGGACTGCGCCGGGTTGTCGTACGCGTACCAGAGGTTGTGCGCGAAGGTGAACGTCGCGGGGGCCGTGTTCGCCCCGACGTTCACGTACGTCGAGAGGTCCGAGCGGTCGAAGTAGACGAGGTTGTTCTCGAAGCGGTTGTTCCCGCACGGGAGGAACGTGTAGCCCCCGCCGCTGGTCGTCTCCTGGAGGATCCGCAGCACCCAGTTGTGCGGCGTGATGATCGTGTTGTTCGCCGCGATGCAGTCCACCGCCCCGACGAACGCGACAGCCGCGGTCGCCCCGTGGATGACGTTGGAGACCACGCGGATGTTGCGGGTCTCGGCGTTGGGCTGGGTGGTCGAGAGCGGCGGGCGGAAGAACTCCAGGCCCGTGCTCCCGCCGATGTTCACCGCCCGCTGGCCGCACTCGGTCATGGCGCACCAGCGCACCTCGACATCGCTCGTGCCGCCCTTGGCCTGGACGGCGTTGGCCGAGGCCTCGCGCAGGTCGCAGCGGGCGATCAGCCCCCGGTGGCAGCCGACCATGTCAATGAGGCTGCCCGACGCGGCCCCGCCGGCGCGGGCGAGGGCGCAGTCAAGCACCCGGAAGTCGTAGAGACCCGAGAGCTTGAGGGCGTCGTTGTTGCCCCCGGTCCCGATGTCGTGGACCGAAAGGTTGCGCAGGACGAGGAACGAGGCGACGCCGGGGTTGCCGACCTCGCCGCCGTCGTCGAGGTTCAGGCCGTTGCCGGTGGCGCCCTGCACCTCCAGGTCGTGGATGATGACATAGCGGGCGCGCGAGAACTGGAGGCCGTTGCTGCCGCCATTGAGGACTGGGCGGGGCTCGCCGGGCGCGCCGCCGATCCAGATGGGCGCCTCGGCGGTCCCCGCCAGGGCGTTGATGAACCCGCCCCCGGCGTACGTCCCCGCGTGCACGACGACCGCGGTGCCCGGCGTGGCCCGCGCCGCGGCGAAGGCGATCGTGGCATAGGGCTGGGCCGCGGAGCCGGTGCCGGTCGCGTTGCTGCCGGTGGTGGCGACGTGGAGCTGGCGTGTCGGGGCGAGCCCGGCCTCGAAGGTGGGGATGGAGGAGCAGGCCTGCCCGAAGGCCGGGCCCGCGGCGCAGGCGAGGGCGACGGCGACCCCGAAAAACAAAGCGACCCGCCGGGGGCGGGTCGCGGGATGGCGGGCGAGGTTCCCCACGGGGGGATGGTACGGGTCAGGGGCACCCGGCGGCGTACTTCGTGAGGAAGCAGCCGAAGTCGCCGACGTTCAGGCTCGGCGGCGTGGTGGACTCGTCGCAGTTGGCCCAGGCGTCGCCCGCGGCGTACTTCGTGAGGAAGCAGCCGAAGTCGCCGACGTTCAGGATGGGCGGCGTGGTGGACTCATCGCAGTTGGCGTAGCAGGCGACGGGCGGGAGGCCGGGGGTGACATTGGCGACCACGAGGGAGTAGATCGCGTCGAGCGCGCCGGTTTCGAGGTAGCCGTCCTGGACCACCTGGGTCGCGATGATCTCGACCGTCCACTCGCCGGCGAGCGGGTTCTGCACGAAGACGTTTTCGACCGTGTCGTAGGTGTTGGCGGCACCGCCCGGCGTGGTGGAGTTGGACCCGCCGATATCGCTGATGTTCGTCGGAACCATCCCGTTGTTGCCCCAGTAGACGGTACCGTTCGGCGAGGTGACCCTCAGGGTCAGGTCGTTGACGCGGTTCTGGCCGGCGACGGTGAGCGGGGCGGGGTCGGGGTAGACCATGGTGGCGCGGAACTCCGGCTCCGCGGGGCCCACGGTGAGCGAGTACGCACGGGTCTGCGCGTTGGCGAGCGGCTCGTCGGCGTTGACGACGAAGTGCTTCGCGCGGTCGTTGTACAGCCGCGTCAGGTCGGGCAGGCCCCAGCCGATGCGGTTGCGCGTCATGTTGTTGACGCCGTAGGTGTAGCGGTGGGCGCCGTTGATCAGCAGTGCCTTGGCCGTCGTGGACCTGGGGCGGCTGAGGAACACCGTCGCCTGCCCGCCGTGCCCGGCAAAGACCCCCAGGTGCCACATCTGGGTGAGCAGCCCGCCGTGCCCGGCCGAGATCGGCGTTGCGGCCGACGTCCCGTTGAACTGGCCATACCCGGTGGTCGCGGAACTGTAGGTGGTGAACACCTGATTGTTGGGAGCCCCGGGGGCGCCGGACACGCCGTAGGAGTGCGCCAAGTCCGGCTTGACGCGCAGGTCGGTGGCCGGGCCGATGCTGGCGCCGGTGGCCCAGCGGTCGTCGGTCAGGATCGAGCTGTTCCACGTGTCGATGCCGCCGATCGAGACGATGTTCTTGGCCCACGCCTGGGGTCGCGAGTGGCGGGTGCCCGCGTTGCTCTGGCTCTGGAAGCTCAGGTAGTCCACCCGGAACAGGTAGTCGTCCACCTCCTGCGATACGTTGGTGTAGTCAAAGGAGCGCGGGCTCCCCACGCTGGACGTCTGGTAGCAGGACTTCCACTGCAACGCCGGGGCCACGGCCTGGCTGTTCAGCGTGAACCGCGAGATGGCCCCGCTCCCCAGGCCCGCCTGGTTGGTGTCCTGGTAGCGGGAGACCATGCCCTGCTCGTGCATGTAGCAGAGCCCCCGCGCGTTGATGGACGAGCCGGAGGCGAAGTTGATGCCGTAGCAGGCCGTGCCGTGCGCGTCGTTCGAGCTCGTCGTCCGGATCAGCGCCGGCTTGCTCGCCCACTCGACGTGGGCCGGCACGCCGCCGCCGTCGAACACCTCACCGCGCACCCCCTGGCCCTGGATCCCCGCCGGCCAGAGGATCGTGAAGGCCCCACCGGTGCGAACGATCTGGTCCATGTCCTGCTCCATCGGGCCCATGGGGTCGATGAACCCGACCTCGTTGAGGACCAGCACCCGGCGGAGCTGCTCGGCGGTGAGCGTGGCCTCCATGCGGTACTGGTCCGCGTTGATGAAGTGGACCTCGCCGCCCAGTTGCTTCACCAGGTCCGCGATCGCCGACTGGGGCCCCGCACCGATCTCGACCGCGCTGATCGAGAAGCGGCCCTGCACCGGCTCCCCCGCGACCAGCCGCGCCAGGGTCTGCTCGTCGAGGCGGTAGCCGGGGTGGTACGCCCCGACCCAGCGGACGAAGGGGAGCGCCGCCACCGCGTCCCGGGTCGCCGGCGAGAGCCGCACCAGGTGCGTGTTCTCGGTGAGGAACGCGAGCACCTCGCCGCCCGCGGCACGCACCTGCCGGCGCATTTCCTCCAGCGGGGTCGCCACGAACTGGACGAGAAACAGCTCGTTCGTCCCGTCGGCCTCGAACCCGGGGGGCACTGGCACCTGGCCCTCGCGCAGGGGGTCGAACGTCCCCTGGCGGAGGCGGACCACGCCGGGGTTCTGCACCACCTGCGCCACCGTCCGCCCGCCGTCGGTGCTGAGCGCGAACCAGCCCGCCGGCTTCGCGCCCGTGTACTCCTCCCACACCACCAGCACCGTCGGCGACCCTTCGAACGTGAAGACCCGCTGGTTGGCGATGCGCGCGGCGGTCTGCCGCACCGTCAACTCGCCCAGCTTCAGCGTGCTCTGCTGGCGCGTGGCCGTGACCGTCAGCGGCTGCTGGTCGGCCGCGCCGACGGGAGCGACGGCCGCGGCGTGCCCCGCGAGGAGGGCCAGGGCGGCGGCCAGCGGCAGGCGGACTCTCTTGGCGTATTCCATGATCTGACCCTTCATGCTTGGGGGGAAACAGAAATCCGGACCTGACCACGCGGGCTACGGGCAGCCCGCGGCGTATTGCTGGAGGAAACACCCGAAATCGGCGACGTTCAGGACCGGCGGCTGCGTCGAACCGTCGCAGTTCGCGTAGCTGTCGCCGGTCAGGTAGCGGAACATGAAGCACGTGAAGTCCGCCAGCGCCAGCACCGGCGGGGCGGAGGACCCGTCGCAGTTGGCGTAGCAGGCGCCCGGCGGCGTCGCCGGCGTGACGTTCGCCACCACCAGCGAGTAGACCGCATCCACCACGCCCGGGGTCGCCAGGTTGCCGTCCTGCACCACCTGGCTGGCGATCACCTCGACGGTCCAGGTCCCCGCCAGCGGGTTCTGGATGAAGACGTTCTCGACCGTGTCGTAGGTGTTCGCCGCGCCGCCGGCGACCGAGTAGTTCACGTTGTTGTTGTCGGTGGCGGTCAGGGGGACCATCCCGTTGTTGCCCCAGTAGACGGCGCCGCTGGGGCTCGTGACCCGCATCGACAGGTCGTTGACGCGGTTCTGGCCGGCCGTGGTCGCGGGGGCAGGGTCGGGGTAGACCATGGTGGCCCGCAGCTCGGGCATCCCCGGGGCGACGGCGAAGGTGTAGGTGCGGGTCTGGCCGTTCACCAGGGCGTCGCCGCAGTCGATGACGTACGTGCGGGCGCGCTCGTTGTAGAGCTTGGTCAGGTCGGCCATGCCCCAGCCCACGAAGCGCCGGTAGGTGATGTTGATGTTCCCGTAGCCGCTGGCCGTGGAGTAGCGGAAGGCGCCGTTGATCATCAGGGCCTTGGCCGTGGTGCTCTTCGGGCGCGAGAGGAAGACCGTGTCGGCGCCGCCGTAGGGCGACCACACCCCCTGGTGCCACATCTGCGAGACCAGCCCGCCGTGCCCCGCCGTGATCGGCGTCGCCCCGGAGGTGCCCCCGAAGTTGGTGTACGAGGTCGGCAGGCTGTCGGTGGGGCTCCAGATGCCGCTGTACGCGTGGGCCAGGTCGGGCTTCACCCGCATGTCCTGCGCCGGCCCGAAACTCGCCCCGCTGGCCTTGGAGTCGTCGGTCCGGGCCGTGGTCTCGGCCAGCTCCAGCCCGCCCACCGAGACGATGTTCTTCGCCCAGGCCTGCGGGCGCGAGGTCCGCTGCGAGGTGTTGCTCTGGCTCTGGAAGCTCAGGTAGTCCACCTTGAACAGGTAGTCGTCCACTTCCTGAGAGACCGTCGTGTACGTCGTCACCTGCAGGCTGCCGATGCTGGAGGTCTGGTAGCTGGAGCGGTAGGGGCCGGCCGGGTCGGTCGCCTCGATGTTGGCGGCCATCCGCGTCTGCGTCCCGCCGAAGGTGCCCTGGCTGCACGCGCGGTAGTGGTAGAAGATGCCCCGCTCGTTCAGCGGGAGCAGGCCGACCGCGTTGTTGGCGTTGGCCGAGGTCCCCGCGAAGGTGGCGAAGTTGATGCCGTACACCGACGTCCCGTGCGTGCCCGCCGTGATCACCGGCCCGTGCAGGAGCGGCTGCACGCCCCCCCACTTCTCGTGGTTCATGTTGACCTGCGTGTCGAACGCCTCGCCCCGCACGCCCTGGCCGAGGAACCCCGCCGTCGAGAGCAGCGGCACCGCCCCGCCGTACTGGCGGATGATGTTCATGTCCGGCTCCATCGGCCCCGTCGGGTCGATGAAGCTCACCTCGTTGCGGGCCAGCACCTTCAGGAGCAGCTCCCGCCCCATCGTCGCCTCCAGCCGGTGCTGGTCGTGCACCAGGAAGTGCACCGTCCCGCCACCCGCCCTGATCAGGTCCGCGATCGCCTGCTGCTGCCCGGGCCCGTCCTCCATCACCTCGACGGAGTAGCGGGCCTCCTCCATCGGGGCGGAGGGGGGGCGGGACTCGACCGCCGCCCGGACCTCCTCATCCAGCCGGTACGCCTGCTGGTACGGGCCCACCCAGCGCACGTAGGGCAGCCGCTCGACCGCCGCCCGCGTGTCGGGCGACATCCGCACGAGGTGCGTGTTCTCCGTCAGGAAGCGGTGGATGACGCCGCCCGCCCCCCGGACCTCCGCCCGCATCTCCTCCAGCGGGGTCCCCACGAACTGCACCAGGAACAGCTCGTTGCCCTCCGGCTCGGCCAGGTCGCGGGCCACGGCGGGGGGCGCGGGGGCCGCGGCCCGGGGGTCGAACGTGCCGTAGCGCAAGCGCAGCAGCGGGCGCGCCTCGACGACCTGCGCAACCGTGGCCCCGGCGTCGAGGCTGATGGCGAACCACTCGGCCGTGCCCTCAGCGCCGACCTCGTCCCAGGCCGCCATCAGCGTCAAAGAGCCCTCGAACGTGAACAGGCGGGCGTTCTGGACCTTTGCGCCGGTCTGGCGGAGCGTGGTGCGGCCGAGGATCACGGCCGTCTCGCCCCGGGCGCCCTCGGCGGGGACAACCGTGAGCGCCACGGGCTCGGCGGGCGCCGGGGTCGGCACCGGGCCGCTCTGGGCGATCGACCCGCCCCCGTCGAAGCTGACCGCGTACCACCCCTCGTCGCCCCGGCCGCTCACCTCGTTCCACGTGATCATCAGCACCGGCGAGCCCGCGTAGGCCGAGAGCCGCGGGTCGGTGATGGCGGCGCTGGTCCGGCGGACCACCAGCCGGCCGAGCATCAGCGTGGACTCGCCGCCCCGCGCGGCGTTGCCGCC
>JBBDXI010000081.1:48928-91997 GCA_040902425.1 Phycisphaerales bacterium
GGGGGGGGGCGGCGGCGGGGAGGGCGGGGGGGGGCCCCGGGAGCTGGCCGGGGGCGGCGGCGAGGGGGGCGGTAAACGGGGAGCGGCGTCGAGCGCGGGTCGTCATCTTCGATACCCCTTGGAGGTGCCCGGGACGCTCAACGCAACGCCGCCGGACGGCTGGAACGGATCAACACAACGCGGCGCGGCCTCAGGGGCACCCGCCGGCATAACTCTGGAGGAAGCACGAGAAATCGGCGACGTTCAGGATGGGGGCGGTGGTGCTGCTGTCGCAGTTGGCGTAGCCGTCGCCCGAGGCGTACGCGGTGAGGAAGCACGAGAAGTCGGCGACGTTAAGGGCGGGGGCGGTGGTGCTGTCGTCGCAGTTGGCGTAGCAGGGGTTGCCGAGGCGGAAGCTGCCGCTCTCGTCCGACCCGGCGTTGCCCTGGGCGTCCCAGGCCGTGACGCGGAGGCGGGCGCGGTTGGCGTGGACGGCGGGGGTGTTCCAGGTGTAGGCGCCGGTGTCGGGAGCCCACATGGCGAGCGGGACCCAGGTGGCTCCGCCGTTGAGGGAGTACTCCACGTCGACCGAGGTCACCAGCACGTCGTCGTCGCTGATCCAGCGGACCTGGTAGGGGGCGCCGGCGGGGACGGCCCCGCCCCCCACGGGGGCCTTGACGAACGCCGTGGGCGCCAGCCCGCCGCCGGCGCCGGGAGCGCCGCGGTGCTTCGGCACGTGCATGACGATGCAGTGGATGGCGCCGGCCTGGCCGATGATCGAGTCGCAGTTGATCTGCTGGATGGTCTTGCCGGGGAGGGCCGCCTGGAGCGTGGCGACCACGGCGGCGTTGTGCGGGGAGACGGTCGAGTGGCTGTAGGAGGGGACCATCACCACGTCGTTGCACATGACCATGTTGGTGAAGGTGAAGTGCGACCCGATCGAGAACGCCGGGATGCGGTAGACCGTGTAGCCCCGCCCGGCCATGAACACCGCCGCGCTGTCGCAGATCTGGTCCTGGGTGGACCCCGGGTTGTTGGGCCAGTCGCTGATCACCACCTTGTTGTCGGCGATGACCTGCATCCACATGTCCAGGTGCTGGGTGGCATCCACGCTGGTGGGGAAGGGGGTGAACAGCGTCTGCTGCAGGCCCTGGTAGGTCTCCCAGATGGAGACGACCTGGGGCTCGGTGAAGAAGTTGGGGGAGCCGAGGTTCTCGTTCACGATCAGGCGCGTCGCGTAGCCGCGATTCACCGCGTCGAGGTGGTAGTTGCCGCCGCCGTGGATGAGCTGGTTGCCGTTGAGGCCCAGCTGGTAGAAGGCGTGGCGGCGCTGCAGGCCGTAGTAGTCCGGGAGCACATCATCGGCGGGGCGGGGGCGGTTGTACTTGTGGTCGATGATGCCGCGGCAGCCGCCCTCGTAGATGTAGCGCGGGCCGTAGTCGCGGATCCACACCGTGTTCAGGCTGGCGGTGGGGACAAAGTAGCGCACGCGGCTCATGTTGGCCCCGGCGCTGACCAGCGTGCTGTTGGCGGTGGATTGGCTCCCCGCGCTGTTCAGCATCACGTGGAACTCGGCGTTGCCGGTGGTGGTCGTCCAGCGGCCGAGCTGCCCGATGATCCCCGTGTGGACGCCAACCCAGGCGACCATGATGGCCTCCATGGGCTCGTACTCGGCCGCGCAGTGGATGGGGCCGGAGGGCGGGGGCGTGACCGCGTCGGCGGCGCCGCCCTGGAAGGGGTGGCGGCGGAGGTACTCACGCTCAATGGGGGTCAGGGCGCGGGAGACCTCGACGCCCGGCGGGTAGTACAGGGTGCCGTCACGCCGCAGGACCTGGGCGGAGGCGGGGGAGGCCAGCAGGGCCAGGGGGATGGCCACGCCCGCGGCGAGGGCCACCAACCGGCTGCGGGGGGCTCGGGCGGGGGTCCGGGAAGGGAGAAAGGGACCAACCGGGGGTCTGGGCATCGGGGCGGCTCCGGGAGTTTGGGTAGGCCCGCAGCGGGGCCGCCCATCGAAGGGTACATCACTTCCCGCGTTCCGCCAAGAGGATCGGAGGGCCGACCCCGGCGCCCGGGCGTCTGACGTGGCTACGGCCCGTCGGAATGACGGGGGTCCTGACCGAGTTCCATTCGCCGGAAGGGGGATCAGGGTTGCCACGGGCGGGGTCAGGGCCGGTAACGGATCGCGGAGGATGGGCGGATGGGCAGGGGCCGCGAGGCCCGAGGCCTAAGGGCGCCCACCCGCCGACCCCCCGCCGACCCCTTTGGTTCATCCCTCGCTCACGGGCACCCGGCGGCGTAGCGGGTGAGGAAGCAGCCGAAGTCCGCGACGTTGAGGATGGGGGGCGCGGTGGACTCGTCGCAGTTGGCGTAGGCCTCGCCCGCCGCGTAGCGGGTGAGGAAGCAGCCGAAGTCGGCGACGTTAAGGACCGGGGCCGCGGTGGACCCGTCGCAGTTGGGGTAGCAGGCCGGGCCCGGGTCGGTGCAGCCGGTGGTCGTGGCCTCGATGCGGACATTGTCCACGTGCCAGCCGCGGAAGGTGTTGAACTGGCCATCGCCGGTGGCGAACCGCCACCGGAGGGTCACCGTCTGGCCGGCGTAGGAGGTCAGGTTCACGGTCCGGGTCTCGAAGCTGGGCGAGTCGCCGGTCGTGTCCACGGTCGTGCCGTTGACGGCGAGGGTGGTGATGTCCCAGCCGGAGAGGTTCTCGCTGACCTTGGCGGAGCAATAGGAGAGGGTGATCGAGCCGCCGGGGGGGAGGGTGGGCAGGGCGATGGGGGCGGAGGTCAGGTCGCCGGAGTTGGCGGTGGTGCCCGTGGCGTAGGTGCAGACGGCGGGCTGGCCGTAGTAGGCCCAGGTGGGTCCGTCGCAGGAGCCGCCGGGGGGGCAGGAGCCGGAGATGTTCCAGAGGCCGGTGACCGACCACCCGGCCGGCAGGCCGCTCTCGAAGCTCTCGGTGAAGAGGGTGCTGGTGGTGATGGTGCCGATGGCGGTCGAGAAGGAGGAGGCGGGGGCGTTGCCGGGGGCGGCGGCGGTGGCGCCCTGGTCCCCCTGGGCGGTGAAGTAAAACTGTGGGGTGTGCGCGCAGAGGGCGGCGGGGAAGTCGGCGCGGTAGGCGGTGCCGCCGAGGCTGACCAGGGGCGTCGGGATGAACGTGCCGCTGATGGTGGAGCGGTGCCAGGCCGTGGGGCTGCCCGCGACCACGTTCTGGGAGCCCGGGGTGACGGTGACGTTGACCGAGTAGGGGTCGCCGGGGGCGACCAGGGCGGGGATGCCCGAGGCCGAGACGATCAGGGGCGGGGGTGTGCCGCCCTGGATGTCGCCGGTGGCGACGACGGCGAAGCCCTGCGCGCCCACGCCGACCGCGCCGCCGCGGATGCGGACGGTGTAGGGGCCGGGGGGCGGCGCGAGCAGGTGGACCTGCTCGGTGCTGTTCTTGGCGTCCTTCACGCCGCCGGAAGTGGACTCGCCGGTCGCGGTGTTGAAGACGTTACCCAGGTACATCCCGCCGGGGCCCTCGACGACGAGGTCGAGGTCGTTGATGACGGGGTTGCCCGCGCCAGCGGCGGCCGGGGGCTCGGTCCAGGAGAGGGTGATGCGCAGGGGCTGGCCGGAGCCCAGGACGTTGACGTTGACGATGTGCTCGCCGGCGGTGGAGAGGCCGTCGCCGTTGCGGACATCGGCCATGAGGAGCTTGCGGGCATCGCCGGGGAAGTAGAGGGCATCGTCGGCCTTGACGCGCCCCCACCCCTCGAGGTTGCTGGGGTAGCCGGCGGGCGAGGCGACGGCGTTGCAGGGCGAGGGCGTGTTGTGCGCGGCGGTGATGTCCTGCCCGGAGTTCATGAGGGCCGCGCGGACGAGGGCCCCGGAGGGGTTGTGCGAGAGGCCGCCGGGGACGCCGGTGGGGTAGTAGCCGTTGACGAAGTACTGCCGGACGAGCATGGCCGTCCCGGCGATGGCCGGGGAGGCCATCGACGTGCCGGTGAAGGCGACGGTGCCGCAGGAGGTGCCCGAGGATGAGGACAGCGTGGCGTGCCCGGGGGCGAAGATCTCGGGCTTGCGGCGCCCGTCGGCGGTGGGCCCAGCGCCGCCGGTGCACACGGCGGTCTGGTCGGGGGAGTTCTTGGTGTTGCCGACGGCCAGCACGTTCTTGGCGTTCTCGGGGTTCTTCAGCAGGGTCTGGTTGGTGACGGCGAAGCAGATGACGTCGTCCTCGTTCTGCCAGGTGAAGTCGTCGATGGCCCGGCAGAGGGCGTCGTAGGCGGTGGTGCCGTCGTTGCCCCAGGAGTTGGTGTGGATGCGGGCGCCGGCGGCGTGGTTGGCGTCGGTCTGGGCGAAGAAGGACGTGCCGCCGGAAGGGCCCCAGGCGAGCTTGCCCAGGTAGGCCACGCCGCGGGTGTTGTCCTCAGCGCCGCCATCGCCGACGGCAGTGCCGGCACAGTGGGTGCCGTGGGAGTCGCCCGCGCCGGTGCTGGCCAGGCGGACGACCTTGCGGTGGGTGGGGCCCACGGGGTTGAGCGGGTCGGAGAAGGAGCAGTGGTTGATGTCCACCCGCCCGTCGAGGATGCCCACCACCTGGCCCTCGCCCCGCAGGCCGTTGTCGTAGAGGGGGAAGCTGCCGCTGACGTTGCTCTGGACGATCCAGCGGGTGTTCAGGTTGCTGCGGTCGGTGATCTCGGGGGAGGGCTCGACGAACTGGATGCCGGGGATGGCGGCCAGGCGCGGGGCGTCGGCGAGGCGCATCCGGACCGTCATCTCGACGTGGCCGGCGATGGCCTGCTCCTCCAGCACCTCCGCGCCGCGGATGGCGAAGATGGCGCGGGCGACCTCGCCCGTGTCCGCGCCTTGGAAGGCGACCACGGTCAGCAGGTCGCGACCCTGCTTCGCCAGGGCCTGGCGCTCGGGAGTCAGGTACGGGCGGCGGCCGATCTCCGGGTCGAGCTTCCACGCGGCCAGGTAGGGGGACCACCACCGGATGAACTCCAGCGCCCCCACCGCCGCCACGTCCGCCTTGTCGAGCGTGACCAGGTAGGCGTTGGCGGGGAAGTAGGCGCCGGCGGGAATGCCCGCGGCCGCGAGACGGGCGCGACGCTCGGGCGTCATCGGCCCGTCGAGCTGGATCATGTACCGAGCCTGCGGCGCGTGCGCGCCGATCTCGGCGGCAAGGGTGGCGGCGGTACGGGGCGTGGCGGCATCCACCGTGCCGGCGCGGAGGTAGAGGCTGGTCGGTGTGAGGCCGCCCGCGGCGACATCGGCCAGGGCGAACCCGGCGGGGACGAGGGAGCAGGCGAGGAGCGCGGCGAGGGTGGTCTTGCGTGGCATTTGGCGGCCTCTTGGGTGGGGCAAGGCGGACGGGTCCGCGTGAGTGGTCGGCCGGATGGAGGATACAGGACGAGGCGGAGAAGTGAAGCGGCGAAGCGTCACCTGCTCACGTGCTCACCTGTTCACCTGTTCAAACTTCATGGGCATCCGGCGGCGTACGACGCCAGGAAGCAGCCGAAGTCCGCGACGTTCAGGACCGGTGCGGTGGTGGACTGGTCGCAGTTGGCGTAGGCCTCGCCCGCGGCGTAGCGGGTGAGGAAGCAGCCGAAGTCCGAGACGTTGAGGATCGGGGCCGTCGTTGAGTCGTCGCAGTTGGCGTAGCAGGGCGCCGGCGGGGGCTCGGTCTGCAGGTCGCCGGTGACGACCAGGGCGTACCCCTGGGTGCCCACGCCGACGGCGGCCCCGCTGATGCGGACGGTGTACTCCCCCGGGAGCGGGTTTATCAGCAGCACCTGCTCGGTGTTGTTCTTCGCATCCCGGACGCCGCCGACGACCGACTCGCCCTGGGCCGTGTTGAAGGCGTTCCCCAGGTACGTCCCGCCCGGGCCGATGACCGTGAGGTCCAGGTCGTTGATGACGGGGTTGGCAGCGCCGGCCGCGGCCGGTGGCTCGGTCCAGCAGAGCGTGATGCGGAGGGGCTGGCCGGGGGTGGCGACGGCAACGGCGTACTCATCCTGGCCGCTGGTGGCGAGGCCCTGGGCGTTGGGGACATCCTCGATGTGGAGCTTTCGGGCATCGCCGGCGAGGTACAGCGCATCGTCGAGCTTGACCCGCCCCCAGCCCTCCTGGACGGAGGGGTAGCCGGTGGGGACCTGGAAGCTCCCGGAGGCGTGGGTGATGTCCTGGCCGGTGTTCATGAGCGTGGCGCGGAGGAGGGCGCCGCTGGGGGTGCGGGCATCGGAGGGGTTGGCGGCGCCCGAGGGGTAGAAGCCGCTCATGTAGTACTGCCGGACGAGCATGGTGGAGCCGGCGATGGCGGGGGAGGCCATGGAGGTGCCGGTCATGGTCGCCGTGCCGCACCCCGAGGTGGAGGACGAGATGGTCGAGCACCCGGGGGCCCAGATCTCCGGCTTGAGGCGGCCGTCGGCCGTGGGCCCGCGCCCGCCGGTGCAGATGGTGAACTGGGTCGGCGTGTTCTGGACGTTGCCGACGGCCAGGACGTTCTTGGCGTTCTCGGGGTTCTTCAGGATGGTCAGGTTGGTGACGGCGAAGCAGATGACGTCGTCCTCGTTCTGCCAGGTGAAGTCGTCGATGGCGCGGCAGAGGGAGTCGTAGGCGGTGGTGCCGTCGTTGCCCCAGGAGTTGGTGTGGACGCGGGCGCCGGCGTCGTGGTTGGCGTCGGTCTGGGCGAAGAAGGCCGTGCCGCCGGAGGGGCCCCAGGCGAGCTTGCCCATGTAGGCGACGCCGCGGGTGTTGTCCTCGACCCCGGCGTCGCCGACGGCGGTGCCCGCGCAGTGCGAGCCGTGGGAGTTGGCGGTGCCGGTGCTGGCCATCCGGACGATTTTGCGGTGCGTGGGGCCGATGGGGTTGACGGGGTCGGAGAAGGAGCAGTGGCTGGTGCTGACGCGCCCGTCGAGGATGCCGACGATCTGGCCCTCGCCCCGCAGGCCCTGGGCGTAGAGCGGCGTGACGCCGGCGATGTTGCTCTGGACGACCCAGCGGGTGTTCAGGTTGCTGCGGTCGGTGATCTCGGGGGAGGGCTCGACGAACTGGATGCCGGGGATGGCGGCCAGGCGCGGGGCGTCGGCGAGGCGCATCCGGACCGTCATCTCGACGTGGCCGGCGATGGCCTGCTCCTCCAGCACCTCCGCGCCGCGGATGGCGAGGATGGCCCGCTCGACGGCGCCGCTGTCGGCGCCCTGAAAGACGACCACGGTGAGCAGGTCGCGCCCCTGCTTCGCGAGGGCCTGGCGCTCGGGGGTCTGGTACCGGCGCTGGCCGATCTCCGGGTCGAGCTTCCACTCGGCGCGGTAGGGCGACCACCAGCGGATGAACCCCAGGGCCGCGACGGCGGCCGCGTCGGCCTTGTCGAGCGTGATGAGGTAGGCACAGTCGGGGAAGTAGGCGCCGGGCTCGATGCCCGCGGCGGTGAGGCGGGCGCGCCGGCCGGGCGTCATCGGGCCGTCGAGCTGGATGATGTAGCGGGCGCCCGGTGCGGCCGCGCCGATCTCCGCGGCCAGGGTGGGGGCGAGGCGGGGCGTGGCGGCATCGACGGTGCCGGCGCGGAGCAAAAGGCTGGTGGGCGTGGGGTTCGCCTGGCCGTCGGCCATGGCGCTCCCGGCGAGCGTGCAGGCGGCGAGGGCGGCGAGGAGCCCGGGGGTGAGGCGGGAGGCGCGGGGGGCGCGGGGGGTGTGGTGCGGCATGTGGGGTCGGGACTCCGTTCGCTCAGGTGATTGGGGGGGCCGGCCGGTGCGAGATGGCGGGGGCGCGGCGGGGCGGGCCCGCTCGGTCAACGCTCGCGGGTCCCGGGGCGGGGCCGCGGGTGTGATGCCGGCATCAGGGGGACTCTCCGCTTGCCTGAGAACGAACAGCCCCCGGGGACGGGGGCGAGATGCCTCTTGATACGGGTGGAACACGTCCGCTGATCCACCGCGCGGCCGCCCCCGTGCAGGGGCCAAACCCACGGTCCGCCGGGGGTGTGTCATGATACAGTCGCGCATGAAACGGGAGCCTGCAAGGGGCGAGGGCACGAAACCGGCGGAGAAAGCGGTGTCGGGGGTGCCGGCGCTGCATGCGCCGTGGCGGGCGGAGTACCTGGAAGGTCTGGATAAGGAGGAAGGGGCGGCGGGCAAGGAGAGCGCAGGGGGCCGGGAGCCCGGCGCGACCGCGTCGTTCCTTCGGGAGTACTGGCTGTCGCCGGAGCGCGACGACCAAAACCTGGTGGTGGCGCGGACGGGGGATGGGATCATCCTGCTGAACCGCTACCCCTACGCGGGGGGGCACCTGCTGGTGGCCCTGGGGGAGGCCCGCGGCCGGCTGCTGGAATACACGCCCGCGCAGCGGGCGAAGCTGTGGGAGCTTACCGCGCTGGCGGCGGCGCTGATGGAGCGGACCCTGCACCCGCAGGGGATCAACTACGGGATCAACGAGGGTCGCGCGGCGGGGGCGGGCGTGCCGCAGCACCTGCACGTGCACCTGGTGCCGCGCTGGTCGGGGGATGTGAACTTCATGGCGGCGGTGGGGAACGTGCGGGTGATCCCCTCGGCGCTGGAGCGGATGGCGGAGCGGTACCGCAAGGCGTGGGGGGGCACGCGGTGAAGCGTGTGGGTCGCGTCACTCCTCGGCTTCGAGCAACGGACGTTGGCGGCCGTGGCGGAACGCGATGACCTCCACGAGTTGCCGCTCATCGTCCACACGAAAGAAGATCGCGTAGTCGCCGTAGTTGGCCCGCCGCACTTCGTAGCCCTTGGCGGCGCTCACGGCCTCGGCGACGGCAAACCGTCGCGGCCACTCGTAGAGCGAATCGATAAGATCGAAGAGACCCGAGAGCCACCGCCCCAGGCGATCCTTGGGCGTGCTCTGTTCTTTCAGATAGACCACGTGGGCGTCGATCGTGTCCTCGACCTCCCGGGTGATGATGACGCGGAAGCTCATCGCTCGAGCGGGAGCCCACGCTTCCTGGCGATGCCCCGAAGGGCCTCCCGGGCGTCGCGGGCCCGGCCGGCCTTGATGTCGGCCTCGCTGCGCTGGATCATCGCGAGCGTCTCGGCCAGGTCTGCCCGGTCGGCGAGTTCGTCGTAGGCCTTCGCGCTCAGCACCACCGCCTCGGTCTCGCCGTTGGTGGTCACGTAGAGCGGCCGTCCCGTTTTCTTAACCCGGTTCAAGTGCTCGCGGAGGTTCTGCCGGTGGTCCGTGAAGCTGGTGATGTCGGTCGAACGGGTCATGGCTTCTCCATCGGCCGAATGTACAGGATTATGTACGTCCAAGACGGCGGCAGGATCGCCGAAAGCAGCGTTTATGGCCTGCGTTCGGGTCGTCCGACACGGAAGGCCTCCCGGATGGCCTCCACGGCCGCGTCCCGCGCGGCCGCGGCGCTGCGGCCGCGCTGCTGGTCTTCAGGCCAGGACCAGACGGCGCCCGGCGGGTCGGCGGGGCGGCGGGGGATGAGGTGCCAGTGAAGGTGGGGGACCTGGTTGCAGAGGCAGGCGTAGTTGAGGCGGGTGACTTCGGGGAACGCGGTGCGGATCGCGGCGGCGGCGCGCATGAGGTCTTCGAAGAGGCGGGCGCGGCGGGCGGGGTCGAGGGATTCGAGGTGCTCGTGGTGGCCGTTCAGGATGAGGACGGACCAGCCGGGGCAGCCCTGGGGGGCCGAGAGGATGAGCGTGGACTCGGCGAGGTCGGCGATGTGGGAGGGGTCCCCGCCGGCGCGCGATTGAGCGAGGGTGGTGCAGAGTTCGCAGGGCATCTGAACCCGGGGCGGGGACGCCCCGGCTCACTCGCGGCAGCGGTCAGAAGGGCCGCTTGGTGGGGTTGAGGGTGAGGTTGTCGCGCCCGGGGATGATGAGGTCGGCGATCTCGACGGCCTCGGCGAAGCTCTCGCGGGCCTTGTCGAGGTCGTGGACCGTGGGCAGCACCATGCCCTGCTCGAGGTGCTCGCAGGTGGGGATGGCGTCGCCGGCGATGACGGTGGTGTGGCGGGAGCCGGCGATGATGAGGCCGGTGAGGCCCGGGGTCACCCCGGGCATGGGGAAGAGGTCCACCCGCTCGCCGCGCTCGTCGGCGAGGTGGTCGGGGGCGGGCTCGCAGCGCTGGAGGAGGGCGATGTCGTGGGCGAGCAGCTCGCGGAGCTTGGCGTCCTCTTCCTCCGCGGCCTCGTGGAGCTTGGCGACAAGGGCAGCGCCGATGTGGTCGCGCTCGACGGCGCTGATCCACCAGGTGGCGTTCTCGAAGGCGAGGAGGGCGCGGCGGGTTTCCGGGTTGAAGGTGGTGAGGAAGATGTGGGTGATGTCGGGCGGCTTGAGGCCGGCGCGCTCGTCGAGGCGGGCGACCAGGCCGTGGGCGGGGAGGCCGGGGTCGATCAGGATGCGGTGGGCGCCGGCCTGGATGAGCGTGGTGGTGGCGTGCCCGGCGCGGACGGGGGCACGCTCGCCGCGGAGGGGGTGGGCGGAGAGGGCGCCGATGCTGATGACGCGGACATCCATCGCGGCGGATGGTACGGGGAGAGGAGAACACAGAGGAAGACAGAGGAAACAGAGGAAGACCGAGGGGAGACGTGGTGTCCGGAGATGCGGGCCCGTCTCTCCGGCTCTCTTTCAGGTCCTCTTTCTCTGTCTTCCTCTGTGTTCCACCCTCTGTTTTCCTCTGTGTTCTCGGCGTTGTGCCCGCGCGTTACAGAGGCGTTACGAGCGCCGGGCCGATCAAGGCGTAGGTTGATATGGCCGCGACGGGCGGGCGACAGTGGACGCCCCCGCCGGCTCTGGGAGACTCAGCCATGAGGACGAAGGCGCTGGCGGTTGCGGTGGCGTGCGGGATGGCGTGCGGCGTGGCGTGGGGGCAGGAGGCGCAAGCGCCGGCGAAGGAGCGGCCCGCACGGCTTGCCGCCCAGAGCGGCGGCGAAGCCGTGGCACGGAAGGCGGAGCCCGAGGAGCGGAAGCCCCTCGTGCAGGTGGCGATCCTGCTGGACACCAGCGGGAGCATGGATGGGCTGATCGAGCAGGCCAAGACGCAGCTGTGGGCGATCGTGAACGAGTTCGCCACGGCCAGGCAGGGCGGGCAGCGCCCGGAGCTTCAGGTGGCCCTCTACGAGTACGGCAAGCAGAGCATCGCCCAGAGCGAGGGCTACCTGCGGATGATCGTGCCGCTCTCGACCGACCTGGACCTGGTCTCGCAGGAGCTGTTCAAGCTGACGACCAACGGAGGCGACGAGTTCTGCGGCCGGGCGATCAAGGCGGCGACCGAGGGGCTGGCGTGGGGCGCGAACCCGGCCGACCTGCGGCTGGTCGTGATCGCCGGGAACGAGCCCTTCACGCAGGGCGATGTGGACTACAAAGACGCCGTGGCCGCGGCCGTGAAGAAGGGCATCATCATCAACACCATCCACTGCGGCGACCGGCAGACGGGCGCCAGCAGCGGGTGGGAGGACGGGGCGAAGCTGGGGGAGGGGACGTACAGCTTCATCGACCAGGGCGCGGCGGTGGTGCACATCCCCTCGCCGGTGGATGAGCAGATCACGAAGCTGGGGACGGAGCTGAACGCGACATACATCGTGTACGGGGCGGAGGGCGCTGCGGGCCAGACGCGGCAGTGGGCGCAGGATGCCAACGCGACGACGGTCGCGCCCGCGGCCAGTCTGCAGCGGGCGGTGAGCAAATCCAGCACGCTCTACTGCAACACGGGGTGGGACCTCGTGGATGCGGTGAAGCGGGGCGGCGTGAAGCTGGAAGAGGTCAAGAAGGAGGAACTGCCGCAGGCCCTGCAGGTGATGACGATCGAGCAGCGATGCCAGGCGGTGGATGAGGCGTGGTCGAAGCGGGAGGGGATCCAGAAGCAGATCCAGGTCCTGGAGGCGGAGCGGCAGAAGTTCGTCACCGAGAAGCGCAAGGAGATGACGGGGGAGGACAAGACGCTCGGCGCAGCGCTGCTGGCGGCGATGCGGGGGCAGGCCGAGAAAAAGGGGTACGCGTTCGAGAAGCCGTAGCGGGCGCGCCGCCCGGGACGGGCCGGGTGAGCCTCATCGGGGGCTCCCGGGGCTCATCCCCCTGTCCCCCAGTTCCGACTTACGGGGCTTTCGGGGGCCCGAATAGCGTCGGTTGTTTACCCATTTCCCCAACCACCGGCAGCTCGCCGTGGTCCGGGGGGTGCCCAGGTCGAATCGGGCCCGAGCCCGCCTTATGTGAACGAAAGGCGAATACGAGAAATCCCGGACGCGGAGCGAGGTTTTGTGTTGCACCCCGCCCGTTCTCTGGTAAACCGGTTCCCTAGGAGATCGTGGCGGGATGTTCTTCCCGCCGCCCCCCGTGGGAGACGAGTCATGAAAAGCGGAGTGGCGTTGGCGGTTGTGCTGGGCGCGGCGGTGGCGGCTCAGGCGCAATACTCGAGCACGTTCGAGCCGCCGGTGTACACGGGCTCGGCGACGGGCACGCCGCTGACCAACGGGTTCGGCGGCCCGGCGGGCCAGGATGGCTGGTACAACCCGGTCTCCGGGAGCGTGGACTTCCAGGTGCACACCTACGCGGGGAACCCGCTGGGCTTCCCCAGCAACCCCAACGGCGGCACCCAGTTCATCGGGGCGCTGGGCAGCGCCTCGCCCAACATCATCGGGCGCGGCCAGCACGCGGTGGACTTCAGCGCCGGCGGCACGTGGACGGCCTCGTGGGATGTGGCGGGCGGCTTCATCGGCACGGCGCCGGCCTTTGACAACCTCGGCAGCTTCTCGCTGCAGCCGTCGTCGGGCACGGGGTTCGCCAACTATTTCCAGCAGATCATGCAGTGGGGGACCAACACCCCCAACCCCGTCCAGTACAACATCAACTACGGCTCGTTCACCGCGGCGGGCGCCGCGGCGGGCGGGGCCGGAATCTTGTTCCTCTCGCCCGGCCCGGCGTGGCAGAACATCCCCGTGAACCACTGGATTCACGAGGAGGCGACCTTTGACTTCACGAGCAACCAGATCCTCTCGGTCACGATCCAGAACCTGACGCTGGGCACGCCGGCGGTCACGGCGGATGTGAGCGCGATGGGCTGGTACCTGGCGGGCGGGGCCAACAACATCCAGGCCCGCCCCTTCCCCACCGACATCCGCACGTTCACGGGGAACAACCAGAACGCCACCGGCTGGGACAACATCGCCATCGTCCCGGCGCCCGGGGCACTGGCGCTGCTGGGCCTCGGCGGGCTGCTGGCGGGGCGCCGGCGGCGGTGAGTATCGCTGAAGCGTGATCGATCGGCGGCCGCCCGCGGGGGCGGCCGCTCTGTTTTTCGGGTTCAGGAACGGGGGCGGCCGCACTCGGGGCAGGGGCCGTTTAGGCCGCGGAGATCGTAGTTGCAGTGGGGGCAGTGGCTGAGAAAGAGGCGAGCGCGGCCAGGGACCACGGACGAAGCCGCATGCTCAACCGCGCCTGACCGACGCGGCGGCCGCGTGACCTGCCCAGGGGCTCCTCCGCTTCGCCGGTCATCCCTGCGACGCCTGGTCGTGGTCCGACCGGAGGTGCTCGAGCACCGGGTGCCGCTGCTTCTTCTTTTCGCGGAGGCGCTCGAGCACCAGCGGGGGCACCATCGCCGAGAGGGCGGAGAGGTCCTGGCCCATGGCGGTGATCTGCTTGATGAGGCTGGAGCTGGTGTAGGCGAAGGTCTGGCCGGCGACGACGAAGGCGGTCTCGAGGCCCGCCACCTCGCGGTTGGTGACGGCCTGCTGGACCTCGTACTGGAGGTCGGAGAGGTTCCGCACGCCGCGGAGGAGCGCGGTGGCGCCGACCGAGCGGGCGAAATCGACCGTCAGGCCGTCGAAGGCGCGGACGCGGACGGGGGCCGCGGCCGGCTCCTTCTTCACCAACTCGGCGACGAGCGACTCGACCATCTCGACACGCTCGTCGGCGGAGAAGAGGAGGTCCTTGCCGGGGTTGCGGCCGACGGCGACAACCAGCTCGTCGAAGAGCCGCCGGCCGCGCTGGATGACGTCGAGGTGCCCGTAGGTGACGGGGTCAAACGAGCCGGGGAAGACGGCGAGGTGGGGGTGGGTAGGAGGCACGGTCAAAGTCTAGTGGCCGCAGGCGGCGCGGACATAGGACGTATAGGTCCCATGGGACGCATAGGTCCCATTGAGGGCGCCGCCGCCAGCTACTTCGGCGGCGGCGCCTGCCCCGGCGGCTTCCCCGCCGCGCCCTGCGGGACCGTCGGCGGCGTGATCGTCGCCGACCCCCCCACCTTCACCGCCTCCACCTGCCCCTGGCGGGCGTAGTCCATCGACTCGCCCAGCAGGCGCGCCGCCTCCTGGTCGGCGTGGAAGCCCATCGAGTTCTCCGCCGAGATGAAATCCAGCCGCCACTGCGCCTTGCGCTGCAGGGCCCGGGCCGCCTTCAGCTGCTCGTCGCTGGCGCCCGCGGCCCTGGCGCTCTGGATACTGCGGATCAGGTCGAGCACGGCCGACTCGGCGCGGTCCATGAGGCCGCGGGTGCGGCTTTGGATGGTCTCGACGCGGGCGATGAGCTCGGAATCCGATGCCGGGTGGCAGGTCTGGCAGGCGCGGGCGATGTTGAGCACGGGCGAGCGGATGTGGTGGTCGGAGACCTTGATGGCGCCCTCGCGCTTGTAGGGCATGTGGCAGTCGGCGCAGGAGACGCCGGCGCGGGCGTGGATGCCCTGGCTCCACAGCTCGAACTCCGGGTGCTGGGCCTTGAGCACCGGGGCGCCCGAGTCGGCGTGGACCCAGTCGTTCCAGCCGACCTCGTCGTAGTACGCCTCGATCTGCTCCGCCTTCAGGCCCTTGTGCCAGGGGTAGGTGAGGAGCTTGCCCTCGCCGGCGAAGTGGTACTCGACGTGGCACTGGGCGCAGGCCATGCTCCGCATCTCCTGGCGGCTGGCCATGGTGTTGGGGTCGTAGGGCTCGGCACGGGAGCCCTTCCGCCAGCGCTCGATGCTGGCGAAATGGGGGATCGGGTAATCCGACCGGGCGAGGGCCCGGATGCCGTTGATGAACCCGGGGCGGGTGACGCGGAGCTGGAGCGTGTCCGGCGCGTGGCAGTCGATGCAGGCCACCGGGTGCTCCACCAGCTTCGTGGCCTCGCCGTAGGGCATGGCGCAGACGACCTCGAAGCCCTTCATGATCGCGTCGCCCCGGTGGGCCTCATCGGGCGCGATGCCGGCCTCGACGCCCTTGTCGCGGTAGGCCTTGAGCACGGAGGCGTGGCAATGGAGGCACGCCCCCGGCTGCGCCCTCCGCAGGACGCGCTCGGTCTCGCGCTGGTCGGCGAGCATGTAGGCGTGCCCGCGCTCCTCGCGGTAATCGATCGAGAACGCGTAGCCGTTGAAGATGGTGCGCCAGACGGGCCGGGTGTCGAGGTGCTGGATGTTCTCCGAGCCGCCGTACCGCGTCCGCTCGACATCCACGGTGCGGGTGTAGCCGTCGTATTGACGGGGGAAGTTCTTCCCCCACTCCCCCGGGTCAACCGTGTCCTCGGTGAGCTTGACGATCTCGAAGACGACCCGCTGGGCCTCGGTCTTGCGCTGGTTGATGTTCTGGAGGAGCAGCATGACCACCACCGTCAGCCCCGCGGCCACGACCATCACCAGCCAGTACCCCGCCCAGCGGGCCCGGCGCGAGGGGCCGGGGCCGCCCGCGGACGCGGATGGATGGGGGGAGTCGCTCGGTGTGGCGGTCTGGGACATGCGGTCGCACCTCGTTCAGCGCTTGGGCCCGTGCCCGATGCCGGCGTGGCAGTGGACGCAGTTGGCCGATTGGACTCCCTGCGGCGTGTGGACGTTGAGCTCGCTCACCAGCCCGCTGTGGCAGCGGAGGCAGTTGTTGTTGACGATCTGAAGGTCGCCCCTGGTGATCTGGATCGGCTCGTGGAAATCCTGGAAGGTGAAGCCCTTGGAGTGCCGGTAACCGTGGTCCACCTTGGCGATGTACTTGCCGATCAGGTCGTGGGGGACGTGGCAGTCGTTGCACGTGGCCGCCGCGTGGTGGGCGGTCTTCTGCCAGCCGTCGTACTGCTCGCGCATGATGTGGCAGTTGACGCAGGCCCGCGGGTCGTCGGACATGTACGACAGGCCCTCGGCGTGGTTGAAGGTGTAGAGGCTCAGGCCGAGGAAAACGCCCAGGACGGTGGAGAGCACCAGCCCGGCGAGGCCGAGGCCGAGGAACGAGCGCGCGGGGGATGGGCCGCGGGGCGCATCGGGCATGGCCCATGGTAACGGATGGCGCGCCGGGCAGAACGCCGCGGCTCTTCACCCGCCGCGGCGCGCCGCGGGGCTCACGGGCACCCGGCCGCGTACCGCGTGAGGAAGCACCCGAAGTCCTGCACGTTCAGCACCGGCGGCTGCGTGCTGCCGTCGCAGTTGGCGTACGGCTCACCCGCGGCGTACCGGGTGAGGAAGCAGCCGAAGTCCGAGACGTTGAGCACCGGCGCCTGCGTGCTGCCGTCGCAGTTGGGGTAGCAGTCCGGCGCGCACGCGGCCCAGCGGGCGAGGTTGGGCGTGGCGAGGCCGCCGGCGGTGGCATAGAAGCCGCCGACGTAGAGAAACCGCTGGCCCAGATGCTCGTACGCCGCCAGGGCCTGGACCTCGCCGTCGGTCCCGGCGCCCAGGGGCTCCCAGGCGGAGCCGCTCCAGCGGGCGATGTTCGAGGCGGCGATGCCACCGGCCTGCTCGAAGACGCCGGCGGCGTAGAGCGCCGGGCCGCGCCCGTCGTCGAAGGCGGCGAGGGCGAAGACCTGGTCGTTGGGCCCGGTGCCGACGCCGGTGCCGAGCGCCGACCACTGGGCGCCGTTCCAGCGGGCGATGTTGCGGGCGGGCACGCCGCCGACGGCGTCGAACGAGCCGGCGATGTACAGCGCCGGGCCGCCGGCCTCGTCGAGCACGGCCATCGCCTTGACGACGGGGACCGGCCCCTGCGGGTCGAAGCCAACGCCGCCGCCGACATCCGTCCAGGCGGCGCCATCCCACCGGGCGACGCAGTTGGTGATGACCGACCCGGCGCGGCTGAAGCGCCCCGCGGCGAACAGTCGCGGCACGCCGCTCTCCGTGTAGACCGTGAGGGCCTCGACCCAGGTGTCCTGCTCGTCGGTAGGCGAGGCGCCCAGGCCCGTGCCCAGGGGCTCCCACGCGGAGCCCGTCCAGCGCGCGGCGTTGGCGGCCGCGACGCCCCCCGCGTGGGTGAAGCCGCCCGCGGCGTGCATCATGCCCCCGAAGGGCTGGAGCGAGTTGACGCGGAGGGCGCAGTCCACGCACCCGGCCAGGGCCATCCCGCCGGCGAGCGGGGTCCAGGCGCCGGCGCTGAAACGGCCGACGCTCTCAAAGAGAGTGCTGTCGATCTGCACAAAGTCGCCCGCGATGAACACGCCCGGCTCCGCCCCCGAGACCGAGGCGGCGAACGACTTCACGTGCGCGCAGCACCCCATGAAGCCGTGGCTGTTGAAGCTGAACGGGATCCCGGTCCCCAGGGGGGCCCAGGCGGTGCCGCTGTACGCGGCGACCAGGCTGAACGGGACGCCGCCGATGGCCTGGAACTTCCCGCCGACATAGAGCACGGGCGCGGCGGGCGTGGGGATGGCGGCCAGGGCGTGGACCCCGTGGTCGGGGTTGTTCCCGATAAAGGCCGGGTCCCACCGCGGCGTGCACGGCTGAGCGCAGGCCTCCGCGGCCAGGCCCGCGATGATGACGAGGTACGGGCCCAGCGTGGGCTTGGCAGACGGCATGGGGTGTCTCCTTTGCTGCTCTGATGTCGCCCGGAGGGTGGTTTCGTGGCAACGCGGCCTGTGGCCGCCCGCCCGTCGCGCGGGCCCGCCAAGGCCCGCCGGCCCGGCCGCCCCTTCCGCTGTTGGCCCGTTGCAGGCCGGGGGCAGCCGCGCCGTCATCCGCCGAGATGCCGGTCCCGGCGCTTTCCGTCAGACCCGCCGCCCCGACCCCGGTTCCCCGTCGGCCCGTATTAACCCTGTGCCAAGCCCACGCCCCAACCGGCCGATAATCGCGGTATGCCCATGACCTCCACCGACCTCCCGCGGGAGCTGCTCGACCACAAGCGGGCCATCGAGGCCAAGGCCCGGGAGTACGGGCTCGACTTCTACGAGGTCATCTTCGAGGTCCTGCCCTTCGAGGTCATGAACCAGATCGCGGCCTTCGGCGGGTTCCCGGTGCGCTACCCGCACTGGCGCTGGGGGATGGAGTACGAGAAGCTCTCGAAGCGCGACGCCTACGGCCTCGGGCGCATCTACGAGATGGTGATCAACAACGACCCGGTCTACGCCTACCTGCAGGAGAGCAACGCCGTCACCGACCAGAAGCTGGTGATGGCCCACGTCTTCGGGCACGCCGACTTCTTCAAGCACAACTTCTGGTTCAGCCGGACCGACCGCAAGATGATGGACCAGATGGCCAACCACGCCACGCGGGTGCGGCGGCACGTCGAGCGGCAGGGGCAGGAGGCGGTCGAGCGGTTCATCGACCAGTGCCTGACGCTGGAGCACATGATCGACCCGCACTCGATGTTCGTGCAGCGGGAGGAGAGCCGCTCGAGCGTCGAGGCCCGGCGCGCCGCCCGCCAGGCGGATGAGGACGAGGGGCGCGGGACGCCCGGCGACTTCTTCGAGCCGGAGAAGCTCCCCGCCAAGGACTACATGGACCCGTTCATCAACCCCCAGAAGGAGATGGACCGCCAGCGCAAGGAGTTCCACGAACGGCAGAGGGAGGAGCGCGGGCGCACCCCGGCCCAGCCGGCCCGCGATGTCCTGCAGTTCCTGCTGCGGCACGCGCCGCTGGAGGCCTGGCAGCACGACATCCTCTCGCTGATCCGCGACGAGGCCTACTACTTCGCGCCGCAGGCCATGACCAAGGTCATGAACGAGGGGTGGGCGACCTACTGGCACTCCAAGCTCATGACCCAGCACTTCCTGGAGGCCCGCGAGATCGTGCACTACGCCGACCAGCACTCGGGGGTCGTCCACATGCCCCCCGGCGGCTTCAACCCGTACAAGATCGGCCTCGAGCTGTTCAAGGACATCGAGCGCCGCTGGGACCGGGGGCAGCACGGGCCCGCCTGGGAGGACCTCTCGGGGATCGGGGCCCGCGAGGCGTTCGACGACAAGAGCATGAAGGGGCGGCAGAAGATCTTCGAGGTCCGGCGGATCTACAACGACGTCTCGTTCATCGACGAGTTCTTCACCGAGGAGTTCGCCGAGCGGCACAAGATGTACCAGACCCGCAAGGACCCCCACACCGGCGAGATGCGGATCGCCAGCCGCGACTTCCCGCGGGTGAAGCAGGCCCTGATGCACCACCTGACCAACCGGGGCCAGCCCTTCGTCTACGTGGTGGATGCGAACTACCTGAACCGCGGCGAGCTGTACCTGGCGCACCAGTGGACGGGCCTGGAGGTGGAGATCGCCAAGGCGATGCCCGTGCTCCAGAACCTGAGGGCCCTGTGGGGGCGCCCGGTGCACCTCCAGATGCGCCTGGGCGATGAGCAGTGGCTGTTCACGTGCGCCGAGGGGGGGGCGGGGAAGGACCCCAAGCGCGAGAAGATCGGCGACGAGACGCCGCCGCCGGCGCACGTGATCTGACGGCCTTGAGGCGTGCAGAGGTCGCCGAGGGAACGCAGAGGGCGCAGAGCAGCACCGGGAGGCGCTGTCATATCAGCATGCACATGCGCGCGCAGCCGTTTCCTCCGGCTCTGCGCCCCTCTGCGTTCCTCTCGGCGGCCTCTGCGTACTCCGGTGTGGGCCCTAACGCTCCAGTTGCGTAGCGGCGCGGGCCACGCCCCACCGGGGATTGAGACGGTTGAGGGCGCGCCCGGCCTTGCCCATCAGGCCGGCGTCGGTCCAGGGGAAGGGCGGGCCGCCGGGGAGCAGGCTGCGCAACGCGTGGGCCGTCATGCGGGCGAGGTACTTGGCGACCACCCACGAGGGGACCCGCGGCTTCAGGCCGTTGGGGCGGAGGATGAGGATGGTCAGGTCGTCGGCGGCGATGGGGCCGGTCTCGACGCCCGTGTGCGCTGACACCCTCCTCAGGAGCGCGTGGATGAACTCCGAGGGGTCGGAGGGGTCGAGGGTGCGGGCGAGGCTCAGGAGCCCATCCTCGCCGAGCAGGCGGCCATCAGGGGCGCGGGCCTCGATGAGCGAGTCGGTATAGAAGACGACCAGGTCTCCGGTGCCCAGCCGTGTGCGGGTCTGGTCGTAGCAGGCGGGGCCCGAGATGCCGAGGGGGACGTTGCTGAGCTGGTCGTCCGGGCGTGCCGCAGCGCGCGAGCCGGGGCCGGCGCCGGGGCCACCACCAGGGTTGGACATGACGGCCCACTCCCGCGATCGTGCGCGGTACCACAGGGGCCTGGGGTGCCCCGCGTTGCACAGGGTGAACTCGTCGGTGTGGGTGAGGTAGCTGGCCACCACCGCGGTGGCGAAGCCGCCGGACTGCGACAGGGCGGAGAACTCGACGTTCAGCGAGCGGACCAGCTCGGTCTGGTCGACGAAGTTGACGTACCGGCGCATGAGGCCGCGGAGCGTGTCGGCCGCGCCGGCGACGGCCTGGCCGTGCCCGCTGACGTCGGCGACGAGGATGCGGGTGAGCATGCCGGCAGCGCAGCTGGAGACGTAGTGGATGTCGCCGCCGGCGGCGTGCCCGCGGTAGGGGCGGCTGTAGAGCCAGGCGTCCAGGCCGGCCATAACGACGCCGTTGTCCACGGCCTGGTTGCCGCCCCAGACCTCCAGGCAGCGCATGGTGTGGGGGGCGGCGGGCTGGGCAGACGCGTCGGCGGGCGTGACTTGGAGGGTGGGCGTGACGGGCATGGCGTGATCTCGCGGGAAGGGTAAGCGGCCCGGGGCGGAATGTTCGGGCATCGGCCCGCGGGCGGGGCCGCCGGGCCGGCAATAGGATTCCCGAAGCTACCCCACGGAGGGTCCCGATGCGCCCCGACATCCGGTACAACAACATCATCGACTCGGACGATGCCCGCACCGCCCAGGCCGCGGCCGACGCGGCCCCGGCCCTGCCCTCGGCGGAGATCGACCCGACGAAGTTTTACATCACGCAGCGGTACGGGCTGTACACGCCGGAGGACCACGCGGTGTGGGCGGAGCTGTACGACCGGCGCTGGGGCGTGCTGGCGGAGCAGGTCTCGCGGACGTTCATCAGCGGGCTGGAGGCGATCGGGCTGGTGCGCGACCGCATCCCGCTGCTGTTCGACACCACGCTCGACCGCGAGGTGACCATCGCGGGGGGCACGGCGCTGCCGAAGGGCACAGCCCTCAAGGGGATCAACGGCTACCTCAAGCAGCTCACGGGGTGGAGCAGCTACGGCGTGCCGGGATACCTGCCGCAGAAGAGTTTTTTCGCGTGCCTCGCGGCGCGGCAGTTCCCCACGACGGTGCTGCTGCGGCCGCGGGAGGTGATGGACTATCTGCCGGAGCCGGACATCTTCCACGACGTGTTCGGGCACGTGCCGCTGCACGCCGACCCGACGTTCGCGGATTTCCTGCAGACGTACGGCAAGGCGGCGCTGATGTGCGAGGATGAATACCACATCAAGCGGCTGGGTCGGCTGTTCTGGTTCACGGTGGAGTTCGGGCTGATCGAGGAGAAGGGGGATGTCAAGATCTACGGGAGCGGGCTGGTGAGCAGCCACGGGGAGGCGGCGTACTCGCTGAAGGGGCAGTGGGAGGAGAAGGGCGGGGGGGCGGGGGGGAGCGCGGAGGAGTGCAAGGAGCGGGCGGTGGCGGAGTGGCGGCCGTTCGACCTAGAGCGGGTGTGCGAGACGGAGTTCGAGATCCACCACTACCAGCCGATTTATTACGTGCTGGAGAGCTTCCAGCAGCTGCGGGACGCGATGAACCGGTACGCGGAGCAGGTGCTGGGGGATCGATACCATGCACCGGCGTCGGCGGGGACGGGGCGGTAAGCTGCCGGGGATGACGAGCAACGAGATCGCCACGAGGCTCAGCAGCGCGGGCATCAAGGTTCCTGCGCTATCGGAGCGTTTGAACCGGAATCCTGAGCCACTGGTAGGCTTCGATATCGACTCCGCGTCTGCTATCAAGACCTGGCGCGAGCTGCGCCAACGCACCGGTCAGACGGGTCTTTACCCGGTCATCGTCAGCGATCAGCACGACCTTCTAGGGCTGACGGGCGCGGAGGCGCCGAGTGCGGCGGACATCCTGAAGGAAGCCGCAGGGATTGACGGCGCCAAGCGGCTTCAGCGGCTCGCCGCGGAGAACGAGGGGGCCGGCGAAGGCGACGAAGAGGGCGAGGCTGAGCGGATAGCCGAGTTCACCGTGCCGTGGAACCTGCTCGACGGCAAGCCGCGCGACGATCTCAGCCTCGTTCTGCTGCCGACCACCAGGGCATGGGAGGCGTGCGCCTATCTCGCGTTCGAGGCGGTGAACTTCGACATCTCTTCGGACGCGCACGTGGCGGTGCACAAATACTGGCACGAGCAGTACGGGGCGGAACTTGTCACGTGCGGGGGCGACGTGCTGGAGTTCACGGTGGCACGGCCGCCGCGGGCCGAGGCGGCGGCGGCCAAGCTGGCGAGGGAGCAGTTCGCCTACTGCCCGGATCTCGTGGAGCAGGGCGTCGGCTCGTTGGGGGCGCTGACCCGCATTCTGGTGGGCGGGAACATCTGGTACTTCTGGTGGGATTGACTCTTGAGCAGATTTCGTCGACGTCGCGCGCGGACGGCTACCGGGGGCGTTGCAGCCCAGCTACTTTCCTGGAGCCCTTCTGGCTGCGGAGTCGCGTTGGGCGCCGTGTCCGCGCTTGTCAGGCCCCGCGAGCACAGCTCTCAAAGTGCCAGCTGCCAGAGCGCGAGTCAGCCGGGGTTTTTCTGAGCGGGAGCGGGCTTGGCCTGCTCCGGCTGCTCCTTGAAGAACTTGACAATCAGTGCGGGGGCGTGAGCCGGGTACCGGTGCGAGCCGTCGTAGATCAGGGTCACCAGCGGCGTGCCTTTGGTCGAGTCGTAGCGCGTGCAGTCGCGGTCCCAGGGCTTGCCGGGTTCGGTGCAGCCGTTGACCCTCTTCACGGCGTCGATCGTGCGCTGCTGGTTGTCGAACTTGACAAGCTCATCCTTCGTCCCCGCGATGTGCATGGCGGGCCTGGGGGCGAGCGTCGCGGCCCGGCCGGTGTAGGCGCCGGAGGGAGCGAAGGCGGCGAAGACGGGGGCCCGGGTCTTCCAGAGCAGGTAGGTGAAGGCGCCGCCGTTGGAATGGCCCATGGCGTAGATGCGTCCGTCGTCGACCTTGTACTCCTTCCTGAGGGAGGCGAGGACGGTGTCGAAGAACTTCAGGTCGCGGTCGTCCTGGAGGCCCTCGCGGGCTTGCCAGCCGTTGCGCTTGCCCTCCGGATCGGTGAGCGCGCCGGGGGTGGGCAGGCCCTCCATGTAGACGACGATCGCTTCGGGCCATTCGGTCTCGATATGGAACGAGCGCGATGCCTGGCGGGCGTTCCCGCCGTGCCCGTGAAAGGCGAAGACGACGGGTGTGTCGGTCTTGGCGGCGGCGGGGGGGGCGGGGATGTGGAGGAAGGCGAGCCGTTCGGCGCCCTCGACGGTCCAGGTTCGCCTGGTCAGGGCCGGCTCGGCCTGCGCACGTTCGCGCGGCGCGGGCGGGGCGCTCGTCTGCGGCGTGGCCTGACCGAGGGCCGCCGAAGCGGAGGCGAGGATGGCGATGCAGAGCCGGAGGTTCATGGGGAGCTTCCTGGATGCGGATCAGCGGGCGACGGCAGAACGATGGGAGGCGGGCCGGTATTGCCCCGACCGGACAGCTGCGGGCGTCACGATCACGCCTGGGCGATCTGCGTGTAGCTCTCCGGCCGCCGATCGCGGTAGAACTGCCAGACGTTCCGCACTTCCTGGATCATGTCCAGGTTCAGGTCGGCGACGACGACCTCGTCCTTGTCCCGGCTGGCCTCGACGATGATCTTCCCCCGCGGGTCGCAGAAGTAGGACTGGCCGTAGAACTCGCCGATGTTCCACGGCGCCTCGCGCCCGACGCGGTTAATGGCCCCGACGAAGTACTGGTTGGCCACGGCGTGGGCGGGCTGCTCGAGCTTCCAGAGGTACTCGCTGAGGCCGGCGACGGTGGCGCTGGGGTTGAAGACGATCTCGGCCCCGTTCAGCCCCAGCTCGCGGGCGCCCTCGGGGAAGTGGCGGTCGTAGCAGATGTAGACGCCGAGCTTGCCGAAGTCGGTCTGGAAGACGGGGTAGCCGCCGGTGCCGGGCTTGAAGTAGAACTTCTCCCAGAAGCCGGGGTGGCAGTGCGGGATGTGGTGCTTGCGGTATTTGCCCAGGTACTGCCCGCGCTGGTCGATGACGGCGGCGGTGTTGTAGTAGACGCCCGCCATATCCAGCTCGTAGATCGGGACGATCATGACCATGCCGTGCTTGCGGGCGAGGTCCTGCATCAGGCGGATGGTCGGGCCGTCCGGGATCGGCTCCGCCGTCTCGTACCAGCGGGCATCCTGCTCGGCGCAGAAGTAGGGGCCGTAGAAGATCTCCTGGAGGCAGCAGACCTGGGCGCCCTTCTCCGCGGCCGCGCGGATCAGGGGGAGGTGCTTCTCGATCATCGCCTTTTTGATGTCGGCGAGGGAGGCGCCCTCGGAGAGGGGGTTGGACGCCTGGATCAGGGCGGCTCGGGTGACTCGGGGCATCGGGCACCTCCGGGAGGAGTCTACCCCCGGCGGACCACCGGCCCTCGCCGCGCCCCCGGGGTAACGCCCGCGTAACAGCCGCGGGGCGGAGGGCCGCGACCGGTACACTGCGGCTGTGATCGCCGGACTACTCATCGCCCTTGGGATCGCCGCGGCGCAGCCGGCGACGCCGCGCCCGGACGCGGCCGCGGCCGGCGTGGAGTACGAGGTCTTCTACCACCACACGCTGCGGAACCGGACCGACCGCGAGCTGCGGGATGTGATCGTCTACCTGCCCGTGCCCCAGTCCGACGCGTGCCAGAGGGTCGAGGGCTTCCGCATCGAGCGGAACACACCGGTGCACATCTCCAACCGGACGGACGCCTTCGGCACGAAGATCAAGCGGGTCGCGGTCGCGTCGATCCCGCCGAAGGGGGAGGTGGAGGTCGGGTTCTCGTGCACGGTGCGGCTCTCGCCGCCGGCAAAGGTGAATCTGGAGCCGGCGAAGGCCGCGGCGGCGGACGCGCTCGACACGATCCCGCGGGACATCCGCGACACCTACACGCGCGACCACGCGGTCTTCGGGCTGGGCACGGCCATCATCAAGGACACGGGGGCCCGCCTCCTCCGCGAGCACCCCAATCCAGTCCACCGCGCCCGGGCCATCCACGACCTGATCGCCTCGACCTTCAAGTACCGCTCCGAGGACGGATGGGACCCTGCGCCCGAGGTGTTCCAGCGCCGCGAGGGCTCGTGCTCGGAGTTCAGCTACGTCTTCTGCGCCCTTTGCCGGGCGACGGGGATCCCGACGCGCTTTGTCGGGGCCTCGATCTGCCCTCGCGAGCCCGCGGCCGCCGATGCGCCGGAGGGCGGCCCATTCCAGGACAAGGGCTGGCACCGCTGGGCCGAGGCGTACCTGCCGGGGCACGGCTGGGTGCCCTTTGATCCCACGCTGGACCGCGGGAAGCCGGCGAAGCAAGGCTTCGTCGGCACGCACCACGGGCGGACGCTCATTCTGACCCGCACCGGCGACAAGAGCCTGCAGCTCGGCCTCTCGTACATCGGGGCCAACTCGCACACGGGGGAGACCACGCGGGCGCGGTGGTTCACGTGGTCGAGGGGCACCGGGGCGGAACTGGAGCGTGCCCTGCGGCCGCGCGGCTCGGGCAAGCCCGATGAGGCGGCGCTGCGGGCGCTGGTCGCACGCTGGCCGGGGACGCGGACCGCGCTCGAGGCATCGCGGGTGCTGCGGAAGCTCGCCCACGCCGCGGATAGCCCGGCCCCGCCGCAGGATACACCCGATCCGCCCGGATGAGCCCGCCCGCGGTACGCTACTGCCCGTGCGCACCAAGGACGCCATCATCCGCGACTGGCTCCCCCGCTACACCGGGGTCGCCCTCAAGGACTTCGGCCAGTACATCCTCCTCACCAACTTCATCAACTACGTCGAGATGTTCGCCGAGCGCTTCGGCGTCCCCGTCGTCGGGCGCGACCGGCCCCTGCAGACCGCCACCGCGGAGAGCCTCACCATCCTCAACTTCGGGATGGGCTCCGCCATGGCCGCCACGGTCATGGACCTCCTGGCGGCCATCGACCCCGCGGCCGTGCTCTTCCTGGGCAAGTGCGGGGGGCTGAAGAAGACCAAGCTGGGGGACTTCGTCCTGCCGATCGCGGCCATCCGGGGGGAGGGGACCAGCAACGAGTACATGCCGCCGGAGGTGCCGGCGCTGCCGAGCTTCCGCCTGCAGCGGGCGGTCTCGCAGGCGATCGTCGAGAGCAAGTGCGATTACTGGACGGGGACGATCTACACGACCAACCGGCGCGTGTGGGAGCACGACGAGGCCTTCCGCGAGTACCTGCGGAAGATCCGAGCGATCGGGATCGACATGGAGACGGCGACGATCTTCCTGGTGGGCTTCGCCAACTCGATCCCCAAGGGGGCCCTGCTGCTGGTGAGCGACAGCCCGATGACGCCCGAGGGCGTGAAGACGACCGCGAGCGACAAGGAGGTCACCGAGCGGTTCGCGCGGAAGCACCTGGAGATCGGGATCGAGGCCCTGATCGACCTGCGGGACAGCGGGGAGAGCGTGAAGCACTTGAGGTTTGAGTGATCGGACGGGCGCGAGGCTACGATTGAGGCGGTCCTGTTGAGGAGTGGTTCGATGCCCGGGTCCACGAGCAACGGCCGTCCCCCCGGCGAGATCGCGCAGCGGGGGGCTCAGATCTACGAGGAGCGGTTGCGCCCCCTCCTGGAGCCTGAGCACAACGGAAAGTTCGTTGTCATTGATGTGGACACCGGCGAGTACGAGCTCGATCAGGACCACCTCGCGGCGTCCGACCGGGGCCGCCGCCAAGCGCCCCGGCGCACCGCTCTACGCGACCAGGATCGGCGTTGGGACGCTCGGGCGCGTCGGGGGCCGATGGGCCGTGGACCGATGATCGTCGGGTCGGTCCAGCCGAGTGGCGATGCCGTCGTGCCGGTCCGCGTTCGTGGACCACGGAACAAGCCCGCCGAGTTCGGGGCAGTCGTGGACACAGGGTTCAACGGCTGGCTGGTCTTGCCGCGCGACGCGATCCAATCGCTCGCTTTGCCGTTCCTGCTCGGGATGGCGATGCTGCGCGGCTGTCATCTCGCCATCGACGCGACCGATGGTGGCCGCGTCGAGATTCGGCCGCTCAACGCCTGATCGGCTGCTCGCCGCCGGTCACGGGCCTGGGAGGAATTCCGCTCGGGAGGCACGCGGCACCACATCGGCACGCCGTGCGGCCGCGGCGCGCACGAACTACTATCGCCGGCCGTGCCCGCCATTGAGCTGGAGAACCTGACGCGCCGGTACGGGGCGCGGCGCGGCGTCGAGGGGGTGTCGCTGCGCGTGCCGGCGGGGATGCTGTTCGGCTTTCTGGGGCCCAACGGGGCGGGAAAGACGACGACCATCCGCGTGCTCCTGGGGCTGCTGAGCCCGACGGCGGGGGCGGCCCGGGTGCTGGGGTACGACTGCTGGCGCGACGGGCCGCGCATCAAGCGCGAGCTGGGCTACCTCCCCGGCGATCTGCGGCTGTACCCGTGGCTCAACGGGCTCTCCGCCCTCCGCATGGTCGGGCGCATCCGCGGGCTGGACCTGCTCCCCGCCGGGCGGGCCCTCGCCGAGGAGTTCGCCCTCGACCTGAGGGTCAAGGTCCGGGCCATGTCGCGCGGGACGCGCCAGAAGCTGGGCCTCCTCCTCGCCATGGCCCACAACCCCCGCATCCTCATCCTCGACGAGCCCACCGCCAGCCTCGACCCGCTGATGCAGCGGACGCTCCACGCCCGGCTGCGCCGCATGGCCGCGGCGGGGGCCACGGTCTTCTTCTCCAGCCACACGCTCAGCGAGGTGGAGGAGCTGTGCCAGCGGGTTGCGATCGTCCGCGAGGGGCGGATCGTCGCCGACGAGACGCTGGAGGAGCTGCGGCGCTCCGCGGGGCACGAGGTGACGATCCGCTGGGGCCCCGGGGGGGGCGGCCCGCCGCCCGAGCCGCCGCCGTTCCTCGGCCTCGACCGACGCGAGCCGCGCGAGTGGCACGGGCTGCTCACCGGCCCGGTGGCGCCGCTCCTGGAGTGGCTCCGCGGGCGCGACATCGCCGACCTGACCATCGGCCGCCCGGACCTGGAGACGCTCTTCCGCACGTTCTACGAGGGCGGCGAGGAACGGCACGGGCGAGCCGACGCCGTTTCCGGCACCCCGGTCTTCCGGGCAGACGGCACGCCCGTGGCACCCGTGGCGCCCGCGCGCGAGGGGGACATCGCGTGAACCGCGGCATCGTCCTCAAGTCCGCCCGCGAGCTGCTGCCGGCCACGCTCCTGCTCGGGGCCGCCATGGCAATCCTCCAGGCCATCCTCGCCTACGTCCTGCCGACGTTCGCCCAGCAGATCGTCGGCAACATCATGCAGATCCGCTTCGCCCAGACTTTCATCGAAGCGCTCATCGGGGCCAAGGTCGCCCCGGACATGGACGCCGCGACCTTCGGGACCATCGCCTGGACGCACCCCGTCGCCCTCGCCCTGCTCTGGGCGCACGCGGCCATCGCGACCACCCGCGTCCCCGCCGGCGAGGTGGACCGGGGGACGATCGACGTCCTCTTCGGGCTGCCCGTGTCGCGCGTCGGGGCCTACGCCTCCGACACCCTCGCCTGGGGCGCGGCCGGGACGGTGCTCATCGCGGCGGCCCTCGCCGGCCACTTCATCGGCAGCCGCTGGCTGCCCGAGGGCCTGCGCCCGGACTGGGCGCGGGTGGTCATCGTGCTGGTGAACATGCTGGCGATGTATCTCGCGGTCGGAGGCCTGGGGGCCCTGTGCTCGTCGTTCTCCGACCGGCGGGGGTGGGCCATCGGGCTCATCTTCGCCCTGGTGGTCACGTCGTTCCTCGTGAACTACCTCGCCCAGCTCTGGGAGCCGGCCCGGCGGTTTGAGTACCTGAGCGTGCTGCGGTACTACCGGCCGCTGCTGACCATGCGCGACGGGGCGTGGCCGCTGGGCGGCATCGCCGTGCTCCTGGCGATCGGCGCGGCGTTCTGGGCGGCGGGCGCGGCGATCTTCGCCCGGCGCGACCTGACGACGACGTGATTCACCGGCCGCTCTCACCGCAGCGACGGCCAGAACTCCCCCTGCACCTCCCGGACCCGCCCCGCGATCTCCAAGCCCCGCTCCCCGTCCTCGACCGCCGGAGGCCCCGCCCCGGCAAGCACATCCACGCACGCGCGGACGCTGGCGGGCAACGCCTCCAGGTCATACCCGCCCTCCAGCACCAGCGCCAGCCGCCCGCCCGCGTGCCGCCCGGCGATCCCGCGCACGACGCCGCACAGGTGCGCAAACCCCGCCTCGGTCACCAGCATCTCCCCCAGCGGGTCCGCGCGGTGCGCATCGAAGCCGGCGGAGACCAGCACCAGATCCGGCCGGAACTCGTCCGCAATCGGGGCGAGCACACGCCCGAAGACGGCCGCGTAGTCCCCGTCGCCGCAACCCGCCGGCATCGGCACGTTCACCGTGTACCCGCGCCCCTCGCCCTCCCCCACTTCGCCCGGCGCCCCGGTCCCGGGGTAGAACGGGTACTGGTGCGTGCTGAAGAGGAGCACCGAGGGGTCGCCATAGAACGCGGCCTGCGTGCCGTTGCCGTGGTGGACATCCCAGTCCACGATCAGCACCCGCTCCGCCCCCAACCGCGCACGCGCCCCGGCCGCGGCCACCGCGATGTTGTTGAAGAGACAGAACCCCATCGCCCGCCCCGGCTCGGCGTGGTGGCCGGGCGGACGGACGAGGGCGAAGGCGGCCCCCGCAGCGCCGCTCATGACGGCCTCGGCCGCGTCCACCGCGGCGCCGGCGGCGAGGAGGGCGGCGTCGATGCTCTCCGGCGAGAGCGACGTGTCCGGGTCGAGGTCGGCGCTGCGCCCGCGCAGGCGGAGCAGGTTCGTCACGTGGGCGGGCCGGTGGATGTGGTGCAGCGCCTCGCGCGAAACGGGGCGGGCGGGCGCCCAGCGCACCCCTCCCACCGGCTCCCGCCGCAGCGCCGCCAACACCGCCAGGAGCCGCTCGGCCCGCTCCGGGTGGCCCATGCCGGGGTCGTGCCCCAGCATCCGCTCATCGGAGATCAGCAGCACGTCGCCCACGCCGCAAGCCTACTCGCCGCGGCCGGGGCCCCCAAAACGACCGCGGGGCCGACCTTTAGGCCGGCCCCGTGCGATCGGTGGCTGGTGTAATGGCCCGCACGGGTGTGCGGGCCGGAATGGTTCGATCCCGATTCGAAACTCGGACGTGAGAGGGTGTGCTCTAGCGGCGGCCGCCCTTGCGCTTCGCCTTCTTGCCCTTCTTCTTCGCCTTCTTGGAACGCTTCTTTGCCATTTCGTATCTCCTGAGTTTGGTGCAGGGCACCGTGAATCGTGCGGCCGGCGTGCCACAGGGCCGCCCGCGTGCGACCTGCTCGCTCTACTATCGGAACTCCGCCGCGCCGATCTTGAGTCAGACGCGCGGGGCCCGCGAGCGGCAGTCGCTGTTCATCAAACACGAGGGAACACCGGATGTCAAGCGCAGTCACGCGCATCATCGTCAGCGGCGCGGCGGGGCGCATGGGCGCGCGGGTGTGCGCGCTGGCGCACGGGGACGCGTCGTTCGCGCTGGTCGGCGCGCTCGAGTCGCCCGCGTCTCCGGCGCTGGGGCGCGCGGCGTGCGCGCCGGCGCAGGGCGCAAACGGCCCTGAAATCAGCGGTTCGGACGCGGACCTCGCCCCCGGGAGCGCCGACGTGGTGATCGACTTCTCCAGCGGCGCGGGCGCGCTGCGCGCGGCGGCGCTCGCGCCCCGCATCGGCGCGGCGCTGCTCGTCGGGACGACGGGCCTCGGCGCGGGAGACCTCGAAGAAATCCGGCGCGCGGGCGCCCGGGTCGCCGTGCTCGTCGCGCCCAACACCTCCCTGGGGGTCGCCGCCGTCTCGGCGCTGGTCGCGCGCGCCGCGGCGCTCCTCGGCCCCGAATACGCCTGCTCGATCGTCGAGGCGCACCACAGCGCCAAGATCGATGCGCCCTCCGGCACCGCCCTGCGCCTGGCCGAGGCGGCCCGGGGCGCCCGCCCCCCCCACGGCGCTGACCAGGTCGTGTCCATCCGCGGGGGCGACGTGATCGGGGAACATACGGTGCGGTTCGCCGGGCCCGGCGAGTACCTCGAGATCACTCACCGGGCCACCTCGCGCGACCTCTTCGCCCGCGGCGCCCTCCGCGCTGCGCAATGGTTGCGCGGCCGGGCGGCCGGCGTGTACACGATGGAAGATGTGCTCGGGATCCACGCCTGATCGCCGCAGATCGCCCCCCGATCGAGGGGGCGGCACGCCTTCGGGCGCGATCCGGGGCCCAAAGAGCAAGAAGCCGCGGCGAAGTGTGCCGCGGCTCTGATGGTATGGAAGAGGCTCGTGTGGCTGGTCCGGGTCCCACTGCTCGCCCGTCCTCGGGCGCACAGTGCGAAGGCATCGGGGGTCGCGGGGGGATCGGCACTGCTGCGCGGCGAGGACGCCGCGAGCAGTGGCACCCCGGCGCAGGGCCCTGCTCGGCTCAGGCCTCCAGCATCCGCAGCGCCAGCCCGCTCTCGGCCAACCGCTCCTTGACCTCCATCAGCGAGGTGGCGCCGAAGTTCTTCACGCCCATCAGCTCCGCCTCGGTGTGGCTCGCGAGGTCACCGAGCGTCTGGATGTTCAGCAGTTGCAGGGCCTTGCGCGCCCGCACCGAGAGCTGCAGGTCGCTCACCGACTTGTTCAGCACCGCCTCGCGCCCGCTCCCCTTCAGCTGGTCGGCGATCTGGTGCCGCCGGCTGCGGTGCGCATCCTCCAGCCCCTGGCCCAGCCGGAGCGACTTGGCCTGGAGCATCTTCTTGATCTCCGCCAGGCTCGTCTCCCCGAAGTTCTTGTAGCTCATCAGCTCCGCCTCGGTGATGCGGAGCAGGTCGCCCAGGGTGCGGATGTTCATCTTCTTCAGGGCCGTGCGGGCCCGCACCGAGAGCTCGAAGTCGGTCACCGGCGTGTCGAGCATCGCGCGGCGCTTGATCAGGTCGCGGTCCCCCTCATCCTCCACCGCCATCTCGCGGCTGGCCTGCACATCCTTCATATAGAGCCGCGCCCGCGGGTGGTTGGGCTGCGTCTCCAGCACCTGCCGCAGGCACCGCTCGGCCCGGGCGTAGTCACCCCGGTCCTCGCTGAGGACCGCCAGGTTGATCAGGGCGTTGATGTTCGCCGGCGGGTGCTCGGTCAGCCGCTCGTAGAGCGCCAGGGCCTCGTCCTCTTCACCCGCCAGGTCCAGCCGGTACGCCAGCTCGAACATCGCGTCGGGGTTCCCCGGGTCGGCGTTCACGGCCCGGCGCAGCTCGGCGATCGCCGCCTCGCGCTCCCCGCGCCCCGTCGCCGCCTTGGCCGCCAGCAAGTGCCGGCTGCCGGCCGCGGCGTCGCGCTGCGTCTCGGCCGCCCCGATGACCATGTCCATGGGGTTCGTCTGAACCATTCAGTTGTGCTCCTGCCGGGGGGGATTCGGGTAGTGGGGGCAAGTATAGGTCGGGCCCTGCGCTAGTCGCGGCCGGGGTGCAGCACGGCCCCCGCGGGCGGGCGCGAGACCGGCGGCGGGGCCAGCTCGGCCTGGGGGCCGATCCCGTCCACCACCCCGTCGCCCGCGGCCGCGCCCGGGGAGCCCTCGACGAGCCGGATCGAGCGCCACTTCCCCCGGGCGAACCGGAGGCCGAAGTAGAGGCTGAGCACCCCGATGTAGGACGCGGCGGCGATCCAGGCGCCCAGGGACTCCAGGCCCGGGAACAGCCGGGTCATCGCCTCGCCCCCGGCGACGATGAACAGCCACGACAACACGACCGTCGCGATGCCCGGCGCGACCGTGTCGCCCGCGCCGCGGAGCGAGCCGCTGAGGACCATCGCCACCGCGTCGAAGAGCTGGAAGGTGGCGGTGGCGATCAGGAAGAGCGACCCGAGGCGGATGAGCGTGTCGCGGTCGCCCGGCGGGGTGTGGTCCTGCACGAAGAACCCGATCAGCGGCTCGCGGAAGACGATGAACACCGCCCCGCAGACCCCCATGTACACCATCGCCACGGCCAGCCCCAGCCGGGCCCGGCGGGCGGCGAGGTCGGGCCGGCCCATGCCCATATACTTGCCCACGAGCGCGGTGCAGGCCACCGAGATGCCCACCGTGGGCATGAAGCTCATCTGCATGTACTGGTGGGCGATCCACCCCGCGGTCGCGTGGTGCTTCCCGAAGCCGCTCACCAGGTGCACCATGAAGTACGACCAGCAGACCATCTCGTTGCCGAACATCAGCCCGCCCGGCCACCCGATGCGCAGCAGGTCGCGGATGTGCGGCAGCGACGGGCGCCACGCCGCCCGCGTGCCGTAGAGCCGGTTCAGGCGCGGCCCCAGGAACAGGGCCATGGGGATGGCCAGCTCCACCGCCGTGGCGATCACCGTCCCCCACGCCGAGCCGGCGATGCCCATCGGCCGGATGCCCAGCCACGCCCCCGCCGCCACCGTGGCCTCGCCGAACCGGCCCAGGCCCGCCGGCGCCTCGCCGTTGCCGAAGATGAGCAGCGCGCTGAGGACGATGTTCAGGATGTTGGCCGCCAGCCCCGCGACCAGCACGATCCCCGCCCGGTGCATCCCGTAGAAGAACTGCGCGATCGCCCGCGTGGCGATCGTCAGGATCGCCCCGAAGACCAGGACCCGGCCGTAGTCGGCGGCGAGCCGCGCCTGCTCCGGGGCCATCCCCGCGGCGTCGAAGAGGCGGGGCAGGACGAAGGCGAAGGGCAGGAGGACGGCCGCCCAGTAGACGGCCGCGATCCACAGGCCGTTCCAGGCGTACGCCGGCCCCCGCTCGGGCCGCCCCGCCCCGAGGTTCTGCGAGACGTAGGTGTTGATGACCGTGAGGATGCCCATCGCGATGGCGATGGGGACGAACGCGGCCAGCCCGCCGTTGCCCTGGGCCCCGACGTAGACCGGGTCGGGCCCGATGTGGGCGACGAGGAACTTGTCCACGAACTGCATGAGCGTGTACGACGTCATCGTCGCCACCGTGGGCCCCGCGATGCGGAGCAGCTCCATGATGGGACGCTGCGAGCCCGGGCCCGCGTCGGGATGGATGGCGGCGTGGCTCATGGTCGTTCCGGCACCCTCCTCGCGGGCGGATGGTAGAGGCACGGGTAGCCCGGCTCCCGGTTCCGGGTAGCCCGGCTCTCCGAGCCGGTCCGTTCGGCCCCACCACGCGCGCCCGACAACACACCGCCACGGAGCGGCGGGCACCCGCGAACAAGGATCCGCGAGGAGACCGGGCCCGTCGCGCTCAGGGCATGGCATCGACCGGCGACTGGCGCATCAGCAGCACCTCCAGCATCCGCGGGTCGCGCCCGGCGGGGCCGAAGAGGACCACGGGCCGGTCCGGGTCGGAGGTGATGCGCGGCACGTAGGGGGTTGCGGCAATCCGGATGTCGCGGGGCGGGGTCCGGTCGCCCCGATCGCCCGGCATCCGCGGGCGCGGCGCGAAGACGAGGCCCTCGGGCGTGGTGCACAAGTAGCCGGTCGCCCCGTCGGCATCCCAGCGCACGGCCGCGATCGACTGGTGCGGGAGGAGCGCAAACCCGCCGGAGCGCACGTCAAAGAGCGCCATCCGCCCCTGGAGCGGGTAGAAGACCGGCTGCGGCTCTCCCGCGCCGGGACGCGGCGTGCCCGGGTCCGCCTGGCTCGTGCGCGGCGGTGCGGGCAGCGGGCCCTGCACGGGCGCGGTTGCCTGGTACGCCACGACCAGCTCTCCCCCCGCGGCGATCATCCCCCGCGAGAATGCCGACCCGAAGCGGGGCGGGCGCCCGGCATCGGTCAGCACGCGCACGGCCTCGATCTCGGTCGCCCGGGGGGTCAGCCGCAGCACGTAGACGACCTCGGGATCGGGCCCGGCGAGCGGGAACGCGTACGTGCCCTCGTCCGGCTCGCGGGCGATCTCCACGCCCCCGGGCGTCCGCAGCACCAGGTCGGCCCGCTCGTCCAGCCGGCCGCGCCGCGTGAACAGCAGCGAGCCATCCGCGGTCAGCACCGCGTGGGCGTTGACGGCGTCGCCCTGCACCAGCCACTGCACCTGTCCGCTGGCCCACGACACGCGCCCGATCCAGCGCGAGCCGTCGGGACGGGGCGATTCGACGAGGAAGCCCCGCGTGTCGGCGGATCGGCCGAGGAGGAGCCCGCCCTCCACGCCGGGCCAGTCGATCCGGCGCGCCGGGGCCTGCGTGAGGTCGTAGGCCGCCAGGGTTGTGTTCGCCGGTGGCTCGGCCGCCATTTCCGCCAGGAGCGTCGGCCACGTAGGCGGCTCGCCGTCCTGCACGGCGAGGTACCGCCCGTCGGGAGACACGATCGGAAGAACCTGGCCGTCGTAGCGGACCCACGTCCGTCGGATGCCGTGCTCCCCGTCGAGGGACCCGATCTGAACCTGGATCCGCGAGCTGGTCGTCGCGCCGGGCGGCGCGGGCTTGGCGATCGGCCCGGCCGGCAGCTCGGCGGGCGCCGGCGCCGGGGCGTGACGCAGGCCGGTGCGCCGGGGCTTCTCCGCCACGCACGCCGCGAGCAGCGCGAGCGCCGCGGCCGCCACGACCGCACGGGCACGGGAGATCGTTCGGCGTGCCACCGGCTCACTCCGTGGCGGCGTTGCCCGCCGGGGCGGGGGGGGGCGAGGGCGGCGGGGCGGTCTCGATGTCGGGCTTCGACCCGCCCGGGAGCGCGGGGATCTCCTTCTCCAGCCGCTCCAGACGCTCCTTCAGCTTCGCGCGGTACCGCTCGTTCACCTCGTCCATGCTCGACTCGTTGTCCACCACCAGGGGGGTGATGAAGACGAGCAGCTCGGTGTTGGTCTTGGTCTTGTCCGTCGAGCGGAAGAGCGGCCCGATGAGCGGGAGGCTGCCCAGGAACGGGATCTTGCGGATCACGTCCGTGTCCTCGGCGCGGAGGATCCCGGAGATCACCACCGTCTGACCGTTCTGCACGATCAGTTGCGTGGTCGTCTCGCGCCGGTCCACGATCGCCCCGCCGAACAGCGTCTGCCCGGGGACGATGCTCGAGAGCTCGACGTTCACCCGCAGGTCCACGTCGTGCTTGAAGGTGATCCGCGGCCGGACGCGCAGCTGGATGCCCACCGCCTTGTAGTCGAAGCTCTGGACCAGGTTGCCCTGGGTGTTGGGCTGGCTCTCGGTGATGAAGGGGATGTCCTGCCCGCTGAAGAACTCGGCCTCCTGGTTGTCGCTGGTGAAGACCTTGGGCTCGCTGAGGATGTTCACGTCGGTCTTCTGGGCGAGGGCCTGGAGGATGACGTTCAGGTTCACGTTGGCGTTCAGCACCGAGGTGTCGAAGAGCGACGGCAGCAGGTTGTCCTTGGTGCCCGAGGCGTCCCCTCCGATCGAGATCGAGTTGTCGGCGTTGGTCGGCGTGATGTTCTGGCTGCTCCAGCGCAGGCCCAGCGAGAGGGCGTCCTCGCGCTGCACCTCGACGATGACGGCGGAGATCAGCACCTGCCGCCCCGGCTGGTCGAGCTGCTCGACCAGCGTGACCACCGAGTTCTTGTACTCCGGCGGCGCCATGACCATCAGGGCGTTCTGCCGCCACACCGGAACGATGCGCACCTGGCCGATGAGGTTGGAGTTGGCCTGCCGGTCGGTCGGCGGCCGGCCACGCTGCCACCAGAAGGGCATGACGTTGGCGCTCGTCTGCTGGGTGGTGCTCTGCCCCGTGTTGGGGTCGGTGGTGGTCGTGCTGGAGAAGGGGCTGGCGGTGGAGCTGGAATCGGTCAGGCCGCGGGCCGAGCGGTTGATCTGCGCGATGGTGCCGTCCTGAGCGAGGAGGGTGTTGAGCTGCTCGGCGAGGTCCTCCGCGTCGGCGTGCTTGAGGGCCACGATCGCGGGGAGCCCGATGGTCTGGGGCCGGTCGAGCTCGGCGATGATCTCGTCGATCACCTTGAGGTTGTCGGGACTCTTGGATATGACCACCAGCTGGTTGGCGTCGGGGATGGCCTGAAACGAGAACTGTCCCGCGAGCCGGCCCGCGCCCTGCGTGGCGCTCGTGCCCACAGGCTGGCCCCCCCCGCCCCCACCGCCGCCGCCCTGCTGCCCGCCGCCCGTGGTCGTGGGCCTCCCGAAAAGGCCCTCGAGCAGCGCCCGCACCTTCACCGGGTCGCTGTACTGGAGCTGGTAGACCTTCGGCTTCACGACCTCGTCGGGGAGCGGGACATCCCAGTACTCCTCGACCTGTTGACGGATCTGGTCCAACACCGCCGGATCGGCCACGACCGTGACCGAGTTCTGCTGTGTGTTGGCCGAGACGCGGAGGGTCTGCGGCGCCGCGGTGCTGGTCTCGCCCTGCGGCCCCTGGAACCGGAAGAACGGGGGCTGGTTCTGCGGCTGGTTGCCGCGGCCACCGCCGCCACCCCCGCGGGCGCCGCCCTGCCGCCCCGTACCGTCCGGGCTGAACAGGTCCTGGATATTCTGCACCACCTTCTCGGCGTCCGCGTAGCGCAGGCGGAACGTCTCCGTCTTGACGGCGTTGTCGGGCATCCTGTCCAACTCGCCGATCAGCACCTCCAGCCGCTTCAGGAGCGCGATGTTGCCCATGACCGCGATCTGGTTCGAGTCCTCATCCACCGTGATCTTCGCGTAGTCGGGGACCGTGTTCTTCAGGAAGTCGCCGTACGCCTTCGCATTGGAGTTCCGGAGCCGGAAGACCTTCTCGACGATCGTCCCCTCATCCTCGCGCTGCAGCACCGACTCCTCCGACCCGATCACCGGCACATCGCCCCGCGTCAGCTCCGCCAGCGAGCGCAGGGCGACCGTGTCCTCCCGCTCGATCACCGCGATCCCGTTCTGCTGCAGGGCCAGGATCACCAGGTCCAGCGCCTTGTTCCGCGGGATCTCCCTGTCGTTCAGGATGGTGATCCGCATGCTCATCACGTCCTGCTGGGGCATGATGACCTTGCCGGTCGCCTCCACCAGGAACGGGATCAGCTGCTCGACCGTGACGCGGTTGAACGCCAGCTTCGTTGGCGGGCCCTCCAGGGCCTTGCGCCCGTTGGGGCCCTGCCGGGGCGCCGCCGGGCGCGCCTCCGCGGGGGCCGGGCGCGATTCCGGGGCGCTCAGCACCGGCGCCGGGCCGCCGGGCATCGCCGGCGCGGGGGCCTCGTTCTGGGCCAGCGCAGCGCCGGCGGCCAGCACGAGCGCGGCCGCGGCGGTGGGGACGGTGGAACGGGTCGTGCGGGGAGTGCGGGGCATCAGCGGCTCTCGGGGGGGGCGGTGGGAGCAGGGGCGGGGGGCGCGGGGGGCGCGGGGGGCTCGCCGGCGGGGTCGGCGGGCGGATCGGCCGGGGGATCGGCGGGTGGGACGTGCGGCGGCGCGGTGGGGGGCTCAGGCTCGGGCTCGGGCTGGGGCTCGGGGTCGCCGACGGGGGCGGGGGCATCGGGCTCGGGCGCTGAGCCGTTGCCGGGGCCCTCGGACCGCGGCTCCTCCGCCTCGGTGAGGTCCGGCGGGGCGTCGGGGCCCATCAGGGGTTCGGGAACCCTCGGGACTGTCGCCGAGGGGGCCGCGGCGGTGGTCGTGCCGGCCGGCTTGGGCGCGGGGTACACGACCGAGTCGCGGTCGAACAGGTTCACCGTGAACTCGACATCCTTCCACTTCACCAGCGCCCCCCAGGGCGGGCGCAGCTCGACCACCTTCAGGTCGCTCTTGCCCTCGCCGGGAGTGAGCTTGGTCCCGTCGGCGAACCAGGCGACGTCGTTGACCATCGCGATCAGCGCCGGGCCGCCGTAGGTGGCCGGCGGCGGCGGCCGCGGCGTGGTATCGACGACCGGCCTGTCCACGGGCGGCGGCGGCGGGCGCCCGGGGATCAGGAACAGCGACCGCCCGTTCACCTGCGCGACCTGCTTCTGGAAGCCCTTCTCGAACTCACCGGCGCGCTCCTGGATCTCCTTCTCCGCCTGCTCGACGCGGACGGCCGAGGGGACGAACAGCCCCGCCACCAGCCCGCGGGCGGAGAGGACCAGCACGATCAGCATGAAGGCCGCGACCGCGACCGCGACCAGCCCCTCGGGGCCCAGCCGGCGCGACACCGCCTGGATGGAGCCGACGGCGTTCATCGGGCGCGTCCCCTCGTGATGACCCACGCCTCGGCGGCGATGGTGGCGTGCAGCAGGCGGGAGGAGCTGTCGCGCTCGGTCCGGCGGACCTGCACCCGCGAGACCGACGCCACCTCGGGCGAGCGCTCCAGGTCCGCGAGGACCGAGGCGATGTTCTCCGGCGTCGAATCGAACTGGATCTCGGCGACGCGGCGCTCGGCCTTCTCGCCGGTGGCCAGCGAGAGCGTGAGCGGCCCCGGGCCCATCGGCAGTGTCCGCGTGGTGTGCCGCGAGTTGCGGACCCCGTGCTTCTCCAGCACCTCCGACACCCGCTTGTTGAACGCCAGCATCGCCTGCTCGGGCACGTTCCCGGGCGGGTCCACCAGGCCGAACTTGGCCACGGCCGTGGCGGCCTGGTGCGAGTGGCCGCTCTGGGCCTCCCGGTCGAGCGCGACCAGGAGCGAGGCCCTCCCGTCGGCACGGGTGTGCAGATCGACGGAGAGCCCGACGATCGGCTCGACGATCACAAAGTAGCCGACGAGCGCGCAGCCGGCCCAGAGGGCCCACCTGGCCGTGCGCGGCAGGGCGCGGTAGCGGGCGAGCAGCGGGCTCATGCCTGGCTCCCCCCGCCGGCGGCGCGGAGCTGGTCGAGCCGCGCCTTCAGCCGGTTCACCTCGTCCTCGAGCCTCTGCTTCGTCCCCGCCTCCAGCCCCGCCTTCTGCGAGAAGACGCGGCGCTGCACCATCTCGCGGGTAGCCGTCGGCTGGTCCATCGCCGCGATCTGCTCGTCCGTCAGGGGCTTGGGCGCATCACCCGGGTTGGGCGGGGCGGCGCGGGTTGAGACGCCCTCGCGCGGCCGCTCGGCGCGATCGCCCGTGATCCGCGGCGCCGGCGCGCCCTCGCCATCGCCGCCCCGGTCGCGCCCGCGCCGGCCCTCGCGCGGCGCGGCGGCGCTTGTGGTCGATTCGCCGGACCGCCGGCGGGGCACGGGCGTCGCGGTGTTGGTCGCCTTCTCGTCGCCGTACAGCCGCACCGCCAGGGGCCTCGCGGCGAAGTCGGTCTCCGGCTTCACCGTCACGTTGGCGTACGGGCTCGAGACCGACGCGGTGATGTCGAAGTCCACGCCCGCGGGCGTGCTCTCCACGCGGTTCACCCGCACGTCGCTGAACAGCCGCGTGTCGTTGAGGTTCGACTGCAGCACGTTCACCTGCTCGGGGCTCTCCGCCGTGCCGGTGATCGTCACGCCCTGGTCGGTCGAGATGCGGACCGTGTCCGCCACCACGCCCACGGGCGCCGCCGCCGAGACATCCGCCAGGAGCTTAGTCATCGGCCAGCGGCTGCGCTCCAGCTGCGCCACCATCGCCTGGCGCCGGGCGGATTCGCCCCGCTCCTTGCCGTCCGGAAGGCCGCGGGCCTTGGCCTCGACGATCGCCAGGCGCGCCGCCCCCAGGGCCAGCGGCCCCAGCAGCAGCAGCGCCAGCGAGGCGGCCACCACCACCCACGCGTTCCGCGGGATGGCCAGCCACCCCACCGCGCGCGACAGCACCGGCTCGCGGATCACCGGGGCGCTCTCGCGCAGCGACGCCAGCGGGCGCAGCAGCAGGTCCGGGCTCGTCGCCAGCAGCGCAGCGCCCAGCGCCACGCCGTAATCGTTCAGCCACTCCGCCCGGTCCGGCACGTCGCGCACCGCGCTGCGCAGCCGCGCGAGGCTCCGCGGGTCCAGCCGCAGCGCCGGGCCCACCGAGCCGGGCGACACCGCCGGCGCGGGGACCCCCGCCGCCGCCGCCGTCTCCGCCGAGATCAGCGACACTGCCCGCCAGAACCCGCCCCCCGCGCTCTCCTCGACGAGCACGCGGACGAGCGTCCTCTCCGCGCCGCCGGCGATCATGGAGACCGCGCCCTCGTGCGGGTCGGCGTAGAGGGCCGCGCCCGTCCCGCCCCGCAGGGCCGCGAGCGCCGCGATCGGCGTCGTGTACGAGACGTCCGTCCCTTCCGGCGCCGCGTCCGACGGCCCCCGCCCGTCCGGGGCCCAACCCGTCAGCAGGGCCGTGCGCAGCCCCGGCCGCTCCTCGTCGGGGATCACCGCGGCGCTGCGCCGGTGCGCCGGCAGCGACTCGGGCAGCTGCACCTCGGCCATCAGCGAGGCCGCGGCCCCCATCTCCTCCGGCGTCCCCGTCGGCACCCCGGCGCACCGGGCCACCGTCGCCCGCCCCGGGGCCACCACCACCACCCGCTCCAGCCTGTGCCGCTCCGTCGCGTCGGCCACGGCCCCCCAGGGGTCGGCCGCCAGCGTCCGGGCCTCCAGCACCGCCCCCTCGCCCCGGCCCTCCAGGATCAGCAGCCGCCAGCGGTCGCCCTGCCGATGCAGAGCCCCCACCCGGTGCGGGGAATGGGCCTTTCCGTTGGAATGGGCGGGTGTCTGGCTCATCGGACTCGCAGATCCTTGATAACGACCGGCAGGGAAGAACGGTCGAGCGTGGCGATCATTTCAACCTCCAGGCCCGTCCGCAGGTCCCGGCCGCGGCAGGTCACGGTAAAGACGTTGGACCGGACCGTCAGGAGCGGGTAGACCCCCGCGAGGCGCCCGCGGCTCATCGAGGGGATAGCCAGGAGATCGACGAGGGAGGTGAACCCGTCCGGGCGGGACTCGCGCTCGAAGAGGATCGAGTCGGCCAGGGCGACGTCGTCGGGGAACAGGTGCTGGAGGACCTCGGCCGGGGCGGTGTTGAGGTTCAGCTTCCCGGGGCGCGGGCCGGTCTCGGCGGGCGTGCCGATCATCGCCTCGTCGAGGAGCCTGGCGATCTGCTCGTCGGTCAGGGCGCTGCGGCCCGCCGCCCGGGCCTGCTCCTGGGTGGTGCCGGGGGTGCGGCGCACCAGCGTCCCCAGGTTGCTGCGGATGAAGTCCTGCATCTGGGCCTGCTCGTACTGCGCCGCGTAATCGACCACGATCTTCGCCTGGTCGGCGTCGAGGTCCGCGCGCCCGGCGACGTCGCCCTCCGAGGCGGTCCGCAGGTCCAGCCGCGCCTGGCCGCTGGGCGTCATGACGTCGTCGATGCTCGACGCCGTCAGGATCGCCGCCCACCCGGCGTCGAGCTTCCCGTCGGCGTTGTCTGGCGGGAAGGAGGCATCGCCGTCGTCCTCCTCCGGGTCGAGCAGGCCGTTGAGGTTCGCATCCTCGCCCCGGACGAAATCCGGGTAGACGCCCGCGACCAGCTCCAGCTCCTCGATCGAGCGCATCGGCCCGTTGCGCGGCTCGTAGGGGTAGGGCAGGGAGGCGTAGAAGCCGATCTCAGCGCCCAGCGGGTTGGTGTCGTCGTCGGGGTCGATCCAGTCGAGGATCGCGTCGGCGACATCCTCGGACATCAGGGGCAGGTTCAGCAGCTGCGCCCGCGTCATCAGGTTGATGTTGAGCTTCGCGTGCGCATCCGCGGGGCCCAGGATCTCCTTCCCGTCGGCCGTGTGCGAGACGCGGTAAAGGCTCTGGCTGAACTCGCCCTCGGAGACGTCGGCCATGTCGCCGATGAGCGTGAAGGCGTCGCCGATCTCGGGATTCTGGGTGTTGAACTCCAGGCTCGCCAGCGTGGCCTCCACGCCCGCCCGCGCCGCCCAGTGGGCCCGCACCCGCGCCAGGGCCTCGCGACCCGTCATCGCCTCGGTGTACGCCGCCGTCTGCACCACCACGATCACCACCGACGCGATCGCGATGACCAGCATGACCAGGAGCGTCGCGAAGCCACGGCCGTTCAGGGTCGGTCTCATGGGCGACCTCCCCCGCCGCCGCCCGCCGGGGCGCCGCCGCCACCGCCGCGATCGCCGCCCCCCCCCCCCCCCCCCCCCCCCCCCCCCCGCCCCCCCCCCCCCCCCCCCCCC
>JBBDXI010000081.1:92007-93378 GCA_040902425.1 Phycisphaerales bacterium
CTTTCGGATCGGAAATTTTCGAAGACCATCTGTGCGGCCCTCCCCCTCCGCCCCCTCGCGGACCTCCCCCGCTACCGCCGCCGGGCACGGGGCCGGGGCTCGGCGCGGGCGACCCGCCGGTGGGTGTGCCGCCGCCCGCCGGGGCCGCGGGGTCGCCCGTGGGGCCGGTGGCCCCCGTCGGCGCACTCTCATCCGGCGGCTCGGGCGGGATCGGCACACGGTCGATGGCCACCGTGCGGCGGGCCACCGCCGTCACCCGCCCGTCATCCGACGAGGCCGTGATCGTCACCCGCACCGCGTGGGGCATGCCGTCGAGGTCCGAATCCCACGCCTCGAACCACGCCTCGCCGTCGGTCGCCTCGGCCTGCATCGAAACCACGCCCGAGACCACGGCCGACGCCACGCCCCCGCCGTCGATCGCGATGTCGAGCGCGGGGTCGATCCGCCGCCAGAGCGCCGACGTCTCCGGCCTGCTCGCCAGCGGCGCGATCCGAAGGTGGACCTCGTAGGCCCCGCCCTCGGGGTCCTCACCCCCCGGGCGGGCCCGGCGGGCCGAGCGGGCCAACAGCAGCAGCTGGTCCTGCGGCTGCTCCGCATCCCCGGAATCCATCACGGCCACCCGCGCGTGCGCCAGGTCGCTGTCGCGGATCGCGTTCACCAGGTCCCTCGCCACCGTCGCGGCCGCGGCCTCGGCACGCCCGTACGCCTGTTGCCGCCCCACCGCCCGCGCCTTCATCGAGAGCAACTGCGACATGGACATGACGGTCGCCCCGGCGACCATCGCGCCGACGACCGACGCCACGATCAGCTCGACGAGCGTGAAGCCGCGGGGGCGGGCCCGGGATGTGGCGCGAGCGGTCGTCATTGCAACCGGTCCACGCTTTCCTTCGGGCGCCGGTCCGGGTCGGGCTCATCGCCCAGGCGCGGCGCGATCATCGTCTCGACCGACTCGGACCGCGCCCGGCCTCTCCCCGTCCACGACACGGTCGCCGTCACGCGGTAGGCCTCGCCCCCCTGCCCGCCCTCGATCGAGAGCGCGTACGTGTACTTCTCGAAGGGCGGGTCGCACGGGCCCTCGAGGTCGAACCGCGAGCCGTAGTTGTCCGGGCCCCGGGCCAGCACCAGGTTCAGCTGCTCGTCGATCAGCATCGCGGCCGTCTGCAGCTCCTCCCCGTCGATCTGCGCCGTCATCGCCCGCGACCCCAGCCCCAGGATTACCGAGAGCGCCACGCCCAGGAGCACCGTGCCCACGATCGCGTCCACCAGCAGGATGCCGCGGCGGAGCCCCCGTCCGGGTGCCACTGCTCGCGGCCCGGTTCCGTGTGCCACTGCTCGCGGCGTCTTCGCCGCGCAGCAGTGCCGAAGTTGCTG
>JBBDXI010000082.1:0-18284 GCA_040902425.1 Phycisphaerales bacterium
GCGAGGCCAGCGGCACCAACAACATGGTCAAGACCTCCGAACTGACCTTCGACGGCGGGAGCGCGGGGGGCAACAGCCACATCACCACCCGCACGGCCTTCATCCAGGATAACACCACAGGCCAGCGGCAGACGACCTACACCTACGACTTCCGCGGCCGGGCGCTGCTGACCACCAACGCCCAGGCGCCGCACTCGCTGGTGAAGGTGGACAACCTCGGCCGGGTGACGGCCGCGGCCCAGTACACCTCCACGGGCAGCATCACCGTCGGGACGACCGACCCCGGCGCCACGGGCACGCAGAGCAACCGGGTGGCCTTGTCGAAGAGTTTCTACGACGAGCTGGGGCGGGCCTGGAAGACGACCCGGTACAAGATCGACCAGGCGGACGGCTCCGATGACGACTTCATCGAGAGCCTGACCTGGTACGATCCGGCGGGGCGGGTGATGAAGGTCAAGGGTGAGGGCGCACACGAGAAATACCGCTACGACCGGCTGGGCCGGCGGGTGCTGGCCTTCATGCTGGCGACCGACGACGACACGCAGTACGGGCACGCCTCGGCGAGCACGGCGGTCTGGGACACGACCAACCTCCGCACCAGCCTGGCGGGCGACATCGTCCTGGAGGAGCACCAGACGGCCTACGAGTCGGAGGACTCCGACAACGTCCTCATGACCGTCTCCATCAGCAGGCACTACGACGACCTGGCCAACGGGACGACCGGCGAGCTGGACCTCAACGCCGACGGCGGGTCGGCGGGCACGGGGACGCTCCTGACCCTCACCGCGCTGGATGTGAAGGGGCGCGTCGGCATCGCCTCGATGTGGTACGACAGCCAGGACCGTATGACGGACACCGTGCGCTACGGGACCCACGGCATCGTGGGGGACCGCAGCGACACCAGCAACACCTTCACGCGGGGCAGCCTGAGCGTACCGACCCGCTCGGACACGGCACTGCGGACGACGACCGTCTACAACGACAACGGGACCACGCTGGAGGTCGAGGCGCCGGGGCTGCCCAGCGCCCCCACCGGGACCACGGGGGCCAAGACCCGCTTCGAGTACGACGCCCTCTTCCGCCAGACCAAGGTGATCAGCAACTACGTCAACGGCACCCCGGGCGACGGCACCGGCGACGACGATCAGACCGTGATCTACGGGTACAGCAAGGCGCTGAGGACCTCGATCACGGCCGACCTGCCAACGGGCAGCACCGACCAGGTGACGACGTACATCTACGGCTCGACCAAGGGGACGCCCAGCGCCATGAAGATCGCCACCGGGCACCTGCTGCGGGCGGTGAAGTACCCCGACAGCTCCAACGGCGGCACCACCGTCGCGAACATCGACTCGGACAGCTCGGATGTGGTCAGCCACGCCTACAACGCCCAGGGGCAGATGACCTACTCCAAGGACCAGGCCGGGAACATCATCGAGACCACTTACGACACCGCGGGGCGGGAGACGCTCCGGGAGGTGACCAACCTGGCCGGTGGTTTCGACGGGTACGTCGAGCAGATCAGCACCGCGTACCTCTCCCGCGGGCTCCCCAACACTGTCACACAGTACGGGGACGACGGCGGGGGCATGGTGGAGCGGGACCAGGTGCAGTACGCCTACGACGACTGGGGCAACCTGGCCACCTTCACCCAGGACCCCGACTCGGCGATCTCCGGCGGCTCGGAGCGGGACTCCTTCGCACTCAGCTACTTCCACACCAAGGCAACGCCGACAGGCGGGCGAACAGTCGTACGACGGACGTCAGCCACCTACAACAGCGTCGACACCGTGTCGTACACCTATCTCTCCACAGGCAATCGCCTTGATGATTCTCACTCGCGAGTCTCCCAAGTGCTAATCGGCCACGGAGTCATCCTTGCGGAGTACGAGTATATCGGTTCCGGCTCCTTGGTCTCAACGGACCTCGTGGAGTGCAACGCGATCACCCAGCACGCCACGGGCGCTGGCCTCTACGCGAACCTCGACCGGTTCGACCGGGTGGTCACCAATATCTGGGAAGGCTCCAGCTCCGCCGCATCCCGTGCCGGCGCGGCCAACATCTACAACGTGGCGCTCTCCTACGACCGCAACTCCAACATCGTGAGCGTCCTGGACAGTCTCCGCACGTCCGGCGGCACGCGGGTGTTTGATGCGCTCTACGGCCTCGACAACTTGAACCGTCTCATCCAGACCGACGAGGGCGAGTTGACGAGCGGGATCACGACCCGCTCCCGCTACGAGCAGTGGACGCTCGACCAGGTGGGCAACTGGTCGAACCACAAGCTCGACCTCAACGGGGACAACGACTACCTGGACAACGTGCCGCCGCAGGAGTTCCAGGAGGACCGGACCCACAACGTCGTCAACGAGCTGACCGACCGGGACCAGGACACCAACGCCACGGCCGGCTACGAGAACGCCTACAACCTGAGCTACAACGCGGTGGGCGGCCTGAGTGATGACGGGGTGGACTACACGTACGTGTACGATGCCTTCGGGCGGCTGAGGGAGGTCTGGACCCGCGGGGGGAGCCCGGCGCTGGTGGTCGAACACCGCTACAACGGGCTGGGGTACCGGATCGGGTACCACTACGACGTGGACACCGACGTTGACGTCGACGATGACGACCCCTGGTACTGGCACGCCTACGACGAGCGGTGGCGGATCATCGGGACGTACTACCACGACCCGAACGACGCGAACACCGAGGACGACGACCCCAAGGAGCGGTTTGTCTACCACGCGGCCGGGTTTGGCGGGTACGGGGGGAGCAGCTATATTGACAGCGTGATCCTGCGGGACAAGGACGCCAACACCGCCTGGGAGGCGGCCTCCGACGGGACGCTCGAAGAGCGGCGGTATTACTGCCAGAACTGGCGGGCGGATGTGTCAGCGGTCTTGACGGACGTGGGCAAGCTGGTCGAGAGCGTGAAGTACAGCAGCTACGGGGTGGCCTTCGGCTTGCCGACGGGGGACACCGACAGCGACGGGGACTACGACGCGACCGACGAGGGCGCCATCGGGGGCGGGGGGTACAACGTCCTGGAGGACGCCGACCTCGACGGGGACAACGACGCCGCGGACGCGACCTTCGCCTACGGCGTCAAGGGGGGCTACCAGACCCTCGGCCGCGGCACGCTCTCGTCAACCGCCGTCGAGAACCGCAAGGGATATGCCGGGTACGAGCTGGATTCGATGATGGTTGGGAGCAAGTACCATGTTAGGCACCGACTCTACGACTCAGAGAACGGAACGTGGTCGAGGCGCGACCCAAACGGCTACGTCGGCACTGCTAATCTTTACAGTTATGTTCTCAATAACCCTTGTGTTTATGTGGATCCAACGGGGCTTGCGCATCTTGACTGCTGCGAGCGAATACGACGCGCATTCGACATCGGTCCTATGAATCCCTACCAGGGTGTAACTAAATGTTGCGACGATGTAATGACGCCGTGTGTGTTCTATGACCTCCTAGGTGACCCGCCGGGTTCACTGAATCCGCAAACGCCCGGGTATTCGCTCGCGGTCGGATGCCTAATCCTCCACGAGTCCATCCATGCCACCCTGGGTCGATGCTGCAAAAAACGAGATCCGATTGATCCACAGATACATCCAGGTATTACTGATACCTGCCAGCCGTTAGGTAACGATTGTGAGGAATGCTTGGCGTACACTGCGCACCTGACATGCCTGCAGGTTGCTCTCATTGCCTGCGGCCCTGATATTGCATGTCACGAGACGATCATCAAAGAAATGTTCTATGTCGCTCAGAAGGCCCGGCAATACTGCGCTGCATGCGTCAGAGGGATTGTGGGTAGGCGAGACTAGTGTATTCTTAGGAGTTGCTCAGGCATGCCGAGTCATCGACTGGCCAGGCCTGGCGATCCGCCGGAATGCCGACGTAAGCACGATCGAACAGCGTCTCTTGCGGTTATGCTGGTTTTTCGTTCACTTCGGTACCTCGCTGTCGGCGCGCTAATCACTGTAGCTGTTTCGTGGATATCCGTCCTGATATCTCCAACTAAGAGCCCGCCTGTGATAGCAAGTCTTTCGATGGCCGACCAGCGCTCGTGGCCAATGAATGTTCCAAAGGGATGGCCGGCAGGCCCCACGGAATTCAAGGAGAGTCAGAGTGCGGGTGTCCGAACTATCTATTATTTGTATGATCGCGGCCTTCATGGGGCGAGTCACTGGGTGTCCGTCGTGGAGGCTGGGTGGCCGTTCCGAGCTCTCGATGTAGTTACGTTGCAGACGCGGTTGCCTCGAAGCACGGTTGAGCCTTGGCCAGCAATTCCCTGTCCGCCCTGGATCCGAAAGGACCTTCCAGTACGCGAACGCCTTCCCACAAGGCCCATTCCGTTCGGGTTTGTTGCTGATGCGGCTTTCTTTGGCGCAATGATGTGGCTCACCGGGCGGTATCTGCGGCGTGTTGTGGCTAGCACTAGGCGCCGTCGCGGGAATTGTGCTCATTGCGGGTACGACCTTCGAGGAGTGCCGGGTAAACTGTGCCCCGAATGTGGCGGTCGAGGCCCTGAAGGGGGGACGGGACGAGGTGGCCTAGGCAGTGTCTGACGGATCATCTGTTCGGCGCACGTACGGCGCGATGTACGGCGCGGGTACGGTCTGGCGCAATCGAGGGCGGCGCGTGATACTGGGGCCTCTGGCACGGAGGCCGCGCGATGACGATTGTCCGCAGGTACGAGCTGAGCGACGGGGACTGGGCGCTGATCGGGCCGCTGCTCCCGCGGCAGGGGCGGGGCGGGAGGTGGAACGACCACCGCACCGTGATGAACGGGATGTTCTGGGTGCTGCGCTCGGGCTCGGCGTGGCGCGACATGCCGGAGCGCTACGGCAAGCGGCAGACGATCTACGACCGCTTCGTGCGCTGGCGCCGCGACGGGACGCTGGACCGGATCGCCGGCGTGCTCCGCGAGCGGCTCCACGGGGAGGGGCGGATCGAGTGGGAGATGTGGTGCGTGGACGGGACCAGCATCCGCGCCGCCAAGGCGGCCGCGGGGGCGCGGGGGGCGCGGGGGGCGCGTCAAAAAAAGACGGGGCCGAGCCGGTAGACCACGCCCTGGGCCGCTCCCGCGGGGGGTGGGGCTCGAAGCTGCACCTGGTCACCGACCGGCGGGGCGTGCCGCTGGCGGCGGTGGTGACGGCGGGGCAGGCGCACGAGAGCAAGTCGTTCGCGGCGGTGATGGAGTCGGTGCGCCGGCCGCGGGGCGTGGCCTGGCCGCGGAAGCTGGCGGGGGACAAGGGGTACAGCTACCCCGGGGTGGTGTGCTGGCTGAGCGACCGGGAGATCGAGGCGGTGATCCCGCAGCGGAGCGACCAGGTGCGGACCCAGGGGCGTGCCCCCCTGGACCGCCGCGCCTACCGGCGGCGGAGCGTGATGGAGCGCTGCGTGGGCTGGCTGAAGGAGAACCGCCACATCGGGACCCGCTACGACAAGCTGGCCGCCAGCTTCATGGCCTTCGTCACCCTCGCCCTCATCCGCCGCTACCTGCGGCTGCTGCATCCGTCAGACACAGCCTAGCGGCGACGATCATGCACCCCACGCCCGTGGGCTAGCCTTGGCGCTGACAGAGCGAGACGAGGTCGATGGTCAACGAGCCCGAATCGCCAACCACCACTGCCGCGGCTACGGTCCCCGTCGCACGATCGACTGGGCTGGCCCTCTGCCTGTCCGGTGGTGGCTTCCGCGCCACCCTGTTCCATCTCGGGGCCCTCCGCCGGCTCAATGAGCTGGCGGTACTGGCGCGTGTTGAGACAGTGACCAGCGTCTCGGGCGGCAGCATTCTCAATGGGGTCCTCGCGACACGCTGGTCGGAACTTTCCCTCGGCACGGGCGGGGTGTTTGCGAACTACGACAAGGTGGTGGCTGACCCGGTGCGCGAGTTCTGTGCTCGGGATTTGCGGACTCCGCTCCTCGTCGGCACGCGCCTCAATCCAGTGCAATGGCCAACACTGGTTCGGGACCTCGGGGCGGTCCCCGGCAACGCCCTTGCCGGGGCCTATCAGCGGCTGTGCCTCGGACGCCAGCTTGCACAGCTACCGGCACCAGCGCCCGGTGGGGTTCCGCGGTTCGTGTTCTGTGCCACGAACGTACAAACCGGGGCGTGCTGGCACTTCCACGGGGGACCCGGGGGCCGCATGGGCGACTTCTACACGGGCTACACCGAATGCGATGGTGTCTCGGTAGCTGAAGCGGTGGCCGCGTCCTCGGCATTCCCGCCAGGGTTCGGTGCCCTGCGCCTCCCCGCGGGCGGGCGGACGTTCACGCGCGTTGACCCGTGGGGTGACGAGCGCGCAAGTTCGAAGAAGCGAAAGCCGCTCGGGGAGCAGGCACAACGCGTTGTCCTCCTTACCGACGGCGGTGTCTACGACAACCTGGGCGTCGAGCCCGTCTGGACGCGCGGCGGGTGCGTCCTCGTCTCGGACGCCGGCCGGCCGTTCTCGTCGCAGACGAGGTGCTGGCAAGCGCTCGTTCCACGGCTACGTCGCGCTACAGAGGTGAGCATGGAGCAGGTCGGTGCCGTGCGGAAGCGGTGGCTTCCCGCGCGATAAACACCTTCCCCCTTTCACCCCCGACCAGGTGCACCACCCAGCTGCGGTCCTTGGGCTCTTCATTGGGCGGAAGCACGAGCCAATAGCCCCAGGACACCAGCAGCGGTTCCAACTGCTGGTCGTCGCCGTGAAGCGAACCCTGCGCGGTCCCGGCGAGCCACCAACGGACCCGCTCCAGGAACGCCGGCGCAGTCCAGGTGACGCGGACCTCGGCCCAGACGCGGTCATACAGGCAGAGGCTGCGCGGGAACTCCCTCTCCCGCTGGTTCAGGTGCAGGACCAGTGGGAAGTCGTTCCGCAACGCCAGCACCTCGGGATAGTCCCGGTCGGACGCCTCGAACACCGCAGCAACCCGCTCTATCCCCCTGATGTCGTTCGCGAGCACGGGCTTGGTCTTGTCCACGCCGCGCTCGTCGCTGAGGGAGAGGTAGCTGCAGTGGTGGGGCAGCTTGAAGATATCCCACTCCAGACGGGCGACGTTGCCCCTCGCCTCCGTCACGCGCACGATGTCCGAAATGACATCGTGCGTCACGTCGGCGGTGAGCATGAGCTTGGTGATCGCGCCCGCGGCCTCGAAGGTCGCGTGCATGACCAAGCAGTCACAGTTGCGATCCACGACCGTGTTCTCGTCCTGGCGCATCGCGAAGGGGGAATGCACAAAGAACTCGACCCCGTCCTCCGCCAGCGAGAACTCCGGGACCAGCCTCCCGGCGTCCGTGATCAGTCCGCAGCGTGCCTCGATATCCACGCCGTTGGCCTCGCACCACTCCTTCAGTCGCTCAGGACGGGAGAACACCCGGATGCCCTTTCCCGCCTTGAACCGTTCCCGGGCCTCCTTCTGGATGGCCTTCGCCTCGGGGTCCGCCGTCGCGCTCAACTTCTCGGTGATGACTGCGGCGGGCAACGTCATGGCACCCGGAGTGGAAGCCGTGGTGGACGGTTCTGCCACGCTCGACGCCGCGAAGGACTGGGCTGAGCATTTCCGTGGTCCCACGCTGGAGGAGCAGCACAAGAGACTGATCGGGTCCGGCTGGTCCTTCCGGGTCTCGTGGCCCTTTAGAGACAGTCAAAGCCATGCGCCGTCGCGGCACCTCGGGGGCCAACGACTGCAACAGCAACCCAATCAACCAGTTCATCGGCAGCCAACGGGGCTCCCGTTCAGTTCGAGCCGTTGCGCGCGACCAATGCTAGTGATTTGGGCGGGTCTCGAACCGTCTGCCGACCCCGCCTTGGCGCTGGCGCCAAGGTTACACGTTCCTCCCGTTGAAATCAGCCGACCAGATCTCGCGGTCAGGCTCATCTAGCCGCGTACTGGCCCCGCCCCACCCTCTTGAACGGCCCCTTGATCAGGGCGATGTTGACCTGGGTGCGGAAGTTCGAGGAGGCGGTGCGGTAGCCGGCCCGCTTCACGGCGGCGATCGCCTCCTCCACTCCCATCGTCCTGCTCCCCACGGCCTTGGCCAACGCCTCCGTCAGTGTCAACTTGTTCTTGAACGGCCGGCCGCCGCTACTGCCGCGGCGCCCCGCCCGACCGTTGACGCTCCCTCCGGCCGCCTGGATCTGATCGTCCAGGCTGGCGATCCTCGCCGCCAGCTTGTCGCGACGCCTTTGGAGGCGTCCTACCGCCCGGCCACGGCGGCGGATCTCTCGTTCGATCTGGGCCACGGACAATCGGGCGAGTCCCCGGGGCATGGGAAGTCTCCAAGTGGGATTTCCCAGCTTACCGCGTGGCACAGAACTGTGCCGGGGGACACAGGGGTTGTGCCGCCGCAGCTACGGGAAAGAGCAGTTCCTCGAACTATCGACCTGGCCGCCGCTACGCCTTCCCCCGGTGAGCGCGAGTACTTGGGGTAGCTTCCCATCAGGACCTTCGGCAGCGGCCAGTCGCGGAGCGCATTGAACTGGGACCCCGGTCACGCCCCAGCGTTCCGTCGATCTCCCTCCACCAGTGACATGTGCTCGTAGGCGCCTTTCGGGCAGCGGCTTGTCGAGGGTGGTGACCCGCAGCGTGCCCGGTGTTGTCAGCTTCATGCTGCCCGTACTGCACCCGATACGCTCTCCCTCAACCTCCAAGGTCAATGACCCCGACGGGATTCGAACCCGTGTTACGTCCTTGAAAGGGACGTGTCCTGGACCAGGCTAGACGACGGGGCCCCGCCCCCCCTCCGAGGCCGATTCTAGGGGCCGGGTACCATCCCCGCGTGACCGACGCCGGCGCTCCCACCCACCCGAGCACGCCCATCACGCCCATCCCCGTCCCCGGCGGCGCGCGCGAGGTGCTCCTCGTCGGCGGGCTCTTCGACCCGCCCCACCGCGCCCACGTCGAGCTCCCCGCCTTCGCCCGCCAGCGCGCCGCGGCGCACGACGCCTGGCTCATCTTCGTCCCCGCCACCGCCTCGCCCCTCAAGCCCCGCGGCCCCCGCGCCCCCGACACCGACCGCGTCGCGATGCTCCAGCGCGCCATCGACGGGCTTGACTGGGCCGCCATCTGGACCGACGAGATCGACCGCGCTGGGCCGCCGGCGGCGGACAACGCCGCCACGCCCCCCGAGGCACGCGCCCCCAGCTACTGGATCGACACCCTCCGCCGCGCCCGTGAAGCCCTCGGCCCCGGCGTGGCCATCCGCTTCATCATCGGCGCCGACCAGGCCGCGGAGTTCCACCGCTGGCGCGACCCGCGCGGGGTCCTCGCCCTCGCGCGCCCCCTGGTCCTGCTCCGCCCGCCTTTCAGCGCCCCCGGCGAGCTGATCGACGCGATGCGATCCGCGAACTTCTGGAACGAGCGGGACCTCGCCGAGTGGCGCGCCGCGATCGTCGAGAACCCCCTCACGCCCCTGAGCGCCTCCGCCGCCCGCCGCTCGATCCACAGCGGCGACCTCCAGGGCGCCGAGCGGGCCCTCCAGCCCCAGGTGCTCGCCTACATCCGCGAGCGCGGCCTCTACCGCTGAGGCGCCGGGGGCGACCCGCCCTCGTTGGTACCCATGAGGCGCTCGCCCCGCACCCTGCCGGTGATCGTGGCGCCGCCGGGCTCACCCTCCGCCGCCATGTTCCCGATGATCCCGCCCACGATCCCGCCCCCGACCAGCCCGATGACCAGCCCGGTGATCATCCCCTTCTTGTGAGCCCGGTCGGCCGCGCTGCCCGCCCGGGCACCCCGTTCCGCTGCGTTCTGTGGCGTCATGCGTCATTCTTGGCCCGTGGCGGGGTCGCCGGATGAGCCATGAAACTGGCCCGGCCCCGCCGGACCGCCTTTCATTCCCCGTCACTCCGCGGCCGCGGGACCGGGCACGGTCGCCCGCTCCTAGAGTGGCCTTCCCCCATAGGAGAGCATCCATGAAGTTGACAGCGCTGTTCGGGATGGCGGTGCTGAGCGGTCTGATGACCCTCGCCCCGCTCGCCCGCGCCCAGGACCCCGCCGCCCCCAGGCAGGAACCCAAGCCTCAGGAGTCCGGCTCCGTGTACGTCCTCATGAAGACCACCGCCGGCGAGTTCACCCTCGAGCTCAACCGCGACAAGGCCCCCGTCTCCACCGACAACTTCCTCAAGTACGCCGACAAGGGCTTCTACAACGGGACCGTCTTCCACCGCGTCATGCCGACTTTCATGATCCAGGGCGGCGGCTACACGCCGGACATGGAGCTCAAGAAGCCCGACGCCCCCATCAAGAACGAGTGGAAGAACGGCCTGAAGAACGAGGCCGGGACCATCTCGATGGCCCGCCTCGGCGGCCAGCCCGACTCGGCCACCTCCCAGTTCTTCATCAACGTCAAGAACAACCCCGACCTCGACAAGCAGCAGCCCGACGGCGCCGCCTACGCCGTCTTCGGCAAGGTCGTGGACGGGATGGACACCGTCAACAAGATCAAGAGCGGGGAGACCAAAGAGAACCCCAAGATGCGCAACGAGAAGAGCCTCCCCCTCAGCCCCGTGGTCATCGAGGAGGTCCGGCGCCTGAAGCCCGACGAGGAGAAGGCCCTCCGCGACCGCCTCGGCCCCAAGTCCTGAGCGACAGCAACCGACACCCGCCCCCCCCTCCCGCGGCCTTCCCAGCGGGGGCCGCACCGTTTTTCGGACCTGCCGGGCCCGGGCCCCGCTGGCAATCCAGGGGGCGGCGCGGTACGAATGGGCCCGCGGGCGGGAAGACCTGGGGGCGGGGCTTGCCCCACGCGGAAACCGGTTCACGCTTAGGCACGGACGGACACGGAAGTCGGAGCACCCCATGAGCCAGTTCGACCAGATCCCCTACTACCGCGAGTACCTCGACCACATCCTCAAGCCCCGCGTGATCCGGGCCCTGGATGACATCCGCGCCCGCTTCGCCGAGCGGGCCTGGGCGGAGCTCGTCGCCCGCATGGCCGAAGAGCAGCGCCCAGGCGCCTCCGCCGACCCCGAGGCCATCACCCGCCTGCGCGCGATGCTCGAGCAGGGCCTGCGACTGCAACTCGCCGCGACGGTCTCCGCCAGCTTCGGCGGCGCACCGGCCGAGGGCCCCGCGGCCAACGGCGCTGAGGCCCGCGCCGGCGAGGCGGTCGAGGCCGGGTTCCCCGACAACCCGCTGGCCCGCGCGGTCGGCGGCGTCCGCCGGGTCGCCTCGCGCTGAGATCGGTTTGCCGCGCGAATGACAACTCATGATGGCGATGCCGGGGCGGCAGCGGACCACCCCGGCCGCTTCATGCTTAAATCCCGCTGACCTCCCGCCCAGCGCCCCCCGACCCGGCGTAAATCCCCCCGGGCGCCACGGACGACGCCCCCTTTCGGCAACGTCACGGAGGGCGGGGGGGATGCCACAGATCACGGTTCGGCGTGCAGCGCCCGCGGCGCTGCTGGGGCTGGTGGCCGGCGTGCTCAGCGGCTGCGCCACCGAGGCGCCGGTCGCGCCGGCGGGACTCATCACCGGATCGCCGCGCCCCATCTCGCCGGCCGATGAGCCCCCGCCGACGCGCGGGGACCTGCTCACCCGCAAGCGCATCCCGGGCTGGACGCCGCAGGAACCATCCACGGAGCGCGGCGAGGGCGTCGGCTTCGAGGGCATCCCCGGCTCGGGGTGGTACCCGCCGGACTCGGCCCTCGCGGTGGGCGCTGCCCACCTCGTCGCCATCGTGAACGGCCAGGTCGCCTTCTTCGAGAAGGACGGGACCAACCTGCTCCGCCAGACCATCGCCGGCCCCTCCGGCTTCTGGGCCGAGCGCGGCGCGGGCCAGTTCGTCTTCGACCCCGAGGCCCTCTACGACCCCCACCACGACCGCTTCTGGCTCGTGGCCTGCGAGCAGACGGGCGCCTCGGGCCACTTCACCCTCGCCGCCTCCGCGACATCGAGCGCCGCCGGGGCCTGGCACAAGCACCGCATCGACGTGACGGACATCGGCGGGGCGGATGTGGACTCCCCCAACATCGCGGCCGCGCCGACGGAACTGGTCATCTCCGCCGACTTCGAGGCCGGCGGCGACCGCACGCTGGTCTACATCCTGCCCACGCAGCCCTTGCTTGATGGCGAACCGCTCCCCGCCGCCCAGCACCTCATCCTCCACGGCGTGCGCGGCGCAGCCCTCGTCGCCCGGCCCGACACCAGCGCCAGCGCCCAGTACCTCCTGGAGGCGGGCCGCGCCGAGACGGCCAGCGCCGTCACGCTCCACGCCGTGCAGAGCGGCGCCTCTTCCCCGGCGCACACCGCTCTCCAAATCTCCGTGCCCGAGTTCCGCCAGCCCGGCCGCCCCACGCAGGCCGGAAGCGCGGTCACCTTCAACCTCTACGACGCCCGCTTCTGGACCGCCACGCTCCGCCAGGGCTCGATCTGGGCCGCGCACGCCGTCCGCCCCGTCGCCTCCCCGCGCACCGTCGTCCGCTGGTACGAGTTCCGCCTCAACGGCTGGCCGGGCGGGGGCGCGCCCTCGCTCCGCCAGTGGGGCGAGATCGACCCCGGCGGCGACGACCACGCCTACTGCCCCAGCATCACCGCCGACGCCGAGGGCAACGCCGCGCTCACCTACACCCGCTCCGGCCCCCAGGCCTACCCCGCGATGTGGAGCGCGGAGCGCCGCTGGCTCGACCCCTTGGGGACCCTCCGCCAGCCCGCACTCATCCGCGACAGTTCCTCCCCCTTCACCGTGTACGACCGCTGGGGCGATTACTCCACCACCGCCGCCGATCCCGCCGACCCCTGCGCCTTCTGGGGCCACTCCGAGTGGACCACATCCACCCACGACTGGCGCACGTGGATCGCCCGCTACGAGAATCACCCGGCCGCCGACGCCAACCTCGACTGCCATCTCAACGTCGCGGATTTCTCCGCGTTCCTGGTGCTCTACGCCGCGGGCGACCCGCGGGCCGACATGGACCAGAGCGGGAACCTGAACGTCGCCGACTTCGGCGAGTTCCTGGCCGCCTACGCCTCCCGGCGCTAGGGTGGCCCGACGCTCCGCGGCGGGTGAACAGCAGACCCGCCACGGAGCCGCGGGCCACCCAGGATCGACCCGTTAGACGCCTTCGCCGGCGGGGTCGAGCACCCGCCAGACCCCGATCGAACCCCGCGGCCGCGCCGTGCGAAAGGGATGACACCAAGGAGTTGTGATGCGGAACAGCGGCAGGACGGGCGGTGCGTGCGGCCGGGCGGGTTTCCTCATGGCGGCCGCCGGGTGGGCCCTCGCGGCCGGGAGCGCCAGCGGCCAGGCCACCCAGCGCGCCGCCTTCGTCGGCAACAACGGCAACATCGAGGGGAGCATCACCTCCTACACCTTCACGCCCGGCGGCGCCCCCGTGTTCGTCGCCCGGCACATCACCGGCGCCGGCAGCAGCAACCCGGGCAACAACGTCTACGGCATCACGCTGACGCCCAGCGGCGAGTTTCTCGCCACCACGCACGCCACAGCGCTCACGACCGAGCGCATCACCATCCTCCGGGTCAACCCCGACGCCACGCTCGCCGAGGTCGGCGTCTGGACCACGCCCGACAGCCCGCTGGGCGCCGCCTGGGTCAGCGACACCCTCCTGGCCGTCACCAAGACCAGTTCCAGCGGCACGAACCTGGTGATCGTCTACCGCTTCGACCCCGCCGGGCCGTCGCTGGTGAAGGCGTCCGAACTGCCAACCACCGGCTTCACCAGCAGCGTCTCCGTCGCCCCCGCCGGCCCGTACGTGTACGCCCCTTCCGGCGGGCTCAGCGGCCCCACCGAGATCGCGGCGTTCCACGTCGATCCCGCGGGCGAACTGACGCCCATCGGCGTCATCGGCACCAGCCCCTACTACACCCTGGGGCCCTGCCTCAACCGCGCCGGCACACGCCTCTACGGCGGCGGCGGGATCAGCGGCGGCGGCGGCGCGGTGATGGCCTACGACATCAACCCCGGCGGGTCGCTCTCCTGGCACCCCGGCGCCCCCTTCGTCTCCCCCGGCAGCAGCCCCTCGCCCAAGCAGTGCGCCCCCGCCTCCGACGACCGCTTCATGTTCGTCGCCCACGGCTCATCCTCGATGGTCCGCTCGTTCGCGATGGACGAGAACGGCTTCCTCACCGACACCGGCGCCGCCTACGACGTCGGCATCCAGGGCGACCTCGGCGGCATCGCCGTCATCGACAACCTCGTCCTCGCGACCCGGCGCTACTCCAGCACCACCTACGGCCCCTCCGGCCTCCTGTCGTTCACCATCCAGCCCGACGGCACCTTCATCCTCAACGGCCCCGTCGTCGGGAGCCAGGGCAGCCAGCCCATGGCCATCGCGCCCTGGTCGCCCCCATCCGCCTGCTACGCCAACTGCGACGGCAGCACCGCCGCGCCCATCCTCAACGTGCAGGACTTCGGCTGCTTCCTCACCCGGTACGCCGCGGGGGACCCCTACGCCAACTGCGACGGCAGCACCGCCGCGCCCGTCCTGAACGTGCAGGACTTCGGCTGCTTCCTGACGAAGTACGCGGCCGGGTGCCCGTAAGCCCTACCCTCCGCCATGCCGCGACTCTGCCGCGTCGGGAGCGTTGAGATCGGCCGCGGACGGCCGCTGGCCGTCATCGCCGGGCCCTGCGTGCTGGAGTCTCTCGAACTGGGGCGGGAGGTCGGGCGCCACCTCGCCGGCCTCTGCCGCGACCTGGGCCTCCCCCTGATCTTCAAGGCCAGCTTCGACAAGGCCAACCGCTCCAGCATCGGCTCCCCGCGGGGCCCGGGGCCCGAGCAGGGGCTCTCGTGGCTCGCCCGCCTCCGCGAGGAGCTCGGCATCCCCATCACCACCGACATCCACGAGCCCGCCCACGCCGAGCCCGCCGCCCGCGTGGTGGACCTGCTCCAGATCCCCGCCTTCCTCTGCCGCCAGACCGACCTGCTGGTCGCCGCCGGGCGCGCCGCCGCCGCCCACGGTCGCGCCGTGAACGTCAAGAAGGGCCAGTTCCTCTCGCCGGCCGAGATGGCGGGGCCCGTCCGCAAGCTCGCCGAGGCGGGGTGCGAGAACGTGCTGCTGACGGAGCGCGGCACGTTTTTCGGCTACGGCCGGCTGGTCAACGACTTCCTGGGCCTCGGCGACCTGATGGAACTCGATGTCTCAGGGTTCAGTTCCGGCGGACCGCCCCCCGTCTGCTTCGACTGCACCCACAGCACCCAGCTCCCCGGCGCCGGCGAGCAGACCGGCGGACGCCCCGACCGCGCCCCGCTCCTGGCCCGCGCCGCCGTCGCCGCGGGCGTGGATGCCCTCTTCATCGAGTGCCACCCCGAGCCGGCGAAGGCCCTGAGCGATGCCAGCACCATGCTCCCGCTGGAGTCGGTCGGCCCGCTGCTGAGGCAGGTCGCGGCCATCCGCCCGGCGCTGGGCTGACGGCGCGATCCAAAAAGCAGAACGGGCCCTGAGGGCCCGCTCGTTCGTTCGGCTGTTCTCTCGAATCTCAGGCCGGCGTCGCCGCGAGGTACGACGGGCGGGGGGCCTTCTCATCCAGCGGCATGATGTGCACCTTCCGCCCGCGGAAGATCACGTGCCCATGCCCGACCGAAAAGAGCGTGTCGTCCTTCCCGCGCCGGACCATGAACCCCGCCACGAAGGGCGTGCCCCGCTGGCGCACGATGATCGAGCCCGGCTGGGCGATCTCGCCGCCGTAGAGCTTGATGCCGAGGTACTGCGGGTTGCTGTCCCGACCGTTCTTGGTCGAGCCCTGTCCCTTTTTGTGTGCCATAGCGGGAACCTTCCTCGGGGCCCGGCAGGGGCCTGTTTGTGGGCGGAAAGCCTAGCGCCACCCCTCCCCGCAATCCAGTCAGCTCCCTGCCGAGCGACCCCCGCGATCACCCCGGCAACCCGGGCTGATACCGCTCACTGCTCACGCTCACCGCTCCCGTCACCGCATGATCGGGCGCGACTCGAACGGCAGGTACTCCTCGCCGTTGCCCGGGTCGATCTCGCCCGGCAGCCGGTAGCGCAGCATGTGCGTCTTGCGGAGGATCTTCTTCTCCGGCTGCCCGTCGGCCCCGGGGAGCTCCAGCGTCGTGGTCTCCCCGCTGAACCCGCCGGCGTACACCGTCATCTCCGCCATCCGCATCTGCGGGAGCGGCCACACCGCCAGGCCCTCCTTGGCGTTCTCCGGCCCGCGCAGGATGGTCCCCACGATGCTGATCTGGTCCTCCAGCAGCGGGTTGCTCAGCCGCTCCAGGATCGCCCGCGTCACCGCCACCGGCACATCCCGCCCGGAGCGGAGCGTCCCGCCCATGTCGTCGCACGCCAGCTCGAACGTCGGCGCAAACAGCAGGTCGTGCGCCCCGTTGTTCGTGACCTTGTACGTCAGGTACACGAACGCCCGCGGTCCCGCGTCCGGCACGTTCACCACCGCCATCCGCAGCGGGCCCGGCTGGAACTCCACCTCCCACCGCTTCGGCACCGGCGAGGGCTCCGGCGCTGCCATCACCGGCGCTGAGGCGCCGGCAAACACCAGCGCCACGCCGCCGAGCAGCAGGAGCGGAAGGACGAGGGATCGGCCGAAGCGCGGCTGGTGGACCATTGAGGGCCTCCGTACGGTGCGGGGGACTAGTCTACTGTTCGCCGGCTCCAAGGCAACCGTTGCAGGGACCCCGATCGTGCCCGACCCCGGCAGGCCCCATCCCGCCGAGCCCGCCGTCGCCGCCCCCGCGGGGGGCCCCGCCGACGGTCCCGCCTACGAAACGCCCCCCCGCCAGCCCGTCGCCGTCCGGGTGACCCCCGAACTCGAGCTTTCCGCCGCCGCCAGGCTGGTCAGCGATGGGGTCGGCCCCCGGGCGAACGCCGCCAAGCGGATGCTCACGGCCGCCGCCATCCACGGCATCGACCTCTCCCTGATGTGGGCCACCGTGGATGCCGGGGCCCGCCAGCCCCGGGTCAGGCAGGTCTGCCTGGCCGTCCCAGGGGCTGGCCGGACGGTCATGCTGATCCTCTCCGGGCCGGAGGGCGGCGAGCCTATCGCGGGGGGCGAGGGGCCGACCGCCGAGCGGGTCGCCTGCATCCGCGCCGCCTGCGACCACCTGGAGGGGGGGCGGGAGGGGGAGGGGGGCCGGAGCGGCCGGGATATCCGCATCGCCCAAGCCCTCCCCGAGCCCCACGAGCCCTGGGCCGTCCGGGCCCTCGTCACGGCGGGGTTCCTGAAGGTCGGCGACCTGGCCTACCTGCGCCGGCCCCTGGCGCGGACCGCGCCCATCCCCGAGCCGCGCTGGCCACAGGGCGTCTCGGTCCGGACCATCGGGGGCGCAGCCCCCGGCCACCAGGACCGGGCGGCGCTCCTGGAGGCCTTGGACCGCTCCTACGAGGAGACGCTGGACTGCCCGGAGCTCTGCGGCCTGCGTGAGACCGCCGACATCCTCGAATCGCACCGGGCCACGGGCCAGTTCAATCCCGGCCTCTGGTGGCTGGTCTTCCTGGATGGCGCCGCGCACGGGTGCATGCTCCTCTCCCACTGCCCGGACCACCACTCGGTGGAGCTGGTCTACCTGGGGCTCTCCAAAGAGCTGCGGGGCCGGCGCATCGGCTCGCGGCTGCTGGAGATGGGGCTCGGGCGCCTGGCCCAGGTCCCGGCCGACCACATGACCTGCGCGGTGGACCTCCGCAACGCGCCGGCGATGCGGCTGTACGAGCGGATGGGGTTCCGCGAGTTCGGCCGGCGGGTGGCGCTGGTGCGCCCGGTGAGCGGGCGCTCACCCGGACCCAGGGAAGAAATCCACAACCCGTGACCCCGCGTTTCGATCCGCAGAATCCCGCGCGGAAGCGGCACGGCGCGGGGGGCGCGCCACAATCGGGCCGGGTTACCCACCGCGCATCCCCAACGATGAGTTGGGAGCGCGCTCAAGATTTTCTGCACGCGCGCAAACCCCTTGGTCCACCGTGTGAAAGTGATTTCACAGACTCTTCGCGCCGCGCCGAGACGAGAATCTCGGTTGAGTCTTCCGCGCTGCGCGGTATCTTTCCCTCCCGCCCGGCAAAGGACTGCCGGGAACGAACGAGGACACGCCCGCCGGTGAGCGGATCTCACCGCGGCGACCGGAAGAGCATTCGTTTCTGACGACGAGCCCGCGCGGGGTCACGCGCGGGCGGCGGTGGCCACGTCCATCCAGCGAAGGGACTCGGGAGACATGCAGACGGCGGCGCCCACGGCGCGCCGGGCGGTCAATCGTGCCGCGCCGGATGCGACGCGCCGGGGAGGGGCGCCCGCCACAGACCGATCGCGTTGCCGCACAGGAAGGCGCCAGCACGTGATTCAGACCCCAACCGCCCCCCCCACCGCCCCCC
>JBBDXI010000082.1:18294-18728 GCA_040902425.1 Phycisphaerales bacterium
TCCGGATCCACACCATCGAGGCCCAGCCCGCCTGCGCGGTCCCGCCCCGCCGCTCCGGCGACCTCGCCGTCGCCACCGCCGCCGGCGATGCCGACGGCCTCCCGCAGCGCATCCTCGCCCGCATCCGCGAGCGCGTCGGCGCGGAGGGCTTCAGCCGCTACTTCGCCCACCAGGCCCGCCTGAGCGTCGAGGGGGGCCGGCTCAGCGTCACCGTACCCACCGGCTTCGTCGCCGAGCTCATCGGCCAGCGCTTCGCCGGCCCGCTCCGCGAGGCCGCCCGCGAGGAGCTCGCCCGCGACGGCGCCCCCGGCGAGCTGGAGCTGCGGATCCGCGTTGACGGGCGCGCCTTCGGCGCTGAGCCCGAGGCCCCGGCCCGCCGCGCCGGCCCCGCCCCCCGCGCCCACGCTCCCCACCACCCCCACCACCCCCACCAC
>JBBDXI010000083.1:0-18090 GCA_040902425.1 Phycisphaerales bacterium
GACTTCGCGGTTGGGCCCCAGGTCGAGGGCCAGCACGCCGGAGAGCACGAGCACCTCGCGCGGGCCCCCGCGCTGCGGCGACTCCGGGGTGACGTTGTAGACGCGGTCGGCGTAGACGATCCGCCCGCCGAACTCCAGCGGGCGGCCCGATTCGATGGACTTGGCGACGAGCCTGGCCGCGTCGAGGGCGATCATCTGCTCCATCGAGCGGAGGAACCTGGGGATGATCCAGCCGTTGAGCCCCCACAGCACGGCCGCGAGCGCGACGCCGGTGAGGAGGGCGGGGGCGAGCAGGGCGCGGTGGCTGACGCCGCTGGCCTTGGCGGCGGTGAGCTCGTTCTCCTGGGTCATGCGGTGGTAGGCGAGGGTGGCCCCGAAGCCGGCGGCGAAGGGCAGGACGTACTGGAGCATGGGGACGGCGGCGAGGCCCATGAAGCGGAGCGTCTCCAGGGGCCCCAGCTTGCCCTCGGCGGTGTAGCGGACGGTGACGGCGAAGGCGGTGACGGCGACGAGGACGGCGGCGGTGAGGAGGAGCAGGCGCCACATCTCGGCGAGGATGTGCCGCCAGATGGTCCGGGGGAGCCGCATGGGCGGATGATACGGTGAGACGGTGAGACGGCGGCGGGGGCGGATGCCTCAGGTGCCCTTGCGGCGGACCTCGACCCTGCCGCCGGCGACGTCCTTGATCTCGTAGCCCATGGCCGCGAGCTCGTCGCGGATCGCGTCGGAGCGCTTGAAGTCCTTGCCCGCCCGCGCGGCCCGGCGCTCTTCGAGCTTTGCGATCACCGCCGGGTCGGGCTCGACGCCGGGCGCGAACAGGCCGATGCTGGTCTGGGCCGAGGCGGGTCGCTTGCGCTCCAGCAGCCCCAGCACCGCGTCGAACTGCGCCATCAGTTCCGCGTCGGCCCTCGTCGGCGCCTCGGTCTCCGACACCCACTTGTTGATCGCGCCGATGGCGCCGGCGATGTTCAGGTCGTCGTGGAGGGCCGCGGCCGCGTCGTCGCGCACGCGCTGGTTGTGGGCGCCGGGGGGGCCGGCCCTCCCCTGCTCGGCGAAGCGCCGCCAGCGGTCGACGATGCGGGCCGAGTCGCGGAGGCCCTGCTCGGTGAAGTTGGCGTTGCTGCGGTAGTGCGTGCGGATGAGCTCCATGCGCACGGCCGCGGGCTCGTAGCCCCTGGCGAAAAGGTCGCGGGCGGTGAAGAAGTTGCCGCGGCTCTTGGCCATCTTCTCGCCCTCGACGAAGAGGAAGCGCGGGTGGAACCACGTGCGGGCGTAGACGCCCTGCTCGGGGCGCTCGTTGAGGGCGCAGCAGCTCTGGGCGAGCTCGCTCTCGTGGTGGGGGAAGATGTTGTCCTCGCCGCCGGAGTGGAGGTCGATGATCGGCTCGCCGCCGGGGAATAGGGGCAGCCCGCTGCCGGGTGGCCCGCCGCTGAGTGGCCCGGGGGGGGGCACTCAGGCGGTCGAAACTCATGACCGAGCACTCGATGTGCCACCCCGGGTAGCCCTCGCCCCAGGGGCTGGGCCACTTCATCAGGTGGCTCGGGTCGCTCTTCCAGAGCAGGAAGTCCGCCGGGTGCTTCTTCTCGGCCTGGTGCTCGCCGGCGATGCGGCCGCCGGCGCCCTCGCGCAGGGCGTCGAGGGTGTTACCAGAGAGGCGCCCGTAGTTCGGGAATGTCGCCACGCTGAAGTAGACGGTCTGCCGGCCCTGCGGCCCCACGGCGTAGGCGTGGCCCCGGTCGATCAGCCGCCGGATCATGCCGGTCATGCCGGTGGTCCCCGCGGCGTCGCCGACGTGCTCGGTGGCGCGGGGCATCAGCGTGCGGTCCTTCTCCGCATCGAGCGCGACCTTGAGCCCCAGCGCCCTGGCATCTTCGAGGAACCGCATCTCGTAGAAGCGGGCGATCGCCCGCGGGTCCCCCGGGTCCACCTCGACACCCGCCGGCAGCTTCCCGGCCTTCTTGTACTCCAGGATCCGCCGGCCGGCGACGGCCATGCGGTCCTCGCCCCGCTCGCCGCCCTCGGCGTCGTCGGTCATGTGGCCGACGTCGGTGATGTTCATGACGTGGACGACGCGGCGGGGCCCGGGCACGGGCTTCCCGTCCGCCCCCTCCACCTCGCAGAGTGGCGACTCCAGCCACCGGCGGAGCAGGTCGGCGGCGAGGAAGGAGCGGAAGTTGCCGATGTGCGCATCGTCGTACACCGTGGGCCCGCATGAGTAGAACGTCACCCGCGAAGGGTCGGCGGGGCGGAAGGGCTCGGCCTGGTGCGTGAGCGTGTTGTACAGGCGCAGCGGCATGGGGCTGATCGTACCGGGGCATCCCCTACCCTTCCCTCATGGCCGCGGCCGAGCCAGCCCAGCGATTGACCTTCCCCCGCCGGCTGCGCCTCCAGCACGCGCGGCAGTTCGATGCCATCCGCAAGGCCCGCGTGCAGCGGCACGGCGGGCCGCTGGCGGTCTCGGGGATGCCCAACGGGCTCCCCCATGGCCGCCTGGGGCTCTCGGTGGGCGCGCGCGTCGGTGGTGCCGTGGTGCGCAACCGCTTCAAGCGTCTCATCCGCGAGGCGTTCCGGCTGAGCCAGCGCGAGCTGCCGCGCGACGCCGAGGGAGGTTACGACCTGGTCGTGGCCGTGCGCCCGCACGGGCCGCTGCCGCTGGAGGAGTACCGGAGGCTGCTGGTGCAGCTCGCCGGGGAGGTGCACGGCGAGTGGGGGCGGCGGGTGAGCAAAGCAGCAAATGGCAAAGCAGCAAATGGCAAATAGGACCGAGACATCCTCGGCCGGTCCTTCCGATTTGCGATTTGCTGCTTTGCGATTTGCGGCTTTGCGGGCGGCGACCCTTCCCTTCATCCTCCTCATCCGCGCCTACCAGGTCATCCTCGGCCCGCTGCTCGGGGGCCACTGCCGGTTTGTCCCGACGTGCTCGCACTACGCGCTGGAGGCGTACCGCACGCACGGGCCGCTCCGGGGGTCGTGGCTGACGCTGCGGCGGGTCGTGCGCTGCCACCCGTTCGGCGGGCACGGCTACGACCCGGTGCCGCCCAGGGCGGGTGGGAGTGCGGGTGGTTAGTGCGGGCTTGCCCGCCCTAAACTCACCTCCCCGGGCCACGGAGACCCGCATGACGCGACTCCCCGCTTCCAAGCGCCGCGAGCAGTTGCTGGACTGCGCGGCCGAGCTGTTCGCCAAGTACGGCTACGCCCGCGCCACCACCGCGCAGCTCGCCAAGGCGGCGGGCGTCACCGAGCCCATCATCTACCGGCACTTCGACTCCAAGCGCGACCTGTTCGTGGCCCTGATCGAGCGGACGGGGCGGGAGACCATCGACTTCTGGGAGCGGCACCTGGCCGACGCCGCGGAGTCCACCGAGCGGCTCCGGCGGCTGCTGGGCGACAACCCGATGGTGACCGAGCGCGGCCGGTTCGCTTACCGGGTGATCCTGCAGGCGATCAGCGAGACCGAGGACCCGGTGATCCACGACGCGCTGCGGAACCACATCAAGAGCCTGCACGCGTTCCTGACCGAGGAGCTGGAGGCGGCGCAGAAGGAGCACAAGGTCACCAGCCGCTTCTCGGCCGAGCTGCTGGCGTGGCTGCTGATCCACATCGCGCTGGGGTACGGCGTGCTGGACGCGATGGCCATCCCCGGGCAGGGGGAGGACCAGCAGGGGGTCACCGTGCGCGAGCTCATCGCGCGGATGCTGGTGGGGCCCAAGTCCGACAACAAGGACTGATGCGTGCGGCGAGCCGGGGCATCCCCGGCGCGGGGCCCTTACTTCACCCGCGTTCGCGCCCGCCCGCCCCACGCCGGCAGGGACTCATCCCGCGCCTGCAGCACCGGCATCGACCGCAGGTACTCCTCCGCCACCGGGCTGCGCGATTCGGTGAACTCCTCGTAGGTTCCGTCGAAGGCGATCCGCCCCTGGTGCAGCATGACCACCCGCGGGCGCACCCGCCGCAGCAGCTCCTTGTCGTGCGTGATCACCAGGGTCGTCCGCGCCTCCCCGTCCCCGCTCTCGTGGTGGTTGTTGAAGATCAGCTCGTGGATCTGCCCGCTGATGATCGGGTCGAGGCCGGTGGTCGGCTCGTCGTAGAAGATGACCTTCGGCCGGACCGCGATGGCCCGGGCGATCGCCACCCGCTTGGCCATGCCCCCGGAGAGTTCCTCCCGGTCCTTGCGGATGACGTCGTCCACATCCAGGGCCGCGGCCTTCAGGCTCTCGCGGACGCGCTGGCGGATCTGGTCCTCGGGCATCTCGGTGTGCTCGCGGAGCCAGAGGGCGATGTTGTCGTAGACCGACCCGGTGAACAGCGCGTTGCGCTGGAAGACGATCGACCAGTGCATCCGCAGCCGGTCGAGCTCCTCGGGGCTGAGCGCGAGGAGGTCCACCAGAGGGGACCCGGGCCGGCTGTGGTCGGCGACCATCACCCGCCCGCGGTCGGGCCTCATGAGCGCTGTGAGGATGTCGAGGAAGACGGTCTTGCCGGAGCCGCTGGCGCCGACGATGGCGACGATCTGGCCGCGGAGGACTTCGAGGTCGATCCCGCGGAGCACCGCGTGCGCGCCGAAGCTCCTGGAGACCGCCTCGGCGCGGATCTCCGTCGCTCCCTCGCTGCTCCCCTTCGGCGTCCGTGCGATCACGGCCAATCCTAACCGCGCCCCCGTCCCGTACCATCACCCGGTGATCTACTTAGACAACAACGCGACGACGCGCCCCGGGCCGGGGGTGGTCGCGGCGATGAACGCTGCGCTCACGCAGTTCTGGCCCAACCCGTCCAGCATCCACCGGCCGGGGCAGGCGGCCCGCCAGCAGGTGGAGCTCGCCCGGCGCGATGTGGGAACGCTCATCAACGCCCCGGCGCGCGAAATCACGTTCACCTCCGGGGGGACCGAGGCGATCCACCTTGCCATCCGGGGCGTGCTGGGCACTGCTGCGCGGAGGACGTCGAGCGGTGGCACCCCGGCGTTGCCCGTCGTCGTCACACCCCGCACCGAGCACGCCGCCGTCCGCGAGCTCCTGGAAGACCTGCAGAAGCGGGGCGGGGCCGACATCCGCTGGGCCCCGGTGGGGCGCGACGGCCTGATCGACCCCGCCGCCCTCGGGCCCCTCCTCGCCGGCGCTGCGCTGGCCTCCATCCAGTGGGCCAACAACGAGACCGGCGCCATCCAGCCCGTCGCCGCCATCGCCGACCTCTGCCGCCGCCACCGGGCCGTCTTCCACTGTGACGCCACGCAGTGGGCCGGCAAGATGCCCTGCGATGCCCCCGCCGGCGGCGCGGACCTGCTCACGTTCGCCCCGCACAAGTTCCACGGCCCCAAGGGGGTGGGCATCCTGTGGGCGCGGCGCGGCCTCGCCATCGCTCCCCCGATGCCCGGCTCCCAGGAGTTGGGCCGGCGCGGGGGCACCGAGAACGTCCCCGGCATCCTCGGCGCGGGCGCTGCGTGCCGCGAGGCCGCGGTGTGGCTGGCTGACCCGGGCGGGCGGGAGCGGCTCGCCTCGCTGCGCGACCGATTCGAGCGCACGATCGTCGAGGCGCTCCCGGGCGCTGTCATCAACGGCCCGGCGGACCCCGCGCTGCGGCTGTGGAACACGACCAACATCGGCTTCCCGCGCCTGGAGGCCGAGGCGCTGCTCCTGCTCCTCAGCGAGCAGGGCGTGTGCGCCTCCGCCGGCGCGGCGTGCTCCTCCGGCTCGCTCGACCCCTCGCCGGTCCTGCTGGCCATGGGGATCCCCGAGCCCATCGCCCACGGGTCCCTGCGCTTCAGCCTCTCGCGCGACACGACGGGGGCGGAGATCGAGGAGGCGGCCGCGGTCGTCATCAGCGCGGTGCGCCGTCTCGGCCAGACCCTGCCCATCGGGTCCCCATCGCGCACACCCGGCGCCGCGTGAGGCGCCCGTCGCGTCGCCTCGCCTGTCGGGTTCCCCGCATCCCCGGGCCCCAACTGGCACAGCGCCCGGTTCTCCCGTAGCCTTCCCCCATGCCAGCGAACCCGTACGCGCACCAGGACCCCCTCGCCGACCTCGGGCCCACGCGCACCAGCGCGCTGGCCGTCTCGTCGCTGATCTTCGGGATCATCTGCTGCCTCCCGGGGACGGGGATCATCGCGTTCTTCCTGGGCCTCGGGGGGATCATCGCCACGCGGGACCCGGAGCGCCGCCTCGGGGGGCGCACGCTCGCCATCGTCGGTCTCATCCTGGGGCTGCTCAGCACGTTCGCGTGGGTCGGGCTGACGGTCGGCACGCTGCAGGTGATGAACCGCTTCCACGACTACGGCGCCCTGATCGACGACATCCAGAAGGGCCAGAACGTGCAGGCCCGCACCCGCCTCACGCCCGGCACCAGCACGGTGGTCTCGGACGAGCGGCTCGCCGCGTACGGCGCTGCGCTCACGGCCGAGTGGGGCGCCTACCAGGGGATGCCGCGGGGGCTGGGCGAATGGTTCAGCGCCTACGGGCAGGTCGGCCCCTCCATCGAGCGTGCCATCGACGCCGCGCGGCGGGCCTACCCCGGCGGCAGCCACGTCCCCATCCCCGTCGAGTTCGCGGGCGGGCGTGCCCTGGCCGTCTTCGTGCTCGACACCCAGGCGCAGGGGCCGAACAACATGCCCCAGCTCACCAACCTCGCCGTCGTCGACAAGTCGGGCGCGCCTATGTGGCTGGTCGAGCCGCCCCAGACGGGGCGCGTGCCGATCGGGCCTATGCCGCCGGCTCCGACAGGCCCAACCGCCCCACCCGCCCCAATCACCCCACCCGCCCCCACGGGCCCGCCGACGGGGGCCACGGGCCCGCCCGCCTGATATCCGGCCCCGGCGCGGCCGATACACTCCCCGCCGCTTCCATGTCTACCGATCCCATCATCTCCTGCCGCGAGGTTGTCAAGCACTTCGACGGGCGCACGGTTCTTGAAGGCGTCTCCCTGGAGGTCTACCCCGGGGAGACGATGGTCATCATGGGCGGCTCGGGCTCGGGCAAGAGCACGCTCCTGCGGCTCATGATCGGGTCGCTCCTCCCCGACGGGGGGGAGATCCGTCTTTTCGGGCGTGACATCGCCACGCTGACCGAGGAGGGGCTGAACGACGTCCGCAAGAAGTTCGGGATCCTGTTCCAGTCCGGGGCGCTCTTCAACTCCATGACCCTCCGCGAGAACGTGTCGCTGCCGCTGATCGAGCACACCGACCTCTCCCGCGAGATCATCGACATCCAGGTGAAGATCAAGCTGGAGCAGGTCGGCCTGCGCGAGCACGCGGAGAAGTACCCCGCCCAGATCAGCGGCGGGATGAAGAAGCGGGCGGGGCTGGCGCGGGCGCTGGCACTGGACCCGCGGATCCTGTTTTATGATGAGCCCTCGGCGGGGCTGGACCCGGTCACCAGCGCCGAGATCGACCGCCTCATCACCGGCCTCTCCCGCAAGGCCGGCGTCACCTCCGTCGTGGTCACCCACGAGATGGACTCGGCCTTCGCCATCGCCGACCGGATGGCCATGCTCGACAAGGGCCGCATGCTCAAGGTCGAGTCGCGGGCGTGGTACGACCGGCTCCGCCAGATGACCGACCTGGCCGCGGCGACGCTCCCCGATGATGAGCGGCTCATCCGGCAGTTCCTGCGCGGGGATGCGGACGGCCCGATCACGGACCGGCGGGCCCGGACGAACTACGCGGAGGACCTGCTGGGGAAGATGATCGCGCCCGTGGTCCCCAGCGTCGAGACGACCCGGTAGGGCAGCGCCCGGTTTGCCCCCGCTTACTTCGCTACGCTTGTGGCCATGCCCGCCCGCCCCGGCACCCGCAACAACCTCATCGCCGGCCTGTTCGTGATCGCCAGCACTGTTCTGGCGGTGGTCATCAGCATCATCGTCTCCGGGGCCCAGAAGCGGCTGATCCCCACCAACCGGTACGTGGTCCGCTTCAGCCTCGAGGACGGGGCCTTCGGGGTCAAGCGCGGCTCCATCGTCAGCCTGGGCGGGCAGGAGGTCGGGCGCGTCACGGGCGTCGAGTTCGCCTATGCCCCCGGCGGCCAGGCCAGCGCTGTCGATGTCCACATCGCGGTGCGATCCAGCGTGACCCTGTACGAGGATGCCTGGGCCTTCCTCGAGCGCCCGCTGCTGGGCACGATCAGCACGCTGAACATCCCCAGCGCCGGCACCGGGGCCGTGGCGCAGCACCGGGGCACGGGGCCGATCCTGGAAGAGGGGGAGGTGCTCCCGGGGCGGCTCGCGGCCCCGGCCTTCCTGGCCCAGGCGGGGTGGGGCCCCAAGCAGATCGCCGAGTTCCAGGTCATCCTCACCGAGACCAGCCGGCTCGTCACCAACCTGGAGCGGATCACGACCAGGTTCGACGCGGAGATCGACCCGACCATCGCCGCCTTCCGCGGCGTCGTCAGCGACGTCTCCTCCGTCACCTCCGAGTTCCGCCAGAAGATGCCGGCGTGGACCCGGGGGGTGGACGAGTTCCTTGCCAAGACCCACGAGTCCGCGGCCCGGCTCAACGCAGCGCTCGACACCGCCGAGGGGGCGGTGCGCGACCTGCGCGAGATAGTGGCGGCCAACCGGCCGTCGGTCGAGCGCTCGATCGCGAACATCGAGGAGGCCACGGCCCGTTTCAACCGCGAGTCGATGCCGCTGCTGAACGAGGCGCTGGACAAGTCGGCCCGCGGGGCCGAGGAGTTCGCGGGGTCGGCCGCGCGCTTCAGCGCCCTGCTCGCCCGCGAGCTGCCGAGCATCGAGCACACGCTGGCGAACCTGCGGCTGGCGTCGGAGCAGATCCGCCTGACGGGGATCGAGGTCCGCCGGAACCCGTGGCGGATCCTTTACCAGCCGTCGCGGAAGGAGCTGGAGTCGGAGCTCTTCTACAGCGCAGCGCGGACGTACGCCCATGCGGTGTCCGACCTGCGGGCCGCCAGCGAGGCCCTGGCGGCGGCGTCGGCCGCCCCGTCGGCCCTGCCGGAGGTCCAGCGAGAATCGGCGGCCCAGCTCCAACAGCGGCTGGAAGAGGCGTTCAGGCTGTACCAGGACGCCGAGCGGGCCCTGCTGAAAGAGATGGGCGAGAAATCCAGATAATCGGGGCGTGTTCGTGGACGGGCGCGGAACGTCCCGGCGGGTCCGCGGCTACAACCAGAGGGGTCGAGCCCGCCCCCCCCTCCGGCCCCCGCGGGTCACGGATGAGCACGATGAACACACGAAGCACCGCCCTTGCCCTTCTCGCCCTCGCCCCCGCGGCGGCGCTCGCGCAGCAGGCGCCGCCGGAGCCGCGCACGCCGATCGCCGACGCCGTGGGGCACTACGCGAACAAGGCCGCCGGCAAGGTCGGTCAGTATGCCCGCGCCGCCGAGGCCGCGGCCCGCGGCGCCGCGGATGAGGCCAAAGCCTGGGCCCACCGCGCGGCGGCCGCCGCCGCCCCCCCCCCGGGGGGGCTCGTCTTCACGCCCCCCGCGCCCGCGGGCACCTCCGCAGCGCCCCCCGCGCTCGCCTGGACCCCCGGCGCCGACTATGCGCGGCCGCTGCCCGCGCGCGTCGTCGTGCTGGTGCACGGGCTGGATGAGGAGGGCGGCATCTGGAACGAGCTCGCCCCCGGCGCGGCCGGGGCGGGCCACACGGTGATCCGCTTCGACTACCCCAACGACCAGCCCCTGGCCCACTCGGCGGGCCTGCTCGCCGAGGCCCTGCGGGAGCTGCACGGTCGCGGCGTCGCCCGCGTCGATCTGGTCTGCCACTCGATGGGCGGGCTGGTGGCGCGGGATGTGCTCACGCGGCCGGGCGCGTATGCGGGCGATGGCGCCGCGAAGGCGGGGCTGCCGGCGGTCGAGCGGTTCATCATGCTCGGCACACCCAACGGCGGGTCGTCGTGGGCGTACTTCGAGCCCGTGACCGAGGCCCGCGAGCAGGTCGCCCGCTGGCTGCAGGATGACGACGACGACCCGCGCCAACTGCTGGGCTTCCTCGCCGACGGGCGGGGCGAGGCGGGGCGCGACCTGCTCCCCGGTTCGGAGTTTCTCATCGACCTGAACTCGCGCCCGGTGCCCACCGGCGTGGCGATCACCAACATCATCGGCGAGGTCCGCCCGACGGGGGAGGCGTTCCTGCCGTGCCTGACGGCGGCGGGCCCCGTGAGCGACGTGCTGGGCGAGGGCCGGGCCCGCGCGGTGGCCGACGCCCTGCGCTCCGCGGCCGCGGGCCTGGGCGATGCGGTGGTGCCGATCAGCTCGGCGGAGCTCGCGGGCGTGGAGGACACCGTGCGGGTGTGCGCCAGCCACCGGGGGATGCTGCGTGCGTCGAAGGTGGAGCGGTTGGTCCTGAACGAGCCGCTTGCCGAGGCGGCCCCCGCGATCCCGGTCATCCTCGACCGCCTCGCACGGCCGGCGCCCGGCGCAGCGACCGCGGGCGGGCCCGGGCCCGCCAAGCGCTAGAACGCGGCCGCGGGGGGCGGCGGGCCGCTCTGCTCCTGCTCCTCCATCCGAGTGAGGGCCGCGCGGAAGCGGGGCTCCTCGCGGAGGGCGGCGAACTCCTCGGCGGCCCCGAGCATGAGCCGGTCGTTGAAGCCGCGCTTGAGCAGGGCATCCACCGCCCCGAGGGCGGCGTCGGTCTTGCCGAGCATGGCCCGGGCCGCGGCCAGCCGGTAGAAGGAGTCGGCATCGCCGCGTTCCCCGGCCTCGGCCTCCAGCTCCTCCACCAGCCGCCAGTACTTCCCGGCCCCGATCTGGTCGCCCATGCGGTGGCAGCACCAGGCCATGTAGTAGATCACCGTCGCGTCCTGGGGGCGGCGCTCCAGCACGGCGCCGTACATCCGCAGGGACGCCTCGTAGGCGCCCAGCCCCCCGTCGTGCTCGCCCAGCTCGCGCCGCGCCTCGCCCAGCACGAAGTGGGCGAAGGGCGCCCGCCGCCCCTGGGGCTCCAGCTCGATGAGGCGGGGGACGAGGTCCGCGGCGGCCCGCCACGCCTCGCGCGCCTCCGCCGTGCGGCCGGACCAGGTGTACCGCAGGGCCAGCCAGTAGCGGGCGCGGAGGTGCTCGGGGCTCTGCGTGATGAACTCCAGGAGCGCGGGGATGTCGCGCGGGAGCATGCCGGAGGCGGCCATGGTCCGCATGAGGGGGCGGACGGGGTTGCCGCGGGAGTCCACGAGCTTCGGCGCGCGGGTGACCATGCTGGCCGCGAAGGTCGCCAGCCCGCACACCGCCGCGATCATCCACACCGCCGCGGCCCGCATGGAGAGCCTTCCTGTGGGGGCAGGCGTCCCGCCGGCCGCTCCTCTACCCTACCACCCATGCCCCCGCCCGACCAGAGCAAACGGTCCTTCCAGGCCCCCAAGGGCACCCGGGACTTCTACCCGCCGGAGCTGCTGCGGCGGCGGTACATCGAGAAGGCGTGGCGGGACACGGCCATCCGGCACGGGTTCGAGGAGATCGACGGGCCGACGTTCGAGCACACCGAGTTGTACACGGTGAAGAGCGGGGAGGCGATCCTCGGTGAGGTCTTCAACGTGTTTTCGGGGAAGGACCAGGAGCAGGTGAAGGAGGCGGCGGGGGGGCGGGCGCCGTACGCGCTGCGGCCGGAGTTCACGCCGACGCTGGCGCGGATGTACGCGGCGCAGGCGGGGAGCCTGCCGAAGCCAACGAAGTGGTTCTGGCAGCAGAACTGTTTCAGGGCGGAGAGGCCGCAGAGGGGGAGGTTGAGGGAGTTTGGGCAGTGGAATGTGGATTTCTTGGGGGGCGACGAATCAGCCGAGAGCAGAGCTGCCGCAGATTCCGAGGTGATTGCGACTTGCGCGGCACTGCTGCGGACCACAGGGTTGAAGGTTGGCGAAGTCATTATCAAAGTGTGTGATCGTCGGCTGATTGCCTCGCTTGGCTTGATCGCGAGCCGTATCGGCATGGCAGAGGCGACGCTCTTCGATCTTCTTGATCGCCGGTCCAAGATGGAGCCAAATAAGTTCGCCGACCTTGCGTCCTCGGCTGGCCTCGACATCGACGCCCTCGACCACAACGCGGTGCTGGCCAGCAAGTACACGAGAGGAGAACTCACCGTTTCGGACTTTCGACCAAAGTTCCACAGCGACTACGGGGACGAGTACTGTCGCAACTGGGAACTTGATTTCGCACCACTGTTCGCAGTGGAACAAGCCATCGCTCGGTCTGAGGTCGGCGAGTGGTGCCAACTCGATTTCTCGGTCGTCCGCGGCCTCGCCTACTACACCGGCATGGTCTTCGAGGTCCACGAGGCCTCCGGCGCTGAGCGGGCCATTGCGGGGGGCGGGCGGTATGACAACCTCATCGAGCTGTTCGGCGGGCCGCCGACGCCCGCGGTTGGGTTCGGCATGGGGGATGTGGTTCTTTCCAACATCCTCCAGGACAAGGGCCTCATGCCCGAGGGGCGAGCCCTGCTCGACAGGCTCTCTGAGCCCGGCGCGAGCCTCCGGCCCGATGTGTTCGTGATCTCCAACGGCCAGCCGGAGTCCGACGCCGCGCTGCGCCCCCTCGTCGCCGACCTCCGCCGCAAGAACCTCCACGCCCGGCACACCTACAAGACGACGAAGAACATCGGCAAGCTCCTGAAGGAAGCCAGCGACGCCCACGCCCGATTCGGGGCCATCATCGAGTCCGCGGCCGAGGCGACGCTGAAAGACCTGGAGACCGGCACGCAAGAGAAGGTCCCGCTCGCCGCGATCGCCGATCGCGCGAAGCGCCCCTGACCCTTCCTCCCCGCGCAGCGGCGCTAGTCCGCCTCCGCGCACCGCCCCTTCGCCCACTCCCGCAGGCCCTCGATCCGCTCGGCCATCGTCACCGAGAGGGGCGGCGACGCCCGCAGCGCCTTCACGAGCATCGCTGTCGTCAGTTCGCCCTTGCTGCTGAACGCCTCGTGCAGCCCGGCGATCACGCCCTGCTCGATCTCGGCCCCGCTGTACCCCTCGCTGGTGTGCGAGAGGGCCCCGAGGTCGAACTTCGCGGGGTCCCGGCCGCGCCTCTTCAGGTGGATCGCGAAGATCGCCTCCCTTGCCTCGCCGGTCGGCAGGTCCACGAAAAAGATCTCGTCGAACCGGCCCTTGCGCAGCAGCTCGGGCGGGAGCGCCTCGATGTCGTTGGCGGTGGCCGCCAGGAAGACCGGCGCAGAGTGCTCCTGCATCCACGTGAGGAGCGTCCCGAACATCCGCTGGCTGAGGCCGCCGTCGATGCTCCGGCTGGCCGCGGAGGCGAAGCCCTTCTCGATCTCGTCGATCCAGAGGACCACGGGGGCCATGATCTCGGCCTGGCGCAGGGCGTCGCGGAGGCGGCGCTCGGACTCCCCGATGTAGCGGTCGTAGAGCACGGAGGGGTCCAGCCGCATCAGGGGCCGGCGCCACGCCGTGGCGATCGCCTTGGCGCACAGGCTCTTGCCCGCGCCCTGCACGCCGAGCATCAGCACGCCGCGGGGGGCCTCGAGGCCGAAGCTCTTCGCCTCCGTCGTCAGGGCCCGCTCGCGGTCCTTCAGCCACCGCTTCAGGCGGCGCAGGCCGCCGATCTGGTTCATGTCGGTTGGCGCCTGGACGAACTCCAGGAGGCCCTCGGACTGGATCAGCTCGCGCTTGCGCTGGAGGATGGTGGGCAGGTCGGCCGGGCAGAAGCGCTGGTCGCGCCACGCCGCCTCGGTGATGACGTGCTCGATCTGCCGGCGCGTCAGGCCGCGGAGGTTCTGCACGAACGACTTGAGCTCCGCCTTGGAGACATCCAGGGTGATCGGGCGCTGCTTGTGCAGGTTCCGCAGGGTGGAGAGGATCAGCTTCTCGGTTTCCTCCGCGTCCGGAGCGGAGACCTCGAAGCGCGTCGCCTGGGAGCGCAGCACGGGAGGCAGGTCCTCGCGGTGGTCGATCAGCACCAGCTTCCCCGCGCGGGGCGTGTGCTCCAGGTGTTTCAGCAGGTCGCGGGCCGCTCGCAGGGTCCGCTCATCCGAGAGGTGCGCGATCAGGTCCAGCATTACCGAGAGCCGCGGCTCGGCGCCGCCGCCCCCACCGGCGTCTCCCGCGAGCGTGTAGAGCGCGGCGGCGGGGTGCTCGGTCCCCTCCTGAGCCGGGCTGCCGGAGAGGAGGCTGTCGCGCAGGCCGCGGACCACGGACCACTCGCGGACGGGCCACCCCAGGGCCATGGCGGCGTCGCGGGCGAGGCGCAGGGCGTGCTCTTCCTCGTCGGTGGCGATCCACACGCATGGGGCGGAGGATTGGAGGAGGGAGACGAGCCGGTCGGTGTCGGTCACGGGGAGAGGATACCAGTGACGGAGGGACGGAGGGACGGAGGGACGAAGGGAGCGGATGCGGGCGGTATGCTTGGGGCGTGAGCGTTGTGGCGGCGGAGAATCCTGGGGGCGGGGGCCTGTGGGCGCGGGCGCGGGTGATCGCGGCCGACATCAAGCTGGCGCACTCGGTTTTCGCGATGCCGTTCGCGGTGCTCGGGGCGTTTTTGGCGTGGCGCGGGGCGGGCGCGGGGCAGGGCGCGGGGCAGGCCGGCGGGGAGGAATCGTCCGGCCGCTTCGCCGGGCAGCTGGCCCTCATCGTCCTGTGTATGGTCGCCGCGCGGACGTGGGCGATGCTCTTCAACCGGCTCGCGGACTGGCGCTACGACGCGGCCAACCCGCGGACGGCCCGGCGGGCGATCCCCTCGGGCCGCCTGACGGTGCGTCAGGGCTGGGCGGCGGCCGCGGGCGCGGCGGTCGCGTTCGTCGCGTGCGCGTCGCTCTTCGGCGTCCTCTTCGGGAACTGGTGGCCCGCCGCGCTGAGCGCCCCCGTGCTCGCCTGGATCGCCTTCTACTCGCTCACGAAGCGGTTCACCGCGCTGGCGCACGTCTTTCTGGGCGGCGCCCTCGCGGCCAGCCCGCTCGCGGCGGCGATCGCCGTGGACCCGGGCGCGCTGGACGGCGTGCCGGCGCTCTGGTTCGTCGCGGGGATGGTCCTGCTGTGGGTCGCGGGGTTCGACGTGATCTACGCGCTGCAGGATGAGGAGTTCGACCGCGGCGCGGGGTTGCGGAGCATCCCGGCGCGGCTGGGGCCCGCGGCGGCCCTGTGGGTGTCGCGCGGGCTGCACGCCGGGGCTCTGGCGATGCTGCTGCTGGCGTGGCGGGCCGAGCCGCGCTTCGGGTGGCTCTTCGGCGCGGGGGTCGGCGCGGTGGCGGCGCTGCTGGCGCTGGAGCACCTGATCCTGCTCCGGCGCGGCCGGGCGGGCCTCGAGATGGCGTTCTTCACGGTCAACGGCGTCGTGAGCTGCGTGCTGGGCGCGGCGGGGTGCGTGGACCTGGTGCTGTAGGGGGGGCGCGCTTACACCCGCTTGCGCGGCGGGTGCTGCCCCTTGGCCTTCATCATCTGCTTCTGCCGCTCCTCGGCCATGGCCTGGAGGCGGGCGAGGAACCCGCCGGGTTTGGGGCCGGGCTTCTTCGGGCCAGCCCCCTTTCCACCCCCCGGGCCGCCCGCGCCCTGCTGCTTGTCGTACTTGTCCATGTGGGCCCGGATGTAGCGGCTCTCGAGGATGCCCAGGGTGCTGTTCACGATGAAGTAGAGGGCGAGGCCGGAGGGCGCGGGGTACATCAGCAGCGGGAACATCACCACCATCATCCACTTCATCATCTTCTGCTGCTGCTCCTGCTCGGGGGTGAGCGAGCCGGGCGCGGCCGGGGGCGTCAGGTACTTCTGCTGGATGAAGAAGACCACGCCGAGGATGAGGGGCAGGATGTTCAGCGAGTTGATGGGGCCGAACAGGTCGCCGATGAACGGGATCTTGAAGCCCGGCCCGCCGAAGTAGAGGAAGCGGTCGGGCTCGGAGAGATCGCCCAGGAACCACCACGTGGGCCACGACGCGGGCTGGATCGCCTGGAAGACGCCGTAGAACGCGGCGGAGTGCCGCAGCTCGAAGGCGAAGTAGAGCGTGGCGTAGAGGGCGATCCAGACGGGGGTCTGGAGGAAGAGCGGGATGCACCCCAGCATGCCGGTGGGGCTGACGCCCTCCTCGCGCCAGAGGCGGGCCATCTCCTCGCGCATCTTCTTGGGGTCGCTCCCGTACTTCTCCTGGATCTTCTTCTGCTTCGGCGCCATCCCTTGCATCTGCTTGCCGAACCGCTGCATCCGGATCTGCGACCACTTGGTCACCGGGTGCAGGATCAGCCGCACGATGAGCACGAGCACCATGATGGAGAGGGCCCAGTCCTGGAGCACCGTGTAGACCAGCCGGAGCAGCGCCAGCAGCGCCGCCGTGAGGAAGTCGAAGGTGCACCACCCGCACATCCCGCCGAAGTTGTAGACGATCAGCCCGTCCACGCCCGCGGCGGTCGCCGCGGGGTCGGTGTTGATGGCGGCCCTGGAGAGCGGCCCCGGGTAGAACCCCGCGTCGAGGTCCAGGGCGCCCGAGGCCGGCAGCGTGAACTCCGCGCTGCGGGTCTGGAAGGCCAGCGCGGACTGCGGGTCCGCCGGGTTCAGGAGCAGCCGCTGCACCGTCGTCGCGAGGGTGAAGACCTTCCCGTCCGGGTGTGCGCCGGGCTGCACCAGCGGGTGCAGCGCTGCGCTGAAGTAGCGGTTGGTCATCCCCAGCCACACCAGCCGGTAGCTCGCCTGCGTGCTCCGCAGGTTGGGCCACAGCTCGTGGAGGGCCGGGTGCGTGCCGTCGGGCAGCTCCGGGCCCAGGGCGTCGGAGCGCGGCCAGATGAAGTCTTTCGTCAGGACCGTGGGGTCGGCGCCCTGCAGGCGCGGCTCCAGGAGATAGCCGAAGCGGATGCGCCGCTTGTCCCCCCCGTAGCCCACGGTCTCATCCAGCTCCAGCGTGCCGAACTGGTACCACTGGATCGGGAGCGCTGAGGGCGTGAGGTTCTCCACCCGCTGGCGGAGCCGCACGACGTACGAGCCCGGCGCCAGCTCGTACCTTCGCGTGATGCGGACGACCGGCGCGCCGGTCCCATCGACAACCGTCGCCTCGAACGCGCCGGGGGCGAGCTGCCGCCACACGGGCGTGAACGTGGTCATCCCGTTCTGATCTTCGAAGCCGGTGAGATCCACGAAACCCGTCCCCACGCGGATCGAGACGGCCGCGAGGGGCGTCAGCGTGGCCCGGGGCTGGAGCTCCGGCGGCTGGGTGCCGGGGCGGGAGACCTCGTGCTGGGTGATGACGTGGTCGGTCTTCTGGATGGTCTGGAAGTGGCGGGAGAGGCCCACGGTCCGCAGCCCCGCGCCGATGGGCGAGAAGCGCAGCTCGGCCATGAACGGGCCGTTGGGATCGAGCGAGCCGATGGGGTCGAGCGTCGCGGGGGCGTCGGTCACCGGCTGCGCGCGCAGGCCGGGGATGGTGACTGTGGGCGCGGGCGCGCCCGTCGGGCCCGCGGCGCCGGTCGGACCCGTCGCGCCTCCTGTTGCCCCGGCCTGTCCGGTCGGGCCCGGGGGCGCCGGCTGGGGGGCGGGCTGGGTCGCCGGCGCCTGGCCCTGGCGGGTGGTGTTGAAATAGACGGCCGCGGCGACGCCGAGGCCAAGGGCCATCGCGCCGAGGGGGACGATGACGCGGAGGAGCGTGTTCTTGGGCTGGGGGGGCATGGGAGGGGGGAGGATACGGCGGATGAATACGGCACGCAGGCACGGAGGCACGGAGGCACGGAGCGAGCGAACCCGTGCAGGGCCGGTCACCGCCCTTGGGCTTTCGTACCTATCTCCCGTCGTAGAGCCGCTCCCCCAGCCAGTCGGAGAGCTCGGCGATCCCGCGGATCTTGTTCGCCGTGATGTCGATGTCGTAGGGGACGCGGACGAACTCCGCCCGGTCCGGGTGGAGGATCACGTAGCTGGCCCGCGGGTCGCCGTCGCGGGGCTGGCCGACGGAGCCGACGTTGATGACGGCCTTCTCGCCGTTCATGAACTTGTAGCAGGAGTCGCCCAGCTCGCTGGGGGGGTAGAAGTCGGGCTCGTCGGTGAAGACGCCGGGGACGTGGGTGTGGCCGACGATGCAGAGGCGGTCGATGCGCTCGAAGATCGACTCCATCTTGTCGGGGGCGTTCATCGCGTCGTCGGGGAAGATGTACTCGTTGATCGGCCGGCGCGGCGAGCCGTGGACCGCCAGGACCGGGATGGGGCCGCCGGGGGGACCCGGAGAGTCGGCCCCCCCCGGGGGGGGG
>JBBDXI010000083.1:18100-18690 GCA_040902425.1 Phycisphaerales bacterium
CCCGGCCCGCTTCGCGGGCCGCCTCCGCCACCCGAAGCGGCGGGGGAGGCGGTGGTGGCGCCGTTGCCGGTGGGCTGCAGGCCCCGCTCGCCGAGGGACTCGACGATGCGGACCTTGAGGCGTCCGAGGAAGTCGTACCGCTCCGCGAGGAGCTTCTCGTCGGTCTCCCGGGCGAAGCGCTCGCGGGTCCAGAAGGCTGCCGATTCGGCACCCGGGTTGAAGTTGGTCGGCTCGTAGAGCACGCCGAAGTCGTGGTTGCCCATGAGCGACCAGGCGCAGCGCTGGCGGACCAGGTCGGTGCACTCCAGGGGGTCCGGGCCGTAACCCACGATGTCGCCGAGACAAACGATCCGCGTCAGGGCGCGCCGGTCGATGTCGGCCAGCACCTGCCGCAGGGCCTCGGCGTTGGCGTGGATGTCGCTGATGACCGCGGTGGCGGGGTGTGGCACGGCGTCGGGGTCCTTCGGGGGGAGGGGATGATAGTGCCGGCGGCCGAATCATGAAGCCGGGGGATCGGGCCGATGGGATTGGGCCTCCCGCGGCGCGGGTTTCACCGGGTCGCGGCGCGCGGCGGCCCGAGGTTCGCCCGC
>JBBDXI010000084.1:0-11815 GCA_040902425.1 Phycisphaerales bacterium
CCCGGGAGTACCGGCGGTGGCGGCACGAGGGGATCGAGGGGCTGGCGCCGGCGGAGGATGCGGCGCGGGCGGCGCGGACCGGCGACCGGGCGCGGAAGGTGATCGGCACAGCGCTGCGGGCGCTGCGGGGGGATGGGCCGATCCCGGATGTGGCGGTGATCGCGCTGGCGCGGAGCGAGGACTACTACACCTTCCTGGCGCCGCACCACCCCGAGGAGGGGGAGTGGGCGACCTCGGGCGGGACGTACGTGAACCTGGGGCCGGGGGCGCTGGCGATGATCGTGACGCACACGCAGGCGAAGTGGGGGCTCGAGGAGACGGTGGCGCACGAGCTGACGCACCACGCGCTCGAGGAGCTGTCGCTGCCGCTGTGGGTGGAGGAGGGGTTCACGCAGATGATGGAGGAGCGGGTGACGGGGCTGGCGAACTTCAAGCTCGACCGGGAGATGGTGGAGCGGCAGCGGGCGCTGTGGGAGGAGCGGGGCGTGGAGGGGTTCCTCTCGGGCGACGGGTTTTTCTCGGCGGAGGAGGATGTGCAGGAACTGTCGTACCACCTGTCGCAGTGGGTGGTGCGGTCGCAGCTCAGCGAACGGGCGGGGGCCTTCTTTGCCTTTGCCCGGGAGGCGGGGGAGCTCGGGGAGAGCGAGAGCGCGATGAAGCACCTGGGGATGACGCCGGGGGCCCTGGTTGCGTCGGTGGGCGGCCTGGAGTGCGAGTAGCGGGGAACCCGCATCCGAGAGGACGGGCGCGAGCGGCGGCCCCCCGGCCGCGGGGACGCCACCGCCTTCCCCGCCCCAGGGGCGGCGGGGGAGGGGGGCGGGAAGAGCTCAGGTGACTCGTCAGCGGCGGCGGGTGGCGTGGCGGAGCCAGACCAGGCCCAGGCCGCTCATCGCGATCCAGGCGGCGGGGGGGAGGGGGATGACGTTGCCGCCGCCGCGGAGGGCCCACTCCTCGTAGCCGTCGTTGTTGGCGTGGTTCTGGCCGAAGAGGGAGTAGAGGTAGAGGAAGTCGGTGGCGGCGGTGCCGGCGAAAGCGGCGATGGGGATGAGCATGACCATGTCGCCCTGGCCGCTGCCGCTGTTGATCCGGTAGTCGAGCCGGACGAAGCTGTCCTGGCCGAAGTCGAGGTCGTAGCGGAGGGTCCCCAGGGAGGCGACGTCGGTGGTGGTCTGGCTGCCGGTGGGGGAGGTGTAGACCTGGACCTTGTCGAGGGAGAGGAGGGGATTGGCGGCGGTCTGGTTGATGTCGAGGATGAACTCCTTGTAGTCGATGCCGCCGAAGCTGACGGTGGGGATGTCGGCGTAGATGATGTTGCGTGTGAAGTTGGGGGAGTTGTTCGCGTGGAAGGGGGCGGGGCGGCCGGAGGTGTTGTAGCCGTGCACGATGGGGGCGTTGGTCTGGACACGGACGAAGGAATCGATGAAGCCGGTGCCGGCGGGCTGGAAGTCGGCGCGGTGGAAGAGGGTGCCGTTGATGCTGCCGGTCATGGCGGTGGTGAGGTCCACGATGTCGGCGCGGGCGCCGGCGGCGAGCGCGGAAACCGCGAGGCCGGCGGCAGCGCCCGGCCGGGCGAACGATTGAACGAACCGGTTCATGAGAGCCCCTTCCCAGTGCTTCCCGGTGGGTGACCGGGACCAAACAGATTGGCAGAAAACGCTTTTCTGCCGGATTGCTGAGGCAATGGGTCCGGCTGACTCAAACGGCGTGAGAACCGGCTGAAAGCTGGTTCATTCCGTGCACGCCGTTGGGCGCGCTGCGGCGCGGTCCAATGGGCGACAGCGCCGGCGAGATGGGCGTTCAACATCGGCCGCCGAAAGCGCGGGCTAGCCCGCGCCTCCGGCGTGACCGCATTCGGGGCAGACGGCGGCGGCCCCCGGGAGGCCGGACAGGTCGTAGCCGCAGCGGCGGCACTCGTGCTTTCGGTATCGTGCGCGGTAGAGGGCCAGGGCGCGGCGGACCAGGGGCGGGCCGAGGGCGGGGATGGCGAAGACGGCGATGGGGAGCCAGAGGGGGAGGATGAAGTAGCTGCTCTTGGTGGCCGAGTCGCGCCAGAGGGGCAGCCAGGGGCGCCAGGGGAAGGGGCCGGCGGAGAGCCGCCACCAGAGGGAGACGGCGTGAGGCTTGACGGACTCGCGCCCGCGGACGATCTCCGGGGCGTAGGCGATGAGGTAGCCGGAGCGGTCGTGGATGCCCAGGGAGAAGCGGGGGGATTCGAGGGAGAAGGAGGAGAGGAGGGAGAGGAGCCAGGCGGCGGCGAGGGCGGCGAGGATGAGCTGGGCGAGCCTGGAGGGGAGGCGCCGCATGGCGTGAGTGTACCGGCACCGCTGCGCCGCGAAGACTCGGCAAGGAGCGGCGCCCGGCGCGGCGAGTGCCTCAGCTGGTGCTCTGCGACGCGTCCTTAAAGAAGCGGTCGGAGCGGAAGACGTCCTTCGGGGCCACGCCGGCGCGGACAGCGGCGAGGGGGTCGCGCCCTGCGAGGTCCAGCGCGGTCACCTCGTCCCAGGTGGCGGGAAGGCCCTTGGCGCGGGCGGCGATCAGGGCCTCGACGCACAGGAGCGGGTCCCCGCCGGCGAGGGCCTGGACCTCGAGGCGGTCGGTGTCGAGGACGATCCGGGCTTCCCGGGCGCGCACGGTGGCCCGGGATACGAGCCGGATGTCGGTGCCGCGCAGGCGCATGCCGATCAGCTTCATGAACTCGATCTTCGCGCCGGCGCGCCGGGCCTGGATGGCCGCCGGGAGCGCCCGGAGGACGGAGGGGCCCGCGATGAGGGCGGCCAGCGCCAGCGCGGCGGCCATGAGGACGATCAGGACCGCCGAGAGAACGAGCGTCCCCTCTTTGAGCGCGGCCAGGACGAAGCGGCCCCCCGGGATGAGCAGGGCGGCGATCGCTACGGCGGCGATGAGGATGGTCGAGGAGCGGCGGCTCACGGGGGCAGTGTACCGCTCAGGGCTGCCCGGCTTTCGCAAGGTCGGCAAGCTTGAGGACGGTGTTCCAGTTGCGGAACGTGCAGGGGGTCTTGAGGGTGGACTCGATGTAGGCGTAGGTGAGCTTGCTGGTGTGGACGCCGGCGGCGTAGTGGATGTAGAGCTCGCGGCCGCGGAGGGCGAAGCGGTCGCCGGGGGAGCGGGCGGGGTCGAGGGCGGCGGCTGTCTTCGGAGGCGGCTCGGCGAGGAAGCCGACGTGGAGGAGCTTGGGATCGGCGGTGGCGCCCGGGAAGGGGTTGTCCGCGATGGCCTGGTTCAGTTCCTTGAGGGTGCGGAAAATGACGAGCGGTCGGAAGCCATGGGCCTTCTCGATGGCGTCGGGGATGGCGGATTGGAGCCTGGCCGCGGTGCCGGGCTTGGCGCGGAGGATGACGTTCCCGCTCTGGATGTAGGTCTTGACGCCGGAACAGCCGACGGATTCGCAGATGGCGGCGAGGGGGGGCATGGGGAGGAGGTTGCGGCCGCCGACGTTGATCCCGCGGAGAAGGGCGATGAGGGGGGTGAGGGGGGCACCGGGCGGGTCCTTCGAGAGCTTGCTGGCGGGTCGGGACACGGGGTGAAGTGTAATAGGCGGCCACGCGACAGGCGGTAGACTGCGGGGGAACTCTCACGGGAGGCCGACCATGAGACTGATCGCCGGACTGACTTTGATCGCGGGGCTGGCGGCGCCGTTGGCGGCGGTGGCGCAGCAGGCGACGTTCGCGCTGGTGTCGCCGGAGAACAACGAGGAGCAGGCGGCCGCGACGCACGTGAGCGCGGATGGGTCGGTGGTGATCGGGTGGGGCGGGGGGTACCTGGCGCCGGGGATCACGGTGTGGCGGTGGACGGAGGCGACGGGCAAGGTGCGGCTGGGGGCGCCCCCGGGGTACGTCGAGTGCTACCCGGCGGGGCTGACGGCGGACGGCTCGACGCTGTTCGTGAACGTCTGGCAGGGGAACGTGCTGGTGCTCTGGCGGTGGTCGAGCACGGGCGGGTGGCAACTGGTGGGGGACATCGGGGGGCAGGTCCACGCGGTGAACGGGGACGGGATGGTCTTCGCCGGCGGGACGACCGTGGGCGGCGTGGCGCGGCCGTTCCGGTGGACGGGGCCCGGCGGGTTGCAGGTCATTGGGCCGTTCGGGACGCTGACCGGTGGGACGTACCTCAGGGGGCTCAGCCGGGACGGGGCGGTGCTGTTCGGCACGGACTACACGCTGGCGGCCTCGGCGCGGAACTACGTGTGGTCCGCGGGCGGAGGGTTCCACGCGATCCCGCTGCTGCCGACCTGCCAGTGGGGCGACGCGGTGGCGGCGGACCGGGATGGGTCGGCGATTGTCGGGTCGTGCGCACTGACCCAGTATGCGACGCCGACGCTCCCGTGGGTGTGGACGGCGGCGGGCGGGGTGCGGCCGGTGGTGCTGACGGGGGCCGGGGGGCCTCAGGGGGCGGCGACGGCGATCAGCGGGGACGGGATGCGGATCGCGGGGTGGTACGGCGACTACGGGCCGGCATGGCTGTGGTCGCCGACGGAGGGGGACCGGCGGGTCGATGCGCTACTGACGGAACTGGGCGGGAACCCGTGGGGGGTCCAGATCCGCGGCGTGACGGCGATCTCGGATGATGGGCGGACGCTGGTTGGGCCGCTGGAAGGGTTCTTCAGCTATATCGCGCGGATCCCGGCGTTCTGCTACGCCAACTGCGACGGGAGCACGGCGGCGCCGGCGCTGAACGTGCAGGATTTCGGGTGCTTCCTGACGCGGTACGCGGCCGGGGAGGAGTACGCCAACTGCGACGGGAGCACGGCGGCGCCGGTGCTGAACGTGGGGGATTTCTCGTGCTTCTTGCAGAAGTACGCGGCGAGGTGCCCGTAGAGGCACATACAACACCAGCGCTACACCACTCAAAACGACTACTTCACTGCGGTCGATTGAGACGGTCAATGAGGGCCTGTTGCTGCTCGCTCGCGTTCTGAAGGGCGTTAGCGTAGCGGCGGAACTGCTCGAAGAGCGCTGACTTGTCATCCCTGAAGACCGGGCGCTTGCCGCTGGAATCGGGCTCCCAGGAGGACCAGTTGTCGCGGAGAAGCGTGATTAGTTGGGTGCCGGCGTCGTTGATCTCGCGGTCAAGCGAACGGACCTGGAGGAGCAGTTCCAGTTCGCCCCCGCTCTCAAACGTCCGCCTCACACCGGCGGCCAGCTTGGGCTCGATGCCGCGACTCTCCAGGCCGCTTGCGAAGGCGGCGCCCATGTCACGGGTCTTTGCTTCGAGGGCGATGCTGGCCTCGCGAAGCGCGCCGATCAGTGCGAGCCTTCCGTCGGCATCCGGTGGCGACTTCAACCCGGCGATAGAGAAGCCTCCGGCTCGACTGAGAGCAGTGAGGCGCCGCTGGTACTCGTCCGCCTCAGACTGAAAGCTGCGGATTGCGTCGGCCGTGGCGGCAGCGACGATGGCATCGCGACCGTAGAGCGTTCGCGCGCCCTCCTCGGCGGCGGCCAGGAGTCGTTCCCGGTCTTCGGCCGTTGCGTTCTGATATCCCCGTTGGCGGAGGTCTTCCAGGACGGTCGTGCTCGCCTTCTTGTACGCACCGAATGCCTGGACCTGTGCGTGCCGGATGCCGCCGATCACTGCCGCGGTCAGGTTCAGCGAGAGGACTACGCAGAAAATGAGGTTCGCCGCCCGGTGCGATCGGCGGGTGAGCCACCATGCCAGCAGGCCCAACAGGCTGGCGATCACAAGGCCACCGATCCAGCGTCCGAGGATGGCGGCGAGGAGGCCGCCTTCGTTCGGGGTTGGCGGCGGCCAGATGCAGAGCGCGGCGAGGAGTGCAAGGGCCAGAGCGAACGAGAGGGGATGAAGAGCGGACTTGCGATAGCCGCGAGGGGGCCTGGGGGGTTCGGTTGGCGGGGCCAGCGGCTCCATCGGCGATCACTCCTGAGCATCCGGGCCCGCCTCGCGGGAGCCCGGTCTCCTTGCGCACCACCTCACCCCTGTCCGGCGACGTGATCGACCTCGTCGAGCGTCGTCACGCCTTCGGCGACGAGTCTCCAGCCGCTCTGGGCGAGGGTGGTGAAGTGGCCGCTTTCGATGACCTTCTTCATGGCCTGGATGCTGGGCTCCTTGAGGACGACGTCGCGGAGGTCGTCGGTGAAGTCCAGCAGCTCGAACAGGGCGCGGCGGCCGCGGTAGCCGGTGCGGAGGCACTTGGCGCAGCCGGTGGAGGAGAACATCTGGGTCTTGTTGCCGAGGAACTTGCCGAGGCGCGTCGCGGTGCCCGGGAGGACGGGGATGGGGCGCTTGCAGGAGTCGCAGAGGACCCGGATGAGCCGCTGGGCGAGGACCAGGTCGAGGGAGTTGGCGACGAGGTAGGGCTCGACCTTCAGGTCGAGCAGGCGGAAGATGGCGGAGATCGTGTCCTTGCTGTGGACGGTGGAGAACACCAGGTGCCCGGTCATGGCGGCCTGCATCGCGGTCCGCGCGGTCTCCTCATCGCGGATCTCGCCGACGAGGATGACGTCGGGGTCCTGGCGGAGGACGCTGCGGAGGAGCGAGCCGAACGTGGCGTGCTCGCCTCGCGTGGCGCCGGAGTTGACGGGGATCTGCGTGACGTGGTCGAGCTGGTACTCGACGGGGTCCTCGATGGTGACCACGTTGCGGGAGTAGCGGTCGATCTGGCGGAGGGCGTTGTAGAGGGTGGTGGTCTTGCCCGAGCCGGTGGGCCCGCAGACCAGGAGCAGGCCGTGGTCCTGGTCGCAGGTGCGTTTGAGGCGGTCGTACATGTAGCCGGCGAGGCCCAGCTCGTCGAGGGAGTGCGGGACGTAGCGGTCATCCAAGACGCGGATGACCATCTTCTGGCCGTGCACCGAGGGCGTGAAGCTGACGCGGTACTCGATGCGGCGGTCGGGGAACTTGGCGGAGAAGTGGCCCTCCTGGACCGCATCCCGCGCGGCCATCTGCATCTGGCAGGCGGTTTTGACCAGGCCGCCGACGAGGTCGCCGACGCGCCGCGGCATCTCGACCAGCGAGATCATCTGGCCGTCGACGCGCATGCGGACGAGGGTCTCCTCGCCGCGGGGCTCCATGTGGATGTCGGTGGCGCGGGCCTTACTCGCGATCTGGAGGAAGACGAGGACGGCGCGGGGGCCCTCGCCCTGGGCCTGGAGGACCTGGGAGGGCTGGCCGTTGGCCTCGATGATGACGACCGGTTCCTCGCGGGTGTCCTTGGGCGGGAGGGTGTCGAGAAGGCGGTCGAGTTCCGCGCCCCAGTCGGCCTCGCCGGAGGGGGGGCGGGGGCGGGAGCGGGCATCGCCGTCCTCGCGCCGGGATTTTTTCTTCGGGGCGGGGGCGGGGGCCTCGACGACCTCCGCGATGAACTCGTGGTCGCCGATGCGGATGGTGTCGCCCTGGTTGATGGGCGACTGGTCGATCTTCTCCTCGTTGAGGCGGGTGCCGTTGCGGCTGTTCAGGTCGCGCAGGCGGAAGCCCCCGCTCTCCAGGTCGGGCTCCACCACGCAGTGGAAGCGGGAGAGCTTCTCGTCGTGGAGGCAGATGGCGTTGTCGGGGTGGCGGCCGATGGAGACCGGCTCATCCTCGACCTTGACGGTCCGGCCCTGCCAGTTCGCCGGCCGCAGCAGCAGCTTCGCCAAAGAGAGACCTCCGAAGGACCGGGCGGGTGGCCCACCGGTCTGGCCGCGGGGGCGTTCCGCACCGGTGGCAACGGTAATCCTAACGCATAGGAGAGGGGCGGGTTGCGGGAGGTGGGCGAGGGTTGGGGCGGAGGCACGGGCGGGCGGCCGCGCCGCGGCCTCAAGCCACCCGTGGCACATCGCAGCCTCAAGTCGCCCGTGGCACAGGGAGACCGTGGCACGGCGTCGGCTCGGAGAGCCGACCTACGCAAGTCAGGGGCAGCCGGCGGCGTATTTGGTAAGGAAGCAGCCGAAGTCGGCGACGTTGAGGGCAGGGGCTGTGGTGCTCTGGTCGCAGTTGGCGTAGGCCTCGCCGGCGGCGTAGCGGGTGAGGAAGCAGCCGAAGTCGGCGACGTTGAGGACAGGGGCTGTGGTGCTGTCGTCGCAGTTGGCGTAGCAGGTCTGGGGGAGGGTCCAGGTGAACTGCATGGCGATGGCGCCGCCGTTGCCGCCGCCGCCCCAGCCGGTGTTGGAGGTATAGCTGGCGACGGCGATGCCCTGGGCACCGCTGGTGCCGTGGTGGCTGTTGACCCAGTCGAGGCCGCCGGTGCCGCCGGTGGTGCCGGTGTGGCGGACCATGATAAGCAGCGGCCCGCCGACGTAGGTGTAGGGGGTGGAGAACTCGATGGGTGGGCAGAAGGGGTTGCGGTTGGGCGTGAGCGCGCCGCCGGGGAAATAGCCGGGGGCCATCTGGAGCGAGCCGGTGCGGACGGCGGTGAGGTCGGGGCCCCAGTTATTGCTCGCGTCGGCGAGGTCGAGATTGCCGGGGGTGCGGGCGGCCTGGCCGAGGTAGATGTCGAAGTTGCTGCAGATGGCGGGGACGGGGGGGTAGCTGGCCTGGGCCTGCCAGCTCCAGAGGCGCCAGGAGACGCCGGTGATCACAGCGCCGGCGGGGAGGCGGCCGGCGAGCTCGGCCTCGCCGATGACGGTCAACCACGAGCGGGGCTGGCTGAAGAGGAGGGTGGTGTAGCCTCCGGTGCCGGCGGTGGACACCGCGTTCTGCGTGACGATGACGGTGTCGGCGGCGGCGGAAAGGGCGAGGGCGAGCGGGGCGGCGAGGGCGAGGGTGCGCATGGGGGTTCCTCCTGAGGCACAGTGTCGCGGAGGCGGGGGGGGTGTCAAGGAAGAACCGAGATCCCGGGGCGAAGATTCGGAAAATGAAGATTCATGATTCACGATCCAAGATTCAAGATGGGATGCGGGGGGCTGCCTCGGCGGTCATGACGGTGTACATGCCGTTGCGCCAGGCGCAGTCCGGGTGGGTGAAGCCGGCGGCGGCGAGCATCGCGAAGTGCTCGGGGAGGGGCGTGTAGTGGTCGTGGGCGGTGACGTGGTCGATGAGGCTCTGGAGTTCTTCGGGGGAGCAGTGGGCGGGCTGGCGGCAGAAGGTGAGCCAGAGGTCCCAGTGGGTGGCGTGGATGTGGGGCGTGGCGCCGAGGAGCTGGTCGGCGAAGGCGAGATGGCCGCCGGGCGCGAGCCAGCGGACGAAGGAGTGGTAGAGGGCGGCCTTGTCCTGCACGTGGTGGAGGCTCATGCAGGAGGAGATGAGGTCGAAGGAGGCGGGGGGGAGGTCGAGGTCCTCGAAGCGGGCGGTGAGGGTGGTGAGGCGCTGGCTGGTGGCGGCGGGGGGCACCGACTTCGCCGCAGAGCCGGCGGAGTCGGTGGCACGGGGGGCGCGGGACGCGGTGAGGGCGGTCATCTCGGGGGGCGGCATCGACGGCGGTGATGCGGGCGGCGGGGTACTTCGCGAGGAGGCGGAGCGTGAGGTTGCCGGTTCCGCAGCCCAGCTCGAGGATGCGGGGGGCGGCGGGCGGGGAGTAGTCGAAGGAGGCGGTCGGTCATCTCGTCGTAGCGGGGGACCGCGCGGCGGATGAGGGAGTCGTAGGACGCGGCCATGGGGCCGAAGTAGTCGGGGGCGGAGGGGGCGGGCATGGTTCGCAGCGTATCGGGCGGAGCACTGCTGCGCGGCGAAGACGCCGCGAGCTGTGGCACCCGATGGCGGGTCAGCCGCGTCCGGTGAAGCCGCGGAACATCGTTCCGGTGTCGGTGCCCCATTCCCAGTTGGCGAGGAGGCCGACGCGGGTGATCCGGAGGCCCTTCAGGTGGGGGTAGACGTCGGTGATGCGGCGGTGGACGATGGGCTCGCCGTCGATGGTGACGAGGAAGTTGTCGCCGTCGCAGACGGCGCGGAGCTGGATGGGGTGGCCCCAGCGGATGCGCTGCTCGCCGGTGCAGCTCCAGACGGCGTCGAAGATGTCCTCGAAGCCGTTGATGTTCAGGAACGTCGAGATGGAGCCGGTGTTCAGGCCGTCGTGGACCCAGGCGTTGATGAGCAGGTGGTTGCGCTCATCCTGCCAGAAGACGAAGCCGGAGCGGCAGCGGTGGTTCTGGTGGCGGGCGGTGCCGGGGGGCGTCATCTCCATCTCGACGTCCGCCAGGTCCGGGTTGTCCCACTCGACCGTGTAGATGGTGCGGTGGGGGCACGGCTCGCCGACGCTGGCGGCGACGCGGGCGGCGCCCTCGCCGGTGATCTCGAAGAGGCCCAGGCCCACATCGCGGCGCCAGACCTTGTTGCCCTCGGCGGTGCGGTGCCCGGCGAGGTTGCGGCGCTGGCCCCTGAAGTCGTCCCGGATGAGGACCCGCCGGCCGCGGGCGTGCCAGGGCGGGCCCATGTCGAGCGCGGCGGGGATGGGCAGGGCGCGGGGGTGGGCCTCGAAGTCGCGGATGAGGCCGGAGGCGCCGGAGGCGATGATGCCGACGGCGGTGGGGGCGGGGCCGGGCTCGGGCACCTCGGTGGGGGGGAAGGCCAGGGCGCCGTTGACGAAGCAGCGGACCTCGCGCCCGTCGTCGAGGATCATGAGCGAGGCGGGGCGGCCTGGGGGAAGGGCGACCGGGGCCGTCGCGAGGGTGGCGGCGGCGCCGCGCTCGCGCCGCTGGAGCGACGCGTCGCCGGCCGCAAGGGTGAAGGCCAGGTGCGTGTCGGGCCCGCCGGCGCGCCACGCGAGGCCGAGGGGGCCAGCGCCGGCCGGGGGACGGACCAGGGCGTGGAGGAGGCCGGTCGGGGCGCCGGGGTCCGAGAGCAGCACCGCGTCGCCCGCCGGGGTTGAGCCCTCGCCGGTGCGCCGCAGGTCAGCGCCGGTGACCCTCCAGCGCGCGGCCGGCGAGCCGGTGGTGAGCGCATCGGCCACGTGCGCGCCGCCGAACGGGCCCGCCAGCGCGGGCACATGGGCGACGGTCACGCCGTGGACCCGCGTGTCCATGGTGAAGCCGATCTCGCCGATGACGGACTGCCAGATGCCGGCGTGGACCTCCGGGTCATCCGCGGCCGCGTCGATGGCGACGGGCCGCATCGCCGGGTAGGCGCCGGCGCCGCGGGCGCCGGGGAGGGCGGCGGCGTAGTAGGCGGCGCCGCGCTCGCGGAGGATGACGATGTAGTAGACCTGGGTGTTCTGGAAGCCGGTGGTGAGGATGGCGGGCGAGCCGGCGGCGCGGGCGCGCAGCTCGCCGTTGTCGTTGGTCTCGCTGGAGTGGATGATGAAGGCGCTGCCCTCGGCGGCCGGGTCGGCGGGGATGGCGCTCAGGAAGAAGCCGACGGCGAAGTTGTCGCGGTAGAAGACCGGGGCCTCGGCGCGCTGGCGCATGCGGTACCAGCGGTGGATCTTGCGGGGGAGCGAGAGGCGGGGTCGGTGGCCGAGCCAGCGGAGGACGCGGGTGGGGAGCGGGTCGGTCTCGCTGGCCCTGAACCAGCGGCCCACCTGGCGGACCCAGCTCTTGAGCTCGGTGGTCTGCGACATGTTGTGGCCGTTGGTGGCGAAGACGGCGAGCGCCAGGCCGGGCCGGCGGGGGAAGGGGCCGTAGGAGAGGCCGGCGCGCCCCCAGCCGTGGATCGCCGGGGGCTGGATGCGCAGGGCGCCATGGTCGATGGCGATGATGCGCTCGACATCGACCCCGCCGCGCGCGAGGCCGGGGGACTCCGGGACGGGCGTGCCGATGACGCGCCCGCGGGGGCGGTCGTCGGAGAAGAGGTCGCGGAGCAGCGGCGGATCGCCGGGCGGCGCCTCCGGGGCGGGGCGCGGGGCGTGCGCGACAGGCGTGGCGGGAGCGGGGCTCGCGGCGGGGGTCGTGTGGGGAGAGTCGGTCAGGCGTGGACCTCGGGCCGGCGTGGGGGC
>JBBDXI010000084.1:11825-18466 GCA_040902425.1 Phycisphaerales bacterium
ATTTCTACGCGCGGGCGGCGGCTCACAGCGCCCGTGCTGTAGAATCCGCCCCGCCGCCCCGCCCCCCCGGGACGGGGGCCGGCGTGGGCGGGGAGTGCGATCGGCCGCGAGCGTGAGGGACCCCCGTTGCTGCCACGAGCGCTGCTGGATGAACTGCGGTGCCCGTACTGCGGGGGCGGGCTGGCGCTGGCGGCGGAGGTGCGGGGCGAGGGCGCGGGGGTGAGCGACGGGATCGTGCGCTGCGCCTGCGGCGAGTCGCCGGTGCTGGAGGGGACGCTCTGGCTGAACAAGCGGGTGGATGGGCACATCATGGGGGACCCGCCGGCGGTGGCGGCGGCGCTGGCGCGGCTGCGCGAGGGGGATGCCGAGGGGGCGATGGTGGAGGCGCTGCTGGATGCGGCGCGGCACCCGCTGCGCCGGGCGGCGACGGGGCTGGGGCGGGCGGGGGTGCGGGCGCCGGCGCTGCTGGGGCCGGTGAAGCGGTGGGTGCGGGACCGGATCGTGCGCGACCGGACGCTCACGTTCGCGCGGGCGGTGTACCTGCTGCGGAACCGGCCGTACGCGGACTATCTGTACCAGCGGTTCGCGAACCCCAGCCTGATGAGCGCGATCCCGCTGATCCTGCTGCTGTCCGGGGTCGCGGGCGGGCAGAGGGCGGGGGGGCAGGGGACGGGCGGGCGCGGCACGGGCGAGCCGAAGACGGCACGCCCGTGGCACCCCCGGGTTGTGGAGATCGGGGGCGGGGCGGGGCACGCGGCGTTCCTGATGGGGCGGTACTTCCCGGGGCTGGAGGTGGTGTTGACGGATGGGGACTTCTCGAACCTGTTCATGGCGGGGCGGTATCTGGCGCCGGGGTCGGTGCGCATCTGCCTCGATGCCGAGGCGCCGCTGCCGTTCGCGGATGGGTCGGCCGACGCCCTGTTCTCGATGGATGCGTTCCACTACATGAGGTCGAAGGTCGCGGTGGCCCGTGAGATGCGGCGCGTGGCGAAGGCGGATGCCCTCTGGCTCCTGCCCCACCTGCACAACGCCCTGGGGTGGAACCCGTCGGCGGGGTACCCGCTGGCGCCGGGGGAGTACCTGCGGGTGTTCGCCCCGCTGGGGGTGCGCCTCTGGCCGCAGGGCGAGGTGCTGGAGCGGTTCGCGCGCGAGCAGGCCGTGGATCTGTCGCGGGCGGCGGAGCCGGGGGCGCTGGAGAAGGCCGATGCGCTGGCGATGGTCGCGGGGCCGGAGTCGCTGTGGCGGCGGCACGAGTTGGCGGAGGGGTACTTCAGGCTCGGGCCGGACCTGGGGCTCAACCCGCTGCTGCGGAGGGCCGCGGACGGCGCGGGGGATGCGCGGGGCGCGTCCGGGCTGTACCGGCCTGAATGGCCCAGCGAGGAGCTGCGGGCGGAATGTCTCGATGGGGCGGGGGTGATCCCGGCGAGCGTCCGTGTCGACCCCGGGCTGATCGCGAGGCTAGGGAAGGCCCCGCTGGGGGAGGCGGAGGCCGCGGAGGTGCGGGGGCTGATGAGGACCTTCTCGCTGGTCCCGCTTCCGGGGGCGTACGGGGAGGCGGGGTAGAGTCCAAAATGACCGATCGCCCCTTGCGGGGCGATCGGGGTTGTGCCGGTAATGAGAGGCGCCGGCTCAGCGGCGGCGGCGAGCGGCCAGCAAGCCGCCGAGGGCGAGGAGGGCCGAAACGCCCGGGGCGGGGATCAGCGCCAGGTTGTCATAGAAGATGGCGCCGGAGTTGTTGGCGAAGAGGTCCACCGCGGCCAGCGCGTTCGCGCCGGTCGCGTTGCCGCGCTTCCAGCTCGTGGCCATCACGAGCGTGTTGTTGTAGTAGATGCTCTGGGTGTCGGCGGTGAGATCGAAGTCCACGCGGAAGGGGATCCAGGCATCGCGGACGACCGGGATGGAGAGGCTCCCGGGCGAAGGGTTGACGTTGCCGCCCGCGAGGCTGTCGTACGCCAGCCCGGTGGCGAGGTTGAAGGTGAGCTGGCTGCTCCAGCGATAGTCGGCGGCGGTGCCGTTGTCCAGGTACTTGTTCAGCAGGATGAAGTAGGTGTGACCGGTCGTGAGGCCCGAGGGGATGAAGACGTCCCCGCCGTAGGACCACTGGCCCGAGGTATAGCCGGCGTACTCGCGGACCGAGTCGGCGCCGCCGTTGATCTGCTGCGAGTTGGGAGCGCTGTTGAAGACGTTGTTGGTGACCAGCCCGGCCGCGGCGGGCGTGTTGTCCCAGCCTTTCCAGCCGCCCTGTCCGTTGATGGTGCCGATGGAATAGGTGTCGAAGTTGTCCGACCACTGCGCGGAGGCGGTGGCGGCAGCACTGGCGACAGCCGCGAACACGACAATCACACGAGTTCTCATGGTCTCTCCCGCTATTGAGGCACATCCAAGGAAGAGTCGCCGGAGGGGCCTCCGACGGGTGTGCCTATGGCGACCACGCTACCGAGAAGCGGTCGAAAACAAAAGGTTTTTCTGGGGTTTTCCTGGCCCGGTAACCAAGTAGCGTTTTGTGCGGGTCAGCCCGTCAAGCTGGGTGGTCTGGAGACGGCGGCTGGAGCGGGTCCGGCCGGTAGAGCTTGGTGGACAGGGCCCACTGCTTCTCGGTGAAGTTCCCGCCGAGGTGGGCCACGGGGTGCTCGGGGCGCGCGGCCGCAAGGGCCATGGTGGTCTTGGCGTCCACGTTGTCGAGGAGGCTGACGAGGATGGCCTCGGGGGTGGAGGGGATCTTCACCGCCCCGAACTCCGGCTGGCCGTGGTGGCTGAGGATGATGTGCTCCAGCACCATGAGGCAGCCGCGGGGGAAGCGGAGGCCCTGGTCGCGCATGAGGTGGTGGGCCTTGTCGCGGAGCATGAGCACGCCGTCCACGATGTGGCCGACGAGCTCGCCCCGGTCGGAGTAGGCGAAGGTGCGGTCGAAGACCAGCTCGCGGGTCTTGCCGATGTCGTGGAGGAAGAGGCCCATCATGACCAGGTCGCGGCTGATCCGCGGGTACAGCGGGCAGACGGCGTCGGCGAGCTTGAGCAGGCCGAGGGTGTGCTCGAGGAGGCCGCCGAGGTAGGCGTGGTGCAGGTTCCGCGCGGCGGGGCAGCGCTGGAAGGCGGACATGAGGGGCTGGTCGGCGAGGAACTCCCGGGCGAGGGCCTTCATCGACGGGTGCTGGAGCGTGTCGAGCAGTGCGGTCAACTCGGCGAACATCTCCGCGGCGGGGCGCTTGGCGCAGGGGAGCAGGTCGTGGAGCTCGTCGGGGGACGGCTCGTGGACCTGGATGGCGTGGATGATCATCTGGAGCTCGCCCTGGTAGGGCTGGGTCTCGCCCTCGATCCAGACGAACCCGTCGGTGGGGAGCGACGCGAAGGCGCCCTCTTCGATGGTCCACATGCGCCCGGGCATGTCGCCGGTCTTGTCGCCGATCAGGCAGCGGAGGTAGTTCTTCTCGCTGCGGGTCTTGCCGAGCTGGGCGTTGGCGATGGAAAAAGGGCCGGTGATGCGCTCGGCGCGCCCGGTGGCCCGCAGGTCGGCGATGAAGCGGCGGGCGACCTTCGGGGGGGATGAAGGGGGAGTCGAGGTCTGGGTCATGGGGGATCGTAGGGAGAAGGCGAACTCAGAGGGACCAGAGAGTCCAGAGGAACCAGAGAGCTGAGGGTGGCGCGGACCGGGCTCCGCGCTTCTCTCCGGAGTCCTCTGGTCCCTCTGGACTCTCTGGTCCCTCTGAGTTTCCGCCTTATCCCAGCGCCGCAAGGAGCGCTCGGCACACCGCGGCGGGATCGCGCGCGGAGCAGACCGCTGAACTCACGGCAACGCCTTTGCACCCCGCGGCTGCGAGGGCTGGGGCGTTGCCCGGCGTGATGCCGCCGATGGCAAGGTGGGTTCGCTGGGCGAGGATGGGGTCGGCGAGGTAGTCGCGGATGAGGGCGGGGCCGGCGAGTGTGGGCTTGTGCTTGGTGGTGGTGGGGAACATGGGGCCCAGGCCGCAGTAGTCAGCGCCGGCCCGGATGGCGGCGCGGGCCTGGTCGGCGTTGGCGGCGGAGAGGCCGATAAGGAGGCGGTCGCCGGCGAGTCGGCGGGCGTCGTGTATAGGTATGTCTGACTGCCCGAGGTGCACGCCGTCGGCCCCGGCGAGGAGGGCGATTTCCGGACGGTCGTTGATGATGACCGAGACGCCGCGGGGCCCGGCGAGCTCGACGAGGCGCCGGGCCCGGGCCAGGAGCTCGCGGTCGGGGAGGCCCTTCTCGCGGAGCTGGAGGCAGGCGGCGCCGGCGTCGATCGCGGCCGTGGCGACTTCGAGCCAGGGGCGGGCGCAGAGGGACTCGGTGAGGAGGAGGCAGAGGGGCCACTGGGGGCAGCGGCCCGTGGTGAGGGCGAGGGCGAGGCGCTGCTCGGCGGTGTAGGCGCGGTAGCGGAGGGACTCGAACTGGGAAGGAGGGCACGGGCGAGCCGAGGACGGCACGCCCGTGGCACCCGAGGCGGTCGGGGGCACGAGTTTCGTGGCCTCGTCGAGGGCACGGAGCGACTCGGAGAGGCGGGCGCCGGCGGCGAGGGCGAGGTCGCGGGGGGAGTCGCGGCGCGTCTCGGCCTCGGTGGAGGTCGTTGTGCCGACGTCGTGCTCGGTGTCGCGGCTGGCCAGGAGCATCCCGCGGTCGAGGCCGCGCTCGGCCAGGGCGTCGAGGGCGGCGCGGAGGTCGTGCCGGAGGGCCTTGAGGTCGGCGGAGAGCGCGGCGTCGTCGAGCGCGAAGCGGGCGAGGTCCTCCATCATGCGGAGGGCCTCGCGGGCGCGGTTGGCGTTGGCGTCGATGAGGCGGGCGAGGGGGTGCACAGCGGAAGGGTATCGCTCGCACGGGCAAGCCCAGAGCGGCTTGCCCATGCCACCCGACCTTCCGGTAGCATGGCCCGCATGCCCGCACCCGACCCGTGCATCCTGGTGATCTTCGGCGCCTCGGGGGACCTCACCGGGCGGAAGCTGATCCCGGCGCTGTACGACCTGTCGAAGACCGGTGGTGCGCACGGCCAGCTGCCGGAGCGGTTCGCGGTGATCGGCGTCTCGCGGACGGCGATGAGCGACGATGAGTTCCGCGGCAAGATGCGCGAGTCGGCCCGGAAGCACGCGGCGTCGTACGACGACGCGTCGTGGAACGCCTTTGTGCCCAAGGTGCACTACCAGGTGGGCGACGCCGCGAAGATCGACTGCTACCCGGGGCTGATGAAGCGCATCGAGGATGTGGACCGGACGCTCCGGGTTGCACGGGAGGGGTGCGCCCCGAACCTGCTGCTGTACCTGTCGGTGGCCCCGCAGCTCTACGAGCCGATCATCGCGGCCGTCGGGGAGTCGGGGCTGGTGACGGAGGGGAAGCGCTGGTGCTCGATCAACCCGGCGGAGACGGCGTGGCAGCGGATCATCATCGAGAAGCCCTTCGGGGAGGACCTGCACTCGGCGCGCTCGCTGAACCGGGCCCTGGGGCGGGTGTTCGAGGAGGAGGCGATCTACCGCATCGACCACTACCTGGGGAAGGAGCTGGTGCAGAACATCCTGGTGCTGCGGTTCGCCAACAGCATCTTCGAGCCGGTGTGGAACCGCCAGCACATCGACCACATCCAGCTGACGGCGGCGGAGACGCTGGGGGTGGGCTCGCGGGCCGGCACGTTCTACGACGGGGCGGGGGCGCTGCGCGACATGATCCAGAGCCACCTGCTGCAGGTGATGGCGCTGGTGGCCATCGAGCCGCCGAGCGTCTTCGAGGCCGCGCCGAGCATGCGGGAGAAGATCAAGCTGTTCGACAGCGCCCGGGTGACCGCGGCGGCCCGGGTCGCGCGCAACGGCGTGTTCGGGCGCTACGGGCGCGGCGCGGGCCCGGAGGGAAGGGTCGAGCCGGCGTACACCGAAGAGAAGGGCGTGGACCCGGCGCGGAAGACCGAGACGTACGCGGCCATCCGCCTGGAGATCGACAACTGGCGCTGGGAGGGGGTGCCGTTCTACCTGCGGAGCGGGAAGAAGCTGTCGAAGAAGCTGACGGAGGTGGTGGTGCAGTTCCGCCGGCCGCCGACGAACCTGTTCCGGCGGAACGGGCGCGGGGGCGGCGCGGGCGACGGCGGGGGGCTGCCGGGGAACCGGCTGGTGATCAACATCGCGCCGCGCGAGGGGCTGGAGCTGAGCGTGCTGGGGAAGGTGCCGGGGCAGGGCCTGAAGTTCGAGGAGGCGCACCTTTCGCTGGACTACCTGGAGCGGTTCGGGGGGGAGCAGGTGGACGCGTACGGCCCGCTGCTGCTGGACGCGATGCGCGGCGACCGGACGCTGTTCAAGCACCGCGACGAGGTGGAGGGCGGGTGGCGGATTGTGCAGCCGTTCCTGGAGAACCGCGATCTGAGAGATTCGATCGAGGAGTACGCGCCGGGGAGTTGGGGGCCGCGGGGGGCCGATGAGCTGCTGGCGCGGGACGGGCGGGCGTGGCACAACCCGTGAAGGTCCCGGCATTAAGCTGGGCCGGCGCCGCCCGACGTGCCATGGCAGGGTCGGGACGTGGATTTCAGTTGCATAACCGGCGGGTCTTGGTATAACCGACCGGTTTGTGGGTGGCGTGGGCGCCGACCGTTCTGCACGGCCGCAGTGATTCCTTCATCCGGTTGAACTCCGCCGGCTGCCCGGGCGCCGCCC
>JBBDXI010000085.1:0-11934 GCA_040902425.1 Phycisphaerales bacterium
TGCAGCAGGCCCAGGAACCCGCAGCGAAACCCGAAACCGAGCGCGGTCGAGGTCTCCGGCTCGTAGAAGAACGACGCGTCGTTGAGGCGCAGCTTCTCCAGCGCGTCCCGCAGTTCGGCGTACTGGTCGGCGTCCACCGGGAAGAGCCCGGCGAACACCATGGGCTTGATCTCCTTGAAGCCGGGGAGCGCGTCGGCGGCGGGCCGGCGGTCGTCGGTCAAGGTGTCGCCGATGGCCACGTCCGACACCGTCTTGATCCCCGCGACCACGAAGCCGACCTCGCCTGCTGCGAGCTGCTCTACGGGCGTCGGCTTGGGTGTGAACACCCCCACGTTCTCCACGAGGTAGCTGCCGCCCGACGCCATGAGCCGCACCTTCATGCCGGGCTTCAGCTCGCCGTCCACCACGTGCACGAGGATGACGACGCCGCGGTATTGGTCGAACCAGGAGTCGAACACCAGGCCGCGCAGCGTCCCGTCAGGGTCGCCCCGGGGCGGCGGCATGCGGTGGACGATCGCCTCCAGGATCTCGTCGATCCCGATTCCCTGCTTGGCGGAGGCCAGGATGGCGTGGGAGGCGTCGATGCCGATGACGTTTTCGATCTGCTCCCTGGCCTTTTCGGGCTCGGCGCCGGGAAGGTCGATCTTGTTCAGCACGGGCACGATCTCCAGCCCGGCGTCCACCGCGAGGTGGGCGTTGGCGAGGGTCTGGGCCTCCACGCCCTGGCTCGCGTCCACCACCAGCAGCGCGCCCTGGCAGGCGGCCAGGCTCCGCGACACCTCGTAGGCGAAGTCCACGTGCCCCGGGGTGTCGATGAGGTTCAGGATGTAGTCCTGCCCGTCCTTCGCCTTGTACTGGAGGCGCACCGAGTGCTGCTTGATGGTGATCCCGCGCTCGCGCTCGAGGTCCATGGAATCGAGGAACTGGTCGCTCATCTCGCGCTGGGTGAGGGCCCCCGTGCGCTCCATCAGCCGGTCGGAGAGGGTCGTCTTCCCGTGGTCGATGTGGGCGATGATGGAGAAGTTGCGGATTTCCGGGGCTGGGGGGCGGGGATCGGGCATTGGGGGGGATGGTAGGGGAGAGGGGGTGAGGCGGTGAAGGGGTGAGAGGGTGAGGCGGTGCGGTGCGGGGCGACCGGGCGCGCGGTGGCGGCCGGCACGGTGCGGACGAGCGGCGAGCGCCGGCGGCCCGTCGCCCCCGATCCTCCTTGAGCGCGAAGCCAGCGAAGGTGCCCCCGGCTGCCGCCGGAGGTGCGCTGGACCCGGTTCCAGATGCTCGAGGTTCTCCTGCCCACGCGCGCGGGCGATGCGGCGCGGGCCTCCGTGGTGCTCAGCCCGGTCTCGGCCTTGCTCTGGCTCGCCATGGTCTACGGGTGCTGGCGGGTCGCGAGCGGCGCGTGGCCGGCGTGGGTGCGCTGGAGGGCGCACCGTCGCTGCCGGCGCGGGCTCTGCGTCGTCTGCGCCTACCCCGTCGAGCGTGAGGGGCCAATGCGGCCCTGAACCGGCTACCCTTGCCCCGCCAGCAGAGGACCGCCATGCCCCTGATTGTCACCGGCACCGTCGGCATCGACACCGTCTACACCCCCGCCGAGCACCGCGAGAAGGTCCTCGGCGGGTCGTGCACCTACTTCGCCGCCGCGGCCTCCTTCTACGGCCCCGTGCGGATCGTCGCGGCCGTGGGCGACGACTTCCCGCCCGCCTTCGGCGAGTCGCTGGCCCGCTTCGGCCGGATCGACACCGCCGGCCTCGAGCACCGCAAGGGCTCGAAGACGTTCGCCTGGGGCGGCAAGTACTTCGAGTCGATGAACCGCCGCGAGACGCTCTTCACCGAGCTGGGCGTGCTGATCGAGCGTCCGCCCGCGGTGCCCGCCGCCTACGCCGACAGCCAGTTCGTCTTCCTCGCCAACTCGCACCCCGCGGTGCAGCTCGGCATGCTCGAGCCGCTCACGCGCCGCCGCCTGGTCGTCGCCGACACCATGGACCTCTGGATCAAGACCGCCCGGGCCGAGCTCGACCTGCTCCTGACGAAGGTGGACGGCCTGGTCCTCAACTACGACGAGGCCGAGCTGCTGACCGGCAAGGCCAACACGGTCACGGCCGCGCGGCACATCCTGCGGATGGGCCCGAAGTTCGTCGTCGTCAAGAAGGGCGAGCACGGCTGCATCCTCGTCCACAAGGACGGAATCGCGGCCCTCCCCGCCTACCCGACCGAGCAGGTCGTGGATCCGACCGGCGCCGGCGACAGTTTCGCCGGCGGCATGATGGGCCACATCGCCGGACAGATGACCGGCAAGCAGGACGCCGTCGCGTTCAAAACGCTCCGCGAGGCCCTTGCCCACGGCACGGTCGTGGCGAGCTTCACCATCGAGAACTTCAGCCTCGACCGGCTCGCGAAGCTGACTCCGGCCGAGTTGGATAGGCGGTACCAGGAGTTCGTGGGGATGGTGCGGGTCTGACGGCTGCTGCTGTCGCACTCCAGGGAGTGCTCCTATAGTGCTTCCGGGAGGTTCGCCCATGTTCCACATCGACAACATCCACCCGCTCACCGATTTCAAGCGGAACACGGCTGAGTTCCGGGCCCGTCTGAAGAAGTCCGGACGCCCCGCCGTCCTCACCGTCGAGGGACGGCCCGAACTGGTTGTGCAGGATGCCGGGGCCTATCAGAAGATGCTCGATGCGCTGGAGCGCGCCGAGGCCATCGAGGGCATCCGGGAGGGGCTGGAATCGATGAAGCGGGGCGGTGGCGTCCCCGCGGCCGAGTTCTTTGCCGACCTCAAGCGCCGCCTCGCCGCCCGCAAGAGAAAATCGGCGTGAAGCACCGCGTCATCGTCGAGACGAGGGCCGCCGCTGATATCGAGGCGTACGCTGCCTGGATCGCCTCGCAGGGCGCCCCCGCGAATGCCGTGCGGTGGGCCGAGAGCATCAGGATCGCCGTGGAGTCGCTGGCGATCATGCCCGGGCGATGCCCGCTGGCGCCGGAGAGCGAGTCTCTGGGCCTCGAGGTTCGGCAGCTGGTTCATCACCCTCATCGGATCCTGTTCCTTGTTCGCGAACGCACCGTCCACGTGCTCCACGTGAGACACGGGGCGAGGCTGCCCCTCAGTGAGTAGGGCAAGAACCAGCACGCTCGTTCCGCACTACCATCCCGCCCCATGGCCATAATCGTCTTCCAGCACAGCACCCTCTGCGGCCCCGGCCGCCTCGGCGCCACCCTGCGCGACCACGGCTTCCAGCTCGACATCCGCCGCCCCGACCTGCACGGGGCCGCGGCCATCCCGCCCGACCTCGACAACGTCCACGGCGTCGTCTCCCTCGGCGGCCCGCAGAACGTCGGCGAGAGCCACCCCTGGATGGAGCCCGAGCTCGCCTTCCTCCGCCGCGCCCACGCCGCCCAGCTCCCGATCATCGGCGTCTGCCTCGGCTCGCAGCTCGCCGCCCACGCCCTCGGAGGCAAGGTCGGCCCGATGGGCGAGGGGGGCGGCGGCGGCGGTGGGGGAGCTGGATCTGCCAAGATCGAGGCCGGCTTCACCAAGCTCTCCATCAACCCCGCCGGCCAGATCGAGCCCATGCTCGCCGGCCTCCTCTGGGACAGCATGCAGTTCCAGCTCCACGGCCAGGAGGTCAAGGCCCTCCCGCCCGACGCCGCCAACTTCGCCGGCTCGGCCGCCTGCAAGACCCAGGCGTGGCGGGCCGGCCTCCGCACCTTCGGCTTCCAGCACCACTTCGAGTGCGACCGCCCCATGATCGACATGCTCGTCAAGGACAGCGAGGAGTGGCTCCGCCCCCACGGCGTCACCGTCAGCGACATCGCCGCCCAGGCCGACCGCCACTACCCCGAGTTCGCCCGCCTCGCCGACCGCCTCTGCGTGAACCTCGCGACGTTCCTCTTTCCTTTCGAACGCCGCGTCAGGCAGTAGCGGTTCCGCTCGGGTGCCACTGCTCGCGGCGTCTTCGCCGCGCAGCAGTGCGATCGCGCCCAGACTTCAGAAAGCGTCAGAGCCCCATGCCCACCCGCTTCTCCCTCCCCGTCCCCGCCGACTACGCGCTCCGCCGCGACTACTGCTCCTACGGCTACTTCCTCCTCGAGCCCAACGACTGGAACCCCCGCACCGAGACCCTTACCCGAATCCTTGATCTCGCCGGCGGCCCAGCCGTCCTCCAGGTCCGCCAGCCGCCCGGCACCTCGCCCCGCGCCGGCCAGCGCCACGCCGACGTCCGCGGCCGGCCCCTCTCCATCCTCTCCCGCCGCACACTCTCGCGCCCCGAGCGTGCCGAGGCGACGCGCCTCCTCACCCGCATGCTCCGCCTCGATGAGTCCGCCGAGACCATCGCCCAGTGGCACAAGCTCGACCCGCGCTGGAAGCGCTCCGGCCGCGGCCGCCTCATGCGATCGCCGACCTTCTTCGAGGACGTCATCAAGACCGTCACCAGTTGCAACGTCACCTGGCCCAGCACGGTCACGATGAATATCCGCCTCTGCGAGGTCGTCGGCCGAGGGGGGGCCTTCCCCACCCCCAAGCGCCTCGCCCGCGCACGCTGCGCCACGCTCCGCGCCCGTTGCCGCGTCGGCTACCGCGACCGGCGCATCCTCGACCTCGCCGGCATGTTCGCCTCGCGCGAAATCGACCCCGACTGGTTCGAGGACCCAGACACTCCCGACGACGCCATCTGGGACCGCCTGCTCGATCTCCCCGGCATCGGCCCCTACGCCGCGGCCAACATCATGCAGCTCCTCGGCCGCTACCACCGCCTGCCCCTCGACAGCGAGAGCATCCGCCACGGCAAGACGGTCCTGGGCCTGAAGGGCTCAGACCGCGTCATCATGAACGCGATGCACCGCCACTTCGAGCCCTTCGGGCGCCACGCCTTCCGCAGCTACTGGTTCGAGCTCTGGGACTTCTACGAGCGCAAGGCCGGCCGCAGCTGGCTGTGGGAAAAGAAGAAGGTCGGCTCCAGCTTCACCGCCGCGCAGCTCAAATAACCGGGGCTTCCGCTCTCCTCTTCTCCGCGTCTTCTCTGCGCCCTCCGCGCCTCCGCGCGCACTCTTCGGACTACCGCCGAGCCCCCGCCGCGCTCCGCCCCACCTTCACCGCCGCCTCCCCCGGCTCCCCCCGCCGCAGGGCGCGCAGGTAGTCCTGCATCGCCGCGACATCCCAGTCCCCCGCCTTCAGCGCCTCGATCGCCTTCACCGACGCGACCGCCCCCGTCGCCGTCGTGATCATCGGGATCCCCAGCCGGACCGCCGTCGCCCGGATCCGCCCCTCATCCGTCTGCCACCCCGTCCGCGTCGGCGTGTTGATGATCAGCGAGATCTCCCCGTTGGTCATCAGGTCCAGCACGTTCGGCCGCGCCCCCGCCCCGATCTTCTGCAGGACCCGCGGCCGCAGCCCCCGCTCCTCCAGGAACTCCCCCGTCCCCTGCGTCGCGTAGACCTCGAACCCCATCGCCATGAGCGAGCGGGCGGCGTCCACGATCGCAGGCCGGTCGCTCTCCCGCACCGACAGGAACACGCCGCCCGAGGTCGGCAGCGGCGAGCCCGCCCCCATCTGCGCCTTGGCGAACGCCAGCGGGAAGGCCCGGTCGATCCCCATCACCTCGCCCGTGGAACGCATCTCCGGCCCCAGCACCACATCCACACCGGGGAACTTGCTGAACGGGAAGACCGATTCCTTCACCGCGAACGCCGACCGGTCGTCGCTCTCGCGCGCCCCCAACTCCGCCAGCGACTTGCCCATCATCACCTTGGCCGCGATCGCCGGCCAGGGGATGTGCGTCGCCTTGGACACAAACGGTGCTGTCCGCGACGCCCGCGGGTTCACCTCGAGGATGTACACCTCGCCGTCCTTAACCGCCAGCTGCGCGTTCATCAGGCCGTTCACCCGCAGGGCCGCCGCGAGCTGCAGGCAGATCTCCCTGATCCGCGCCTCGATCTCCCGCGGCAGCGACCACGGCGGCACCGCGCACGACGAATCCCCCGAGTGGATCCCCGCCTGCTCGATGTGCTCCATCACCCCGCAGATGAGCGCCTGGCCGCGGTCCTGGGTAGGTCGGCTCTCCGAGCCGACATTCAGCGGCTCATAGTCCGCAACGACATCGACATCGACCTCCGTCGCCGCGTCGAGGAACCGATCGATCAGCACCGGCGCATCATCAACCCCCGAGATCTGCAGCGCGTTGGTCACGTAATGCCGCAGCGCCCTCTCGTCCGGGCAGACCTCCATCCCGCGCCCGCCCAGCACGTAGCTCGGCCGCACCAGCACCGGATACCCGATCCGGTTGGCCACCGCCACTGCCTCATCCAGCGAGTAGGCGATCCCCGACGGCGGCCGGCTGATCCCCAGCTTCTCCAGCAGCGCATCGAACCGCTTCCGGTCCTCCGCGATGTCGATCGAATCGACCGACGTCCCGATGATCGGTGCCCCCGCCTTTACCAGCCCGTGCGCCAGGTTCAGAGGCGTTTGCCCGCCGAACTGAACAACCAGCCCCAGGACAAGCGGGTCCTTGCGAGCCACGCGTCGCACGAGGTCCCACTCCCGTTCATCGAGTTCTGACCGAAGGTGAGTCTCGACGTGCTTTGTCTCGTCAACCTGGATCAATCGCCGCGGTCTGGAATCGTCGAACCAGAACTCAAGACAGCGCCCAGCGTCAGAGACCACCGTGTACCCGTGGGACGGCACGGGTCGCACGCTGTCAGCAGAAAGCGTGGTGAGCGCAGCGGCCGCCGAACGGATGTTCTTTGCCGCCAGGTGCGCGTCAATAGCAGCGATGACCTCGGACGGGTACGTGGAGAGTGCCGCTCCATCCAGACCGTACTGAGTCGAGTCGCGCAACCGACTCTGAAGCGGCGAGCCATTCAGCCGCTCCACCACGTTCAGCACGTCCTCCAGCGTCAACGGCTCGAAGAACAGCAGGTCGCTCGTGTCGTAGTCCGTCGACACCGTCTCCGGGTTCGAGTTGATCATCACCGACTCAAATCCCAGCTCATCCGCCGCGAACGCCGCGTGGCAGCAGCAGTAGTCGAACTCGATCCCCTGCCCGATCCGGTTCGGCCCGCCCCCGAGGATGACCACCTTCTTCTTCTCGGTGATCCGAACCTCATCCTCAGCCCCTTCGTCGCTCCGTCGCTCCGTCGCTCCGTCGCTCTCCCCCCTCCCCGTCTCGTACGTCGAGTAGTAATACGGCGTCACCGCCTCAAACTCCCCCGCGCACGTGTCCACCATCTTGAACACCGGCTCAACCCCCAGCCCCTTCCGCCGCGCCCGCACCTTCAGGATGTTCTCGGTGGTGATGTTCCCCAGGTACAGGTTCGCCAGCTGCGCATCGGAGTACCCGTTCCGCTTCGCCTCCAGCATCACCCCCGCCGGCACATCCTCCAGCCGCCCGTACCCGCACAGCACATCCTCGAACTCCACGAGCTGCTGGATCTGATCGAGGAAGAACGGGTCGATCCGCGTCAGCTCCCGCACCTGCTCGACCGTCCACCCCATCTCGAACGCGTAGCGGATGAAGTAGAGCCGCCCCTGGCTCGGCACCGCCAGCTTCCGCGTCAGCTTCTCCAGCGGCACCGGCCACTCGATGAGCTGGCCATCGGCGGTCCGCAGGCCCGACGGCAGCGCACCCGGCGACAGATCCAGCGGCCGCCCCTCCCGCTGCGCGGCCCGCATCGCCAGCAGCCACCGGTCGTTCTTGTCCAGCCCCAGCCCGAACCGCTTCACATCCATCGAGCGGATCACCTTCTGAAGGCTCTCTTTCAGAGTCCGCCCGATCGCCATCGCCTCGCCCACGCTCTTCATCTGCGTGGTCAGCGTCTCGTCCGCCTCGGGGAACTTCTCGAACGTCCACCGCGGCATCTTGGTCACGATGTAGTCGATCGTCGGCTCGAAGCACGCCGAGGTCGTCCCCGTGATGTCGTTGCGCAGCTCATCCAGCGTGTAGCCGACGGCGAGCTTGGCCGCGATCTTCGCGATCGGGAACCCCGTCGCCTTGCTCGCCAGCGCTGAACTCCGCGACACCCGCGGGTTCATCTCGACCACCACCATCTCGAACCGCTTCTTCCCATCCGCGCCCGGCGCTGGGTCGGGGTTCACCGCGAACTGAACGTTGCTCCCGCCGGTCTCCACCCCCACGGCCCGCATGATCGCAAAGGCCGCATCCCGCATCGCCTGGTATTCCTTGTCCGTCAGCGTCAGGATCGGCGCCACCGTGATCGAGTCCCCCGTGTGCACGCCCATCGGGTCGATGTTCTCGATCCCGCACACCACGATGCAGTTGTCCTTGCGGTCCCGGACCACCTCCAGCTCGAACTCCTTCCACCCGATCACGCTCTGGTCAATCTGCACCTGCGAGATCATCGACGCGGCCAGCCCCCGCGCCAGCAGGTCGCGGAACTCGTCGCGGTTGTACGCGATCCCCCCGCCCGTGCCCCCCAGCGTGAACGCCGGCCGCAGGATCGCCGGCAGCCCGATCTCCTCCAGGGCCGCGACCCCCTCCTCCACCGTCGAGACAACCTTCGCCTTGGGCAGCCTCAGCCCCAGCCCCTCGCAGATCTCCTTGAACTTCTGCCGGTCCTCCGCGCGATGGATCACCTCGCGGTTGGCCCCGATCATCTCGATCCCGAACTCCTTCAGCGTCCCCTCGTCGAAGAGCTTGCACGCGCAGTTCAGCGCCGTCTGCCCCCCCAGCGTCGGCAGGATCGCGTCGATCCTGGTGGCTCCGCTCCTGGTGGCTCCGCTCTCCAGAGCGGAGAGTTCCAGCTCCTTCCGGATGATCTTCCGCACCGCCTCCGGCGTGATCGGCTCGATGTACGTCCGGTCGCTGAACTGCGGGTCCGTCATGATCGTCGCCGGGTTGCTGTTCACCAGCACGATCCGGTACCCCTCGGCCTTCAGCGCCTTGCACGCCTGCGTCCCGGAGTAATCGAACTCGCACCCCTGCCCGATGACAATCGGCCCGGACCCCAGGACAAGGATGGTGCGGATGTCGGTTCGCTTGGGCATGGTCGTACCGCGCGGGGGAGCGGTGGGGGGTCTGGCTCCCGGGGCCGGGGAATCGCTGTCAGGGGCTCAGGACGGTGGGTCGCCCTAAGAACGGAGCGTAGGCGGAACCGCCCATTCTCGCAAACCGCCGCCCAACGCCCCGCCCGCGCTTCAGCACCCTCCCCGCCACGCCGATAACGCGCCCGGCCGTGATCTCCGCCCTCACCAACCTCGGCGCCCTCATCGGCGTCGCCGCCCTGAACCGACATAACGCCGCCCTCGCCAAGTCGATGGAGCGGCTCGCCACCGGCCAGCGCATCAACCGCGCCTCGGATGACCCCGCCGGCATGGCCGCGGGCGACTCGCTCAAGGCCGAGCTCAACGCCATCACCCGCCAGATCGACCGCCTCACTTTCGAGGAGAAGCGGCTCGGCGCCATCGAGGGCGCCGAGAGCGTCATCACCGACCTCCTCCTGGAGCTCTCCGGCCTCGTGGTCAGCGCCGCCAGCACCGGCGGCGCCGGCCGCCGCGAGCGCGAGGCCGCCCAGGAGAGCGCCGACGCCATCCTCAAGACCCTGAACCACCTCGCGGCCAACACCACCTTCGACGGCAACCTCATCATCGCCTACCGCTCCTCCAAGAGCCTCGGCCTCGCCGCCCTCGCCCGCGGCGGCGAAGAGAACCTCATCAACGGCGACCTCGAGAAGGCCCAGAAGAGCGTCGAGGATGCCCTCGCCTCCCTCACCACCTCCCGCGCCGGCGTCGGCATCCGCCAGAACGACATCCACGCCGAGGTCCAGGTCCTCCGCGCCCAGTTCGAGAACCTCACCGCCGCCCGCTCCCTGATCATGGACACCGACTACGCCGCCGAGATGGCCGAGATGGTCCGCCGCACCATGCTCCGCGAGGCCGCCCGCTTCGTCACCCAGCTCGCCCTCGAGCAGAACCGGAGCGTTGTCCTCAAGCTGCTGAGTTGAATCGGGCCGCCTCCACGGGCTCGAAAGTCGATAGAGACCGGGACTAGACTCGGCGTTCCCCGCCCCCCCCGGCCGCGGCCGCCCATGCCCGCGACCCCGGACCTTGCGTGTCCCGCTACACCCCCAAGCTGCTCGTCTGCCTCCGCGAGGGCTATACCCCGCGCGCCTTCCTCGGCGACCTGGGCGCCGGCGTCACCGTCGCCGTCATCGCCCTCCCCCTCGCGATGGCCCTCGGCATCGCCTCCATCCCCCAGCACGTCGCCGAGGACCTCCGGGCCATCCACCCATGGCTCAGCCCGCCCGCGATGGGCCTCTACACCGCCATCATCGCCGGCTTCCTCATCTCCGCCGTCGGCGGCTCCCGTGTCCAGATCGGCGGGCCCACCGCCGCCTTCATCCCCATCGTCGCCGCCATCGCCTCCACCCACGGCTACGAGGGCCTCGCCACCGCCACGCTCATGGCCGGGGTGCTGATCATCCTCATGGGCCTCTTCCGCTTCGGGGCCATGATCAAGTTCATCCCCTACCCGGTCACCACCGGCTTCACCGCCGGGATCGCGGTCATCATCGTCGCCTCGCAGCTCCGCGACTTCTTCGGCCTCACCGGCCCCGGCGGCGCCACCCTCGCGCTGCCCCCGGAGTTCATCCCCAAGCTCCAGCTCCTCGCCCGCCACGCCGACTCGATCAGCTGGCAGACCACCGCCGTCGGCGCTGGCTCCCTGGCAATCCTGATCCTCTTCCGCCGCTTCGTCCCGCGCATCCCCGGCGCCATCGTCGCCGTCGCCCTCTCCTCCGCCGCCGTCTACGCCCTCGGCCTCGATAAGGCGGCGGGGGGCGGGGTCGCCACCATCGGCTCGGTCTTCGGCAGCCTGCCCAGCTCCCTCCCCGCCCCGCACCTGCCCGCGTTCAGCTTCGCGATGGTGGGGGAGCTCATCCCCTCCGCCGTCACCATCGCCCTCCTCTGCGCCATCGAGAGCCTCCTCTCCGCCGTCGTCGCCGACGGCATGACCGGCCAGCGCCACAAGTCCGACGCCGAGCTCGTCGCCCAGGGCGTCGCCAACATCGGCTCGGTCTTCTTCTTCGGACTCCCCGCCACCGGCGCCATCGCCCGCACCGTCGCCAACATCAAGTCCGGCGGGCGCACGCCCATCGCCGGCATCATCCACGCCGCCTGCCTCCTGGGCTTCATGCTCCTGCTGGCGCCCCTCGCCAAGACCATCCCCCTCGCCGCCCTCGCCTCCATCCTCCTCGTCGTCGCCTGGAACATCTCCGAGATCGACCACTTCCGCAGCCTCCTGCGCGCCCCCAAGAGCGACGTCGCCGTCCTGCTCACCACCTTCGGCCTCACCGTCTTCACCGACCTCACCATCGCCGTCACCACCGGCATGGTCATCGCCTCCATGCTGTTCATGAAGCGCATGGCCGACGTCAGCGGCGTCCAGGCCATCACCCGCGAGTTCCAGAACGGCTCGGATGACGCCGAGCGGACCGACCCCATCGGCGACCCCAAGGACCCCCGCTCCCTCGCCCGGCGCGACGTCCCCCCGGGGATCGAGGTCTTCGAGATCAACGGCCCGTTCTTCTTCGGCGTCGCCGACCGCCTCAAGGACACGCTCAACCAGTTCGAGCGCCCGCCGCGGATCTTCATCCTCCGCATGCGCCTCGTCCCCGCCATGGATGCCACCGGCATGCACGCCCTCGAGGAGTTCCACCGCAAGTGCCACCGCCAGGGCATCCGCCTGCTCCTCGCCGGCGTCCACGCCCAGCCGCTCTTCGCCATGACCAACGCCGGCCTCGACCGCACGATCGGCGTCGAGAACATGTTCGAGAACCTCGACGATGCCCTCGCCGCGGCGCGGGGCATCCTCCACCCGGCGCCCCCCGCCGCCGGGCCACCCCTCGCGGGCGCGAGCGCCGGCTCATCCCGCTGAGAGCCCCGTGGGGGGCGCGCCCGCCGGATATTCTGCGCCCGCCGCGGGGGCG
>JBBDXI010000085.1:11944-17874 GCA_040902425.1 Phycisphaerales bacterium
GGGGGGGCCCTGGCCCGCGTGATCGCCCCCGGCCGCGCCCGCAGCCGCCTGACCCTCCCCGCGTCCCGTGCCGGGGCCGGCGACAAAGGTCTATCGTCCGCCTCATGGCCCTCAGCTTCGACCGCGCGATCTCGATGTTCCTCGACGTCCTCGGCGCCCCGCACTCCCAGGGTCCGGGGTGGATGAAGTGGGAATGCCGCGTGGAGCGCCGCCCCGCGGTGATCACGCTCCGCGAGCGCGCCGGCGCGTGCCTCGCCGCCTTCGACAAGCCCTGGCCCGACACCGGCCCCCTGGCCAACATCGGCTTCATCGAGCTCCCGGGCGAGCGGGCCGCCGTCTGGCTCCTCCGGCACCTCGTCGAGACCAACACCTGCGCCGGCCGCACCAACAGCCGGTGGCCCCGCGAGGCCGGCCCCACGCCCCTGGCCTCCTGACCGTTCACCGCGCCTCAGCCGGCACCCTCCGGCAGCCCCATCCGCCGCAGCCACCGGTAGTGCGACGCCAGCCCCGCCCGGAACGTCGCGTGCTCGTTGTACCTCACCCCGAACTCGCGGCACGTCTCCTCCACGATCCGCGACATCGCCGGATAGTTCACGTGGCTGATGCGCGGGAACAGGTGGTGCTCGATCTGGTAGTTCAGCCCCCCCAGCAGCCAGGACACCATCCGGCTGCGCCTCGAGAAGTCCACCGTGCTCTCCGTCTGGTGGATGGCCCAGGCGTTCTCGATCAGGTTCACGTCGGTCGGCGCTGCGAACTCCGCGCACTCCACCGCGTGCGCCAGCTGGAACACGATGCTCAGCGTGATCCCCACCACCATCCCCACCACGCCGTAGTACACCAGCACCACCCACCACGGGTGGATCAGCATCGGGATGCCCAGCGCCAGCACCAGGAAGGTCGCCTTGCCCCCCAGGAACACCGCCAGGTTCCACCCCCGCGGCCGCGGGATCGGGTGCTCGCCCAGCCGCCCGTGGATCACATCCAGGTAGTCCCCGAAGATCTGCCACCGGATCGCCATCAGCCCGTACAGCGGCCACATGTACAGGTGCTGCCACCGGTGCACCGCCAGCCGCTTCTGGTACGGCGTCAGCCGCCCCAGCGCCCCCAGGTCGATGTCGGTGTCGTGCCCCGTGATGTTCACGTATGTGTGGTGCAGCACCGAGTGCCGGTAGTGCCATACGTACGAACTGCCGCCGATCAGGTCCAGCGTCGTCGCCGCCAGCGTGTTCACCCACGGGCGCGCCGAGAACGCGTCGTGCCCCCCCTCGTGCTGGATGTTCAGCCCAACCCCCGCCGTCGCCAGCCCCAGCAGCACCGCCAGCGGCACCGCCTGCCACCACGCCCCCGCGAAAAACACCAGCAGCACGTACAGCCCCGCGACCGAGGCCAGGATCACCCCCGACTTCAGGTACAGCGACGGGCAGTCGCGCCGGCACCGCCCCGTCCGTTCGAAGTACTCGTCCACCCGCCGGCGCAGCTCCACCTGAAACCGGTTGTCGCCCGCGAACTTGGGGTGCCGGGCAACGCGCGCGCCCGGGGATGCCAGAGAAGGATCCATCATCGGTTCGGCCCGATCGGTCGTGGGTGGTTCGTTCGTGGTGGTCGGACAGTCAGCGACGATCAACCGCGCCGGTCGCACCGCGGCCGTCGGGCCGTGATCCGCGCGGGGTCACCAGTCTATTGCCCCTGGGCGGCGGACGCCGGGCCCGTCCCGCCCGCTCACCGGCTCCGGGGAAACATCCTTCACCCCTCTCGCCTCCCTAAAATGCGATGGACCCCCGTTCATCCCCGGAGCCAGCGCCCATGCCCTACTACACCAAGCTCGGCCTCCTCCCCCAGAAGCGCCACGTCCAGTTCCGCCGCCCCGACGGTTGCCTCTACTCCGAGGAACTCTTCGGCACCGAGGGCTTCACCGGCCCCACCAGCACCATGTACCACATCCACCCCCCGACCCAGGTCTACGGGTGGCAGCCGCGGTACTCGACCCGCGCCGAGTTCGTCGAGCGCGACATCCTGCGGATGCGGCACGTGAGGTCCACCCCCATCCCGCCCAGCGGCGACTGGGTCACCGGCCGCACCGTCCTCTTCGGCAACGCCGACTGCGAGATGGCCGTCTGCAACCCCGCCGAGCAGATGCCCTACCACTTCAAAAACGGCCAGGGCGACGAGTGCTTCTTCATCCACTTCGGCTCCGGCGTCTGCCACACCATGATGGGCACGCTGAAGTTCGGCCCCAAGGACTACCTCGTCATCCCCAAGGGCGTCATCTACACCGTCATCTGGGACCAGCGGCAGAACGGCCCGGATGGCAGCCCCGCCGACGGCGGCCCGCCCATCGACAAGTACCCGTTCGGCAAGTTCCTCCTCATCGAGACCTGCAACGGCAGCCACATCGGCCCCCCGCCGCGCTACGTCTCCAAGAAGACCTCCCAGTTCCTCGAGCACGCCCCCTACTGCGAGCGCGACCTGAGGATCCCCGACTTCCCGCTGACGTGGGACGAGAAGGGCGACGGAGGGGGGTTCGAGGTCCGCATCAAGGCCCGAGACCAGGTCCACAGCTACACCTACCACTACCACCCGCTCGACGTCGTCGGCTGGGACGGCTGCTACTACCCCTTCGTCTTCAACATCGACGACTTCAGCCCGATCACCGGCAAGCTCCACATGCCCCCGCCGATCCACCAGACCTTCGAGGCCCACAACTTCGTCATCTGCTCCTTCTGCCCCCGCATGCTCGACTACCACCCCCACGCCATCAAGGTCCCCTACAACCACTCCAACCTCGACTCCGACGAGGTCCTCTACTACGTCGAGGGCAACTTCGGCTCCCGCAAGGGCATCGAGGTCGGCTCCCTCACCCTCCACCCCCAGGGCATCCCCCACGGCCCCCACCCCGGCACCATTGAGGCCAGCCTCGAGGCCACCCACACCTCCGAGCTGGCCGTGATGTGCGACACCTTCCGCCCCCTCTACCCCACGAAGGCCGCCATCGAGCTCGACGACTCCAACTACCCCAAAAGCTGGCAGGGCGAGCACTTCCCCGGCCTCGCCAGCGGCAAGATCCACGTCAACGGCGAGACCGCCACCCGCGCGAGCGCCCCGGGCCTCCCCGCCTCCACCAACCGCGTCCCCATCCACGAGCACAAGACCACCGCCAACGTCTGGGCCCCCTGAGCACCCCGCCCCCCGCCCCCCCCACCCCCGACCGCGCGGATCACACTCCGCCCGCGGCCTCACTCCACCTCCAGCACCATCTCCACCTCCACCGGCGCCCCCAGCGGCAGGGCCACGCTCCCCACCGCGGCCCGCGCGTGGCGCCCCGCTTCGCCGAACACCTCCACCAGCAGTTCGCTCGCCCCGTTGGCCACCTGCGGCTGCGAAGTGAACCCCGGGTCGCTGCACACGAACACCCCCACCCGAACCACCTGCCGCACCGCCGCCAGCGTTCCGAGCGCCGCCTTCGCGGCCGCCAGGCCGTTCAGCACGCACTGCCTCGCGCACTCCCGCGCTACCTCCGGGGTCACTGCCGACGGAACCGACCCCTGCGCGATCAGCTTTCCTTCCCGCAGCGGCACCTGCCCGCTGATGAATAGCAGGCTCCCCGTCCGCCGCGTGGGGATGTACGCGGCCACCGGGGTCGCGGGCTTTGGCAGCGCCAGACCGAGTTCCGCGAGCCGTGACTCCGGGTCGGGACGGGTCATGTAAGGGTCTCCGGGACTGTGCCACCGACTTCGCCAGCCTTGGGGCGAAGTCGGTGCTCTTCGCGCTTCCAGAACTTCTCACCCCCCCCGCAACCAGCGCACCTTGACAAACGGATAGAAACAAGTACTCTCTGTTGCGCGCGCGTGCAACCTGGCTCGGCTGTGGGTTGATTGCATCGATCCGGACTGCCCTCATTGGCGATCACCCGGTCGCCGCCTGATTCCAGACAGTCCACGGCCGGCCGACATCCTGTTCACCGCCCCGCGGCCGCCCCAGATAGATGCGGGCCCGGAGGCGTGGGGATTGTGCCGCCCTCCCGCTCCCATGAGAAGTCTCGCGGAAGCGGGCCTTGGCGGCCTGCGTAGCCGGCCCACCCGGGTCGAGCGCAGCAATCGGGCGGCGTCATAGGGCTGCCGGCAGCGTGCCGGCCGCCAGAAGCAAAACGTGTAGCCGGGCCAATCGGGGGAGTTCCCCGACCCAACCCGGGGTCTCACTGGAGAACGGATCATGACGAAGACTCGCAGCAAGGCGTTCACGCTGATCGAGCTGCTGGTGGTGATCGCCATCATCGCACTGCTCATCGGCATCCTCCTCCCCGCCCTCGGCAAGGCCCGCCAGTCGGCCCGCCAGCTGAAGGACAGCACCCAGGTCCGCGGCGTTCACCAGGGCATGGTCACCTGGGCCCAGAACAACAACGACTTCTACCCGCTCGCCAGCCAGGTGGACAAGCAGCACCAGACGCGCCCGGCGACGCCCCTTGGCTCCGAGCAGAACAAGGACAACACCCGCAACATCTTCTCCATGCTCATCTTCAACGGCACGGTCTCCCCGGAGATCTTCTACAACCCCGCCGAGGCCAGCGGCAGCGTCAGGGCCAGCGACGTCTACGAGTACGAGCAGCCGCAGGGCGCGATGACGCCCGCCCAGGCGATCTGGGACCCCAAGTGGAAGGGCACGCCGATGGACACCGGCGTCGCCGGCGGCACGGTGGAGGGCAACAACTCGTACGCCCACAATCCCCCCTTCGGCCTGCGGAAAGCCCGCTGGACGAACACCTTCACGTCCACCGAGGTGGTGGTCGGCAACCGCGGCCCCGTGTTCACGGGCCAGGGCCTCGGCACGGCGTCCAGCACGTGGAACCTGCTCGCCAACAGCCAGTTCGGCGATCAGTCGGTGACGCTGCTCATCCACGGCTCGCGCGTGAAGTGGGAGGGCAACGAGGCCTTCAACGACAACCACGTCGACTTCCTCACCCGCGCCGACCCGGACAACGTGACCTTCTCGTTCACCAGCCTTCCCCCCGGCGCCAAGACGCGCCCCGACAACATCTTCATCAACGAGATGGACACGAACCAGACGGCCGGTGGGAACGAAGGCACGACCGCCTCGGGTACCCCGGGGATGGGGTCGTACAACGATAACCAGCTGGTGAGCGCCAGCGCGCCCCGCAGCAACGCCTACCTGCGGCCGATCATCGCGGTAACGGGCACCAACGCGGCTCCGACGGGCCAGATGTGGGTTGACTAACACCCGCAGCGCACGTTCAGCGGTTGAACTCAGAGGCCCGCCGGTTCACCCCGGCGGGCCTCTTGCTTTTTGTCCCGCGGGTGGCAAACGCACGATGTGCCACGGGGGCGGCTTGAGCGGCGCAGCCGCGCCCGCCCGTGCCGAGGTCGGAGGTGTCGGCGCCCGCACTGGCGGGTGGCCGCTGCGCGGCCTCAAGCCGCCAGTGGCACAGCTTCAAACCGCAGTAGCACGGCCGCCCCGCCCTACGGCAACTGTCCCTCCCCCAGCTCCCGCACATACACACCCCTGAACCGCAGCGGCGTCCCGTGCGCCTGCAGTTCGATCGGGCCCTCCTCATACACCGGCCTCCCCCGCTCCCAGTAGTTCTCCAGCACCACCCCATCCACCACCAGCAGCCCGTTCAGCCACACCCACGCCCGCTCGCCCCGCATCACGATCCGCATCCGGTTCCACTCGCCCACCGGCCGGTCCGCCACCACCCGCGGCCGCGACGGGTGCTTCTCGTTGTTGTACAGCCCTCCCGACCCCACGGGGTTGTCCCAGATCTGCACCTGCGGCACCCCGCGCAGGTACACGCCGCTGTCCCCGCCCTTCTCGATCCTCCAGCTCAGCAGCAGCTCAAAGTCGCGGAACGCCCGCACGGTCGCGCAGCTCCCGCCCCCCCCCTCGAACACCATCTCCCCAACCGCCCCCCCCCAGGG
>JBBDXI010000086.1:0-17536 GCA_040902425.1 Phycisphaerales bacterium
CCCCCCCGCCCGGCTTCACCGCCGGGGGGCCGACGCCGGCGCGCCCAGCGGCCGGCGCCGCTTGGCCTTGTCCCCCGCCTCCTTGAAGTAGTCCGCCAGTTCGTACGGCCGCAGGCCGTCGAGCCGGCGGTCGAGGTTGACCGCGAAGAGGTCGTCCTGCCCGTTGATCGCCGCGTCGCGGTCGGAGAGGAAGTAGAGCACCTTCCCGTCGGCCGAGAGCCGTGCCGAGTGGTCGCTGTCGGGGTGGCGCGTCAGGTTCACCGGCTTCGCCGCGTCGGAACCCGCGGCGGCGAGCGCATCGGCGATCCAGATGTCGGCGTTGTAGTTGACATCCATCGCCTCATAGACGATGTGGCGCGAGTCGGCGGCCCACTGGACGGTCGGGTCGTTCCATGACGACAGCACCAGACGCTCGTCGGCGCCCTTCCTGGGCATCGCGTCGGCCACCTCGATCATCACCAGGTCCCCAAGACCCCGCGTGATGAGCAGGTGCTTCCCGTCCGGCGAGGGCACGGGGCGGCGCTGCTCGGCCTTCGAGACGGCCACCGGCTCGACCGTGAACGTGATCGCATCCGCCCAGCGCTTGCCGTGGTCGGGCTTTTTCTCGCGCGAGCGGCGCGGTGTGGGGGCCTCAGCGCCCTTGTCCGCGTCGGCCTTGTCGCCGGCAGCGGCATCGCCGGGTTTCTCGTCGCCCGCGGGCTCGGCCGGGTCCGCCTTCGGCTTCTCCTCCTCGGCCTTCTCCGCCGGGCGCTCGGGCTTCTCACCCTCGCCGAGGTCCTCGCGCGACATCGCGACGGTGGCCGCGTACACGCCCGACACGCCGCTCATGTCGCTGGAGAAGTACAGCACCCGCCCGTCGGGGGACCACGCCAGGTCCCGCGCCCGCGAGTGCCCCGCGTTCCCGCTGCCCGTCACCCGGCGCGTCGGCCGGTCCTTCTCGGTGCTGCGGGTGAAGACCTCGCCGCGGGCGATCAGCGCGACGGTCTTGCCGTCGGGGCTCAGGGCGGCGTCGGTCACCTGCCGCGACACGTTGGTGCGCTGGAAGTCGAGGAGCGCAAAGTCGCCGCCGGCCGCCAGCGGCACGGCCTCGGGCGCTGCGCCCATCGACCTGCAGTCCAGCGTGTACATGGTGTCCCAGACACAGAACACCGCCGTCCACCCGCCGGGGGGGACGTTCAGGTCGCGCACGCCGTGCCCGATCGTCGCCTCGCCGGCGGCGGGGGCGAACCGCGTGAGCTGCTCCGCGGCGCGGTCGGCCGCGCCGGGCTTCAGGCGCCAGACGTTGTTCTGGCCGTCCCGCGAGGAGACGAACACGACCGAGCCGTCGGGGAGCGGGAACGCGTCGGCGTCGTTGTGCGGGCTGGTCGTCAGGCGGGTGAACGCCCCCTTCGCATCCAGCCGCCACACATCCGGGTTCGCCGACCCGGTGTAGCGCGGGCGGGTCGCGTCGTACCGCCCGCGATAGAACAGGACGCCGCCGTCGGCGGCCTCCCGCGCCCCGCTCCCGAACGCGTCGGTGACCCGCTCCATCGCCGAGCCGCCGGCCTCCGGCGCATCGACGGCGGCGCGGTACATCCGCGCGGCCCGGTGGATCGAGGGCTCGTGGTTCGACGAGAACAGCACCGACGTGCCATCCGCCGAGAAGCCCGAGAGCGCCTGGGCCCGGTCCGAGGCCGTCACCCGCCTCACCGCCCCGCCCACGAGCGACCGGCCGCCGCCGGGGACGGTCACGGGCATGACGTAGATGTTCCGCGGCCCGTCGCGCTCGCTCTCGAAGGCCAGCAGGTCCCCCGAGGGGCTGAAGGCGGAGCGGGCCTCGTCGCTGGGGTGCGCGGTCAGCCGCTCCGCCGCGCCGCCGGAGGCCAGCACCGTCCAGAGGTCACCGCCGTAGGCGAAGACGATCGACCGCCCATCGGGCGAGATCGAGGGGTGCTGCACGAACGCGACCGCGGGCGCCCCCAGCGCCGCGATCCGCGGGTCGAGGCCGCGCTCAGAGCCGGCGACGCTCGCGTCCGGGCCCCCCGGGTTCCGCGACACGGCCGACGACCCGTCGGGCGCCTGGGCCACGCACGAGGCGGCAAGTCCCGCGGCCAGCACGAACACGATCGCAGGTCGGGCGTTCATCGGGAAGCTCCTGAGGGTGAACCCCAGAGCCTACCAGAGCCCCGTGAACTCATCCAACGGGCCGCGCCGGTTTCTCCCGGCGTTCCGGGCCCGCGCTGCCCTTATCCCCCCTGCCCTTCAGCCTCGCGGGCCGTCAGCACCCGCTTGTCGCCCACGATGTACTCGTGCCGCGCCAGGATGGCATCCAGGGAGAACACCGACTTCCCTGCGGCCGCGGCCTGGCCCTCGGCCTGGAGCGCCCGCATCGCCGCGATCCGGTCGATCCGCACGTAGTCCTCGCGCGTCAGCGGCGACAGGGCCCGGATGCGCACCACCGCCACCCCCAGCGACCTGGCCGTCGGCACCACCAGCGTGCTCGCCTCGACCGGGTGCTGGTCCGGCGGGGCCTTGGGGTCCAGCTTCTCCGCCGCCTCCATGACCGTCGTACGGGCCGCATCGTCGCGGTTGAGCTCCATCACCTGCGCCGCGGCCCGCGTCACCCGCGCCGCCTGGCTCACCTCCGGCTTGGTGGCCGTCTTGCCCTCGGGGAGCGGCGTCGCCGCGAAGGCCGCCGCGGCCGCGTCCACGCCGCCGCTCATGGCCGCCGACCGCAGCTCGTCGGCCCGGGCCCGCAGCGCCTCGAACGCCCGGAGGTTCCGGTAGTCCGTCACCGCCTCTTCGCGGACCTCCTCGACGTTCTCCGGCTCCGACTCACCGCGGGTCTCGCGGACCAGGATGTAGTGGCGGTTGCCCTCGGCGTCGGACAGCGGGTGCTCGGCGAGCGGGATGCCCGCCTGCACCGCGATGACGTTCTCGCTGCCGCCCAGCTCCTTGGCCCAGAAGACCGCCTCGTGCAGCGGCGCCTCGATCCCGCCCACCCGCATGGTCGCCCGCGCGATCCCCTCCAGGGCCGCGACGTCGGCCTGCGTCAGCCACTCGCCCTTGGCGGTCACCGCGGGGAGCGGCATGCGGATGTTCAGCTCGGGCACGCGTGAGACCTGGTCGCGGACCGCCTCGGCGATCGCGGTCATCGTGGGGCGCACCTGCTCCCAGCCCTCGGGGAGCTTGCGGTACTTCCCGTCGCGCTCCAGGCGGCGGGTCGCCTTGCCGGTCTCGGCCTGGATGACCAGCTGCGCCTCCTGCATCACGCGGTCGGCGTGCTGGGCCCGCATGTCCGCCTCGACCCGCGCCCGCTCCTGCTCGAGCGTCCCGGGGTAGCGGGAGCGGTTCTGCGCGTGGCGCTTGTGGACCTCCACGGGGTCCAGCGCCACCGCGGCCTCGATCGCCTTGCGGTCCAGCGTCAGCCACTCCAGCTTCACCCGCGGCGGCAGGAGGTAGCCGATGCCGTAGTCGCCCTCGCCGGGGCGGTTGGCCTTGAACAGATCGACGTGCGCGGCGAGGGCCGCGGCGTCGGGCTCGGGCACGGACGCGGCCAGGGCGGAGGCCGGCAGGAAGGCGTAGTCGATCACGGCGGCGTCGATCTCGCGCTTGGCCTCGGTGACCGAGAGCCGGTCGGAGACGCGGGGCGCCCCCAGCGTGCTCACCATGCGGTAGACGCCGTGGGCCTTGGCGAGGGCCGCATCCATCTCCTCCTCGTTCATGCGGGCGCCGGCGAACGCGGTGGGGGCGCTGGCGACGATGTCGTCGGCGACGCGCTGGACGGCTTCCTGCGGGGTCCTGGGGGCGTTGGGCCCCTGGTAGACGCGGAGCAGCAGCTGGATGTCCTGCTGGAGCATCATCTGCGCCATCTCGGGGGCGACCCGCCGGAGGAACTCCTGCCCGTCCCCGGCCTCGGCCACCAGGCCGGCCTGCTTCGCCTCCTCCGCCAGCAGCATCCAGTGCTGCGAGTCGCGCTCTTCGATCCCGAAGACCCCGCGGACCAGCACCGGCATCACCTGGCCCAGCGCGCTGAGCTCCCGCGAGGCGAGGCTGAGGTCCGAGGCACGGACCCGCCGCCCATCGAGCGTCCCCACGGTCCGGTTCCCCACGATCTTGGTGGTCCCCTCGATCGCCGGCCCGCCGAGGAAGGCCAGCATCAGGAGGACGCCGAACCCGGCCATGAGCCACTGCTTGTGCTTGCGGAGGACTTTGACCATGAGGGGCTCTGGGGGAGTGAGGAGGGAGGGGGGAGGGGGAGGAGGTGAGGTGAGGGAGATTCCTGACGGGGGCCGAAAGTCTATGGGCGCGCACGGGCGCTATGGGCACGCCGCCCCGGGCTTGCCCGCGAGAACCGCGCCCGGAGGCACGATTACCGGTAGAACTCGACGATCAGGTTGGGGTTGACGTCGAAGGGGATCTGGTCCGGCGTGGGCAGGGCCACCACCCTGGCCGTCAGTTCAGCCGGGTTCAGGTCGATCCACCCGGGCACCTCGTGCCCGGCGAGGCTCTCCATGTTCTCCCGGGCCAGCTTCTGGGCCTTGGCCTTCAGCGTGATGGTGTCCCCGACCTCCATCTCGTAGCTGGGCCGGTCGGTCTTCCGCCCGTTGATCATGATGTGCCCGTGGGCGACCATCTGCCGGGCGCCCCAGATCGTCCGGGCCAGGCCGGCGCGACGGATGGCGTTGTCCAGCCGCCGCTCGAGCAGCTGCATCAGCACGCCGCCGGTGTTCCCCGGCTGCCGCCCGGCCTCGGCCAAGTAGCGCCGGAACTGCTTCTCCAGCACGCTGTAGTGGTAGCGGACCTTCTGCTTCTCGTTGAGGCGGACGCCGTAGTCGCGGAGGCGGCGCCCGCGGTAGCCGTGCATGCCCGCGGGCGTGCGGATCCGCTCGTTGGCGGTGTGCTTGGGGATATCGGCGATGGGCACGCCGACGCGGCGGGAGAGGCGGACCTTGGGGCCTGTGTACCGAGCCATGGCGAAACTCCTTCCGTCCGCGGCGGGTGCCACTGCTCGCGGCGTCTTCGCTGCGCAGCAGTGCCGCCGGGTGGCCGCTCGATGGCGGCCGATCGGGCCTGGTGACCGAGACTTCGGGCAGGCCGGGTGATCCGGGCACATTCCCAGGCGGCACGATGCCGAATGGGAGCCAATCGAAGGTGCCGCGGTTCTCAAAGTCAAACAACGCATCCACGACCAGTTGGTCGAGCGTCCGGCGTCCACGCCGCTTCCTCAGGCTTGCGCCCGGGAGGGCGTGCCAACACTCACGCTTATCGCCGCGCCAATTGGGGCCCACACTCGGGGCACACAGCCTTGGGGAGCCCGCTCAGGTCGTATCCGCACCGTCTGCACCGGCCGGGGCCGAAGCGATGCCGCCAGTCGTGCCGCCACATCAGCACCACGGCCGGCAGCAGTACCGCTTCAAAGACCCACAGGGGCACGTAGCAGATCGCCATTTTGAATGGCGGCGACCGGTCGCGGTACGAGAACCACCAGTGCCAGGCGGTGGTGTTCTGCCGCATGAAGCGCGTCTCGGCACCGTCCTCGCTCTGCCGGAAGTCCGAGTGGGTGATACCGATACGTCCGTTGGTCAGCCAAACGCCCGTTTCGCCCCCGCCAGCCGTTGGCCAAAGCCGAAACAGGATGGAGTACCCACTGAACGCCCAGGCCGCGGCTATGGTGATGAGCAGCAGCGTGGCCGTCCACTTCACGGCCCCCCTCGCGCGCCGTCGCCTTCGGCGGATCCGACGCTCGGAGTCCTGAGTACCGTTGGGCAGCCCGCTCGTGTCGGACGTCATGTGGTGTTTCCCAGCGTGCCGGCACGATGGTGGAACTATCGCGCCGCCTGGTGGCTCCCGGCCCGCAGGCGCTACCGTTTGCTCTTCAACCAGTCCCCCAGCCTCTTCGCCGGCCACGCGTTGAGGCATCCCTCCGGGCGCGCCCACGCCCGGCGGGCGGTCAGCACGCCGTACCTGAGGTTGTCGAAGTCCTCCCGCGTGTGGGCGTCCGTGTTGATCGCCAGCAGGCACCCGCCATCCACCGCGATCCGCGCGTGGCTGTCGCGCAGGTCCAGGCGGTGCCAGTGGGCGTTGATCTCCAGGGCGACGTTGTGCTCCTTCGCGGCCGCGGCCACCTTCTGCATGTCCGGGCTCGTCCCGGCGCGCCGGTTGATCAGCCGCCCGGTGGGATGCCCCAGGATGTGGACGAAGGGGTTCGACATCGCCCGCACGAGTCTCGCCGTGGCCTTGTCGGGGTCCTGCGTCAGCGCCGCGTGGGGCGAGGCGACCACGATGTCGAGTTCCTTCAGGACCGCATCCTCGTAGTCCAGCGTGCCATCCGCGTGGATGTCCACCTCGCTCCCCGCGAGCAGGGTGATGCCCTTGATCTTCCCGTTGAACGACCGCACCCGCTCCGCGTGCGCCAGCAGTGCCTCGGGTTGCAGGCCCCCCGCGAAGGCCGAGGATTTGCTGTGGTCCGTCACCGCGATGGTGTGAAGGCCGCGGCGCTTGGCTTCCCGGGCGAGTTCTTCGATCTCCAGCGTGCCGTCGGAGGCGGTGGTGTGGGCGTGGAGTTCGGCCTTGATGTCGGCGGTCTCGATGAGCCGGGGGGTCTCGGTGAGGGCGAACTCGCCGCGGTTCTCGCGGATCTCCGGCGGGAGCCAGGGGAGGCCGAGGGCCTTGTAGAGCTCCTCCTCCGTCGCGCTGGCGATCAACTGCTCGACATCGCCGCGGCGGGTGCGCGGCGCGTGCGCGGGCGCCTCGGGCATGGGGGCGCTCTTGCCGGCCTTGCCCTTGGAAGGGGCGTTCGCGGGCAGCTTGAAGAGCCCCCACTCGTTCAGCGTCCACCCCTTGTCGAGGGCGCGCCCGCGGAGGGCGACGTTGTGGTCCTTGCTGCCGGTGAAGTAGAGCAGGGCTGCGCCCCAGCTCTCCAGCGGGATGACCCGCAGGTCGGCCTGGACCTCGGGGATGGTCAGGCCGCCGCGGTGCGCATCGCCCGCGGCCACCTTGAGGCGGACGCTCGACTTGGTCTCCCCCGCGGCCAGGACCGAGGCGACACCGGGGAGCGAGCGGAAGCGCTCGCTGACGATGGCGGGGTCCTTGCACGCGACGAGGAAGTCGAGGTCGCCGACGGTGTCGCGCCCGCGGCGGAGCGAGCCGGCGTACGCGGCCTTCTGGACGCCGGGGACCCTCTCGAGCTCGGCGACGATGCGCTCGGCGATGGGCGTGGCGCGCCCGATCCAGAGGCGGGGCGAATCGGCGGTCATGGTGGCGAGCGCGGCCTTGATCTTCTCGACGGCCTTCTCGCCCATCCGAGGGACGTTCATGATCGAGCCGTCCTCGATCGCGCGCTTCAGGCTCTGGACATCGACGACGCCGCAGGTGTCCCAGATCGCCTTGGCGGTCTTGGGGCCCATGCCGGGGATGCGGAGGAGCTCCAGGAGGGTGGGCGGGACCTTCTCTTTGAGCTCGGTCCACTCCTTCATCGCGCCGGTCTGGACGAACTCGATGATCTTGTCGGCGATGCGGTTGCCGATGCCCTCGATCTCGAGCAGCTTCTTCTTGTCGGTGGCGAGCGGCGCGAGGTCGAACGAGAGGTCGGCGATGTTCCGGGCGGCGCGGGCGTGGGCGGAGGCGCGGAAGGAGTCGGCGCCGGTCAGCTCGAGCATCTGGGAGATCTCGAGGAACTTCTGGGCGAGGGCCTGGTTGACCGCCATGCGGTCATGCTAAGTGGGCTGGGCGGCGGCGGGGCCGGGCGATGTCGCCACGCGCCCCCCCTCCCCCTCGGCCGCGGCCTGGAGGTCGGCGAAATCGGCCTGGAAGCACTTGCGCATCATCCCGGACATGAGGGCCATGAGGGGGGAGCAGAGCTTGGCGGTGAAGGTCAGGGCCTCGATGGTGAAGTGGACCTCGGCGCGGGTGCCGGCGCCCTCGGGGGCGAAGGTGAAGCGGGTGGTGTAGCGCATGCCGCCCTCGTGAGTGAGGAAGGTGAGGGAGCGGCCGGGCTGGAAGTCGATGATCTCCATGTTCGCGGTCGCTTCCTTGCCGAACAGCTTGCGGGTGTCGCGGACGCGCGTGCCCCTGCCGATGGGGCCGTCGGTGAGGACCTCCATCCTGATGATGGAGCGGACGCGCTGGGGCGCGGTGCGGAGGTCGGAGAAGATGTCGAAGACGCGGGCGGGCGGGGCGGCGATGGTGCGAGAGGTGGCGATGGTGCGCATGGGGGCAGGCTATCACGGGGCGGGTCGTCAGACTTGACAGATCGTGCTGCTGGGGTTGGCCGGGGTGGGGGGGGTGGGGGGGGTAGGGGGTGGCGATCCACTCGTCAGCGTTCTGGGCGGAGTTGGCCTTCCCGCCGCTTGGGCGTGCGGCGGTTCATGGCGGTAGAGTGAACCGGGGCTGGACCGTTATCGCAATTTTGCTATAATGGGAGCGATGCCTTGCCCGCGACGAGACTGGTCTTCTTCCGCGAACGCACGGGGGTCGTCCCGGTGCGGGACTGGCTGCTGGACCTGCGGCGAAAGAACCTGCGGGCGTACACACCAAGTGCGCGGCCCGGATCGAGCGGCTGTCCGAACTGGGCTACGAGCTGCGGCGGCCCGAGGCGGACATGCTCCGGGATGGCCTCTACGAGCTTCGTGCCCGGGAGGGGCGGGTGCAGTATCGCATCCTGTACTTCTTCCACGGGCGCAACGTCGCCGTTCTGGCCCATTCAATCACCAAGGATGATCGGGTCCCGCCGGCGGACATCGACCGGGCGCTGGCGCGCCGGCGGACGTTCGAGCAGGACCCGGACCGACACTCGTTTGTAGGGGAGGTGGATCATGTCAAGGGCTCGACCGACGAAGACGAGGCGCACCGCTGATGCACTGGTGATCCTGGACCGGATCACCGGGAGCAGCCGGCGAGTGCGGGAGATGATCGAGCGGGAGAAGGCCAACGTCGTGATCGCGCAGCAGATCTACGACGCGCGGACCGAGGCGGGCCTGTCGCAGGCGGAACTGGCCAGGCTCATCGGCACCACGCAATCGGTGATCGCCCGTCTCGAAGACGCGGACTACCGGGGCCACTCGCTGTCGATGCTCCGGCGGATCGCGGCGGCGCTCGGAAGGGAGGTCGAGGTGAGGCTCGTCGCGCGGCGCGTCGCCTGACATCACCCCACATCGCCGAGGCCGAGCCACTGGCCGTGGGCCTTGAGGAGGCGGCGGCGGGTGAGGGCCTCTTCGGGGGCGGCGAGGCGGGGGGAGCGGACGATCCAGTCGGCGGCGTCCTTGCGGGCCATCTTGAGGAGGGGCTGGTCGCGGGTGAGGTCGGCGACCTTGAAGGGGGGCATGCCGGACTGTTTGAGGCCGAAGAGCTCGCCCGGGCCGCGGATCTCCAGGTCCTTGTCGGCGAGGGCGAAGCCGTCGGTGGTGGCGGCGAAGGCCTCGAGGCGCTGGCGGGCCTCGGGGGTTAGCGTGTTCCCGGCGAGGGCGAGGCAGACGGAGGGTTTCTCGCCGCGGCCGACGCGCCCTCGGAGCTGGTGGAGCTGGGCGAGGCCGAAGCGGTCGGCCTGCTCGACGACCATGAGCGTGGCGTTGGGGACGTCGACGCCGACCTCGACGACGGTGGTCGAGATGAGGGCGTCGATCTGGCCCGAGCGGAAGCGCTCCATGATGGTCTCGCGGGTGGAGCGCTTGAGGCGGCCGTGGAGGGCGGCGAGGCGCTTGCCGGCGAGGGGGCCGGATTCGAGCGTGGCGAGGAGGGTGCGGACGTCGGGGGCCTCTGCGTCGCCATCGATCTGGCCGCCCTTGTCGATGGCGGGGACGACGATGTAGGCCTGGTCGTTCTGGTCGAGGCGTTCGCGGACGAACTTGTAGACGGCGTCGCGTTTGGGCGGGGGGATGACCCGGGTAGTCACGGGGCGGCGGCCGGGGGGGAGGCCGCTGATGGCGGAGATGTCGAGGTCGCCGAAGAGGGTGATGGCGAGGGTGCGGGGGATCGGCGTCGCGGTCATCACGACGACGTGAGGGGTGAGGTCGTGGGTGCTCGCTTTCGCGCGAAGGGTCGCCCGCTGGCCGACGCCGAAGCGGTGCTGCTCGTCGATGACGGCGAGGGCGAGGCTGGAGAACCTGACCGAGCCGGTGAGGAGGGCGTGCGTGCCGATCAGCAGGTCGATGTCGCCGCGCTCGAGGCGGGCGAGGATGGACTCGCGCTCCGCTTGCGGGGTGCCGCCGGTCAGGAGTTCGAGGCGGACCTTGGAGCCCTTGAGGAGCGTGGAGAGGGTCTGGAAGTGCTGCTCGGCGAGCAGCTCGGTCGGGGCCATAAGGGCGGCCTGGTGGCCTCCGGCGACGGCCATGAGCATGGCGTAGAGGGCGACGACGGTCTTGCCGGAGCCCACGTCGCCCTGGATGAGGCGGTTGGTGGGCGTGGCGGTGGTGAGGTCGCGAATGAGGTCCTGGATGACGGAATCCTGCGACGCGGTGAGGGTGAAGGGGAGGCGGGCGCGGATCTTGCGGTCGATGGCCTCGGACCACTTGAGCGCCGGGGCGCGGAGGGTCTGGCGGAGGTGGTTGCGCTTGAGGTGGACGCCGAGCTGGAGGAGGAGGAGCTCGTCGTAGGCGAGGCGGCAGCGGCCGGCGGCGACGTCGGCGTCAGACTCGGGGGCGTGCATGAGGCGGTAGGCGTCGGCGAGGGGGGGCATCTCGCGCTTGCGGAGGTAGTCGGGGGCGAGGTGGTCCTCGATGAGGGGGAGCGCGGCGGGGAGGACCTTGCGGATGACCTGCTCGATCTGGCGCGAGGTGATGGCCTCAGTGGCGGGGTAGACGGGGCGGAGGCGGGCCTCAGCGTCGGCGTCGTCCGCGGCGGGCGTCTCCTCGTGGATGACCTTGTAGGAGGGGTTGGCCATCTGGATGCCCTGGGCGAACCGCGCGGCCTTGCCCTGGACGCGGATCTGCATGCTGGGGTGGAGCGTGGTGCGCAGGTGGGGCATGTTGAACCAGACGAGGTCGAGGCGGCCGGTGGGGTCGATGAGGACGGCCTCGAAGCGGGGGCGGCGGCCGCGGAGGACGACGCGGGTGGCGGTGATGGTGCCGCGGGCGGAGCCGAGGGTGCCGGGGGAGAGCTGCTTGATAGGGGCCTCGGGCTCGAGCCACTCGTGGCGGGAGGGGAGGTAGGCGATGAGGCGGCCGAGGTTGGTGAGGCCGAGGGTGGCCAGGGCCTTGGCGCGGGCGGGGCCGACGCCCTTGACGAACTCGAGGGGCGTGGAGAGGGTGATGGCGGGGGCCGCGGGCACGGGGAGAGGATAACTGCCGGGCGTATCGTTTACGCGATGAGGAGGACGTGGGACACCCTGAAGCAGCGGATGACCGCTGAGTCCCGGGCTCGCATTGAGGCGCGAGTGCGCAAGACGCTTCGCTCAATGGCAACGCGAGACGCCGATTCGCGGACACGTCGCGACGCCCTGCCGGGTAAAGGCAAGCCGCCCCAGTTGTCGTGAGCAGGCCCGGGGAGCGGGAAGAGAGGCATCAAGGCACGAGGCATCTAGGCATCGAGGCCGGATGGCGGGGTTTCGGTCCGGGGGCTCGCCGGGTCGATGGAGCGGAGGTAGGGCCAGGAGTAGATGCCGGTGGCGTGGCCGTCGGAGAAGCGGATGCGGAGGGCGTAGTTGCCGACGAGCTCCGCGTCGAGCGCGGTGAGGGGGCCGGGGGCTCGGGCGGAGGAAGCGGGGAGGACGGTGAGGGGGTTGCGGGCCATTTCCTCGCGCAGCTCGCGGGCCTCGGCGGAGGGGGACATCTTGCGGAGGTAGGGGATGGAGTAGTAGGAGGTGGCGCCGTCGGCCCACTCGACGGTGAGGCCTCGGTCTTTCTTGAGGTCGATGTTGCGGGGGGGCGGTTCCATTCGAGGGCCGGTGGCGAGAGCGAGGAACGCGGGGCGGGACGCCCCGGCTCACTCGAGCAGCGAACCGTATGCTGGGGCAATGATGTTCTCCGATCGGCTGGTGGACGCAGTGCGACGGGCGGGGGCGCCGGTGTGCGTGGGGCTGGACCCGGTGCTGGAGAAGCTGCCGGCGGCGGTCCGCGATGGACGCGACGCGGCGGGGGCGATCGCCCAGTTCTGCCGGGGCGTGGTGCGGGCGGTAGCGCCGCACATGGCGGCGGTGAAGTGCCAGTCGGCGTGCTTCGAGCGGCACGGGGCCGCGGGGGTGGCGGCGCTGTGGGAGGTGCAGCGGGAGGCCGCGGGGGCGGGGCTGGCGGTGGTGCTGGATGCGAAGCGCGGGGACATCGGGATCAGCGCGGGGCACTACGCGGCGGCGGCGCGCCACTCCGGCGCGCACGCGGTCACGGTGAGCGGGTACCTGGGGATGGAGACGGTCGAGCCGTTCCTGAAGGAAGGGCTGGGCGTGTTCGTGCTGGTGCGGACGAGCAACCCCGGGAGCGACGCGGTGCAGGCGGCGCGACTGGGTGACGGGCGGACGGTCGGGGAGATGATGGCGGACGAAGTCGCCGCGCTCGGGGCGACGCACCTCGGGCAGCAGGGGTACAGCGACGTCGGGGCCGTCGTGGGGGCGACCAAGAGCGCGGAGGGGCGGGCGCTGCGCGGGCGGATGCCGAGGCAGTGGTTCCTGGTGCCGGGGTACGGGGCCCAGGGCGGGACGGCGGAGGACATCCGGGCCCTGCTGGACGGGCGGCCGGAGTGCGGCGGGGGCGTGCTCGTCACCGCGAGCCGGTCGGTGATCTACGCGTTCGATGCGGGTGACCGGGCGTGGGAGAAGGCGGTCACGCGCGCGGCGATCGCGCTGGCGGGCGAGGTGGCGGCCGTCGTTGGATGATGGAAGCCCGGGCCGGGACGGCCCGGCTCACGCCGAGTCCGTTGCCGGCGCACGCGGGCGAAAAGCGTGAGAAGTGCCCCTCCGCTTGGGTGGCACCTCGAGGAGGAGAAAGGCCGTGTGGGCTCGATCAGGCGCGGCGGCGGCGCGACGCGAAGAGGCCCGCGGCCGCGAGGAGCGGGAGGGCGGCGGGAGCGGGCACCGTGGTGGCGGCCCAGGAGGCCTCGGCGAACCAGGTGGCGTTGGGCAGGTTGTTCGTCAGACCGACGCCGAGGCTCTGGCCGGTGTAGGGAATGGCGCCGCTGGTGTTGAGCGTGGCGAGCGCGAAGGCGAAGCCGCCGTTGTGGGGGCCGGCGAGAAGGTTGTAGGTGGGGAGGCTGGCGCCGGACCAGGTGAGCACCGTGCTGCCGGTGTTGTTGCTGCCCTGCAGGGCGGCGGTGGAGAACCAGCTCGACTGGCCGCCATGGGCGGTGAAGAGTTGACCGCTGAAGTTGACGGTGAGGATGACCTGATTGGTGGCGATGTCGGTGAAGCTGTAGTTGCCGCTGGCGAGGTAGTTGTGGCTGAATCCGCCGCCCACGGGGACGCTCCCGGCGTGGGCGAGGGTGATGTTGGCGGCGAAGCGTGTGGAGACCTCGAGTGTCGGCAGCGCGCCGTTGTGGTCGTCGATGAGGAGCGTGACGGGGAGAACGCCGGTGGCGTTGCTGAAGGCGGCGCCGCTGCCGGTGAAGGTCCATGCCCCGCTCGCCGTGTCGCTGGCGAAGGAGAAAAGGGCGGCGTCGGCGGATGAGGCGGCGGCGGCCAGAGCGGCGGCGCTGATGGCGCCGGTGATTCGGATAGATGCCATCCCGTCCTCCGACAGGGCGAGAACCCGATGGCCGCCCCGCCCCACGAAGGCGGCGCGGGCCATTACCGGGCCCTGCGGGGTGGAAGGTGCCCCATAACGGGCGGGATGCCAGTTTCGACCGAGGATTTTTGGAATCGTATATTAGTGTTCGTTAACGCGGACGGCGCGGCGGGCCCGCTGGACGCAGAGAGAGGACCCATCCGCCTCGATCGTGGCTCGATTGGCGGTGAACTTGGGGCTAACGCGCCGCGATCACATCGGTTTCTTGCTGATCGTCACGTCGTAGACCTCGAGGAGCTTTTCCTTGTCGAAGACCATCTCCTGACGGGAGAGGCCGACGATGTCGTACTCGTGGGTCAGTTCGATGGCATCGACGGGGCAGGCCTCTTCGCACATGCCGCAGAAGATGCAGCGGAGCTCGTCGATCTCGAACTTCTTGGGGTACTTCTCGCGGTCATCCCAGGGGGCCTCGGCGGCCTCGATGTGGATGCAGCGGGCGGGGCAGATGGTCGGGCACATCATGCAGGCGACGCACTTGACGCGGCCCTGCTCATCGCGGTTGAGGCGGTGGACGCCCCGGAAATTGCGGACCTCGATGCCGCCCTCCTCGGGGGAGAACTGCTCGCGGCGCTCCTCGGGGTACTGGAGGGTGCGGCTGGTGCGGCCCTGGCCGAAGCTGGTGAAGAAGTGGCGGAGGGTGGTGCCGAAGCCCTTGATGATCTCGGGGAGGTAGACGCCCTCGAGGGCGGAGAGGGCCGGGGGCCTGATGACGATGATGTCCTCGTCGCGGATCGCCATGCGGAGGGCAGTATACGTGTGGGACGCCGGGGTCGGGAGCCGCGAATGAGGGTGGGAGCGGAAGTGCGAAATGTGGGGATTGGGCGAGGCCGGGCGTGCGCAGGAAAGGGCTGTCGGTTTGAGCGGGGCGGGCAGGTTTTGCCGATAGGGGCTTCATGGCGAAGCCCGGTCCTGCGCTGTTTGAGTTGATCCGGAACCCCGCGGCCCAGGGGGTCGGCGGGGCGCCGCGGCCGCCGTCTCAGGGGGGCGCGCCAGTGCCCGCGCCGGCCAGTCCGGAGCCGCCGCGCGAGCGCGAGCCGGCGCCCGAGGTCGTGATGAAGCCCCGCATCCGGCTGGCGACCTCGGCCCCCCCGGAGCCCGCAGCGGCGGAGCCGAGGGCGGCGGAGCCCAGGCCGGCGGTGGCGCCGAGCGTGGCGACCCATTCGCCCGTGCCGGCGAGTGCCGAACCACCGTCAGCGGTGGCCCAGCCCTCGGCGGCGGTCCCGGCCGCGCCGAAGCGGGCGGCGGATGCCAAGCGGTTCATCGCGATCCGGCTGCCGTGGCGGGGGCCGGTGACGCTCACGACCAGCGGGGCGCTGCTGGCGGGGACGGGGCTGTTCGCCGTGGTCCTTGCGGTGGCGCTGACGGTGTACAAGCTGGGGTTCAGCGATGGGGAAACACGGGTGCTCCAGGACAAGGGGCTGACCTCGCTGGTGGTGAACGACCCGCTGAAGGCGGAGCATCTGCCCGTCAGCGGGGGCCTGATTGTGCCGGAGCCGCCGGAGGGGCGGGTGCCGATCGCGGCCCGGCCGCCGGTGGTGACGCCCGTGGGTTCCGGGGAGCTGGTGTCGGGCCTGAACTACTGCGTGGCGGCGAGCCGGCTGGACAAGGCGGGGGCGGAGCGGGCGGCGGGGTTCCTGAAGCAGAACGGGGTGCCCGCGGCGGCCATGGCGGAGGTGGAAGGGGAGTGGTCGGGGGCCAAGAATGCCGGCTCGTGGCGGGTGGTGGTCCTTCGGGGCATCACCGGCAAGGAGTACGGGTCGAGGGCCGCGCCCAGGGTCGAGGTGGAGCAGCAGCTGACGAGGCTGGGCAAGGACTACCTGAGGGACCCCAAGGGCCGGATCGACTTCGGGCAGTTCGCGTGGGACAAGAGGAAGTAGTTGGTCTGTCGCCCGACCGGCGGCGGCCGGAAGGGAAGCAGCGATGAGCCTGGATCGTTCACTGAAGGCCGGCGGCAAGCTGGCGGCGAAGCGGAGCGTCTTCACCCGGGTGGAGCGGATCGCGAAGATGACCGAGGACAAGAAGTTCGACGCGAAGACGGGGAAGCCGCTGGGGCTGCCGAAGACGCTGGTGCCGCGGGCGAAGGCGTAGAGGTTCAGCAGGGGCGCGGTCGAACCCGGGGGAAGGTTCGCTGCGTGGTTGAACACCTCACCATCCTGACGCCGGGGCAGGGGATGCACGAGATCACGGGACAAGTGCGGGAGGTGGTCGCGCGCGCGGGCATTGCCGAGGGCGTGTGCACCGTGTTCGTCCGGCACACGTCGGCCAGCCTGGTGATCCAGGAGAACGCCGACCGCTCAGCGCGGCGGGACCTGGAGCGGTGGATGTCGCGGCTGGTCCCGGAGGGCGACCCGCACTTCACGCACAACGACGAGGGGCCGGATGACATGCCGTCGCACATCCGGGCGGCCCTGACGGCGGTGTCGCTCTCGATCCCGGTCGTGGGCGGAGAGCTGGCGCTGGGGCGGTGGCAAGGGATCTACCTGTGGGAGCACCGGCGGGCGCCGCACCAGCGGAGCGTCGTTGTGCACATCGGGTGATCTTCCGGCGCCGGGCGGGGCGGGCCCGCATTCCTACAGTCCGCGTTCTCCCTTCAGGAGCAGGCCATGCCCCAGGTCTTCCCCTTCCGCGCGGTGCAGTTCAAGAGCGGGTCGGGCGATGTGAGCAGCCTGGTGGCGCCGCCCTACGACGTCCTGGATGCCCGGACCAAGGCGGCGCTGCTGATGAAGGACCAGCACAACATCGTCGCGGTGGACCTGCCGCACACTCCGGCGAAGGAGCTGGGGCCGCCGGCGGAGTACGAGGGGGCGGCGGGGGTGTACGGGGAGTGGCTGTCGTCGGGGATCCTGTCGCGGCGGGAGCGGCCGGCGATGTTCGCGTACCGGCAGACGTTCTCGGCCGGCGCGGGCCGTGGGGCGGCGGGGGCGAAGCTCCAGCGGACGGGGATGGCGTGCACGGTGGAGGCGGCGCCCTTCGGGGCCCGGGCGGGCGGGGGGATTCTGCCGCACGAGGAGACGTTCAGCGGGCCGAAGGAGGACCGGCTGGCGCTCATGCGGGCTACGCGGGCGCAGCTCTCGCCGATCTTCGGGCTGTTCGCGGATGAGGGCGGGGGGGGGACTGAAGTGGTGCGGTCGATCACCGTGCGGCGGGCGGCCGACCTGACGGCGACGATGATCGACGGGGTGGTGCACGAGGTGTGGACGGTGGAGGACCCGGCGGAGATTGGGGCCTACCAGCGGGCCCTGGCCGGGCAGGATGTGTTCATCGCCGACGGGCACCACCGGTACACCACCGCGCTCAACTATCTCAAGGAACTCGGGCAGCGGGGGCCGGTCGCGCCGGAGCACCCGGCCCGGCGGTGCATGATGGTGATGGTCGGGATGTCGGACCCGGGGCTGGCGATCTGGCCGACCCACCGGGTGCTGGGGGGGATGCGCGGCTATTCCCCGGAGGCGTTCGTCAAGGCCGTCTCGGACGCGTTCGACGTGCGGAGCATCGGGACCGACCTGACGAAGCTGGAGGGGGAGATGGCGCGGGCCGCGGCGGGAGCGGAGGGGCGGAACGTGCTGGGTCTTTATGACTTTGCGTGCCGGGGGGTGATGGTGGCGACGCTGCGGCGGGAGGACCCGCTGGCGGCGCGGTTCGGCGGCAAGCCGCGGGAGTGGCGGATGTTGGATGTGGCGCTGGTGCAGCACCTGGTGGTCGAGGAGGTGTGCCAGCCGGAGCTCAACGGGGGCGAGGCGGTGAAGTGGGCGTTCCCGCACACGATCGACGAGGTGGTGCAGATCGGGGCGGGGGCGGAGACGGGGGCCGGGGGCGGGAAGGGGTTCGCGCCGCAGTTGGCGGTGGTCGTG
>JBBDXI010000087.1:0-15941 GCA_040902425.1 Phycisphaerales bacterium
GCCCCCCCTACCGCTCGAAGAACGCCCCCCCGAACGTCCCGAAGAGCGTGATGAACGCCAGCTCCACCTCCGGGTGCCCGTAGTACACCGCCGGGTCGAGGAACGCCGTCACCCGCCCGCCCCGCGCCAGCACGTTGGTCGTCCACACATCCCCGTGCAGCAGCGCCGGCGCCCCCGGCTCCTCCAGCACCGCCGGCAGCCGCTCCGCCGCCCGCTTCACGCGATCCAGCGTCCGGTCCGGCAGCCGCCCCGCCGCGTGCGCCTCCGAAGCCATGTGCAGCACCCGCCGCTCGCGGAAGAACTCGACCCACGATCCCATCCACCCGTTCGGCTGGTCCAGCCCCCCGATCAGCGTGTCCCGCTCCAGCCCGTACCCATCCGCCGTGTTCCCGTGCAGGCCCGCCAGCAACTCCGCCGCGTGCGCCTCGGCCCCGGCGTCGAACCGGCTCTCCCCCTCGGCGAACTCCATCACCAGCAGCGAGGGCCCCGCGTGCAGCACCCGCGGCACGGGCAGCGCCGAGTGCCCGCGCAGGTACTCCAGCATCCACCCCTCGATATCGAGCTTCCCCCCGGCGCCGGCGCTCTTCACCACCACCCGCGAGCCGTCCGGCATCGTCGCGGTCGCCACATCCCCCACGCACCCGCCGGAAAGCGGCGTCAGCCGCACAGGCCGCGCACCCAGGGCCCGTTCGATCTGCGCTGCCAGGTCGGCCATCCGCTTCACCTCCGCACCGGCACCAGCGCCACGGTGCACACGCCGTTCCCGATCCGGTCCGCGATCCCGAACCGCTCGACCGCCGGCGACCGGACCTCCAGCGCCCGGTCCAGGCACCGGTGCGCGAACACGTTCAGGTCGTGGTCCGCCGTCCGCCGGTCCGCCGTGAACAGCACCAGCAGCACACCGCCGTGGACCACCCGCGGCTCCCGCGCCAGCTTCGCGATGTCCCCCGCCGGCAGCCGCAGCAGCTCCGAGGCGTACGTCCGGTTCGGCCCCGGCACCCCCGCCGTGTAGCAGAACTGCCCCACCACCTTCACCTCCATCCAGAACGCATCCTCAGGACGATGTCGGATGTGGGATGTCGGATGTCGGATGGGGGAGATTGGATGTCGGATGGGTGGCCCCCCCGACCTTCCCTCCTCACATCCGACATCCGACATCCCACATCCGACATTCCCCCAAAGCGTCCCCTCCGCCGCCTCCGCCTCCTTCAGTTCCGCCACCGGATCCACCAGCACCCCCGGCCCCGGCGTCAACACCAGGTCGCACCGCTCCCGCTCCGCCCGGTGGGGCAGGCGTCCCGCCTGCCGTTTTTTCCCCGCCTCCCCCGGGTACGGCCACTCCACGAACACCCCCCGCCCGGCCGCGGCGAAGGCCGCCGCCAGCAGCGGGTGCAGGGCCACCTCCGCCAGGGCATCCAGCCCATGGACGGCCTGCTCGGCTTCCAGCGCCCCGGCGTGCCCCCGCAGCGCCCCGGCCGCGACATCCACGATCTCCGCGGCCCGCCACATGGCGCCGAGCATAGGCTTTTCGCCCCTGCACTCGGCAGGGCCCTCACGCACACCCAAGGGGACCAGCGATGAAACCAGCGTTCTTCCGTCGTGGGCTCGTTCGCCTGGCGCTGCTCGCCGGCGTCGTCAGCGCCGGGGCCATGGCGGCCTCCCCCGCCTGCGCCCGCGCCCAGGACACCGTCAAGGTCGGCCACTACGCCTCCATGACCGGGAGCGAGGCCACCTTCGGCAAGTCCACCGACAACGGGATCCGCCTGGCAATCAAGGAGATCAATGCCGCGGGGGGCCTGGGCGGCAAGAAGATCGACCTGATCACCTACGACGACAAGAGCGACGGCAAGGAGGCGGGCAACGCGGTGACGCGGCTGATCACGCAGGACAAGGTGGTCGCCATCTTGGGCGAGGTCGCCAGCTCACGCTCGCTGGCGGGGGGGCAGGTCGCCGAGCAGTACGGCGTCCCCATGATCACGCCCAGCAGCACCAACCCGGCCGTGACGCGCAACAAGAAGATGGTCTTCCGGGTCTGCTTCATCGACCCGGTGCAGGGCGCGGCCCTCGCGACGTTCGTCAAGGACAACCTGAAGCTCACCAAGGCCGCGATCCTGTACGACCAGACCCAGACCTACTCCAAGGGCCTGCGCGACGACTTCGCCCGGGCGTTCAAAAAGATGGGCGGCGCGGTGGTCTCCGACCAGGCGTACTCCGCCGGCGACTCGGACTTCTCCGCCCAGCTCAGCACGATCCGCTCGGCCAACCCCGAGATCATCCTGATCCCCGGGTACTACACCGAGGGCGGGAACATCGCCATCCAGGCCCGGCGGATGGGGATCACCGCCCCGCTGATCGGCGGCGACGGGTGGGACTCGGCGCAGCTGACGGCGATCGGGGGCCGTGCGATCGAGGGGGCGTACTACTCGAACCACTCCTCCCCCGACCAGCCGCAGATGAAGGACTTCGTCCAGAAGTACAAGGCCGAGTTCGGCGAGACCCCCGACGCCCTCGGCGGCCTGGGGTACGACGCGATGATGGTGCTGTTCGAGGCGATGAAGCGGGCGCCGTCGCTCGAGAGCAAGGCGCTGGCCGCGGCCATCGCCCAGACGAAGAACTTCAAGGGCGTCACCGGCAACATCTCGATCGACAAGGACCACAACGCGACGAAGGCGGTGGTCATCGTCCAGGTCAAGAACGGCCAGCCCACCTACGTCGCGGCCGTCGAGCCCCCGGCGGAGGATGGCGAGAACGGCGGGAACTGACCCGCCGGAGATCGGCGGGACCAGACTGGGATATTCCCACGAGCCCCGAGCGCACGCTCGGGGCTTTTTTGTCAGTCCCCCGTCGGCCTCACCCCCGCGCCCTCGATCATCAGCATGGCCGTCTTCTCCGGCGCCCGGGTGCGGTGGACCACACCCCGCGGCACGGTGAAGCCCTGCTTCGGCAGCAGTTCGACCGTCCGGCCCTCTTCCAGGTCGATCAGCAGGCGGCCATCGACGACGTAGAAGAACTCGTCCTCGTGGTCGTGCTTGTGCCAGTGGAACTCGCCCTGCACGACGCCGAGCCGCACGACGCAGTCGTTCACGCGGCAGAGCGTCTGGTTCCACCAGGGCTCGGTGACCGACCGGCGCAGGGCCTCGACGTCGATCAGCTCCAGGAAGCCGAACTTCGGCTCCATGTTCATCACGTAGTCCGGCGTCGCCATCGCTGCCCTCCCGGGTGCCGAGTGAGCCGCGGCGTGCCCGCCACGGGCTCTTTCCGTTCTCCCTGCGTCGCCAGCATACCTCCTCCCCGACAGGGTCGGCCGCCGTTCGCAATAATGCCCCAGTGTCCGCCCTTGTCCGCGACATCCTCTCCGCCCCCCCCGGCGGTCCCATCGCCGGCGCGCTCGGCCAGGGCTACGAGCCCCGGCCCGAGCAACTGGAGATGGCCGCGGCCGTCGCGCGGGCGCTGGAGGCCCGCTCCCACCTGCTGGTGGAGGCCGGCACGGGCGTGGGCAAGTCCTTCGCGTACCTGGTGCCGGCGATCGAGCGGGCGGTGATGCGCAAGGAGACGGTGGTCATCGCGACCAACACGATCTCGCTGCAGGAGCAGCTGGTCCAGAAGGACATCCCGCTGCTGCAGGGGGCGCTGGGCCTGCCGCCGCCGGCCGAGCCCGGCGCCCAGCCGACCCTTCCGCAGGGGCCCGGGGCGCGCGAGGAGGTCCGTCCCTACGGCATCCTCCGCGAGGGTGTCCCGCTCAACCCGGTGCTCGTCAAGGGGCGCGGCAACTACGTGTCGATCCGCCGGCTCCAGATGGCCAGCCAGCGGCAGGACCGGCTGCTGACGGACGCCGCATCGCGGCGGTCGCTGCACGTGATCGAGGACTGGGCGACGGAGACGCTGGACGGGACGCTCTCGACGCTGCCGCCGCTGGAGCGGCCGGCGGTGTGGGACCGGGTGCAGAGCGACTCGGGGAACTGCATGGGCCGCAAGTGCCCGGAGTACCGGCGGTGCTTCTACCAGAACGCGCGGCGGCGGATGGAGCGGGCGAACCTGCTGGTGTGCAACCACGCGCTGTTTTTCTCCGACCTGGCGCTGCGGCAGGGGGGGGTGGGGTTCCTGCCCGAGTACCAGCACGTGATCCTGGATGAGGCGCACAACGTGGAGGATGTGGCCGCGGAGCACTTCGGCCTCTCGCTGAGCGAGGGGCGGGTGATGCACCTGCTGGGGCTGCTGTACAACGTGCGGTCGGGGAAGGGGTACCTGCCGCAGCTGGGGGCGTCGATCGACGCCTCCGAGATCGACCGGGCGGTGCGGCTGGTGCTGCACGCGGAGAACGAGTCGAGGGCGTTTTTCGAGTCGCTGGTGCGGGCGTTCCGCTCGGGCAAGGCCCGGGGCGGGCGGGTCCGGGAGCCGGGGATCGTGGAGAACACGCTCTCGCCGGCGATGGCCGGGCTGTCCCTGCGGCTGGGGGCGCTGCGGGAGCTGCTGCCGCAGGAGGAGAAGCGGACGGAGCCGGACCGGTACGAGCTGAACGCGTACGGGCTGCGGGCGGCGGGGATCGCGGCGGAGGCAAAGACGCTGGTCGAGCAGTCGATGGCGGGGTGCGCGTACTGGGTGGAGGTGTCGGGGGAGGAGGAGCGGCGGATGGGGCCGAAGGTGACGCTCGCCTGCTCGCCGATCGAGGTGGGGCCGCTGCTGAAGGAGCGGCTGTTCGGGACGGGCAAGTCGGTGATCCTGACCAGCGCGACGCTGGCGGATGGGGCCCCGGGTAGGTCGGCTCTCCGGGCCGGTGCTCCGGCCGGGGAGCGGTCGGGGCCGGGCGCGGCGGGCTTCGGGCACATCCGCTCGCGGCTGGGGTGCGAGAACGCCGACGGGCTGGTCCTGGGCAGCCCTTTCGAGTACGCGAGCCAGATGGAGCTGCACGTGGAGCGCTCGATGCCGCGGCCGGAGTCGGGGAAGGCCCCGGCGCGGCCGGCGCCCGTGCTTGATGAGTACGACCAGCGGTCGCCGTTCGATGACGATGGGGTGGCGCGGGCGGCGTTCTCGTCGCCCGTGCGCGCGGCGCCGACGGCGGTTGGTCGCGGGCACGGGCGAGCCGAAGACGGCACGCCCGTGGCACCCGCGGCACCCGTGGCACCCGCCCCACCGCTCGCTTACAACGACCTCCTCGCCTCGCGCATCCTGCACCACCTCCTCCAGACCGACGGGGGCGCGTTTGTGCTGTTCACCAGCTTCGCGACGCTGCGTGCGGCGGCGGAGCGCCTGGCGGCGCCCCTCGCGCAGCGCGGCATGCCGCTGCTGGTGCAGGGGAAGGACGGGCCGCGCTCGCAGCTGCTGCAGCGTTTCCGCGAGAACCCGCGGTCGGTGCTGCTGGGGGCGGCGAGCTTCTGGCAGGGGGTGGATGTGCGTGGGGAAGGGCTGCGGAACGTGATCATCACGCGGCTGCCGTTCGAGCCGCCGGACCGGCCGCTGACCGAGGCGCGGCTGGAGCGGATCCAGCAGCGTGGGGGGGACCCGTTCCGGGAGGACTCGCTGCCGCGGGCGGTGATCCGGTTCAAGCAGGGGTTCGGGCGGCTGATCCGGAGCAAGGCGGACCGGGGGCGGGTGGTGGTGCTGGACCCGCGGATCGTGACGACGGGGTACGGGAAGCGGTTTCTGGAGGCGCTGCCGCCGGGGGTGCGGGTGGTGCAGGGGTAGGCGACACCCTTCGACCGCGACGCACGTCATCGTGCCCGCGGGGGGCCGAATCGACTCAACGGCGATCCCGAAGCGCTTCGTACTCGGTAACCTGATCCGGTGAAGTTCCGCGATCTGATCCGCGTCCTCCGCGACGACGGCTGGGTCCACATCCGCACGACGGGCAGCCACGTTCATTTCAAGCATCCGTCGAAGCCGGGCGTCGTGACCGTTCCAGCCGGCGGCAAGGAGAGCCGCGACGTGGCCCCGGGCACGCTCCGATCCATCCTCCGCCAGGCGGGGCTGTTACAATGATGCCGTGCAGTACACGGTCGTCATCGAGCCCGCCGACGACGGCAGCTTCTCCGTCTGGGTGCCCGACCTCCCGGGCTGCATCTCTACCGGCGATACCCGCGACGAGGCACTGAGCAACATCGCCGAGGCCATCAAGGGCCACATCGAGTCGCTCCGCGAGCACGGGGAGCCCGTCCCCCCGCCGCGCTCTTCGGCCACCGTTGTGGCCGCCTGATCATCGAGGCCAGAACGCGATGGACCTCGTCAACCCAGCCAAACTCCGCCGGCGCGGCATCGAGTTGCTTGTCCGCGAGCTGGGGCACGCCGACGCCATGCGCTTCCTCCAGCAGCTCGGAGCGGGTCGCCGCGACTACACGGCTGAGCGGGGCCAGCTTGCGCCGGCGATGACCGACGAAGAAACCCTTGCCGAGGCCGATCGCCTGGCGAAGCAGGATCGGGCCCGACGCGCCGCCGGGTAGCCCCATCGTCATCGCAAAGAAGTCGCCCCCCTACAATGCGGTGAACGCGGCGCGTGGGCTTCCGACGATCGGGATCTACTCGCCCCGCCGAGGTCGTGCACTATGAGCAAGGGCTTCGACTGCGTGGAGATGAAACGTCAGGCGCAGGAGCGCATCCGTGCCCGGCTCCGCGGCCTCACGCGCGAGCAGGAACTGGCTTACTGGGCCGAGCAGACCCGCCTCCTCCGCGGGGAGCAGACCGGGAAGCGGTGAGAACCGGTGAGGCTTCTTGCACCCTTTCAGCGCTGACCGGGGGTGGCGCTCGGCTTCGCCTCGCTTCACCCCCGGCTACTTTCTGCCAGCCCTTCGGGCTGAAGAGTCGGCCGGCCGGAGGTCAGTCTGAGCGGGCCGCGAGGTGAGCTGAGCGGGCCGCAAGGTCGGCTGAGCGGATGCGGTCGCGCACGCGATGGCGTACGGGGTGCGGCCGCGGATCATGGACGCGGGGGCGGTACTTCGGGCCTCTGAGCGGGGCCGCAAAGGCCAACTGAGCGGATGCGGTCGCACGCGGTGGAGTACGGGGTGCGGCGGCGGAGCATGACGCGGGGGCAGTACTTCGGGCAGTGAGCAGGCCGCAAGGTTCAGCTGAACGGACCGGGAACGCAATCAGTGGAGCGGGGGGAGCCTCGGCTGCGCTGGCGGGGCTCCGTTGTTGGGCGGGCGGGATGAGTTTCTGGCCGCGGGCGGGGGCCGCGGGTATCCTGCCCCTGTCCGGCCCTCAGGAGACCCCCCGTGCCACCCCCCGAAACCTCCCGCCTCCGCGTCAAGACCGTCGGCGATGTGACCCAGGTCGAGTTCATCGACCGCAACATCCTGGATGAGGCCAACATCCAGCTGATCGGGGAGGAGTTGGGGACGCTGATCGAGTCGTCGGCGCGGCCGCGGCTGCTGATCAGCTTCAGCAACGTGGACCACCTGTCGTCGGCGGCGCTGGGGGCGCTGATCACGGTGCGGAACAAGATCAACGGGAAGAGCGGGCAACTGCGGCTGTCGGACATCGACCCGCAGATCTACGAGGTCTTTGCGATCACCAAGCTCAACAAGCTTTTCGAGATTCACGCCACGGCCGCCGAGGCTATTGCCAGCTTCAAGTAGGCCCCTCCCTGTGCCGCGGCTTCGGCGCCCGGCGGCGAGCAGTGCCACCCGCTGCCGCCCGCGCGCCCGCACGCTGCCTGCAACGCCCCCCCGGCGCCCTGATGCCCCAACCCCCGCCCCAACCGCCCGACGCCGCCTCGGTCTCCTTCCCCCATGACCGCGCCCGCATCGAGGCGCTGGTGAACGACATCCTCGCGGGCATGGCCCGGCGCGGCTACACCGAGTCGTCGCGGTTCGCGGTGCGGCTGGCGCTGGAGGAGGCGCTCTCCAACGCCTTCCACCACGGGCACAAGGGGCTGCCGGAGGAGACGCCCATCCGGGTGGACTACCGGATCGCCGACGACCAGCTAGAGGTGACCATCGAGGACCAGGGCCCGGGATTCAACCCGGCGTCGGTCCCGGACCCAACCCTCGACGAGAACCTGGAACTCCCCAGCGGGCGGGGCCTGGTCCTCATCAGGGCCTACATGACCGAGGTCCAGTATCTGGGGCGCGGCAACCGCCTGCGGCTGGTCTACACGCGGCCTCCGGCCAAGGGCGCCGCCGGCTGAGGGAACGGGCTAATCACCCCTGTCGGCCTAGAATAGAACGCTTCTAAATTCTGGTGGTTCCCGGCTGACGTGGCCGCGGACCCCGGAGGGGAAACCCCGCATGCTCAAGCTTCCCATCTACGTAGACCACGCCGCGACCACGCCCTGCGACCCGCGGGTCGTGGAAGCGATGCTGCCGTACTTCACGACGAAGTTCGGCAACCCCGGGAGCCGCAACCACCGGTTCGGCTGGGAGTCCGAGGAGGCCGTCGAGAACGCCCGCGAGCAGTGCGCTGCGCTGATCGGGGCGGACGCGAAGGAGATCGTGTTCACCAGCGGCTCGACGGAGGCGAACAACCTGGCGATCAAGGGGGCGGCGGCCATGTACGAGAAGGCCCCGGCCAACTCGGGGAAGCCGGGGGGGCGGGGGCACATCATCTCCGCGCAGCACGAGCACAAGGCGGTGCTGGACCCGTGCAAGCGGCTGCAGAAGGAGGGGTTCGAGGTGACGTTCCTGGAGCCGGGGCGTGACGGGATCATCACGGCGGAGGCGGTGAAGGGGGCGATGCGCGGGGACACGATCCTCGTGACGATCATGTGGGCGAACAACGAGATCGGGACGATCAACGAGGTCCCGCAGATCGGGAAGCTGTGCCACGAGCGGGGCATCCTGTTCCACACCGACGCGACGCAGTGGGTGGGGAAGATGCCGACGGATGTGGAGAAGGACCAGATCGACCTGCTGAGCTTCAGCGGGCACAAGATCTACGGTCCCAAGGGGGTGGGGGCGCTGTACGTGCGGCGGCGGCGGCCGCGGGTGCGGCTGGTGGCGCTGCAGGACGGGGGCGGGCAGGAGCGGGGGTTCCGGTCGGGGACGGCGAACGTGACGGGGATCGTGGGGCTGGGGAAGGCGGCGGAGCTGGCGAAGGCCGAGATGGACAAGGACGGGACGCGGCTGCTGAAGCTGCGGCGGAAGCTGGAGCAGACGATCACGCGCGAGCTGGACCACACGCAGGTGAACGGGCACGCGGAGAAGCGGCTGCCGCAGATCACGAACATCAGCTTCGGGTTCGTCGAGGGCGAGAGCCTGATGATGGCGTGCAAGGACCTGGCGATGTCGAGCGGGTCGGCGTGCACGAGCGCGAGCCTGGAGCCGAGCTACGTGCTGAAGAGCCTGGGGATCGGGGACGACCTGGCGCACAGCTCGCTGCGGCTGAGCCTGGGGCGGTGGACGACCGACGAGGAGGTGGACTACGCGATCGGGTCGATCGTGAAGGCGGTGCGGAAGCTGCGGGAGCTCTCGCCGCTGTACGACATGCACAAGGAAGGCATTGATTTGAGCAAGGTGGAGTGGGCGGCGCACTAGGATCACGAAGTCCCCCGGGCGCGTTCCCGGGAGTTCGAGCGGAAGGATTCAACGATGGCATACGGACCCAAGATCATCGACCACTACGAGCACCCGCGGAACGTGGGCTCGTTCGGGACCACGACCGACGTGAAGCAGCGGGCGGACATCGGGTACGGGCTTGTCGGGGCCCCGGAGTGCGGGGACGTCATGCAGCTCCAGATCAAGGTCGATCAGGAGACGGGGAAGATCGAGGATGCGAAGTTCAAGTGCTTCGGGTGCGGCTCGGCGATCGCCAGCAGCTCGCTGGCCACCGAATGGCTCAAGGGGCGGACGCTGGATGAGGGGCTGGCGATCAAGAACACGCAGATCGTCGAGGAACTGAGCCTGCCGCCGGTGAAGATCCACTGCTCGGTGCTGGCGGAGGACGCGATCCGGGCGGCCATTAACGACTACAAGAAGAAGAACAACCTCCCGGTCGAGGAGCGGCAGGCGGCGTCGGCCCACTGACGGGTGCCCCGGCTCTCCCTAGCCGGTCCGTCCGGCGCGTCACTCGGCGAACCCAAGGCCCCCCGGCATCGTCATACCTGAGGAACACAACGGCTCGGAGAGCCGAGCTACCCGCGAGGACCCATGAGCACGACCCCGACCACCCCCGCCGCCCCGGCCGAAGCCCAGGAGGCCCACGGCGTTTTTCTGAGCGAAGTGGCCGCGAAGGAGATCAGGACCATCATCCAGGACCAGGAGCTGGATGCGGAGAAGGTGCGGCTCCGGGTCGGCGTGAAGGGCGGGGGGTGTTCCGGCTTCAGCTATCTGCTGGACCTGACGGAGTCGCAGAAGGAGACCGACGAGGTCTTCGAGCAGCACGGGATCAAGATCATCTGCGACCCCAAGAGCCTGCTGTACCTGAGCGGGACGACGATCGACTTCCGCGATGAGCTGATGGGGCGGGGGTTCGTGTTCAGCAACCCCAACGCGACCACCTCGTGCGGGTGCGGGTCGAGCTTCTCCGTGTGACCGCTGGTCGGCCAGGTTGGTGCCCGATAACAACCGCTCGGTGCGTGCGGTTCGGCCTCGTCCGGGCCGGCCGTTTTGGCCGTGCGCGTGGCCCGGAGAGTGCGGCCCCCGACTACGAACACAAGCCGCATCTTCTTGCCCCGCCTATAGATGCACTTGCCACCCACCGGCCCGGCACCGTATTCTGCACGGGTCGGGTGGCCGTTCGTGGGTCTGGCCGCCCCGGGGTGAGGATCGGGCGAAGTTCGCCCCGGCGGCCGCCTCGCCGCCGGCGGAAGGGTCCGCATGAGCCAGGCATCGATGCCGCTGGAGACGACGCACGGGTACGCGCCGCCCATTGTCACGCAGTTCTCGGTCTTTCTGCCTAACAAGGTGGGCAAGCTGCTGGACCTGGTGGAGGGGTTCGACGGGTCGGCGGTGGCCATCTGCGCGATCAACGTCCACGAGGCGAGCGACTGCGCGATCGTGCGGGTGATCACGAACAACTCCTCCGCGGCCCGGCAGCTCCTGCGGGCGGAGAAGCTGGCGTTCACGGAGACGGACATCCTGGTGGTGGAGCTGTCGGAGGGGAACACGCTGGCGAGCCTGTGCCTGTCGCTGCTGGCGGCGGAGCTGAACATCCACTTCGCGTACCCGCTGATGCTGCGGCCGAACGGCACGCCGACCATCGCGCTGGCGGTGGATGACATCACGCTCGCGGGGCAGATCCTGCGGCGGAAGCACTTCCGGCTGTTCGGCGAGGCGGACCTGGCGGGGCGGGCTTCGAGTTAGGGTCGCCGGGCCCGGGGCCGGTGCGCATCTTGATGGCCATGGACACCCCGCGACGCCGGTTCCTCGTTTCGATCCCGGGCGCGGCCGCGGCGGCGGCAGCGCTGAGCTGCGGCGCAGGGGCCGCCCGCGCTGAGCCCGGCGCTGCGCGGTCCGCCGAGCCGTGGCCGGGGTACCCGCGGCAGAACCCGGACCTCGTGCGGGACATCGTCGGCGCGGCCCACCGGGACGAAGCGAAGGTGCGCGGGCTGCTGGACCTGAGCCCGGCGCTTGTGAACGCGTGGTGGGACTGGGGCTTTGGCGACTGGGAGTCGCCGCTGGGCGCTGCGGCCCACACGGGGCGCCGCTCGATCGCGCTGCTGCTGCTGGAGCGGGGCGCGCGGATCGACCTGTTCGCGGCGACGATGCTCGGGCAGCTCGACGCGGTGCGGGCGCTGGTCGCGGCGAGCCCTGGGATCCAAGGGACGCGGGGGCCGCACGGGATCTCGCTGCTGGCGCACGCGAAGGCCGGGGGCGCCGAGGCGGGGGCTGTGGCGGAGTACCTCGCGGGGCTGGGCGACGCCGACGTGCCGGAGAAGGACCTGCCGCAGGGCGCTCGGGGGGACCTACCGCTTCGGCGAGGGCGAGCAGGACACGCTGATCGTCGGCGAGGTCCGCGGGCAGCTCTCGATCCAGCGGCCGGGCCAGTTTGCGCGGACGCTCCGAAGGACGGGCGAGCGCGAGTTCTCGCCGTCGGGGACGCCGAGCGTGATCGTGCGCTTCGAGGGCGTGGCGCTGAGCATCGCGGACGGACCGGCGAAACTCAGCGCCACGCGATCGCCGTAACCAGCCCCGGTCAGCGCCGGCCGCGGCGGACGGGGGGGAGGCCGAAGTCGGGCTTGGAGACGGGGGTGCCCCAGCCGCCGCCGGACTTCTTCTCGGATGGCGCGGCGTCGGCGCCCTCCTTGCCTTCCTTGCCTTCCTTGCCCTTGCCGCCTTCCTTCCTGGGCTTCTTCTCGCGGGCTTCCTTCTCGGGCCTGGCCTCGCCGGCCTCGGGCTTCTCGCGGGCGGGCTTGTCCTTCGCCTCGCCCTTCTCGCTCTTCTCGCTCTTCTCGCCCTTGCCCTCGCCCTTCTCGCGCCTGGCCTTGCCCTCGGGCCTGGCCTCGGTCGTGGCGGGGGCGGCGGCGCCGGCGGCGCCCTGGGGGGCGGCCTGACCGTCGGCGCCCTGGGGGGCTGCGACCTCGGCGGGGGCCGGCTCGTCGTGACGCAGCTCGAGCTTGCGGTCGGGGTTGACGGTGAGCTTCACGGTCGCGTCGAGGTCGGTGTCGAACTTGATGTGGACGTCGTAGTTGTCCACCCGCTTGATGCTCTGGTTCAGGCGGACATCGCGGGGCCGGACGCCGGGGAAGCCCGCCTCGTGGAGCGCGGTGGCGATCTCCTGCTGGGTGATCGAGGCGTAGAGGTGCCCCAGCTCGTTGCAGGAGCGGACCAGGGTGATGTGGGCGCCGCTCATCTTCTCGACCAGGCCCTCGCGCTGCTGGCGGAGGGCCGCCAGCTCGCGCTGGGCCTCGGCGCGCTTGGCGGCCACGGCGGCGATGGCCTCGTCGCTGGGCGTGGTGGCCATGTCGCGCGGGAGGAGGAAGTTGCGGGCGTAGCCGACGCGGACGTTGACGACATCGCCGACGATCCCGAGCGAGTCGACGTTCTCGGTGAGCAGGAGCTTGAGGTTCTTGGCCATGGCCGGCTGTCCTTCCGCCCTTTTTTGTGATGGGCGGTGAAGTTAGGAGCCGCGCGGCCGGATGACTCCCCGGCTCGATCCGCGGCCCCAGCGTGGGGGCGGGAGTGTAGGCCCGGGGGTGGCGAGGGTCGCCACAGCGGCCGTCAGGCCCGGCCTTCCACGCCCACCTGGACGACTTTGCGCCGGCGGATGGCGGGGTTTCCGAGCTGGCCGCAGGCGCCCATGAGGTCGCGGCCTTTGGTGCGGCGGCGCCTGGCGTAGGCGCCGGCGTCGGTGAGCTGGGTGAGGAAGTCGCGGACGCGGGACTCCTCGGGGGCGGGCCAGGGGCTGTCGCGGCGGGGGTTGTAGGGGATGAGGTTGACGCAGCAGGGGAGGCCCTTGACGAACTGGGCCAGCTGGCGGGCGGGGGGGGGGGCGTCGTTGACGCCGGGGATGAGGACGTACTCGATGCAGAACTTGCAGCCGCCGTAGCGGGGCCAGGCCTCCAGGGCGCGGCGGAGCTCGGCCATGGGGTAGCGGCGGTTGACGGGCATGATCGCGGAGCGGATGTCGTCGTTCGGTGCGTTGATGGAGATGGCGAGGCCCAGGCGGTGCCAGCCGGGCTTGTGGACCTGCTCGGCGAGGCGGCGGATGCCGTCGACGCGGCCGACGGTGCTGACGGTGATGCGGCTGATGCCCATGGCCGCGCCGTTGCTGTCGGTGAGGACGGCGATGGCCTGGATGACGGCGTCGAGGTTGTCCATGGGCTCGCCCATGCCCATGAAGACGAGGTTTTTCGGTCGGGTGCCCAGGAGGTGGGTGGCGGCGAACCACTGGGCGACGATCTCGTGGGCTTCGAGGGAGCGGATGAGGCCCATCTGGGCGGTCTCGCAGAAGGTGCAGCCCATGGCGCAGCCGACCTGGCTGGAGACGCAGAGGGTGTAGGTGCTCTGGCCGGTGCGGCCGATCATGGGGATGAGGACGGACTCGGTTTCGGGGGGGGTGGGCGGGGTCTCGGGGGCGGCGTGTGGGTCGGCCCAGCGGCGCCCCCAAGACCGGGCGAGCAGTGGCACCCGGGGAGCGTCGGCACTGCTGCGCGGCGAAGACGCCGCGAGCAGTGGCACCCGGGACGGGACGGCTCGGAGAGCCGAGCTACCCAGGGCTTGCACGAACTTGATGACCTCGCCCTCGGGGCTCAGCTCGCGATGCTCGCGGATGACGGGCGGCACGGCGACGCTCAACCCCGCCTGCTCGGTGCGGCCCTCGCGGAAGAGCGCGCGGTAGAGGTCGAGCTTCTCGCCCTTGAGGTGGCGGTAGGCGGCGACGAACTGCGCGGAGGTGAGGCCGAGGGGGTGCGGGAGTTGGCCCGAATCGATTGCCACGGCTGAGTTTACGTCAGGGGAGCTCGGGGGCGACCAGGTCCGCCGTGGTTTGCCGGCGGCGGATGACGCGGGCCTCAGCGCCGTCGACGAGGACCTCGGCGGGCATGGGCTGGGTGTTGTAGTTGCTGGCCATGGCCATGCCGTAGGCGCCGGCGGTGAAGACGGCGATGATGTCGCCGCGCTTGACGGGGGGGAGCTTGCGGTCCTTGGCGAGGAAGTCTCCGGACTCGCAGATGGGGCCGACGATGTCGGCGGGGATCAGGCCGGGGAGGTCCATGTCGGCGGCGCGGCGGGCGGGGATGTGCTGCGGGGAGACCTCGGCGGGCCAGATGAAGTGGAAGGCGCTGTAGAGGGCGGGGCGGATGAGGGTGTGCATGCCGGCGTCGCAGATGATGAAGCGCTTGCCGGCGCCGCCTTCCTTCACGTAGAGGACGCGGGTGAGGAGGATGCCGGCGTTGGCGGAGATGGTGCGGCCGGGCTCGAGGATGAGGCGGATGCGGCGGTCGGCGGGGACGTCTCTGCCGCAGCGGGCGCGGAGGAGGGGGACGATGGCGGCGGCGTAGTCGGCGGCGGGGGGCGATTTGTCGGTCTCGTAGTCGGCGCCGAAGCCGCCGCCGAGGTCGAGGGCGTTGATGCGGTGGCCGCGGCGTTCGAGGTCGTCGATGAGGGCGAGGGTTTTCCCGATGGCGGCGATGTAGGGGGCGGTCTCGTAGACGGGGGAGCCGATGTGGAGGTGGATGGCGTCGAGGCGGAGGAACTCGTCGTTGCCGTAGCGCTCGAAGAAGCGGACGGCGCGTTCGATGTCTACGCCGAACTTGGTTTCCTTTTTGCCGGTGGAGGTGTAGGCGTGGGTGCGGGGGTCTACGTCGGGATTGACGCGCAGGGCGCCGCGGGAGCGGATGCCGAGGCGGCGGGCGATGGCGGCGATGGTCTCGAACTCGGGCTCGGATTCGATGTTGAAGTAGCCGATGGGGCCGCGGGTCGAAGGATCGGGGACCTGTGGGGGGGCGGCCCGGGGTGGGGGCGGGGGGTTGGGGGGCCCCACGGCGTCGCGCAGGAGGGAGTGGCGGCCGTCGAGCGCGGCCATGATCTCGGCGTCGGTCTTTCCGACGCCGGCGTAGACGACCTTCTCCATGGGGACGCCGGCGAGGAAGGCGCGCTCGAGCTCGCCGCCGGAGACGACATCCATGCCGGCGCTGCGCTCGGCGAGGACGCGGCAGATGTGGAGGTTGGCGCAGGACTTGATGGAGTAGCAGATGAGCGGGTCGAGCTCGGCGAAGGCGGCGGCGAGGCGGTCGTAGTGGTCGAGGAGGGTGGCCCTGGAGTAGATGTAGGAGGGGGTGCCGAAGCGCTCGGCGAGGTCGGTGACGGAGAGGCGCTCGCAGTGGAGGCGGCCGGCGTGGTAGGCGAAATGGTCCATGGGCGGGGATGGTATGGGTGGGGCCCGGCGGGCGGGCGAGGGGATCGCGGCGATGGGGTTCAAGTCGAACGGGGGTACCCGTTCCGAGATGAACTCCATGAACGCCGTCGATGGGGGCTGAGCGACACACGAGACGATGAGAATGAGGGGGGCTACTGGCACCCCCTCGGGGTGCGCGCGCTTGGGGGGAAGCAACCGGGGGTGGGGGGGGGGGGGGG
>JBBDXI010000087.1:15951-17234 GCA_040902425.1 Phycisphaerales bacterium
CCCCCCCCCCCCCCCCCCCCCCCCCCCCCCCCCCCCCCCCCCCCCCCGCCCCGGCGCTCGGCTGCGCCTCGCTTACCCCCGGCTACTGACGTTGAGCCTTTCAGGCTCGTCGGACATCGGGGTTGAGGAGGGTCGAGCGAGTAGAGGGCGAGAGCAGAGTGGCGGTAGCGCTTGCCATTCTGACCGTCAGAAGTCTGCTCGGGCCCGCTTGAGTTCGGACTCCAGTCCCAGGAGCGACCGAACATGAGTTCGGCGGACCATTCGCCCATCCAACCCGAAGTTCTCGCGGTCGGCGAGGAACCCGCGAAGACCCGCAACGGCTCGGGTGATTCGCGCAAGCTCGGGCCGCAGCTCCGAGCTCGCCGCCGCAAGCGTCTCCGCGCACCATGCGAGATGATCGAGGTCACGCATCCGGGATTCGCGGCTTCCATTCTCCCAGTTCGGCCGCGATGTTCGTATCGCGAGACAGAGCGCCTCCGCCGCACCCATGTGATCGCCGCGCTGTAGCGCCGCTTCGACCGCCGCACGCTGGCGGCGCCAACGACGTCCGGTGAAATCGAGTATCGAGAGGAGGCCCATCGACTATCCCACCCCGAGCTTCGCGAGGATCCGCTCACGCACGGCCTTGGCGTCGGCCTGGCCGCCGCTGAGCTTCATCACCTCGCCGACGAGGCGGCCGGCGGCGGCGAGCTTTCCGGCGCGGACATCGGCGGCGGCCGTGTCATTGGCGGCGAGGACGTTGTCGATCCAGGCGTCCATGGCGGCGGCGTCGCGCATGGCGAGGAGGCCGCGGGCGCGGGCGAGGGATTCGGCGTCGCGTGGGTGTTGGGCAGCCGTCCCGGCTGCTGGCAGGCGGGACGCCTGCCCCACGGGTTCGGGGGGCTCGCAGAGGAGGCCGAAGAGCTCGTCGGCGGCGTTGGAGCCGATGGCGCCATCCTCGCGGAGCCGGGCGATCTGGGCGACTTCGGAGGGGGCGATGCCGAGCTCGTGGGCCAGCACGCCGCGCTCGTTGGCGCGCTTGGCGCCGCTCTGGAGGATGAGGTTGGCGGCCGCCTTGCCCGCGCGCGGGCCGGGGACGCCGAGGGCCCGCAGGGCGCTCACGGCGGCCTCGTAGAAGAGGCAGACATCGCGCTCCTCGACCAGGGCGGCGGCCTCCCTGGGGCCGAGGCCGTACTCGGCGGTGTACCGGCGGATGCGGGCGGGGGGCAGCTCGGGGAGGCGGGCGCGCACGCTCTCGCGCCAGGACTCGGTGATCAGGACGGGGAGGAGGTCGGGGTCGGGGA
>JBBDXI010000088.1:0-17188 GCA_040902425.1 Phycisphaerales bacterium
CCGGGCCGAGGGCGCGATCGCCTTCCCCGCCCGACGGATCAGCGCCACCCGCGAGCCGGCGGGCAGCGACAGGTCCCCCAGCGTCCGCCCGTTCTTGATCGAGCCCTCCCCGATGCGAAGCTCCATCACCCGGATGCGCCCCGCGCCCAGAGACCGCACGGCCTCCGCCGCCGGCCCCGCCAGCACCCCCAGGATCGCCCCGGCCAGCTCCGCCTCCGGCTGGAGAATGCGGTCGAGCGTGAGCGCTGCCGCCAGGTCCGCGCGGGCGGCCAGGGAGGGGCTCTCGACCACCGCCGCCGCCCGGGCCGCCCCCATCCGGCGGGCCAGCGACGCGGCCACGAGGCTTCGCTCATCCTCGCCGGTGGCGGCGACGGCGGCGTCGGCCCGCTCCAGCGACGAGAGGGCGGCGAGGCGCCCCTCGGCGGTCGGCGCATCCGGCGAGGGCAGCCGCACCACCGGCCCGCGCTCCCCGAGGAGGTCGGCCAGTCGAGAGGCCAGGGGTGTAGACCCGATCACGGCGAGCATCGGGGGACGGTAGACGGACCGGCGGCCCGGTGCGCGTGAACCGCGGGCCCGGCGCTGGCGCCGGTCCTCGCTCCCCGCGCGCGGCACCCACGCCTGAGACCAAAAAGAAAGCGGGCGTGCCGGTGGCACGCCCGCCCTGAGTATGACCGGACCGCGGAAGCCTTACGGGCAGCCCGCGGCGTACTTGGTGAGGAAGCAGCCGAAGTCAGCAACGTTGAGCACCGGGGGCTGCGTGCTCGCATCGCAGTTGGCGTAGGGGTCGCCCGCGGCGTACTTGGTGAGGAAGCAGCCGAAGTCGGCGACGTTCAGCACCGGGGTCTGGGTGCTGTTGTCGCAGTTGGCGTAGCACGGGGCCGGCCCGCCGGGCCCGCCGAGATGAAGCGTGAACCCGGTGAGCGTGCCGGTATCGATGTTGGGGCCGTAGCAGTCCTGGATCTCGAGGTTCCACGTGCCCGCGCTGGGGAGGCCGTTGAAGGCCGCCAGCGGGCTCTCGGAGCGCCAAGAGCCCGAGACGTTGTTCACGCCCGTCTGGGGCACGTCATAGGCGACCGTCTGCGTGTCGGTGCTGAAGAAGGGCACCGGCGCGCGGGTCATGTCGCCGTAGTTGTCGTTGGAGAAGCCGTCGCCGACCTCCGGGTAGGCCGGGCGGTCCACCAGTTGGACGAACGTCCCGTTGGGGTGCCGGAGGCCGACCTTGATGTCGCCCTGCCAGGTGTGCGTGATGAAGATGCCCACGTCCACGCTCTGGACCGTGAAGCTGTCGCCCACGACGATCGGGACGCTCAGGACGCTCCCGCAGACGTGCGTGGCCCCGTCGTCCGGGATCGCCACCGGGCCGCCCGCATACGCGTAGCGGGTCGGGCAGTTGGTGCAGGTGGTGTTGTCACCCTGGTACCGGCCGGCCGCCGTCCGGCACGCGCTGACCGTGAGGACCTCGCACGTGCCGTCGTGCTTGCAGCACGCGCCCGACGGGGGCTGCGGGCAGTTGGCCTGGGCGCAATCGAGCCCCTCGTGCCACGTCCCGGTGCAGGCGCCCTGGGTCAGGCCCGGGGTGCAGGTCCCGTCCACGAAGCAGCAGGCGCCCGTCGTCGCGCCGGCCGGCGCGTAGCTCACCGTGTCCACGCCGATGTAGTCCGAGTTGGCGCCCGCGGGGCCGCCGTTCTCGACGAAATACCGGAACGCGAAGCGGCCCGGCGTCGGGGCGCCCAGCCCGGACACCATGACGTTCTGCAGCGTCCAGGTGTTCGGGTACCCCGCGGTCGAGTACCCCGGGTTGATGTCGAGCATCAGGATCGTGAAGTCACCCACGTCCTCGGGCAGCGTGCCGACGTTCGTGCTGCCCGTCGTGTTCATGCGAACCTGCAACCGGTCCGGGAAGGCCGGCGCATTCACCGTGCGCGTGAAGAACGAGAGCGAGTCGCCGTTGTTCAGCGTCCGCATCGGCGTGCCCAGCCAGACACTCAGCGTTCCGGACCCCGACGACATCCGGGCGTAGTTCGTCGCGGCGTACGCGTTCGGCACGCCCGCGTGTGCGGTGAACACCACCGTCTGGCCCTGGTACCAGGGGACGTCGGGTGTCGCGTGGGGCAGCGGGCAGTTGTTCTGGGCGAACCAGTCTGCCGGGAGCGCGCCGCCCCCCGTGACCGGATCGGGCATCAGGGCGAAGTCTTCATTGAACGCCTGCCCGTGCGCCAGGCCGGCGCACATCGCCAGCGACAGCGCGGTCACACTCCAGTTACGCATCTTCATTTCACGGCTCTCCTCAAAACCTGAGGGACTCTCCGCAGTCTCCGACCTAGAGGGACAACCTGACCCCGCGTGAGAACGCGGCCATCGACTGCATCACACGATCGGGTGACACTCCGCTGCGCGAATCGCGCGGCACCCTGAGGGGGGAACAACGACCTTCCAGCTTACTTCAGCCTGTGCCGATTGCCAAGCAGAAACTGCCGAAACTTGACGAGCGCAGGTCGCGACGCCCTCTTACAGCCCGTTGGCATCGAATCGCGGCTTTCACGCGTCCGAAAAATCGTGCGCCGCCATGTACCCCCCCCTCCGCTCCCTGAACAGCTGCCTCAGGATGTCGTTGGCGAGCGTCGAAGCCCCCAGCCTGAACCGGTCCGGCGTCAGCCACCCATCCCCTAACGTCTCCTTGACCGCCACCAGATAGTGCAGCGCCTGCTTCGCCGTCCGGATCCCCCCCGCCGGCTTGATCCCCACCACCCGCCCCGTCCGCAGGTAGTGGTCCCGCACCGCCTCCAGCATGATCAGCGTGATGGGCAGCGTCGCCGCCGGCTGCACTTTACCGGTGCTGGTCTTGATGAAGTCGGCCCCCGCCGCGATCGCCAGGTCGCTCGCCCGACGCACCTGGTCGCAGGTCTCCAGCTCCCCCGTTTCGAGGATCACCTTCAGGTGCGCCGCCCCGCACGCCCCCTTGAACTCCTCGATCTCGCGGAACACCTCCGCGTGCCGACCCGCCAGGAACGCCCCCCGATTGATCACCATGTCGATCTCATCCGCCCCCGCCTCCACCGCGCTGCGGGTGTCGGCGATCCGCACCGCGAGCGGGTACTGCCCGCTGGGGAACCCCGTCGCCACCGAGGCCACCTTCACCGTGCTCCCCGCCAGCGCCTCCCGGGCCACCGCCACCAGCGACGGGTACACGCAGACCGCCGCCACCGGCGGAACCCGGTACCCCAGCACTTCCTCGTCGTTCTCCGCCGGCCGGATGGCCTTGCGGCACAGCGACCGCACCTTCTCCGGCGAGTCCTTCCCCTCCAGCGTCGTCAGGTCGATCATCGACATCGCCAGCAGCAGCCCGGCCCGCTTGGCGCCGGTCTTGATCGAGCGCGTGGTGAACGAGGCCGCGCGGGCCTCCAGCATCACCTTGTCCACCGTCGGGCTGGCCGGGATCGACACGCTCATCGGGCAACGGTATGTGAGCCGGGGCTTCCCCGCCCCGGTCCCCCCGCGGCCAGAGCCAGGATGAACACCCGCGCGGCCCGCGTGCACTCCTCCGCGAACCGCGGATCGGTCCAGAGGTCGTTGTGCCCCCCGCCCTCGATCTCCACGAGCCGCCCGCCGGGCGCTGCGCCCGCGATCGCTCGCCCGTCCTCTACCGGCGACACCCTGTCCTGTCCCCCGTGGATCACCACGAGCGGGCAGGGCAGCCGCGCGGCGTGGGCCGCACGGTCGAAGGGCGGGGCGGGGGCGACGGGGCGGTCCCCCCGGGTGCCACTGCTCGCGGCGTCTTCGCCGCGCAGCAGTGCGACAACCAGCGCCGGCCCGAGCGTCCAGCGGTGCGGCAGCCCCCGCGCCGCCAGCACGTTCCGCGCCGGCGTCCCGCGCAGCCGGTACGGCGACTCCGCGATCACCCCCGCGATGCCCCCATCCGAAGCCGCCACCTCGATCGAGCACCCCGCGCCCAGCGACCACCCGTAGAGCACCAGCGGCGGCCCGGCCGCGGCTCCCGCCCGCTGCTCGCCCCGGATGGTCCCGATCAGCGCCCGCAGCGCCCCGCTCTCCGTCCCCCCCAGCCTGCACACCCCCGGCGCCTCCCCCTGCCCCGGCAGGTCCCACAGGATCAGCCGCGACGCGACCGGCGCCAGGGCCCCGACGCGAGCCAGCCCCCCGATCCGCGAGTCCCCCCACCCGTGCGTCAGAATCACCACCGGCCCCGCGGGGTCATCGCCGGGAAGGTCCCACACCGGCAGCTCGCGCCCGCCACGGTCCCGCAGCACCCACGCCGAGAACGCCCGCGCCGGGTCCAGCTCCGACGGGTCCCCCGGCATCCCGCGCGCCACCGCCCCGCCGTACGTCCGGCGCGGCGGGTGCGTCAGCATCCACGCCGTCCACAGCACCACCGTGGCCCACAGCAGGCCCGCGGCCATCAGGAGAAAGAGCACCAGGCCGAGCACGCCCTGATCGTCAGGGGCGCCCCGCGCGATGGCAAGCCGCCGTCAACCGGCAAACAGCCCCGCGATGTCGTGGAACGTCACCACGACGAACACCGCCCCGATCAGCACCAGCCCCAGCACCGTCGCGACGTTCTGCACCTCCACCGAGACCGGCTTCCCGCGGACCTGCTCCAGCAGCAGGAACACGAACTGCCCCCCATCCACGATCGGCAGCGGGAGGAAGTTGATCACCGCCAGGTTGATCGAGATCAGCCCCATGAAGAAGAGCAGCCACACGATCCCCCGGTCCGCGATCCGCGTCCCGATGTGCGCGATCCCGATCGGCCCCTTCAGGTGCTCGATCTTCACCGTCCCCTCGAAGAGGCGGGCGAAGGTCAGGTAGGTCATCATCATGACGCTGTGGGCCTTGTGGATGCCCATGCCCATGGCATCCACCGGCCCGCTCGCCTGGAGCAGATAGCTCTCGGGAACGAAGGCCCCGAGGTCCAGCGGGCTCTCCCAGCCCAGGTCGTGCAGCGCCCTGACATCCGCCGGCGCCAGCGTCCACTGAACCGTCTCCACCGGCGGCGTGCCGCCGCTCGCCGCGAGCGGGAGCTGTACCTGGACCGGGATCGTCACCGGCCCGGCGCCGGGCCCCGTCGTCCCCGTCGTCACCTCCCGCAGCGCCGCCCGCAGCTCCGCGAAGTTGCCCACCGGCCGCCCCGCCACCGCCGCGACCCGCACCCCCGGCCGCGCGATGATGGACGCCGCCGGGAGCGCCTTCGCCTCGTCGCGGGGCGTCGCCGACAGCGGCTCGGGCATCGCCACCAGCGTGTCCAGGTCCGCCGAAGTCCCCGCCGCGAACCCGATCTGCCCCTGCCCCCGGTTCCGCACCGTCGGGCGCGGCTGGACCTCCACCGCCCGCAGCGTGCCATCCACGCGCCGCAGCACGGTCACGTCGATCTGCCGCCCCTTGTGCCCGTGCACCTCCGCGATCCCCCGCGCCAGGCTCGGGTATTCCACCGTCCCCATCCGCGCGAAGAGGTCGTTGTCCCGCAGCCCCTGCCGGTCCGCGCCCGCCTCGCCCGATTCCCCGACCCGCATCACCGGCAGCAGCCCCAGCAGGTGCTCCACCGCCATGACGCTCCCCGAGGGCATCCGCGCCCACCCGTGCTGCATCGCCGGGCGGGGCGTCAGCGTCCCCACCACCCGCTTCCCCGAATCATCCGCGAACTCCACCTCCACCGGCCGGCCCCCCGAGCGGTCGATCGCCTCCCTCAGCTCGCCCGCGCCCAGGACCTCCCGGTCCTCGCCGATCCGCACCAGCGTCATCCCCGGCTCCACCCCGGGCAGCCCCACCTTCGCCGCGCCCTCGGCGAACCGCGCCCGATCCTCCTCGGTCCGCGCCGACAGCAGCTTCGCAGAGCGCGCCGGCTCCAGCCCCATCTCCAGCAGCCGGCTCATCTCCCCCTCGCGCGGCTCCACCTCGAACCGCAGCTGCGCCCCCACCCCCGGCCGCTTCACCAGCAGAGACACCGTCTCGCCCCGGCCCGACATCGCGCTGGCCATCACCAGGTCGGTGAACTCGCGCGGCCGCTGGCCGTTGACCTCGATCACCTCGTCGCCCGCGCGCAGCCCCGCCTCGCGCACCCCGGCGATGTCGGCGTTCTTCGCCACCGCCGCCGCCGCGGCCGACCCGGGATCGACCGCGCCGATCTTGGGCGGCTCGGTCTTCAGCCCGTACATGAACACCCCGATGAACAGCGCCGCCGCCAGCAGCACGTTCATCACCACGCCCGCGGAGATCACGATCATCCGCTTCCACACCGGCGTGTTCTGGTAGCTGTCCCTCGCCGCGCTCGTCGCGCCGGGGTTCAGGTCGTCCTGCCCCAGCATCTTCACATAGCCGCCCAGCGGCAGCCAGTTGAGGCGGTACTCCGTCGGGCTGACGCGGGACAGGTCGGCCTTGTTCAGCCCGGTGGTCTCGCGGCGCTGCAACTCGACGTATTCAGGCTCGCTCGACCCGCGCCGCCACCCGAGTCCCTTGCGGTACGACACCGCCGCAGGCCCGAACCCGATCGCGAACGCCAGCACGCGGATCCCGGCCCACTTGGCCGCCAGGAAGTGCCCCAGCTCGTGGATGAAGATGATGAAGCCGAACCCGAGGATGACCAGGAGCAGGTCGAACCCGGTGCGGCCGAGGGCGAGAAGTTCTTGCATTGACTGATCCTACGAGAGCCGGCGGGGAAGGATCGGCCACTTGGGCACCCGGCTTTGGGTGGCCTGACGCTCCGCGGCAGGATCCGTGGAGTGGAGCCCCGCCGCGGAGCGTCGGCCACCCAGACAAAAACGCCCCGGGAAGGCCCGGGGCGCAAACTCCGTCACCGGCTGACCGGACGCTTCAGGCGCCGGACTTGCCGTACTTGACCGGGCACCCGTAGGGACGCGTCTCCGCCGGGGAGACCGTCTCGCCCTTCAGCGCCGCCTCGATCGCGTTGGCGGCGTAGTTGGTCTTGGCCTCGGACCGGCCGTTGCCGTCGTCGATCGCGCCGTTGTACACCAGCGTCCCCTTGGCGTCGATCACGTACATGTGCGGGGAGGTCTTGGCGCCGTAGGCCCGCCCGACCGTGCCGGACTCGTCGATGAGCACCGGCTGGGCCATCTTCCACTTCGTGCGGGCGTCGGCGTTCTTCTCGAGCCCCGCGCCCTGCTGGCCGGGGGCCCCGCTGTTGATCGCCAGCCACACCACGCCCTTGCCCTTGAACTGGTCCTGGGTCTTCTGCATCGTCTGCATCTTGTAATGGCCGACGACGATCGGGCACTCGGGGTTGAACCACTCGAGGACCACGACCTTGCCCTTGTAGTCCGAGAGCTTCACGGTCTTCCCGTCCGTGTCCTTCAGCTCGAACCCCGGCGCAGCCTCGCCGATCTTGGCCGTCGGCTTCTTGTCCTGCGACTTCTCCTGCTTCTTCTCCGCGGGGGCGGCCGCGTCCTGCGCGAGGACCGGCGAGCCCGCGATGCCCAGCAGCGCCACGCCGCCGGCCACCGCGCCCAGCCACCCTCTGTTCTTCAGCTTCAGCATTCGACGGTCTCCTTTGGTTTCTCCACTCGATCCCACGCCGGCCACGCGCCGTGCGGGGGCGGTGATTCTTAGCGCGAGCCCCCCGGGTCGGGGGCACTTCCGGCGGGCGCGGCCTCAAGAACGTAAAACAGAGGCCGAACGGACGATCCCGGCTCCGAGATCTCAATCACGCCCTTCACCGGGCCCATCTTCCTCAACTTCAACTCCAGCATGCCCTTGTCGCTCACGGCATCGCGGGTGATGTTCTCAAGCGGGGCGGAATCCTCATACGGGTAGAACGACAGCTTCCGTCCCTTGCCCGGCCCCGTGCCCCCCTTGCCCGATGTCACAAGGAGTGTCGAGCCTTTCCATTCCGTCGTGAGCGCCCCCGGCAGCGGGGGCTTCGGCACCCGCTCGCGCGCCTCGGCGAACGCCTTCGCATCCCGCCCCGGGCGTGCCGCCGCGCCCGCCGCGCCCACCTCGGTCTTCAACTCCGCGCCCCCGTCCCCCAGCATGCACGACGCCTTGCAGACCATCCACTCCGCATCCACCTTCAGCGTCACGGGCCCGGGCCTCGCCCCCGCCGGCACCTTCACCGGCAGCAGCAGCACCACCCGCGTCTCGTAGATGTGGTCGAGGATGTCCCCCTCAAGGGCGTGCCGCTTCGGCGCGGGCCACACCAGGTCCCCCGCCTCGAAACCCTCCGGGAGCGTCGCCGTCACCGCGATCGGCATCCCGCTGTCGTTCTGGCCCTTCCAGTACAGGTGCCAGTCCTTCTCGATGTCGAACTGAACGCCCAGCCAGTTGGTCTGCCCGGGCACCAGCGCCGCGTTCTCCGAGATCAACCGCAGACGCACATCGCCGTCCAGCGACACGGCGCTGCCACCAGCCAGCGGCGAAGCCGTAGCCGCGGCGGCCACCACCAATCCCCCGAGGAGCGAGATCCGGCCCATGATCCTCCCATGACCTGACGGTCCGAGGTTCAACGCCCCGCCCGCCGCTATATTCCACCCCATGATCCACCCGGCACGGGGACTCGCCAGCGCTGCGGCGGCCGCGGCCGCCCTCTGCACCCTGCTGGGGCCGGCGGGGTGCGACCGCGAAATCCGCGACACCAACATTAAGCTGATCCCCGTCGCCCACGTGAAGGCGCTGGCCGACCGCCAGGCGCGGGCGGGGGACACCACGCTCCTGCTCATCGACCCCCGCCCGCCGAAGGACTTCGAGCGCGCCCGGATCCCCGGCGCCCGCAACATCCGTCTCCCCCAGGTCTCCCCCCGCAGCGAGGTGGACCCGACCCTCGACCGCTTCAAGACCATCATCGTCTACGGCGATGACCCCGCCAGCGGCGTCGCCAAGGGCATGACCAAGCGGCTGCTGGCCGTCGGGTACTCCGGCGTCCGGCTCTACGCCGGCGGCCTCGCCGAGTGGCGCCGGCGCGGGTACCCGATCGAGGGCACCGACACGCTCGCGCCCGCCCCGCCCGCGGCCCCCGGGGAGCCCGCGCCCGCGCCGCCGCCCGCCACCCCGCCCTCCCCCTGACCGCGCGGAGCCCCCCGTCGATGAGCAGCGCCAGCCGCGAGCCACCCGCCCCCAGCGCCGGCGGAATCGCCTCGAGCGCGCGCGCCTCGCTCGGCCTGCTCCTGGCCATCAACCTCTTCAACTACATCGACCGCTACATCCTCGCCGCCGTCGAGAAGCCCCTCCGCGACGAGTTCTTCGCCCCCGACGACCCCGACGCCAAGTTCTGGACCGGCCTGCTCGCCACCGCCTTCCTCGTCTCGTACATGGTCGCGGCCCCCGTCTTCGGATGGCTCGCCGACCGCACCCGCCGCTGGGCCATCATCGGCGTCGGCGTGATCGTCTGGAGCCTCGCCTCCGGCGGCACCGGTCTCGCCCAGGTCTTCACGCTCCTGCTCATCACCCGCATCTTCGTCGGCATCGGCGAGGCCGCCTACGGCCCCGCAGCGCCCACCATCATCGCCGACCTCTACCCCATCCGCCGGCGCGGCGCCGTCATGGCGTGGTTCTACATGGCCATCCCCGTCGGCAGCGCCCTGGGCTACGTCCTCGGCGGGCTCCTCGCCCGTGACTGGGGCTGGCGGGCCGCCTTCTACGCCGTCGTCCCCCCCGGCCTGCTCCTGGGCGCGCTCTGCTTCCTCATGCGCGAGCCCCAGCGCGGCGGCGTGGACCTCGCCCCGGGGGCCACGCGCCGGCGCGCCCGCCTCGCCGACTACACCATGCTCCTGAAGACCCCCTCCTTCGCCCTCAACTGCGCTGGCATGACCGCCCTCACCTTCGCCATCGGCGGCATGTCCTTCTGGATGCCCACCTACGTCCACGAGTTCCGCGACGCCGGCGACCTCGGCCGCGTCAACATCACCTTCGGCGCCATCACCGTCGCCACCGGCATCGTCGCCACCCTCTTCGGCGGCTACCTCGGCGACCGCCTCCGCGGCCGCATCCGCGGCGCCTACTTCGCCCTCTCCGGCACCAGCATGCTCATCGGCTTCCCCATGCTCATCGCGGTCCTCTTCGTCCCCTTCCCCCTCGCGTGGGTCTTCGTCGCCCTCGCCGAGTTCTGCATGTTCCTCAACACCGGCCCCACCAACACCATCCTCGCCAACGTCACGCACCCCGCCATCCGCTCCTCCGCCTTCGCCCTCAACATCTTCATCATTCACGCCCTCGGTGATGCGGTCTCCCCGCCCCTCATCGGATGGGTCGCCGCGCGCTTCATCAGTGCCGAGCACCCCGCCGGCAACATGAACGCGGGCTTCCTCGTGGTCGCGGGCGCGATCCTCGTCGGCGGCCTCTTCTGGCTCTGGGGCGCCCGCTACCTCGACCGCGACACCGAGCTCGCCCCCACCCGCCTCGGGTGAGCCCTCACCCCAGGTGTCTCCGCAGAAACTCCGTCTGCGCGTTCTTCGCGTCATTCGAGTACCGCCCGAACCCCATGTGCTCCTCCGGCGCCCCCGTCTCCGGCCACGTCAGGAGTTCCACCATCCCGGGGTCCGCCCCGCGCCCCCGGTAGTGCTCCCGCAGCGCGCCCACGAACCGCCGCATCCCCGCGAACGGCACCACCCCGTCCGCCTCCGAGTGCACCACCAGCAGCGGGATCGGCCGCCACCCCGAGACGTGCCTCAGCGGGTCCAGCCGCGCAACGCGCCCCGGATCGTGCCGCGCCACCGTCCGCGGCGATGTCTCCTTCGAGAAGTACAGGTCATCGAGGCTCCCCGTCGTCCCCTCCACCGCCGCGCACGCGAACGGGTGCTCATCGCACAGCCGCCGCAGCGCCGCCATCCCCCCCGCCGACATCCCGCCGAGCGCCATCCGGTCCAGGTCAAACACGCCCCCGAAGCGCGGCCCCGCAAGCGCCTCCACCACCCGGTCGATCTCCGGGATGAGCTGTTCCAGCAGGTCCATGGTCCGCGCGGGAGAGTGGAACTCCTCCCCACGCTCCCCGTGCCCCGGCAGGTCGATCGCGCACGCGGCGATCCCCGCCCTGATCCACCGCAGGTACCGCCCCGGGTCCAGCTCCTTGCTCACCGTCCGCCCGTGCAGCCAGATGGCCACCGGCGCTGTCCGCTCCCAGTCCGGGTGCGCCAGCAGCGCGGGGATGTCCCCGCCGAGTCGCTCCGCCCGCGCCCGCTCCGCCAGCGCCGCCGGGAACCTCGCAAACCGCTCGATCATGATGTGCCCCGGCCTCGGTGCTCGATGCCTTGATGCCTCGTGCCTCGATGCCTCTCTTCCACCAGCACTCAGAGCGCCACCCTCGCCCCCCTCGCGATCCGAGGCAGCGCCCTCCCCGCCAGGTCCCCCGCCTCCAGCGCCGTCAGCGGCCCGATCTCCAGCGTGCAGTCCGGCTCGCCGTCCCGCTCCGGCACCCCCACCCCCGCCGCCCCCAGCCAGCGCGCCGCCCGCTTCGTCTGGACCCGCCGCGAGCTCTCCGGGCTGTCCACCCCGTCGGCGTTCTTGATCGGCGCGAACTCCTCCACCCGCTCCGTCTCCAGCACCACCGACGAGCGGCACAGCGGCAGCGCATCGAACACGAACCGCTCCAGCTTCACCCCGTTCGGCGATGCCGGGTTCACCGGCTCCCCCGTCCGCGGGTCCACGTGCGGCACCCTCTTCTCCGCGCGATGGAACGGCAGCTCCAGCCCCCGCTCCGTGTTCAGCCGCGTCACGAACTCCACCGACATCACGTGCACCGCGATCGACCCCGCGATGAACCGCAGCGCCCCGTCCGGGCCCCGCTCCCCCGCCAGCGCTGACGGCAGGTCGGAGTACTCGATCACCCGCACCCGCCCCCCCTCCCCCCCGTCCCTCACGAACACCCCCATCTTCTCCTCCGGGTACGCCTTGGGGATCATCTTGCTCGACATCTCTGCCGACGAATCTGGTGCCGCGATGTGCAGCCCCAGGAACACCGGGTCCGCCACCCGCACGATCGGGTTGTCCACCTGGAAGTAGCTGATGTGCTCCACCCCCCGCCGCCGCATGTCGGCGAGCGCCCCGGACTGGTGCAGCGCCCGGATCGAGCCCCCGTGCCCGTCGGGGTTCGTCGCCACCTCCCCCTTCCCCGCCAGCAGCATCAGCCCCGTCCGCATGTCGAACGACGGCATCACCCCCTGCGGGAAGAACACCACCTCGCCCCGCCCGAGCCCGAAGAACCCCTCCCGCTCGAAGAACTCGACCGTCGCCGCGTGGTTCAGCGGGCTGGTCATGATGTACCACGGCACCGCCTTCCCGTACTTCCGCTGCGTCGCCCGCAGCCCCTCCGCGAACAGCTGGAACAGGGGCTTCCCCGTCACCGCCCCCGCCGGGTACATCCCCTTGGGACCCTCGAACCCCAGCCGGCTCCCCTGCCCCCCCGCGACCGTGAACGCCGACACCCTCCCCGCCCGCAGCAGCGCCTCCCCGGCCGCGCGGAACCGCTCCCGGTCCCACGGCCGCCCCGCCGAACCAGGGTCCGCGGGGTAATACGGCGCCGGCTCGATCTCCCCGGGCGCCGCGGCCTGCGGCTTCTCCCGGATGTACTCCTCCACCCACCGCGGCACCGATTCCAGCTCCAGCGACGAGACCTGCTCGATCAGCGCCCGCTGCGCCCCCGCCGGCAGGTCGTCGTAGAAGCGCAGCAGGTGCCCCTGCCCGATGGCGGCCAGCCTCCGGCTCACATCTTCGCGAGTCGCGCCCGTCAACATCGGCTCTGGGCTCCGCGGGTCCCTCGGAGGGCGCAGCGCACCGGCGCGAGCGCCCCGCGGAGGGGGGTGGGGGGCGAGCATGGTACACGCCCACCGCCCGTACACTGCGCGCGATGGCGAACCTCTTCACCGCGCCGCCGGGGGGCCGGCTCCCCCTCGTCGCCCCCTCCATCCTCTCCGCCGACTTCACCCGCATGGGAGACGAGTGCCACGGCGTCCTGGACGCCGGCGCTGACCTCCTGCACCTTGACGTCATGGATGGCCACTTCGTCCCCAACCTCACCATGGGCCCGGACCTGTGCCGCTGGCTCCGCCGCCGCCTGCCGGATGCCTTCCTCGACGTCCACCTGATGGTCACCAACCCCGAGCTGTTCGTCGGCCCGTTCCTCCAGGCCGGCGCCAGCCACATCACCTTCCACGTGGAGGTCAAGAGCCGCGACGAGGCCGCGGACCTCGCCGCGAGCATCCGCGCCGGCGGGGCCACCGCCGGCCTCGCCATCAACCCCCCGACGCCCCGCGCCACAATCGAGCCCTACCTGTCCGATTTCGATCTGATCCTGGTCATGTCCGTGAACCCCGGCTTCAGCGGCCAGCGCTTCATCGCCGAGTCCCTCGACACGACGCGAGCCATCCGCCCCCGCCTCCGCCCAGATCAACGGCTCGAGATGGATGGGGGCATCGGCCGCGAAAACGCCGCCATCGTCCGCCAAGCGGGGTGCGATGTCATCGTCTCGGCCACGGCGGTCTTCGGGGTCCCCCCCGCGGAGCGGGCCGCGGTTATCGGAGCCCTCCGGACCGGCTGATGCCTGCCAAGGTGGCCGAAAACACCTACCGAAGTTCGTACAAACTTACCAGGGCGCCCTCCTGAGGGGGGTTCCGCGGGTTCCCGGCCGATGCTAAACTCTGGTCCAATGAACGGAGGCGTCGGCAAGGCGGGCCTGTGGGCCCGCGCGGGCTGGAGCCCGAAACCACTGATGGCCAAGGCCAAAGACATCCGGGTGCTCCTGCTCCGAACCGGCGAAACCGAATGGGAACGGGCCGGCCGCATCGGCGGCGCTGCCGACGTCCCCCTCAGCCTCGCCGGGTTCGAGACCGTCCGCCGCAGGGTGCAGGAACTCGGGGGCGCCCGCGTCGCCACCGTCTTCTGCGGGCCCGATGAGGCCAGCGTCGCCACCGCCAGCGAACTCGCCGGGTCCACCGGCGCAAAGGTCAAGGTCATCGACGAGCTCGGCGAGATCCACCTCGGCCTCTGGGAGGGGCTGCTGGAGTCGGAGCTGGAGGGCCGCTGCCCGACCGCCTACCGCCAGTGGCTCGAGAACCCCGGCTGCATCCAGGCCCCCGAGGGCGAGAGCCTCGACGACGCCCAGGACCGGATCATGAAGGCCGTCGGGCGTAGCCTGAAGGGGTCGAAGACCGATAATGGCGCTGTCGCCTTCGTGCTCCGGCCCGTGGCGATGGCCCTCGTCGGGTGCGCGGTGGGGGGGTGCGCAAAGAGGAACGTCTGGTCGATGCTCGAATCCAGCCCGCAGGCGCAGTGGCACACGCTCCCCAGAGACCTGGGGACCTCCGGCCATCGCCAGGGCGCCCGGGCCGGGGCGTAGAGGCCCGGGTAGACCCCATCCGCGGCCGCCGACGTTCCGGCCAACGACCCAAGGACAGCCAAGCAATGACGCAGGTTGCGCCCCTCAGCTCCCGCACGTGGAGCGAAGCCCGTCCCGGCCGCAAGAGTTCGGTCCCCGAGGGCCTCTGGCTCCGCTGCCCCAGCTGCGCGCGGATGATCTACCGCAAGCAGGTGGAGTCCAACCTCCACGTCTGTCCGGAATGCTCCCATCACTTCCGGATCGGCGCCGTCGAGCGGGTCAAGCAGCTCGCCGACGCCGGCTCCTTCCAGGCCATGTTCACCGGCCTGACCCCCACCGACCCCCTCCAGTTCAAGGACCTCAAGGCCTACGGCGAGCGCCTGCTCTCCGAGCAGATCAAGACCGGCCAGCAGGACGCCATCCAGGCCGGCCAGGTCTTCATCAAGGGCCGCCCCGCGATGCTCTGCTGCCTGGACCTCAGCTTCATGATGGGCTCCATGGGCAGCGTCGTGGGCGAGGCCATCACCCGCTCCATCGAGCACGCCACCGCCAGCGACCTCCCCCTGGTCATCGTCAGCTGCTCCGGCGGCGCCCGCATGCAGGAGTCCGGCCTCTCGCTGATGCAGATGGCCAAGACCTCCGCCGCCCTCGCCCGCTTCGACGACGCCGGCGGCCTGTTCATCAGCGTCCTCACCGACCCGACCACCGGCGGCGTCACCGCCAGCTTCGCCATGCTCGGCGATGTGATCCTCGCCGAGCCCAGGGCCCTCATCGGCTTCGCCGGGCCCCGCGTCATCCAGCAGACCATCCGCCAGGAGCTCCCCGAGGGCTTCCAGCGCTCGGAGTTCCTCCTCCAGTGCGGCCTGCTCGACCGCGTCGTGAAGCGCCAGGACCTGCGCAGCGAGATCGCGCGGATCATCGACTATGCGGGCAAGTAGCCCCCTCGGCCGCGCGATCCTCCGTCCACTGCTGACCGGTCTGCTCCACGCCGTGCTGATGGCGGCGGCGTTCCCGCCCTTCAACCTCTGGCCCCTGGCCTTCGTCGCGCCGGTGCCCCTGGTGTGGGCCGCCGTGCAGGGGTGGCCCGCCGTGGGGCCGCGGGGGTCGCGCCTGCGGACCGTCCTGTACGCCCTCCGGGCGCCCTTGCTGGTCGCGCTCGGGGTGCTGCCCCTGTGGGCCTACGAGCAGCAGTGGGTGGTCCAGGTCTCGGCCCTGGGCTACTGGCCCTTCATCGCGGTCCTCGCCGCCTTCTCCGGCCTGTTCGTCGGGCTCATGCGCGTGCTCATCCGCCGCTGGCCCCGCCTCCCGCTCACCGTCTCCGTGCCCCTGGTCTGGACGGCCGTCGAGGTCTTCCGCGGCGAGGTCTTCTTCGACGGCTACCCGTGGCTGCTGGTCGCCCACCCGCTCATCGACTCCCCCGGCCTCGCCCTGCCCGCGGCCGTGCTGGGCGTCTACTTCGTCGGCCTCCTGGTCGCCGCCATCAGCGGGGGCCTCAGCGACCTGCTCTTCGCCCGCCCCATCCGTCCCGCGTGGGCCGCCGGCGCCGCCGGGGCCTGCGCCCTCGTCTGGCTCGCCACGCCCCTGCTCGCGCCCCTCGGCCCGGCCGGGCCCGGCCCCTTCCGCATCGCCGTCATCCAGACCAACCTCCCCCAGGACAACAAGCTGGGCTGGAGCCCGGAGGAGCGGCTGGAGGCGTTCAGGCACTGGGTCGATCTGACCCGTCAGGCCGCCGCGGCCAGCCCCAGGCCGGCGCTCATCGTGTGGCCCGAGACGATGTTCCCCGGCACCTACCTCGACCCCCAGGCGGTCGAGGAGGTGCGGCGGGAGCGGCTGGTCTACCGCGACATCGGCCTGCCCATGACCGAGTTCCACGACGCCCTCGCCGGGGTGCAGCGCGAGCTGGGCATCCCGATGCTCGTGGGCGCGCAGGGCGTGGATGGGCTGCGGATCGAGGTGCGTGACGACGGCCGGGTGGCGGAGGACCAGGATGCGTTCTTCAACAGCGTCTTCCTCATCCGCGGCGGGCGCGTCGAGGACACCCGCTACGACAAGATGCAGCTGACCCCCTTCGGCGAGGTGATGCCCTACATCTCCGCCTGGCCCTGGCTGGAGCAGCAGCTCCTGAACCTCGGCGCGCAGGGGATGCAGTTCAACCTCCAGGCCGGGTCGCGCCCGCGCACCTTCCAGGTCCAGGGCCCCGCCGGCCCCGTCATCCTCGGCACGCCCATCTGCTTCGAGGCCATCATGCCCGCCGTCTGCCGCCGCCTCGCCCGCGCCGGCGATCCCGGCCCGCCCCGGGCCCTCGTCAACCTCACCAACGACGGCTGGTTCGGCAACTTCGACCCGGCCCGCGAGCAGCACCTCCAGAACGCCCGCTGGCGCTGCCTCGAGCTGGGCATCCCCATGGTCCGCGCTGCCAACACCGGCATCTCCGCCGCCATCGACGCCCGCGGGCGCATCCTCACGCGCGGCGTCGAGGGCGACGCCCGGGGCGTCCGCATCCCCGGCGTGCTCCTCGCCGACATCCAGCCCGCGCCGGCGCGCACCATCGCCGCGAGCGTCGGGCGCCTGTTCGCGTGGCTCATCCTCGGCGCTGCCGCCGCGATCCTGTTATGGGCGGGCCTGACGCGGCGGGGCGGGTGGGGGAGGCGTGAGAGACCCCTTCCGGGGTGAACTTCACCCGGCCCCCGCGCATATTCTGGGGGCCAGGAGGTCACGACATGAGGATTGGCGCTGCGCTGCTGGTCGCCCTTTCGTTCGCCGCCCCGGGGTGCACCGAGTTCGAGACCACGCTCGAGGGCATCGGCCAGAGCGTCGGCAGCACCCTCGACAGCGCCTTCGGCACCACCTACACGCAGGACACGGTCCCCGGCCGCCCGCCCGAGCGCGAGCCCGCTGGCCGCACCTTCGCCACCAACCAGC
>JBBDXI010000089.1:0-6023 GCA_040902425.1 Phycisphaerales bacterium
GGGCGCGATCGTGCTCGCGGCGCTGCGCAGGTACGAGCGGAACATCGGCCCGCACCGCGCGCGCGAGCTCGTCTGGGCGATCCTGCCCGCTGTCGCGCTCGCTTTCCTCCTCGGAGTCACTTGGGCATCGCTCCCGGTCTGAACGACACTCCGACTGCGCACAGAAGAATCGCGTACGCTGCGCTCGCGCTGGCGTACCTGCAGATCGTTTTCGGCGGGATCGTCCGCATCAGCGGGTCCGGCATGGGATGCGGCGATGACTGGCCGAAATGTCTCGGCTCCTTCTTTCCACCGCTCAGCCGGCCGGATCTCGTCATCGAGCTGACACATCGCTATCTCGCGGTTGCGGTGTCGCTCGCGGTCGCCGCTTTGGTCATCGCCGCGTTCAGAGTACCGGTGGAGCGCACCCGTACGCGAAAACCCCCGATGCTGTCGCTCGCGCTCGTCATCGCGGCCGCGCTGCTCGGTGCGGCGAGCGTGAAGCTCGCATTGAGCCCATTGGTCGTCGTCGCACACCTCGCAATCGCGATGACTCTGCTTGGAACCCTGGCTTGGAGTGTCGTGGCGGCGGGCGGTTTCGGCGCCACCGGCGGCCTGTACATCGCACGATGGAACGGCTCGACCTGGTCGTCGTTTGGCGGCGGGCTCCCGGAGGAGGCCTTCGCGCTCGCCGTGCTGCCGAACGGTGACCTCATCGCCTCGGGCAACATGAACCAGGAGGGCATCGGGTATATCTGGCGCTGGAACGGCGCGGCCTGGTCCACGCTGGAGGGCGAGCTGGAGTCGGGCCCGATGGGCTGGGCACAGACACTCGCCGTCCTGCCGGGCGGCGACCTCGTGGCCGGGGGCTTCTTCAGCGCGATGTTCCGGCCCGGCTTGGGGATGACGCCGGTGGCCAACGTGGCGCGCTGGAACGGAAGCACCTGGTCGGGTCTCGGATCGGGGGTCAACTCCACGGTGAACCTTGTCTTCGGCCTGCCCGAGGACGAGGTGCTCGTGGGCGGCCAGTTCACTTTCGCGGGGACGACGCCGGTGCAGTTCATCGCGACCTGGACCGGGGCCGCCTGGTCGCCGATGGGGACCGGATTCGACTGGTCGCCCCGCGCTGTGCTGGCCCTCCCGGACGGCGACATGATCGTCGGCGGCGACTTCCTCTTGGCCGGGTCGGTGAGGGCCGACCGCATCGCCCGACGGAGGGCGGGCGTGTGGGAGCCGATGGGCACGGGGATGAACGCGACGGTCCGGGCGCTGGCGCTGATGCCCAACGGCGACGTGATCGCCGGCGGCGACTTCACCGTGGCGGGGGGCGCGGCGGCCAGGAACATCGCCCGCTGGGACGGCGGGGGGTGGGTGCCGCTGGGCGCGGGGGTGGGCGTCGGCTTCGTCGGCACGCGGGTCCACGCGATCGCCCTGCTCCCCAGCGGCGACCTGGTGGTGGGCGGCGACTTCACCACGGCGGGCAGCATTGAGGCGGAGAACGTCGCGCGGTGGGACGGCGGTACATGGCACTCGATGGGGCAGGACCTCGGCCCGTTCCAGGGCCCGGGGCTGGACGACGCGGTCTGGGCGCTGGCGGTACTGCCGAACGGCCAGGTGATCGCCGGCGGGGACTTCGGCAACGGCACCGGACAGTCGCCGCCGTTCATCGCCCGCTTCTCCGGGTCGAGCTGGCAATCGATGGGCCCGGGCGTGAACAGCACGGTGTACTCCCTCGCGGCCGCGCCCAACGGCGACCTCATCGCGGGCGGAGAGTTCACATCGCCCGGCGCGCACATAGCCCGCTGGAATGGCAGCAGCTGGTCGGCGCTGGGCGCGGGGGTGGGCGGCGGTGGCGGGTTCCCCACCGTGCACGCGATCCAGCCGATCGGGGCCGACATCTTCGCCACGGGCGACTTCACCACCGCCGGCGGTGCGCCCGCCAACCGCATCGCCCGCTGGGACGGGAGCGTGTGGTCGACGCTGGGCTCCGGGCTCGTCAGCGCCAACCCCGCCTTCGGGGCCGGGCTGGGGCTGACGGTCCAGCCCGGCGGCGCGCTGGTGGCGGTCGGCGGCTTCTTCCAGGCGGGGGGCGTGACCTCCGCGGGGGTCGCCACCTGGGCCTGCACCGCGAGCTGCTATCCCAACTGCGACGGCTCGACGCAGGCGCCGGTGCTCAACGTCGCGGACTTCGGCTGCTTCCTGACGCGCTACGCGGCGGGGGACGCGTACGCGAACTGCGACGGCTCGACGCAGGCGCCGGTGTTGAACGTCGCCGACTTCGGGTGCTTCCTGACGCGGTACGCGGCCGGGTGCGGCCGGTGAGCCGTTGATCGAGTCTGTGGGGAGTCCGCATCAGCGGTTGAGCAGGTCGTCCAGGACGCGCCCGATGCCGGTGACCACGCGGGCAGTCCGCTCGTCGTCGATCTTGTCGGGCGTGTCCTGCGGCGTGTGGTAGTGGGGGTAGCGCAGCGGCGCGGTATCGGTGATCATCAGGGCCGGGTAGTCCTGCTTCCAGAAGCTCCAGTGGTCGCTGGCGCCGATCCAGGGCACCATGATCGTGGCCGCGGCCCCGTAGCAGGGGAAGGGGCACTCGCGCCGGAACGTGCCCACGCAGCGGCGGACGAGGGCGCGGGCCTCGTACATGCCGGCGAAGAGGATGAAGTTGCCCTGGGTGGGGTAGCCGGGCACGGGGATGGGATAGTGCTGGGAGCGGGGCTCGTCGGAGTAGTAGCCGATCGTCTCGGGCGTGAGCATGGCGACGATGTTCTCGCCGCGGGCCTTGCAGGCGCGGGCGTAGACGAGGGAGCCCATCTGGTCGGTCCAGAAGAAGGGTGGCTCCTCGTTCATGAAGAGGGCGAAGCGGAGGGTGCGCTTGGGGGCGGTCGCACCGGCGGGCGCGGCTGCGCCGCTCAAGCCGCCCGTGGCACAACGGCGGGCGAGGGCGAGGACGGCGGCGACGCCGCTGGCGTTGTCGTTGGCGGCGGTGGTGCCGTGCAGGGCGTCGTAGTGGGCGCCGAGGACCACGATCTCGTCGGGTTTCTCTGTGCCGCGGACCTCGGCGTCAAAGTTGGTGCAGTCCACGCCGAGGACGCGGTAGGTCTGGCGGCGGGGCTGCAGGCCGGCGCGGGTCAGCTCGTTCTCGAGGTACGCCTCGGCCTGGCGGAGCTTGGCGGGGTTGTAGACGTTGCGTTCGCCGATGCGCCCGGCGAGTTCCTCGACATCGCGGCGGAGCTCGGCGGCGAGGGCGAGTTCGCCGGGGGTGAAGGGCGGGAGCGGGCCGCGGTGGGGCTCGCCGGGCATACGGAGGGCGAGGCCCTGGTTGAGGGAGCGGGGGATGGCGCCGGCGGCGATGGCGCGGAGGCGCTGCGTGAAGGTTCGCCGGGACCTAATACGCCGCAACATGCGGGGAGCTTAGGGATTCGGCACTGCTGCGCGGCGAGGACGCCGCGAGCAGTGGCACCCGGGTGGTCACAGGTTCGGCTGGTCCACCGTGTAGTTGGGCGATTCCTTGGTGATGCGGATGTTGTGGGGGTGGCTCTCGACGACGCCGGCGGAGGTGATGCGGCAGAATCTTGCGTCCTGCTTCAGTTCGTCGATGGTCCGGCACCCGCAGTAGCCCATGGCGGACTTCAGGCCCCCGACCATCTGGTAGACGAACTCCGCGAGGGCCCCCCGGTAGGGCACGAGGCCCTCCACGCCCTCGGGGACGAACTTGAGCACGGGTTTGCCCGAAGCATCGAGCTTGTCCGCCTGCCGGTAGCGGTCGGCGGAGCCGGCGTTCATCGCCCCCTCGGAGCCCATGCCCCGGTAGCTCTTGTAGCGCCGGCCGTGGCTGATCACCAGCTCGCCGGGCGACTCGTCCAGGCCGGCGAAGAGCGAGCCCATCATCACGCAGTCGGCCCCCGCGACGATGGCCTTGGCGATGTCGCCGCTGTGGCGCACGCCGCCGTCGGCGATGACCGGGACATCCGGGTCGGCGGCGTCGCGCCCGGCGAGGGCGTTGAACACGGCCGTGACCTGCGGCACGCCGACGCCCGTGACGATCCGCGTCGTGCAGATAGAGCCGGGCCCGATGCCGACTTTGACGCCGTCGGCGCCGGCCTCGATCAGGTCCCTGGCCGCCTCGGCGGTCGCGATGTTCCCCGCGATGATCTCGGTCTGGAACTTCTGCTTCAGCGTGCGGACGGTCCGCAGGACGTTCTCGCTGTGCCCGTGGGCCGTGTCCACGATCAGGACATCGACGCCGGCCTGGATGAGGGCCGCGGCCCGGTCGTACTGGTCCACGCCCACCGCGGCGCCGCACAACAGCCGGCCCCGCTGGTCGCGGACCGCCCTGGGGAACTGGCTGAGGCGCTCGATGTCCCGCATGGTGATCAGCCCGGCGAGGCGGAACTGGTCATCCACCAGCAGCAGCTTCTGGACCTTGTTCTTGTTGAGGATGCCCTCGGCCTGCTCCAGGGTCGTCCCCGGCGCGGCGCTGATGAGGTTGCGGGCGGTCATCACCGCGTGGATCGGGGTGTTCTCATCCTCGACGAACTTCAGGTCGCGCCGGGTGAGGATGCCCAGGACCTTGCCCTTGCCGCGGAGGCTCTGCTGCCCGTCCTCGGTGATCGGGAAGCCCGAGACGTTGTGCTGCCGCATCAGCTCGCGGGCGCGTCGGACCGTGTCCTGGGGCCCGAGCGTGAGCGGGTCGGAGATGACGCCGTGGGCGGAGCGCTTGACCTTGTCCACCTCGCGGGCCTGCGACTCCACCGGCATGTTCTTGTGGATGATGCCGATCCCGCCCTCCTGGGCCAGGGCGATGGCGATCGCCGACTCGGTCACCGTGTCCATGGGAGCGGAGAGGAGCGGGATCTTCAGGCGGATCTTCCTCGTGAGCCGGCTGGAGGTGTCGGCGTCGGCCGGCATCACCGCGCTGCGGCGCGGGATGATCAGCACATCGTCGAAGGTGATGCCCTCGGAAACGATCTTGGGCCCCGGTGAGGGGGCCTGGCCGGGAATCGCAGATTGGGAGGGGGGGGGCGGAGAGGCCGCGGGGCCGGAACGGGTGATGGTCGCCATGACAAGTCTTGGCGCGCCGGGGTGGTCGGGCAAGGGCGGGCGCGTTTGCGGCGTTGTCGCGCCCGGGGAGCGGCCGTTCCTCTATTCTCCCGGCGTGATCGCCCTCCCGGAGCAGCAGGACGCGGTGCCGACGTACGTTCGCGAGGGCGTGCTGCCGGCGGCGCTGTCGGGAACGGAGTGGCTCCTGACGAACGGCCTGGGCGGGTTCGCGATGGGCACCGCCCTGGGGCTGCCCACGCGCCGGTACCACGGGCTGCTGGTGGCGGCCCTGTCGCCGCCGGTGCAGCGGGAGGTGATGCTCCACAGCATCGCGGACACCGTGGTGGTCGATCCGGGGACAGCGCAGGAGGCCCGGGTCGGGCTGACGCCGTTTGCGTTCCGGGGCGGCGCGGTGAACCCGCCGCCGCCCGCGGGCCTGGTGCGGTTTGAGAAGGGGGAGTCGTGCCGGTGGGTGTACCGGCTCGGTGCGGTCGAGCTGACGAAGGAAGTCCACCTGTTCCGGGGGCGGAACGCGGCGGCGGTCTCGTACACCGTGCGGGGCGGCGCGGCGGCGCTGGAGCTGCGCCCGCTGGTCGCGATGCGGGATGCCCACGCGCTGCTGAGCGCGCCCGGGGGCGACCCGCCCCGCCCGGCGGGGGTGACGGAGAGCGGGCTCACGCTGGTGCGCGGGGCGACGCGGCTGGAGCTGTGGGGCGAGGGGGCGGCCTTCCGGCCCGACCCGCAGTGGTGGTACGGCTTCGAGTATGCGCAGGAGCGCGAGCGCGGGTTCGACTGCCACGAGGACCTGTTCAGCCCCGGCGTGTTCGTGCTGGATCCGGTGGGCGCGGGCGGGGCGACGGCGGTGATCCAGGCGTGGGTGGGGGAGCGGCCGCCGGGCATCGATGCGGACCGGCGGGAAAGGGCCGAACGGTGGGCGCGGGTCCGCCGCGCCGTCGCCGCCGGCGTGGAGAAGGGGAGCGGGGCCGACGTGGATGCGGTCCGGC
>JBBDXI010000089.1:6033-17110 GCA_040902425.1 Phycisphaerales bacterium
GGCGCACGACTTTGTGGTGATCCGGAAGGCTCGCGAGCCGGGCACGGATGAGCCCGGGGCGCGGGGCGCCTCGGTGATCGCGGGCTACCCCTGGTTCACGGACTGGGGGCGCGACGCGATGATCGCGCTCCCCGGGCTGCTGCTGGCCACGGGCCGCCACGGCGAGGCGCTCGCGACCCTCCAGACCTTCGCGCAGCACCGCCGGCGCGGGCTGATCCCCAACCACTTCGACGACCAGACGGGCGAGCCCGGGTACAACTCGGCCGATGCGTCGCTGTGGTTCCTGCACGCGGCCTGCGAGTACCTGCGGGCGTCGGGGGACCGCGAGGGGTTCGTCGGGCTGCTGCTCCCGGCGTGCCTGGAGGTGATCGACGCGTACGCGGAGGGGACCGACTTCGGCATCCGCGTGGACCCGGCGGATGGCCTGGTCATGGCGGGCGATGAGACCACGCAGCTGACGTGGATGGATGCGAAGCGCGACGGCGTGGTCTTCACGCCGCGCCACGGGAAGCCGGTGGAGCTGAGCGCGCTGTGGCACCACGGGCTGCTGGCGGTGGCGGGGGCGATCGGGCGTGCCGCGCCGAAGGCGGGCCCCCGCCTGCGGGCGCTGGCGGAGAACTGCGCCGCCGGCTTCGGGCGCGCGTTCTGGAACGAGGAGCGGCAGTGCCTCTTCGACGTGCTGCACCCTCCGGAGGGCGTGGGCGGCCGGTGGCGCCCGAACGGGCAGGTGCGCCCGAACCAGCTCTTCGCCGTGAGCCTGGCGCACCCGCCCCTCCCCGAGAAGCAGCAGCGGGCGGTGGTGCAGTGCATCCGTACCCGGCTCCTCACGCCCCACGGCGTGCGGACGCTCGACCCGACGGACCCGGCCTACATCGGGCGCTTCGAGGGGCCCATCGCCCGCCGGGATGCCGCCTACCACAACGGCACGGCGTGGCCCTGGCTCATGGGGCCGCTGGCCGAGGCGGTCCTGCGGATCGGCCGGTTCTCGGGCGCGGCCAGGGCCGATGCGCGGTCGCTCCTCGCGCCGCTGGTAGCCCGGCTGGATGCGGAGTGCCCCGGCCAGCTCGCGGAGGTGTTCGACGGGGACCACCGGCCCGACGCCCCGCAGCGCCCCGGCGGGTGCCCGGCGCAGGCGTGGAGCATCGCCGAGGTGCTGCGGGTGCTCCTGCTCTCTCATTCCGGGTAGCCTGCGGCCAAAGCGGGGCCCGGACCACGGCCGGGCACGCTGGATGGGCCGCCGGCCTGCGTACCGGTCCTCAGCGGGGCGCGGAGCGCCCGCGGGAGCGTGGCATGGAACTCTCAACCCGGGAGGCGCAGCAGCTGGCGGCGACGCTGCTGGCCGAGGGCGCGGACGCCGACGATCCCGGGGCGCGGGCCGTGGCGCCGGGCCCGTTCGGGCGGTACCGCGTGGTGCGGCTGATCGCCGCGGGCGGGATGGGCGAGGTCTACGAGGCCGAGCAGGAGAGCCCGCACCGGCGGGTGGCGATCAAGACGGTTCGCCCGGAGCTGCTCTCGCCGGAGCTGGCCCGCCGGTTCGACCTGGAGGCGCGGGTGCTGGCGCGCCTGCAGCACCCCGGGATCGCGCAGGTGTACGAGGCGGGGCACGTGGAGACATCCGGGGGGACGACGCCGTTCTTTGCGATGGAGTACGTCGAGGGCAAGCCCCTGACGGAGTTCGCGCGCGAGCGGGCGCTGACGGTGCGGGCGCGGCTGGGGCTGTTCCTGCGGGTGTGCGAGGCGGTGGAGCACGCGCACCAGCGGGGGGTGATCCACCGGGACTTGAAGCCGGGGAACATCCTGATCGACGCGGCGGGCAACGCGCGGGTGCTGGACTTCGGCGTGGCCCGGGCGACGGACGCCGACGTGCGCGCGTCGACGCTGCACACCGAGGCGGGCAGGCTCCTGGGCACGCTGCCCTATATGAGCCCGGAGCAGGTGGCCGGCGACCCGGCGGACCTCGACACGCGCTCGGATGTCTACTCGCTGGGGGTGGTGCTGTACGAGCTCCTGGCCGGCAAGCTGCCCTACGACGTGGGGCGGGGCCCGGTGGCCGCCGCGGCCAGAACGATCGCGGAGACCGAGCCGGCGCCGCTGTCGGCGGTCGATCGCGTGTTCCGCGGGGACCTGGACACGATCGTCGCCAAGGCGCTCTCAAAGGAGAAGGGGCGGCGGTACCAGAGCGTGTCGGCGCTCGGGGCGGACCTGCGGCGGTTCCTGGCGGATGAGCCGATCGAGGCGAGGCCGGCGAGCGCCCTGTACCAGGTGCGGAAGTTCGCGCGGAGGAACAGCGGCCTGATGTTCGGCCTGGGAGTGGCTGCGGCCGTGCTCGTCGCCGGGTCGGCGGCTTCCGTCACATTCGCGGTGCGCGCGACGGCCGCGGCGGACGAGGTCAAGGACGCGAATGTTCAGCTTGACCGTGCCGCGGCCACTGCGAGAGACGAGGCGGCTCGGGCCCGCGCAACGGTGGATTTCCTCAGGACAATGCTGAGCTCGGTGAGCCCGGCCATCGCGAAGGGCGGGATACGACTCTGCTTCGGGAGATCGTCGAGGAGGCCTCCCTCCGCGTGGACCGGGAGTTCTCGAACAACCCGGTCGCCCGAGGCGAGCTGCTCGCGACGCTCGGTTCCCTCTACCATGATCTGGGGCTCTACGACAGGGCGAAACTGCTGCTGGAGGGGTCCCTTCGCGCCGAGCCCGACCTGAGCGCCGTGGCGCCGGAGGACTGGGCGACCCGGATGAGCGATCTGGGCGCTGTCCTGCGGGCGCGAGGCGACCTTGCTGGAGCTCAGCGCCACTTTGAGGCGGCCCTCACGCGCCTGCGTCAGGTTCACACCGGCCCCCATCGGCGCGTCGCCGGAATCCTGCACAATCTCGGTGAGTGTCTCTACGGGCGTGGAGAGCTCGATGCCGCGAAGGAACGGATTGAGCAGTCGCTGGCGATGCACAGGGGGCTGGGAGAGGACACTCGCGAGTCGGTTGCCTTCAACCTGACAGTGCTGGCGCGGATAGCGGCCGAGCGCTCGGAGCTCGAGGCGGCCGAGCGGTACCTACGCGACGCAGTTGAGATCCTGCGCGAGGTCCACCCGGAGGGTCATCCTGAACTCAGCGGCATGCTCGGAAGCCTCGGGCAGGTCTTCTTTCGGCAGCGGAAGCTGGAGGAGGCCGAGGACTTGGCGAGGCAAGCGCTCGAGGAGGCCCGCCGCATGCTGGGGGAGGAGCATCCGGGGGTGGCCGTTTGCATCAACAACCTGGCGGTCGCGGTGGACGAAAGGGGCGAACACGCAACCGCAGAGCGGCTGTTCCGCGACGCGATCGCGATGCATGAACGGCTTGACCCGAAGGACCCGAACATCGGGAATCCGATGTCGAACCTCGCCACGATGCTCCGGACGCGCGGCGATCATGCGGAGGCCGCGGCCCTGTACGAGCGCGTGCTCGAGGTCGATCGCGCGGTGGTCGGTGAACGGCACCCGAAATACGGGCGGACCATGCTGGGGATTGGACGGGCTCGCGCGGCCATGCGCGACTGGGGAGCCGCTGAGCGGTGGGGGCGCAAGGCGCTCGCCGTCTTCCGGGCCGTCCACCCGCCCGGACACAGGGATATCGCGTTCACCACGCGCCACCTCGCCGAGGTGCTCATCGAAGAGGGCAAGTTCTCAGAGAGCCAGGCGCTCGCTCGCGAGTCGGCATTGGCGCTGGACGCGCTTGGAGGAGACCCCGGCGAGGCCGGCTACGCGCGCGCCCTGCTGGGGTGGTCCATCGCAGCTCAGGTTGTGCATGCCGAAGAGCACGAAGAGGCCATCCGAGAGTTGGCGGCCGCGGTGGAGCAGCTCCGGGCGAGCACGTTGCGGCTCTCGAAACAGCGGCTGCGAAGGGTGCGCGAGTGGCTGGCGGTCGTCTACGACCGTTCCGGCAGGGCCGAGCTTGCGGGAGAGCTGCGGCGCGAGAATGAGGCTGACCGAGACCCCGGTGAGCCCGGCGCCCGACACCCGTAGCGGGGCCCGCTCGGCCGTATACTCGTCAACCGACGTAGTCCGCGGAGAGGGGGTCCCTCGCATGATTTCTCTCGCCACCACCGTCAACGGCCTCCGCCTCCCGAATCCCTTCATCATCGGCAGCGGCCCTCCCGGCACCAACGCCAACGTGATCGGCAAGGCCTTCGACGAGGGCTGGGGCGCGGTGATCGCCAAGACGGTCTCGCTCGACGCCTCGAAGGTGATCAACGTCGCCCCGCGCTACGCCCGCATGCGGGTGGGGCCGAAGGCCGGGGGGGGCGAGACCATCGTCGGCTGGCAGAACATCGAGCTGATCTCCGACCGGCCCTTCGAGGTGTGGGAGCAGGAGTTTCGGCAGGTCAAGGACAAGTACCCGGACCGCGTGCTCATCGCCTCGATCATGGAGGAGTACCGCAGGGATGCCTGGATCGAGATTGTCGAGCGCTGCCAGGCGTCGGGCGTGGATGCGTTCGAGCTGAACTTCTCCTGCCCGCACGGGCTGCCGGAGCGGAAGATGGGCTCGGCGATGGGGCAGGACCCCGAGATCCTCGAGGAGGTCTGCGGGTGGGTGGCGAAGGCGAGCAAGGTGCCGGTCTGGGCGAAGATGACGCCCAACATCACGCACATCGAGGAGCCGGCCCGGGCGGCCCTTCGGGGCGGGTGCCACGGCGTCTCGGCGATCAACACGATCCTGTGCGTGATGGGCGTCGACCTGAAGACGCTGCGCCCCGAGCCCACCGTCGAGGGGTACACCACGCCGGGCGGCTACTCGTGCAAGGCGGTGCGTCCGATCGCGCTGCGGATGGTGATGGAGTGCGCCCGGATGATCGAGCGCGAGTTCCCGGGTCGCACAGTGAGCGGCATCGGCGGGGTCGAGACCGGCGAGGACGCCGCCCAGTTCATCCTGCTCGGCGCTCACACGGTGCAGGTCTGCACCGGCGTGATGATCCACGGCTACAAGCTCATCCACGAGTTGACCCGCGGCCTCACCGCCTTCATGGAGCAGCACGGCTTCAACTCCATCGACGAGTTCCGCGGCCGCTCGCTCCCGTACTTCACCACACACGCCGACCTGGTGCAGCGTCAGGCGATGGCCAAGGGGGCCGAGAAGGCCGCGGCCGCCGCGAAGAAGGGCGGGCCGGCCCGCGACGGCATGGTGACGAAGGACACCCAGTGGACCGGTGACAAGTTCGTGGAGCAGAGCGAGGGGCTGGTGGCGAACGGCTGACCGTCGCTGCATCCTCCGACGCACCGCTTCCGCGCCCCCCCGACATTAGTACGCGCGATCGTGCGCAGGTCTCTCGCCCGTCCCTCGTAGCGTCGCTCCGGGTCGATCAATCTCGAAAGGGCTCATCGTGCGACGCATCATCGGACTGGCCCTGGTGGGCGTGGGGGTTGTGCTGCTGGTCTGGGGCTTCAGCGCCGCCGACTCGTTCGCTTCCGACGTCTCCCGGTTCTTCACCGGCTCACCCACCGACCGGGCGATCTGGCTCACGATCGCCGGCGTCGCGGCCATCGTCGCGGGGGGTGTCGTAGCGGCCCTGCCGGCGAAGGCCATCGCGTAGTCGATCGGACCAACCGCCTTGAGACAGGCGACCGGTCTGCGTGCCCGGCGCTGAGCATCGCCACCGCCGGCTCTGGCGCTCCGGGCGTAAAGTGAGGCCGGAAGGAGGCCGCCCATGGCCGCGCCGGCAGTTTCGGAGATCGACCCCCGCACCGCGAGACAATGGCTCGACGGCGGCCAGGCCGCGCTGATCGACGTCCGCGAGCCCGACGAGCACGCCCGCGAGCGGATCGCCGGCGCGGCGCTCCACCCCCTCTCTCGCTTCGACCCCGCCCGCCTTCCCTCCGGAAGGCTGATCCTGCACTGCCAGCGGGGCCGCCGCTCCCTGGAGGCCGCGACGCGCGCCGCCGCCGCTGGTCGCACCGACATCGCCAGCCTCGCAGGCGGGATCGAAGCCTGGCGGGCCGCCGGCCTGCCCACCGCCGCCAACGCCAAAGCCCCGCTCCCGATCATGCGCCAGGTGCAGATCGTCGCGGGTTCCGCCGTGCTCGCCGGGACGATCCTGGCGGCCACCGTCTCCCCCTGGTTCCTCATCCTCAGCGGGTTCTTCGGCGCGGGGCTCCTCTTCTCCGGGCTGAGCGGGACCTGCGGCATGGCCGCCATGCTCTCGCGCCTCCCGTGGAACCGCCTCGGCACGTCGCCCCCTATGAAGAGCACCCCGTGACCGGGGGCGGGCCCGCCGGCGGCCCCGGCGTTCCGCGGATGCGCGAGTCGGACCTCCTCTCCCGCATCTACGCCGGCTCCCGCGATCTCGAGGCGGCCTTCCCGCACGTGGTCGCCGGGCCCGGGCACGACTGCGCTGTGGTCGCGACGCCGGGCGGCGAGTGCCTCCTGCTGAAGGTAGACCAGCTCGTCGCCGGCCGGCACTTCCGCCCCCACCCGCACACCCCGCTGGACCTGATCGCCCGCAAGGCCATCGCCCGGGCGGTGTCGGATATCGCCGCCTGCGGCGGGCGCCCCCGGGCCGCCCTGGCCGCGGCGACGCTCCCGCCTGACTTCGGCGAGGCGCCCGGCCTGTTCGAGGCGATGGCGCGCTGGGCGCGCCACTGGGGCTGCCCGCTGGTCGGCGGGGACCTCGTCATGCTCAGCGCTGGGCAGCAGGGCCCCTTGGTGCTGAGCGTGAGCGTGCAGGGTGTTCCGCACGCGGCCCGCGGCCCGGTGCTGCGGTCCGGCGCCGGGCGGGGCGATGCGGTGTACGTGACCGGAGCGCTCGGCGGCTCGCTGGACCGGGCCACGGGCCTCGGCCACCACCTCACGTTCGAGCCCCGCCTGGAGGAGGCGAGATGGCTGTGCGACACGCTCGGCGATGACCTCCACGCCATGATGGATGTCTCCGACGGCCTCGGGCGCGACGGCGGGCGCCTCGCGGCGGCCTCGGGCGTGCGCCTCCGGCTCGAGAGCGGGCGCCTGCCGCGCTCCCCCGGCGTGCGCGAGTGGCGGGCGGCCGCCTCTGAGGGCGAGGACTACGAGCTTCTCTTCGCCGCCGCGGAGGGCGCCCGTGTGCCGGACCGCTGCCCCGCGACGGGGACGCCCATCACGCTCATCGGCCGGGCCGAGGCGGGCACGGGGTGCGTCATCGTCGCGGGGGATGGCACGGAGGTGGATGCGTCCGGGATGGGCTGGGACTACGCGGCGATCTGAGCCAGCCGGCGCGCGCGGAGCGCCGCGGCGCGCGACGGATACAGTTCGGCGTGACCATCGCCGCCACACGCAGGGCCACCAGCGAGGCCGAGACTCGCCTGATCGGCCGGGCCCTCGGGGCCCTTCTTCGTGGTGGCGATGTCGTCCTGCTCGAAGGGGCGCTCGGCGCGGGGAAGACCACGCTGGTGCGGGCCGCGGCCGAGGGGATGGGCCTGGGCGTCGAGGCGGTCGCGAGCCCCACGTTCGTCGTGGTGCACGAGTACACCCGCCCGGGCGGCGCCGCCGGTCCCCGCGATCAGGCCCCCGCCGCGCTGTTCCACGTCGATGCCTACCGCCTGCGGGGCGAGGATGAGCTGGAGTCCCTCGGGTGGGATGCGGTCGTCGAGGCCATCGAGGCGGGCCGGGCCGCGGCGGTCATCGAGTGGCCCGAGCGGCTCGGCGCAGCGCTCGACGCGTTCGACCCCGCTCGCGTCCGCCTCGAGCACGCCGGCGAGGAGTCCCGCGAGATCGTCCTCTCGATCCCCTCCTCCTGGCGTTCCCGCCCGGGGCTGGAGGACCTGCTCGCGCGCGGCCCCACGACCTGCCCCGTGACCGGCCAGCCCGTCCCGGCCGACTCCCCCACCTACCCCTTCGCCAACGAGCGCGCCCGCATGGCGGACCTGCACCGCTGGTTCAGCGGGGCCCACACGCTCTCGCGCGATATCGGGCACAGCGATCTGGAGGAGGGCCTGTAGGGCGCAACCCCCTGTTGGAGCGTGATTCGCCGGCGTGCCCCCGTGCCCGGCGCGGCCGCGGCCCCGTCTCCGTAAGATCGTCCCCTATGACCCGACCCCGCTGGATCATCGGCGTAACCCTTGGCCTCGCGGCCACCGCCCTCGCCCAGACGACCACCCCGCAGTCGCCCGCCGCGCCCGTGGGCCCGTGGGGCCTCTTCCTGCAGAGCTTCGATTTTTTCACGATCGTCCTGCTGCTGGGCTCGGTGGCGGCCGGGGCGTACATCTTCCGCGCGATCGTCGAGATCAGGCCCGGGGCGATCGTGCCCGCGGGGCGCATCGTGCAGATCGCCGACCTCGTCCGCGCCGGGCGGATCGGCGAGCTGCGGGGCGTGGTGTACCAGGACAACTCGTTCGTCGGGGCCACGGTGCGGGCAGCGCTCGAGCAGGGCGGCTCCCGCGAGTCGATGCGCGAGGCGGCGGAGCTGGCGGCCAGCGAGCAGATCGCCGGCTGGTTCCGCCGGATCGAGCCGCTCAACGTGATCGGCAACCTCGGGCCGCTGGTGGGCCTCGCGGGGACCGTCTGGGGCATGATCCTGGCGTTCACCACGCTGGGCGAGGCCGGGGGCCAGGCCAGCCCGGCGCACCTGTCCCTGGGCATCTCCAAGGCCCTCTTCCACACCCTCCTGGGCCTGTGTCTCGCCATCCCCGCGCTACTCGTGTTCGGCTACTACCGGGGCGTGATCGACCGCCATTGCACCCGGGCCCTGGTCATCGCCTCCGAGCTGGTCGAGAGGCTCCCCGCCGAGGAGGGCGAGCCCGCCCCCGCCCCCCCCGCCCCCCCCCATCGCCCCCGCTGACCATGCGCCGCCGCACCTTCCACCCCGCGCACCCCTTCTCCAAGACTAACGTCACGCCGCTCATCGATGTGATCATGGTCATGATCGTGTTTTACCTGATCGTCGGGAAGCTCGCGGCCGACCAGCGGAGCAACATCCGCCTTCCCGAGAGCCGCACCGGCCTGGAGGACAAGGCCCAGGAGCGGCTGGTGGTCAACATCCTGCCCGGCGTGGTGGTGATCGAGGGAGCGACGATCCCGGCGGCGGCGCTGGAGCAGGAGGTCCGGGCGCGGCTGGGGGGCAAGCCGGACTCGGTGGTCGAGCTTCGGGGCGCCCGCGAACTTGCCTACGGCGAGGTGGCGGCCGTGATCAGGGCCTGCAAGAACGCGGGGGTTGAGAGCGTGCGACTGGCCACGGAACGCGCGGAGGGGCGATGAAAACGCAAAGCGCAAAACGCAAAGCGCAAATGTCGGAGGCCGGCGATGCCGGGTCTTCATTTGCGATTTGCGCTTTTCGTTTTTCGCTCTGGAGGCTCCGCCCATGAGAGCCCGCGCCTTCCGCAACCGCTCGGCCCTCACGCACTGGGAGATGCACTTCGGCCCCAGCATGACGCCGATGGTGGATGTGGTCATGGTGATTCTGATCTTCTTCATGACCAGCATGAGCTTCCTGGGGCGCGAGTGGTTCCTGCGGACCGCGCTGCCCAGGCAGGGCACCGACGCGGAGGTCGGGCGGGAGAAGGCGGACCCCTTCAAGATGGCCCCGGCCCGCTTCGAGGTGATGCTGACCGTCGGGCCGGAGGGGCTCACCGTCGCGTCGGGCCCGGGCTTCCCGCCGGGGACGATCCAGGAGCTGCAGGATCGACTGAAGGGACTCGCCCAGGGCATCACGCAGGACGACCTGGTGCTGGTCATCCGCTCCGAGGCCGATGTGCCGTACGGCGACGTGATCCGCGCCCACGACGCCGCCGCGGCCGCGGGGATCGGCAAGGTCGGTCTCATGGATGCGAGGTAGCGGATCAGGTCGGCGCGTTATCGCGCCCGCCACCCCTGCGCGATGGGCACCCGCCGCCCGCTGCCGAAGGCCACGCTGGTGACCTTGAGACCGACGGCCGCCTGCTTGCGCTTGTACTCGGCGGTATCGATGAGCCGGACTACGCGCCAGACCGTGCCTTCGTCGATCCTGGTCTCGCGCGCGATTCGGATCGGGCTCTGGCGTCTCTCGATGTACCGCTCGATGACCGCGTCGAGCACGTCGTAGGGCGGGAGCGTGTCCTGGTCGGTCTGCCCCGGGCGCAGCTCGGCGCTCGGCGGCTTGTCGAGGCTGCTCCGCGGGATGGGCGGGCCGGCGAAGCCGCGGGCCGCGGCGTTCTCGTTCATCCACCGGGCGAGGGCGTAGACCTGCTGCTTGCTCACGTCGGAGATCGGGGCCAGGCCCCCGCTCATATCGCCATAGAGCGTCGCGTAGCCGACGGCCAGCTCGCTCTTGTTCCCCGTGGTCAGCACGATCGCGCCGGTGCGGTTGCTCCACGCCATCAGCGTCGTCCCGCGGATGCGCGACTGGAGGTTCTCCTCGGTGATGTCCGGCATCCGCTCGCCGAGCGCGGCGTGCCCCGCGCTGCGGAAGGCCGGGTCGAGCGCGCCGCGGAACGCCTGGAAGGGGCCGCCGATGGGGATGGTGACCGTGGCGATGCCGAGCCGGCGGGCCAGCTCCGTGGCATCACTCTTCGAATGCTCCGAGCTGTACGGCCCCGGCAGGATCAGCCCCGTGATGCTCGCCGGCCCCAGCGCCGCCGCGCCCAGCGCCGCCACGACCGCCGAGTCGATCCCGCCCGAGATCCCCAGCACCGCCGTCCTGAACCCCGTCTTGCGGCAGTAGTCGCGGATGCCCAGCCGGATGGCCTTGAACAGCAGCTCCGGCGCGGTCGCCGCCAGGAGCGGGTCGGTCGGCGCGGGCTCGCCCTGCCTCGGGGTCTCCTTCGGGTCGGGCAGGTCCACCACGACCAGGCCCTCCTCGAAGCCCGGCCCGGCCGCGATCAGACTTCCCGACGGGTCGAACACCGCGGAGTGCCCGTCGAAGACCAGCTCGTCGTTGCCGCCGACCTGGTTCACCGACGCGACGAAGAGCCCGCGCTGCTGCGCGTGGCGGGCCAGCAGCGCCCGGTGCCGCGCCCCCTTCCCGAGCAGGAACGGGCTCGCCGAGGGGCTCACGATCAGCGTCGCCCCGGCGTTCGCCAGGCACTCGACAGGGTCGGGCGCCCCGTGGTAGCGGTGCGCGAACCCGACATCCTCCCCCTTCCACAGGTCCTCGCAGATCGCCAGCCCC
>JBBDXI010000090.1:0-17048 GCA_040902425.1 Phycisphaerales bacterium
GAACCCTCACCGCCACCGCGGCGACCACGACGATCAACACCGCGACGATCAACGGCGCCACGCTCCAGTTCGGCGCCGCCGTCCTCAACACCTCGACCACCCTCACCGGCACGAGCGCCGGCTTCAGCTCCACGCTGAACAGCGAGGCCAGCGAGGCCAACTCCCTCACCGTCAACGCCGCGCTCGCCCTCGGCGGCGTCGTCGGCGGCGCCCTCAACGGCGAGCTGGGGACCCTCACCGCGAGCGGCACCACCGCCATCAACACGACCGCCGTGACGGCGGCCATCCTCGACTTCGCCGGCGCGGTGACCGTCAACGCCAACGCCACGCTGACCGGCGCCACCAGCGTCACCTTCCAGTCCACGCTCGACGGCGAGTCCGGCGCCGGCCGCACCCTGGCCATCAACTCCCCGGTCACGATCTTCGGCGACGAGGTCGGCTTCATCGGCGCCAACACCGGCTTCTCCTCCCTCACCACCGACGCCGCCGGCACCACCACCATCAACGGCGCCCGCCTCAAGGCGACCGCCGTCACCTTCAACGATGCCGTGCTCGTCGGCGCCGATCTCACCATCGCCGCCGCCGCCGGCTCCGTCCAGTTCCAGAGCACCGTCAACTCCACCGGCGGCGCCCGCGACCTGACCATCAACACCACGACCACCGGCTTCGCCCAGTCGATCGGCGCCGGCGGCGCCTTCGATGTCCTCACCACCGACGCCGCGGGCACGACCACGCTCTCGGGCGCCGCCGTCAACGCCGCCACCGTCAGCTTCCAGGACAACGTCCTGCTCGCGACCGACGTGACCGTCACCGGCGCCTCCGCCACCTTCGGCGGAAACGTCAACAGCTCCGGCGCGGCCCGCAACCTGACCGTGAACGGCTCCACCACTCTCTTCGGCGGCCAGGTCGGCAACACCCTCGCCCTCGCGACGCTGCTCACCGACGCCCCGGGCACGACCACCCTCGGGGGCAACATCTCCGCCACCCTGGTGGATATCCGCGACGCCGCGCTCATCGGCAACGACCTGACGATCACCGCCCCGACCGCGCTCTTCGCCGGCACCCTCAACAGCGAGAACGCCGAGGCCAACGACCTGACGATCACCGGCGCGGCCACCTTCAACGGCGTCGTCGGCGGCGCCGCGGGCGGCGCCCTGGGCGCCCTGGCCACCGGCGGGGCCACCACCATCAACACCTCCGCCCTCACCGCCGCCACCATGAACTTCGGCGCGACGGTCCTCAACACCTCGGCCACGCTCACCGGCGCCGCCACGTTCTCCTCGACCCTCGACAGCGAGGCCTCGGAGGCCAACTCGCTCACGGTCAACGCGGGCGGCTCCCTCACGCTGAGCGGCGTCGTCGGCGGCGCCCTGAACGGCGAGCTGGGCACGCTCTCCTCCGCCTCGGCGACGACCATCGCCACCAGCGCCATCACCGCCGGCGTGCTCACCTTCGGCGGCGCAGTGACCGTCAACGCCGACTCGACGCTGAACGGCTCCACCAGCATCGCCTTCCAGTCCACCCTCGACAGCCAGGCCAACCAGGCGCGCTCCCTCACGCTCAACTCCCCCCTGACCACCTTCGGCGGCGAGGTCGGCTTTGTCGGCGCCAACACCGGCTTCGGCACCCTCGCCACCGACGCCGCGGGGACGACCACCATCAACGCCCCGCGCCTCAAGGCGACCACCTTCACCTTTAGCGACGCGGTCCTCGTCGGGGCCGACAGCGAGCTCGCGGCCACGGGCGGCACCGTCCAGTTCCTCAGCACGCTCAACACCACCGGCGGGGCCCGCGACCTGGCGGTGAACGCCACGACGACCCTGTTCGCCCAGGCGGTGGGGGGGTCGGGGGCCTTCGGCGTCTTCACGACCGACGCCGCGGGGACCACCACGATCTCCGGCGGCATCCTCAACGCCGCGACGGCCGGCCTGCAGGACGCCGTCCTGCTCGGGGCCGACCTGACGGCCACCGGCACATCCATCACCTTCGGCGGCGACGTCAACAGCTCCGGCGGGGTCCGCAACCTCACGGTGAACGCGACCACGACCGCGTTCAACGCCCAGGTCGGCAACACATCCGCCCTCGGCACGCTCCTCACCGACGCCCCCGGCTCCACCACACTCGGCGGCAACGTCGTTGCCAACATTGTCACCCTCGGCGACAACAGCCTGATCAACGGCCCCGTCGCCGTCACCGCGACCTCCGTCACCTTCTCCGGAACGGTCAACAGCGGCGGCACGCCCGGCGCCCTCTCCATCACCTCACCGGTGACGCTCTTCGGCAGCTCCGTGGGGAACACCAGCGCCCTGGCCTCGCTCACGACCGACGCCGCCGGCACCACCCGCTTCAACGGGGCCACCGTCGCCGCCACCGGCGCGCTGAACTTCCAGGACCATGTCCTCCTGGGCGCCGACGTGACGATGACCGGCGGGTCCGCGACCTTCGCCCTCACCGTCAACAACGCCACCGCCACCGCCCGCGCCCTCACCGTCAACGCGGCCACCACGCTCTTCGGCGGCCAGATCGGCAACGGCGGCGCCCTCGCCTCGCTCACCACCGACGCCGCGGGCACGACCACCCTCGGCTCAGGCTCGGTCCTGGTGACCGGCGCGATGAGCTTCCAGGACAACGTCCTGCTGACCGCCGACACCACGCTCACCGGCGGCTCCGTCGCCTTCGGCGGGACCGTCAACAGCTCCGGCGGCGCCCGCGACCTCACCGTCAACGCGCCCTCCACCAGCTTCGCCGGCGCTGTCGGCAACAGCTCGCCCCTCGACGTTCTCACGACCAACGCCGCCGGCACGACCACGCTTGGCGTCTCCGTTGCCGCGGCCACCATGCAGTTCAACGACGCCGTCGTCGTGAACGGCACCACCCTCACCGGCGGGTCGCTCGTGTTCGCCGGCCCGGTCAGCGGCACCTCGCTCGTGGCGAACGCCGCGGCGAGCATCTCCGGCGGCTCGGTCGCGACCACCGGCGACCAGACCTGGAACAACGCGGTGCTTCTGGGCGCCAATACCGTCGCCTCGGGCGCGAACATCTCCTTCCTGGGGACGCTGAACTCCCTCGGCGCCGTCCGCGCCCTCACCGTCAACACCAGCGGCGCCGGCACTACCCGCTTCGCCGGCATCGTCGGCGGCGGCCTGGCCTTGGCCTCCCTCACCACCAACGCCGACGGCACCACCGTCCTCGACGCCGGCCTGAACGCGGGCACGTTCAACTTCCAGGATGCCGTCCTGCTCGGCTCCAGCGTCACGCTCGCGGCGAACGCCGCCACCTTCGGCGGCACGCTCCAGAGCCAGGCCGGCGAGGGCAACAGCCTCACGCTGAATACCACGACCAGCACGTTCAACGGCGTGGTCGGCGACGGCGGAGCGGGCGCGATCGGCACGCTCACCACCGGCGGCGGGACCACCTCGGTCATCAACACCGCCTCGTTCGCCGCGGGCACGCTGCTCTTCGGCGGCAGCGTCTCACTCAGCACCGACTCGACGCTGACCGGCACCGCGGCCGTCACCTTCAACGCCGACCTGAACAGCCTCGGCGGCGTCGGGCGGGCCCTCACCGTCAACTCCCCGGCGACGGCTTTCAACGGCACGTTCGGCTCCGGCGCGGCGCAGCTCGGCTCGCTGACCACTGACGCGGCGGGCGTCACAACGATCAACACGGCCTCGCTGGAGGCGAACGCCGTCGACTTCCAGGATGCGGTCATCCTCGCCGCCAGCACGACCGTCAGCGGGGCCAGCGTCGCCTTCCGCGGCACGCTCGACAGCGCCGCGGGCCTGGGCAACTCGCTGACGGTCAACTCCCCCGGCACGCTCTTCGCCGGCCCCGTGGGAGTCAGCGCCGGCGGGGCCCTGGGGACGCTGACCACCGACGGCCCGGGCGCCACGGCCATCGAAGGCGCGGTCCTCGCCGCCACCCTCAACATCCAGGATGCCCTGGCCTTCTCCGGCGGCACGGTCACCACCACCGCCGACCAGACCTACGGCGGCGTGATGACCCTCGGGTCCGACACGACGCTGGCCGGCCAGAACATCTCCTTCCTCTCCACGCTCGATTCCTCGGGCGCTGCCCGTAACCTGGCCGTCAACACCTCCGGCGGCGGCCTCACCCGCTTCGCCGGCGCGGTGGGCGCCTCCAGCGCCCTGGCCACGCTCACCACCAACGCCGACGGCACCACGGCCGTCGGCTCCTCGGTGGCCGCCACCACCACCCTGGCCTTCCAGGATGCGGTGCGTCTCGACGGCGACTCGGTGATGTCGGCCGCCACGATCACCTTCGGCTCCACGCTCGACAGCGGCTCGGGCCTCAACTCCGATCTCGCGGTCAACGCCACCAACACCCAGTTCGCCGGCGCTGTCGGCGGCATCGCCGGAGGGGCCCTCGGCCAGCTCACCACCGACGACGCGGGCACGACCCTCATCTCCGGCGGGTCGTTCCAGGCCCTGGGCCTCACCTTCAACGACGCCCTCACGCTCGCCAGCTCGACCACGATGGCCGCCAACGCCGTCACCTTCGGCTCCACCGTCTCCACCCTCGGCCTGAACCGCTCGCTGAGCGTCTCCGCCGGGTCGATCACCATCGCCGGCGGCTCGGTCACGACCAGCGCCGACCAGACCTACGCCGGCGGCGTTGTGCTCGCGGCGAACACGACTCTGGCCGGCCAGAACATCGCCTTCTCCGGCACGCTCAACTCCGACGGCACCGCCCGCAACCTCACGCTGAACCCCGGCGTCGCCGCCACCCTCGGCGGCACCATGGGCGGGTCCAGCGCGCTGGGCGCCCTCACCGTCAACGGCCTCGCCCGCCTGGGGGCCGACGTGACCACCGCCGGCGCCATGCTCTTCAACGGCGCCGTCCGCGTCTTCGCCGACTCGGTCCTGCGCGACGGCAGCGACACCGGGATGCGCTTCGCCGGCACCATCGACAGCGAGGGATCCCCCAGCGCCCTCACGCTCATGGTCACCAGCGAGGGCTCGCCCTCCCTGGCCAACCCCACCCTCCCCCGCATCCTCCTCGGCGGCGACATCGGGTCCACCCTCGCCCTCTCCTCGCTCACCCTCGGCGGCCCCCGCACCAGCGTCCCCCCGGTCGCCACCATCGTCGCCGGTCTGGATGACGCCGGCAACCCCATCGCCAACTACACCCTCGCCATCACCACTACCGGCGGCTTCACGATGGGGCCCAACGAGAAGCTCACCGTCCTGGGCTCGCTGGTCATCAACGCCGGCGGCGCCGCCATCCTCGGCGACATCAACACCCTGCTCGACCTCACCGTCAACGCATCCTCGATCGGCATCCGCCTGCGCGCGGGCGCCCCGGTCTTCGGGGCGATCCCCGGCGGCGGCGGCGCCGTCCTCGTCCAGGATGAGGACTTCGGCGTGGATATCGTCGGCCGCACCGTCACCTTCTCCGTCGCCCCCGGCGTCGTCGGCTCGGGCATCCCGCCCACGTTCGCGACGCCCAGCTCCGCCGACATCAGCGGCACCCTCAGCGGCTTCACCCAGCGGGCCTTCGGCGATATCACCCTCGACCTGCTCTTCGGCAGCGGCGCCGCCCTCGACCTCAAGTCCGCCGGCCCCAGCAACGCCAACTTCGCCGAGGCCATCGCCGGCGCCGCCCCCCGCGAGAGCCAGAGCGGCACGGTCGCCAGCGACACCGCCGTCGGGCGGGCCCAGTTCGAGGAGCTCGCCAAGCTCGGCGTCTACGCCCGCCCGCTCGACCGCTCCGAGCTCGTCGACTTCCTCATCGGGCGCGCCCTCTACCTCGACGTCCCCAGCGGGCTCTCCCCCCAGGCCGAGGACTTCAAGGTCGCCGTCGACCGCCTCCCCGGCGACATCGTCAACATGGTCCTGGAGAGCTACCGCAACATCTTCGCCCGCGAACACGTGGACCCCGAGACCGGCCAGCCCATCCACGGCGGCGCCCGCCTCACCGCCGTGCTCTCCCAGGCCTGGGCCGCCTACGCCGCCGAGGCCGGCGAGAACGCCGACCCCGCCCGCTTCCGCGCCCAGGTGGCCGCGGACGGGGCGTCCGCCGAGGCCGCCGGCTACCTCGACAGTCTCCAGACCCTCTTCACCCAGCTCCAGTACCTCGGCCTCACGCCGCTGGAACTCCGCATCGCCAAGACGCAGCTCGCCGCCGCCATCCCCGTGCAGGGCCTCACCGCCCGGCAGCTGGAGACCGCGGTCATGGCGACCCCCGAAACCGCTGGGACTCTGAACTGATTCTGGTACACTCGCTCCCCCGGGAGACGAACTCCGATGGCCGCGCTCGACGTCGAGAAACTCCTACGCCCCGTCAAGGATGAGGCCCCCGCCGGGGAGGACCTCGCCTACGACACCGCCTACCTGGAGCTGCTCCGCAAGGCCGAGGGCACGCCCGAGCAGCAGGTCGGCGAGACCATCATCCCCGCCGAGGACCCCGACTGGCGCGAGGTCCACGACCAGTGCCTCTCGCTCCTCGGACGCACCAAGGACCTGCGCCTCCTCATCCTGCTCCTGGTCTCCTCGCTCCAGACGCGCGGCCTGCCCGGCCTGCGCGACGCCATCGCGCTGCTCCGCCAGACGATCGAGCAGCACTGGGAGGCGCTCTACCCCCGGCTCGACCCCGACGACAACAACGACCCGCTGGAGCGGCTCAACATCGTCGGCGCCCTGGCCGCCCCCCCGGAGGCGGTGGGGGACCCCCTGAAGATCCAGAAGCGCCTGCGCGAGACGCCGCTCACCAACTCCCGCGCCATGGGCCGCTTCAGCCTCCGCCACCTGGCCCTCGCCTCCGGCGAGGCCCAGCCCCGCGGCGAGGAGGCCGTTCCCGAGTCCGCCATCATCGAGGCGGCCTTCGACGACACCCCCCTGGAGGACCTGCAGACCATCGGCGACGCCATCAGCGGTGCCGTGGATGAGTTCCGCGCCCTGGATTCGAAGCTCGAAGCGGCCGTCGGGGCGGGCCGGATGCCCGACCTGGCCCCCTTCCAGAAGTGCCTCTCGGAGGTCAGGACCGTCGTTGCCCGGGCCCTGGCCCGCCGCGGTGTCGGTTCGGCCGTGGATGGGGCCACGCCCAACGGCTCCGGGGCCCACGCGGGGGGCGTCTCCGCCCCGGGGGAGATCCGCTCCCACCAGGATGTTCTGCTGGCACTCGACCGCATTTGCCAGTACTATGAGCGCGCCGAGCCCTCCAGCCCTGTCCCCCTTCTGCTCCAGCGCGCCAAGCGGCTGGTCTCCAGGAACTTTGTCGATATCCTCAGCGACCTTTCCCCCGACTCGATGGCCCAGTTCAAGCTGATCGCCGGCATCGAATGACCCCGGCGCAGCGCGGCCCCCGCGCCGCCCCCCCGACCGACCGAAGGAGCCCCCCATGGCCAAGCAAAGCAGCCAGAAGTTCATCGCCCGCAACCGCGCCCCCAGAGTCCAGATCGAATACGACCTGGAGGTCTACGGCGCCGAGAAGAAGGTCAACCTGCCCTTCGTCATGGGCGTCATGGCCGACCTCTCCGGCAACCCCGCCGAGGCGCTCCCCGGCGTCGCCGACCGCAAGTTCCTCCAGATCGACGTCGACAACTTCGATGACCGGCTCAAGAGCATGAAGCCCCGCGTCGCCTTCCAGGTTCCCAACACCCTGACCGGCGAGGGGAACATGGCTGTTGACATCACCTTCGAGAGCCTCGACGACTTCTCCCCCGCCGCCGTGGCGCGGAAGGTCGAGTCCCTCAGCAAGCTGCTGGAGGCCCGCACCCAGCTCACCAACCTGCTCTCCTACATGGACGGCAAGAGCGGCGCCGAGGCCCTCATCGCCAAGGTGCTCGCCGACCCGACCCTCCTCAAAACGCTCGCCTCCGCACCCAAGCCCGAGACGAAGGAGTCGTAAGCCATGGCCGAAGCAAACCCCCAGTCGCAGGCCCAGGCCGGCGCGACCATCGAGATCAACGAGTTTGACTCCCTCCTCAAGAAGGAGTTCAAGCCCAAGACCGACCGCGCCAAGGACGCCATCGAGACCGCCGTCAAGACCCTGGCCGAGCAGGCCCTCTTCGGCACCAGGCTGATCTCCGATGACGCCGTCAAGTCCATCGAGGCCATCATCGCCGAGATCGACAAGAAGCTCTCCGAGCAGATCAACAAGATCATCCACAACCCCGACTTCCAGAAGCTCGAGGGCACCTGGCGCGGCCTGCACTACCTCGTCAACAACACCGAGACCGACGAGTCCCTCAAGATCCGCGTCCTGAACGTCTCCAAGAAGGACCTGGGCAAGACCCTCAAGAAGTACAAGGGCACCGCCTGGGACCAGAGCCCCATCTTCAAGAAGCTCTACGAGGAGGAGTTCGGCTCCCCCGGCGGCGAGCCCTACGGCGCCATCGTCGGCGACTACGAGTTCGACCACTCGGCCCCCGACGTCGAGATCCTCCAGGGCATGGGCCAGGTCGCCGCGGCCGCGCACGCCCCGTTCATCTCCGGCACCGCCCCCAGCCTCCTCAACATGGAGAGCTGGCAGGAGCTGGCCGACCCCCGCGACCTCACCAAGATCTTCCAGACCGCCGAGTACGCGCCCTGGCGCTCCCTGCGCGCCAGCGACGACTCGCGCTACATCGGCCTCACCATGCCGCGGTTCCTCGCCCGCCTCCCCTACGGCGCCAAGACCAGCCCGGTCGAGGACTTCGCCTTCGAGGAGGACACCGCCGGCGCCGACCACTCCAAGTACGCCTGGTCCAACGCCGCCTACTCCATGGGCGCCAACATCACCCGCGCCTTCAAGCTCTACGGCTGGTGCTCCCGCATCCGCGGGGCCGAGTCCGGCGGCATGGTCGAGGGGCTCCCCTGCCACACCTTCCCCACCGACGACGGCGGGGTGGACATGAAGTGCCCCACCGAGATCGCCATCACCGACCGGCGCGAGGCGGAGCTGGCCAAGAACGGCCTCATGCCCCTCTCCCACTGGAAGAACACCGACTACGCTGTCTTCGTCGGCGCCCAGACCCTCAACAAGCCCGCCGAGTTCGAGGACTCCGACGCCACCGCCAACGCCAACCTCTCCGCCCGCCTCCCCTACGTCTTCACCACCTGCCGCTTCGCCCACTACCTCAAGTGCATCGTCCGCGACAAGGTCGGCTCCTTCAAGGAGCGGACCGACATGGCCCGCTGGCTCAACAACTGGGTCATGCAGTACGTCGAGCCCAGCCCCGAGCTCGCCTCCGAGGAGGCCAAGGCCCGCCGCCCCCTCGCCGCCGCCGAGGTCGTCGTCGAGGATGTCGAGGGCAACCCCGGCTACTACAGCGCCAAGTTCTTCCTCCGCCCGCACTACCAGCTCGAAGGCCTCACCGTCTCGCTCCGTCTTGTGTCCAAGCTCCCGTCCGCCAAGACCTCGTAAGAACCCCAGCGGGTCGGCCCCCCCGCCCGGGGCGGTTTGTTCCGGCTGCACTCGCACCCAGGCAACCCACGTTTTCTGAGGAGATCGAACCGTGCAAGCGTACATCCAGATCGACAAAATCAAGGGCCAGGTCACCGAGAAGGAGCACAAGGAGTGGATCGCCGTCCTGAGCTTCAGCTTCGGCCTGAACAACATGATCACCGGCGACCCCAGCAAGCAGGGCAAGCTCGTCGGCGGTCAGGTGACCTACCAGGACATCTCCATCGTCAAGGAGACCGACACGGCCTCCCCCCTGATCGCGTCCCAGTGCTCCAAGGGCGCCCCCATCGACAAGATCATCATCCACGTCTGCGAGGACACCAACAAGGTCGAGCCCGTGGTCGTCTTCACCCTCGAGAAGTGCGTGATCAGCAGCTTCCAGGTCAGCGGCGGCAGCTCCGGCACGCCCACCGAGTCGCTCAGCATCGCCTTCTCCAAGGTCACCATGGAGGTCACCCACAAGGACGAGACCTCCAAGACCAAGGCCACCCAGAAGTACACCTACGACCTCCTGCTCAAGCAGGTCGCCTGATCCACACCCCGCGCCGGGCGACAGCCCCGCGCGGGTCTTTCCCGCTGTCGCGCCCCGGCCCGGTCCCCCGCCGGGCGGCGCGCCCGCGCAAGCGTGAGGAGTGGCCGTGGACGCCAGGACGCTGGTGCGCGAAGGCAAGCCGTCGGAAGCCCTGGCGGCGCTCCAGGAGCACATCCGCTCCAGCCCCGCCGGCGCCGCCGACCGCATCTTCCTCTTCCAGCTCCTCTCCGTCCTGGGCCAGTGGGACCGCGCCCTCACCCAGCTCAACGTCGCCGCCGAAATGGAGCCCAAGCTGCTGCTCGCCGCCCAGCTCTGCCGCCCCGCCCTCGCCTGCGAGGCCCTCCGCGAGGAGATTTTCACCGGGCGCCGCTCCCCCCTCATCCTGGGTGAGCCCCAGCCCTGGGTCGGCTGGATGGTCGAGGCCCTTGCCCTCTCCGGCCGGGGCGACCACGCCGGGGCCGCGGCCCTGCGCGCCAAGGCCCTCGAGGAGGCCCCCGCGGTGTCGGGCCTGATCAACGACCAGCGTTTCGAGTGGATCGCCGACGCCGACCCGCGCCTGGGGCCGATCATCGAGGCCGTTATCGAGGGCAAGTACTACTGGGTCCCCTTCCCGCACGTCAGCGAGGTGCTGCTGGAGCCCCCGACCGACCTGCGCGACGCCGTGTGGACCCAGGCCCAGTTCATCTGGACCAACGGCGGCCACAAGGTCGGCCTCATCCCCACGCGCTACGCCGGCACCGCCAGCGCCGAGGACGGCGCCCTGCGGCTCGCGCGCCGCACCGACTGGCTCGCCGGCCCCGGCGGCGAGGAGGCCCCCATCGGCCAGCGGCTCTTCGCCACCGACGCCGGTGAGTTCCCCATCCTCGAGACCCGGCGCATCGCCCTGGGCGCCGCCGCCGAGCAGGCGCCCGCCGAGGGCGGGGGCACGCCCGGCGCGGAGGGCTGACCCGTGGCCGAGCTCACCGCGCAGGAACGCCTCCAGCCCTGCCTCCTGGACCGGCTCACCGACGAGCAGCCCGGCGACCGCCAGGAGAGCCGCGACCGGCGCGTCGTCAACATCCGCCAGATGCGCCACGCCGTCCTGCGAGACCTGATCTGGCTGCTCAACTCCAGCGCCCACCTCGATCCGGAGGACGCCGCCGAGTTCCCCGAGGTCGCCCGCTCCGTGCTCAACTTCGGCATCCCCGACCTCTGCGGCATGACCGCCTCCCACGTCGACCCCGGCGACGTCAGCCGCCTCGTGCAGGACGCCGTCCGCCGCTTCGAGCCCCGCATCCTCCCCCGCACGCTGAGGGTCGCCGCCAGCACCGAGCGGGCCCACGGCGGCCCCACCGCCATCTCCTTCGAGATCCGGGGCGATCTCTGGGCCCAGCCCACGCCCGAGCCGCTGTTCCTCCGCACCGAGGTGGACCTGGACACCGGCCACTGCTCGCTCCGGGAGGGGGGGGGCGCCAATGGATAGGCGGCTCCTGCGCTACTACGACCGCGAGCTGGCCTACCTCCGCCAGATGGGGGGCGAGTTCGCCAGGGAGTTCCCCAAGGTCGCCGGCCGGCTGGGGCTGGATGAACTCGCCTGCGCCGACCCCTACGTCGAGCGACTGCTGGAGGGCTTCGCCTTCCTCACCGCCCGCGTCCAGCTCAAGCTCGACAGCGAGTTCTCCCGCTTCACCCAGAACCTGCTCGAGACGGTCTACCCGCACTTCCTCGCCCCCACGCCCTCGATGGCCGTCGTCCACTTCCAGCCCGACCTCGCCGAGAGCAGCCTCGCCGACGGGTACAAAATCGCCCGCGGCATGCAGCTCCGCTCGCTGCTGGGCAAGGACGAGCAGACCGCCTGCCTCTACCGCACCGCCCACGAGGTCACCCTCTGGCCGCTGGAGGTCGCCGAGGCCGCCTACCTCACCCGCGAGCTGGGCGCCCTGAAGCCGCCGGAGCACATCCGCGCCAAGGCCGCCCTGCGCATCCGCCTCCGCTGCCACGGCGGCAAAACCTTCGACAAGATCAAGCTGGAGGACCTGGTCATCCACCTCCGGGGGACGGCCGAGACGCCCTTCCGCCTGTGCGAGCAGGTGCTGGGGCGGGCCGTCGCGGTGGTGGTCCGGGGGGCCGCGGGCAACGCCGTCAACAACCGCTGGCACGCGGTCGAGGGCCCGCGCCCCGTCTCGCCCGTCGGCTACGACGAGGACCAGGCCCTGCTCCCCGGCGGCGCCCGCTCCTTCAGCGGCTACCGGCTGCTCCGCGAGTACTTCTCCTTCCCCCACCGGTTCCTCTTCGCCCGCCTCAACGGGCTGGGCAAGGCCCTCCGCGCCACCAAGGACCGCGAAGCCGACATCCTCATCATGTTCAGCGCCGAGGACCGCGAGCTGGAGAACGCGGTGGACGCCGGCAGCATCGCCCTGTTCTGCACCCCCGCCGTCAACCTCTTCCCCCGCCGGGCCGACCGCATCCACATCACCGACCGCTCGTGGGAGTTCCACGTCGTCCCCGACCGCACCCGCCCCCTGGACTACGAGGTCTTCCAGGTCCAGTCCGTCACCGCCTTCGGCGCCGGGGGCGAGGCCCAGCAGACCTTCCGCCCCTTCTACGCCGCCGGCGCCGACCACAAGGGCGACGGCGGGGCCTACTTCGCCGTCACCCGCCTCCCCCGCACGCCCGCCGCCAAGGAGGCGCGCGTCGGCCGCCGCTCCAGCTACGCCGGGGGCGAGGCCTTCATCTCGCTGGTCGATGCCGCCGCCGCCCCCTACCGCTCCGACCACAAGCAGCTCGGCGTCGAGTGCCTCTGCACCAACCGCGACCTCCCGCTCCAGATGCCCGTCGGGCGCGGCCGGACCGACTTCACGACCGAGACGGCGGCGCCCGTCCAGGCGGTCCGCGTCGTCGCCGGCCCCACGCCGCCCCGCGCATCCTTCGCCGAGGGCGAGATCGCCTGGCGCCTCATCAGCCACATGTCGCTGAACTACCTGTCGCTGGCCGACAGCGACGAGCGCCAGGGCGCCGCCGCCCTGCGCGACCTGCTCAAGCTCTACATCGAGCCCGGCGACCCCCAGTCCCAGAAGCAGGTCGAGGGCGTCCGCTCGGTCAGCTCCCGCCCGATCAGCCGCCAGGTGCCCGGGGGCGGCCCCATCGCCTTCGCCCGCGGGCTGGAGGTGGAGCTCACGCTCGATGAGCCCTCCTTCGAGGGCACGGGCATCTTCGTCCTGGGGGCGGTGCTCAGCCAGTTCTTCTCGAGGTACGTCTCGATCAACTCGTTCACAGAGACCGTGGTCAAGGCCGCCCAGCGCGGCGAGGTGATGCGATGGCCGGCGAGGCCGGGGCTGCGCCAGATGTTCTAGCCGATCTGGCGGCCGCCCCGTACGAGTTCGACTTCTTCCAGGCGCTGCGGCGCCTGGAGTGCGCGCGCCCCGACCTGCCGCGCCTCGGGCACGCCCTGCGCGCCGACCACGAGTCCATCCGCTTCGGCCAGTCGCCCTCGCTCGCCTTCGCACCCGCCACCATCGCCGCGTTCAAGACCTCCGCGAGCGGCGCCCCGCCGCGCCTCCTGGTCAGCTTCCTCGGCCTGCTGGGCCCCAACGGCCCCATGCCCCACCACGTCACCGAGTACGTCCGCGACCGCGAGCTGAACAACGCCGACCCGACCCTCGCCCGCTTCTTCGACGTCTTCAACCACCGCGTCATCGCCCTGTTCTACCGGGCCTGGGCCGGCGCCCAGCAGGCCGTCAGCCACCAGCGCCCCGGCGACGACCGCTTCGCCGAGTTCGTCGCCAGCCTCCTGGGCCTGGGCATGCCCTCCCTCCGCCGGCGCGACGCCGTCCCCGACCTCGCTAAGCTCCACTACGCCGGGCGCCTCGCCTGCCACACCCGCCCCCCCGAGGGCCTCATCGCCCTCATCGCCGACTACTTCGGCGTCCCCGCCACCCTCGAGGAGTTCGTCGGCCAGTGGCTCTGGCTCGACGAGCCCCGCCGCCTCCGCCTCGGTGAATCCCGCGAGACCGGCGCCCTGGGACGCACCGCCGTCGTCGGCGCCCGCGTCTGGGACCGCGGCCAGAAGTTCCGCCTCCGCCTCGGCCCCATGGTCTTCGACGCCTACCAGAGCTTCCTCCCCGGCGGCGCCTGGCTCCCCCACCTGGCCGCGTGGATCCGCACCTATATCGGCGACGAGTTCACCGTCGAGCTGCGCCTGGTGCTGGCCGCCGGCGCTGTCCCCCGCACCCTGCTCGGGAAGCAGGGGCGCCTCGGCTACTTCACCTGGCTCTCGACCCGCGCCGCCACCCGCGACGCCGAGGACCTCACCCTCACGCCCACCGCCGCCTGACCCCCGGAGCCTCCGTTATGAGCGAAATCAGCCGCGTCTCCCTCTTCGGCAAGCTCGACACGCTCGCCTACAAGGCCGTCGAGTCCGCCACCGTCTTCTGCAAGCTCCGGGGCAACCCCTACGTCGAGCTGGTCCACTGGGTCCACCAGATCCTCGGCAACAACGACTCCGACCTCCACCGCATCGTCCGCCACTTCGGTGTGGACCCCTCGCGCCTGGCCGCGGACCTCACCGCCGCCCTCGATCGCCTCCCCCGCGGCGCCACCTCCATCTCCGATTTCTCGCCCCATCTGGAAGACGCCTGCGAGCGGGCCTGGGTCTACGCCTCGCTCAAGTTCGGCCAGTCCCAGATCCGCACCGGCCACCTCGCCGTCGCCATGGCCAAGACCAACCAGCTCAGGGGCGTGCTGTTGGGCATCTCCCGCGAGTTCGAGAAGCTCAAGCCCGAGGCCCTCGCCGATGACCTCGGCAAGATCATCGCCGGCTCGCCGGAGGAGACCATGGCCGCCGCCGACGGCACGCAGCTGGGCTCCGCCGCCGTCCCCGGCGACGCCAGCGGCGCCATGCCCGCAGCCGAGATGGGCAAGCAGGAGGCGCTGAAGCGCTTCGCGGTGGACCTGACGGAGCGGGCGCGGGAGGGCAAGATCGACCCGGTCCTCGGGCGCGACGACGAGATCCGCCAGATGATCGACATCCTCATGCGCCGCCGCCAGAACAACCCGATCCTCACCGGCGAGGCCGGCGTCGGCAAGACGGCCGTGGTCGAGGGCTTCGCCCTGCGCATCGCCCGCGGCGATGTGCCCCCCTTCCTCAAGGAGGTCTCGCTCAAATCCCTCGACATCGGCCTGCTCCAGGCGGGAGCGAGCATGAAGGGCGAGTTCGAGAACCGCCTCCGCCAGGTCATCGACGAGGTCCAGGCCTCCCCCAAGCCCATCATCCTCTTCATCGACGAGGTGCACACGCTGATCGGCGCCGGCGGCCAGGCCGGCACCGGCGACGCCGCCAACCTGCTGAAGCCCGCCCTCGCCCGCGGCACGCTCCGCACCATCGGCGCCACCACCCACGCCGAGTACAAGAAGCACATCGAGAAGGACCCCGCCCTCACCCGCCGCTTCCAGGTCGTGAAGATCGACGAGCCCGACGAGGCCAAGGCCCTGCTCATGCTCCGCGGCATCGCCACCCCGCTGGAGAAGCACCACAAGATCCAGCTGCTCGACGAGGGCCTCGAGGCCGCCGTCAAGCTCAGCCACCGCTATATCCAGGGCCGGCAGCTCCCCGACAAGGCCGTGAGCCTCCTCGACACCGCCTGCGCCCGCGTCGCCGTCGGCCAGCACGCCGTCCCCGCCGAGGTCGAGGACTGCCGCCGCCGCATCCAGGCCCTGGAGACCGAGATCGAGATCATCGACCGCGAGACCGCTGTCGGCATCGACCACGTCAAGCGCCGCAAGGAGGTCCACGACCTGGCCGCCGGAGAGGGCGACCGCCTCGCCGCCCTCGAGGCCCGCTGGGACACTGAGAAGGGCCTCGTCCAGAGGGTGCTCGATATCCGCGGCAAGCTCCGCGGCCCCTCCAAGGCCGAGAAGGTCGAGGGCACCGGAACGAAGGTCGAGGCCAAGGCGGGCGCCGAGGCCAAGGCCGCGGCCGACGCCGGCCCCCAGCTCTCTACCGCGGAGCGGGCGGGCCTCCTTACCGATCTCCAGAAGCTCCAGGCCGAGCTCGCCCAGTTCCAGGGCGAGACGCCCCTGATCCTCCCCAGCGTCGACGCCCAGGCCGTCGCCGGCGTGGTCGCCGACTGGACGGGCATCCCCGTTGGCCGCATGGTGAAGAACGAGGTCGAGGCGGTCCTGAAGATCGCCGACACGCTCAACAAGCGCATCATCGGCCAGCGCCACGCGCTGGACATCATCGCCCGCCGCATCCAGACCAGCCGCGCCGGCCTGGAGAACCCCAGCAAGCCTATCGGCGTCTTCATGCTCGCCGGCCCCAGCGGCGTGGGCAAGACCGAGACCGCCCTCGCCCTCGCCGAGAGCCTCTTCGGCAACGAGCAGAACGTCATTACGATCAACATGAGCGAGTTCCAGGAGGCCCACAAGGTCGCCACGCTCATGGGCTCGCCCCCCGGCTACGTCGGCTACGGCCAGGGCGGCGTGCTGACCGAGGCCGTCCGCCGCAAGCCCTACAGCGTGGTCCTGCTCGACGAGGTCGAGAAGGCCCACCCGGACATCCACGAGATCTTCTTCCAGGTCTTCGACAAGGGGATCATGAAGGATTCCGAGGGCACGGAGATCGTCTTCAAGAACACGATCATCCTGCTCACCACCAACGCCGGCACCGACCTGCTCATGAACATGTGCAAGGACCCGGAGCTGATGCCCGACGCCGAGAGCCTCGGCAAGGCCCTCCGCGAGCCGCTGCTGAAGGTCTTCCCGCCCGCCCTGCTCGGGCGCATCGTCACCATCCCGTACTACCCGCTCTCCGACGACATGCTCAAGGGCATCGCCCGCCTTCAGCTCGGCCGCATCCAGAAGCGGGTCCAGCAGAACCACAAGGTCCCCTTCACCTTCGACGACGCCGTCATCGACCACATCGTGTCCCGCTGCACCGAGCGCGACAGCGGCGGCCGCATGATCGACAACATCCTGACCAACTCCATGCTCCCCGCCCTGAGCGCCGAGTTCCTCGGCCGCACCATGACCGGGACGCCGGTCGAGCGCGTCCTCGTCGGGCTCGACAGCGGCCTGTTCTGGTACAGCTTCTCGTGTCCGTGCCGTAGCGGGACATATCCGCGCCCCCGGCGCC
>JBBDXI010000091.1:0-60592 GCA_040902425.1 Phycisphaerales bacterium
AACTTACCCGACAAGGAACTTCGCTACCTTAGGACCGTCATAGTTACGGCCGCCATTGACCGGTGCTTAGGTCGGGAGCTTCGCTTTCGCTGACCCCCTTCCATGACATTCCGGCATTGGGCAAGCGTCACACTGTATACTTCGGCTTGCGCCTTTGCACAGTGCTGTGTTTTTGATAAACAGTTCCCAGAGCCTTTTCTCTGCGGCCTTTCCGCCCTTTTGAGGTGGCGGAGGAGGCCCCCCTTATCGCTAACTTACGGGGTTAATTTGCCTAGTTCCTTCACGACCGTTCTCTCGAGCGCCTGAGGTTATTCACCACGCCCACCTGTGTCAGTTTTGGTACGGGACCCGCTTTGCCCCCGTCGCTTTTCTAGGGACTCCCGCCCCGAGCATCGGCCACAAGGGCCTGGGCATCTGTCAGCCCCGCTCGGCTAAGAAGTCCGCACGACGGTTTGATCTCCGCGGGTGCGCAGGAGTATTGACCTGCTGTCCATCGACTACGCCTTTCGGCCTCGTCTTAGGCCCCGGCTAACCCTGGGCGGATTTACCTTCCCCAGGAAACCTTGGGCATTCGGCGAACGGGATTCTCACCCGTCTAATCGTTACTCAAGCCGGCATATTCACTTCTTGCCGCTCCACGGACCCTTCCGGGACCGCTTCACGGCTGGCAAGAACGCTCTCCTACCGCTCTCTTGCGAGAGCCCACAGCTTCGGCTTTCCACTTATTCCCGATCATTATCGGCGCCAGAGTCCTCGACCAGTGAGCTATTACGCACTCTTTAAATGATGGCTGCTTCTAAGCCAACATCCTGGCTGTCACGGCACTCTGACTTCCTTTCGAACTGAGTGGAAATTTGGGACCTTAGCTGGTGGTCTGGATTGTTCTCCTTTTGTCCCAGGATATTGTCACTCCGGGACTATCTCCCAAGGCTTGGGCTCTGGTATTCGGAGTTTGGTTGAAGGCGGTAGCCGGGTAGGCCCCGACCCTCATCCAGTCGCTCTACCCCCAGAGCTTGACCCTTGAGGCTAACCCTAAAGTTATTTCGGAGAGAACGAGCTATCTCCCAGTTTGATTGGACTTTGACCCCTCCCGTCAGCTCATCGCAGACCTTTTCAACGGTCACGCGTTCGGCCCTCCAGGCGGCTTTACCCGCCCTTCAGCCTGGCCAACGGTAGATCACAAGGTTTCGCGTCTAGCCCGTACGACTTAGCGCCCGTTTCAGACTCGCTTTCGCTCCGCCTCCGGCCCGTAAAGGCCTTAGGCTCGCCGTACAGACTAACTCGCCGGCTCATTATGCAAAAAGCACGCCGTCACCCCTCTTGCGAAGGGCTCCGACCGCTTGTAAGCACACGGTTTCAGGTGCTCTTTCACTCCGCTCGTCGCGGTGCTTGTCATCGTTCAGTCGCCTTACTGGTTCACTATCGGTCGTCTAGGAGTATTCAGCCTTGGAGGGTGGACCCCCCATGTTCAACCCGGGTTTCACGAGACCGAGTCTACTCTATGGCACATCAGCTTGCGGTTACAGGGCTGTCACCTTCTCTGGCCCGGCTTTCCAGCCGGCTCACTCGCTCTGCTGATTGGTCCGCGTTCGCTCGCCGCTACTGACGGAATCGCTGTTGCTTTCTTTTCCTGCGCATACTTAGATGTTTCAGTTCTGCGCGTTCGCTCTACAGGCCCTATGCATTCAGGCCTGAGTATCCCCAAAGGGGATGGGTTGCCCCATTCGGACATCCACAGATCACAGCTTGGTTACCAGCTCCCTGTGGCTTTTCGCAGGTTCCCACGTCCTTCATCGCCTCTAGACGCCAAGACATCCACCGTGTGCTCTTATGGCTCGGTCGCACCAACCTGACGCCGCGCTTCGGGCTTGAACCCCGCGGGGTTTCCCCCGAGAAGCCTCGCCCGGCCGCTCGCCCAGATCGTTGTGCTCGTCGCCTACCAACTATTACCTTTTGGCACTCGTTGCAATGCAACATGGAGGCCGCGGCGCCATGGATCAGAGATAAATGGCCGCGGCCTTCCCCCGCCGCTTCAAGGGCCCGCCCGGACGACCCGAAAGTCGCCCGGAAAGCCCCCCTCCGCAGCGGGGAGACGTCGATTCGTATCCGGTTGTCAAAGATCCCGCCGGGGTATTCGGATCACCCGCTGAACCCGGCTCTCCTCGCCGAAATCGGCTTTGGATTCGACCGCCATTTCCGGCCGGTCGCAGGGGGAGTCTAGGCGCGAGCGCCCCGCTGTCAAGCGGGGGGACCTCTCTGTCCTCTGACTCCGCGAAATCCCCTGGATTTCAAGGGGTTTTGCACGCGGAATGCACCGAGGCACCGCCGGGCTGGGGATCAGCCCCCGCCGGCGCCGCCGCCACCGCCGCCCGGCGGGGCCTTGGGCGCATCCGGCGTCCGCACCGGGCCGCGGGGCCCATCCGGGGCCGGGCCGCCGGGGCCGACGGCAGGCATCCCCTGGTTGTCGCCCTCCTTGGCGGACTGGGCGACCCGCTTGTACATCTCGCTGGCCTTGTCATCCGCGGGGTCCCGGACCTCGATACTGCCATCGGCCACCCGGAGGAGGGCCCGGGGGGTCTCCGGAGAGTCGGAGGGCCGGGCGACATCCAGCAGGATCACGTCCACCGTCGCGAACAACTGCTTGGTCCACGCCGCGGCGTTGGTAGGCAGGACCGGCTGGTCGGGCTGCTGAGCCGGCCCCTCCTGCCGCGGCTCCCGCGGGGTTCCACCGGGGACAGGTCCCCCCTTGCCGGGGCCGGCCGGGGGCGCCGGCGGCGGGGTGGCGGGCGGGGGCTGCGGCGGGGCCTGGCCACCGGGCGTCTCGCCCGCGGGCTTTTCCAGGTCGAAGATGGGCAGGCGGTCGCCGGGCGGGAGGTTCAGGCGGGCCATCAGGACGTCGCCCGGCTCCACCGTGGTCGAGCCCTTGCGGTAGTAGCCATAGAAGAACTCGTAGAGCTCGACCGAGGCGTGGGCGGAGCTGAGCTGGTCGGGCTCCGAGGCGCCGGTGACGAAGTAGTACCGGTCGCTCATCACCCGGACAGGTGGCGACCACTCCGAGGCCTCGCTGAGCAGCAGCGGGCTCTTGGCAAGGTCCTGCTGTTCCTGGACGAGCGCGGTGCCGCGCCCGAACGCCGGGTTGTTGATCGCCACCTGAACGCGGTAGCGGTACGTCTTGCCCGACTCGACCGTCAGGTCGTGGGCCCAGAGCTGGATGGAGGGGCTGTCGAGCAGCGGCTTGGCCGCCTCGCCGGCGGCCGCGGGGGCCTCGACCTTCACGGCGGTGCCGGTCTCGTCGTAGCCGAGCTCGCGGAGGCGGTCGTCGACCTTGCGGATGTCGTCGCGGACCTGCTGGAGGCGGTCCTGGAGGCGCTGCAACTGGGTCTGGCGCTCCGCGTTCGGGTCGCGCGTCGGGGCGGGGGGCTGGTTCCCGCCCCCGCCGCGCCGGCCGCCGCCGTCGCCGCCGCCGCCGCCGGACCGGGGTGGCGGGCGCGGCGGCGCCTGCTTGCTGGCGTCGTCGATCTGCTTGATGAGCCGCTGTTCCGTGGCGACGAGCCCCCGGCGCTGCGCCAGCAGGGTGTCTACCTGGGGCGGGCGCCCGCCGGCCGCGGCCGCGGCGGCCTGCTCGGCGGGGGTCATCCACGCGGGGCCGGCGATGGTGCGGTAGAACGCGGGCCGGAGGATGCCGTCGGCGAGGTCGCGGGCCTGGAAGACCATGTCCTCCATCTCGACGGTGGTCTGGAGGCTCTTGACGGCGTCGGCCATGTCGGTGCGGCCGGGGGCGGCCTTGACGACGACCGGCTCGCCCCAGTCGCCGCCGGTGGACTGCTCCTGCCGCTCGAGGCGGACATCCATGAGGGCGGTGGTCTCCCGCCACCACTGGCCGGGGATGGGGCGGCTGTTGGCGTCGCCGGGGACGGCGAGGAAGGCGGCCTTGAGGGCGGTCCCGTCGAAGCGGGCCTCGACGGAGACGGAGGCCTTGTCGAGGGGCTGCTCGGGGGGCAGGAGCGGCTTGAGGTCCGGGTAGGTGATCGCCTCGGTGGGGTCGATGGTGTTGCGGGTCGCCACGGCGATGGGAGAGACGGGGGCGGGGACCTTCAGCGCGACGATCGGGGCGTCCACGCCGTGGACGGTGATCTCCTCGGTCTTCAGGGCCATGGCCGGCCCGAGGTCGATCGCGCGGGCGAGGGGCGGCGAGACGGGGGCATCCTTGCGCTTGCGGAACTCCTCGGTGAGGTTGAGGTTGATCTTGCCGACCTTCTCGCGCGCGGTGGCGAGCTCGGCGGGCTCGGCCTGGTTGAGCCGCCCGCTGAGCGTGCGGGCCTTGTTGGCGATGGCGTCGTAGGCCTTGCCCGGCGCGACGGTCTGGTCGCCGCGGCCGACCCTGACGGCGTTGGGCTCACCCAGGAACTGGAGGGCGAGGGCGACGAGGAACACGGCCCCGACGACCGCGAGGACCACCTTCTCCAGGTGCTGCTCGAGCGGGTTCACGCCTTTGAGTCTCATGGCACTGCCTTTCGCTGCTCTGCCCGGGCTTCGCGGGGCGGTCCCCCACCGTGCGGTCGTGTCTGCTGTCTATCGGGAGCGGGGCCGGTCATCCGTCAAGCTTGCTGCCGGGCCGCCGCTTCTGCGGGGGCCCCTTGGCCTTGGGGCGGTCCTCGTCGGGGGCTACCGCGCGCGGAGGGGGGGGCGGGGGCGGCGCCTCGGGCGGGGCCTCCGCCGGCTTGAGCTGCTCCTTCATGGCGTCGGGCATGTAGGTGAGGAGCCAGCTGCGGAGCCAGACCGTCTCGACCTTGATCACGGCCCGCACGACGTGCTTGGTGCCGTAGAAATAGCCCTGCTCGAGGTCGGCCCAGGGGTCCGTCTCCCAGATGTCCAGGTCGGTGACGGTGGTGAAGTTGGTGCGGGAGAGGGTGTTGAGCAGGTCGGGGAGGCGGGCCGACTCGACGATGAGCGTCATCTCGGCGTTGCGCAGGTCGTAGGCCGCGTCCGGGCCGCCGCCGGTGCGCCCGCTGAGGCTGGGGCCGAAGGAGGGCCCCTGGCCGGGCTGGGCGCCCATCGACGGCTGCTGCCCCGCGCCCGCGGGGGCGTAGGGCTCGACGACGATCCTCTCGATGCGCTTCACGATCGAGGTCTCGACGCGCCCGGACTTGCGGTCCGGGCGGTTGGCGGCGTCGATGGCGTTGAGCAGGTCGGCGATGACCCAGTAGTCGAACTGCTGGGTGAAGCAGGTGGCGATATCGGGCGGCTCCCCCGGGATGGAGCGCGGGGCCTGGGGGAAGGCGTCGGTCGTCGCGTAGACGGCGATGGAGCGGGCGTGCCGCTGGTACTCGGCGATGCGGATGGCCGCGAGGCGCTTGGTCAGCTCGGCCTCCTCCTCGGGGGTCATCTTGTCGTTGCCGGTCTCGGCCCTCTTGCGCTCGACCTGCTGGGTGCGATCCTCGGTGAGCAGGTCGGCGATGGAGGAGGCGTCGGCGGGGCCGCCGGCGTTGATCTTCTTCAGGAGGTCCTCGTAGGCGGAGGGCAGCCCGGGCTTGCCGACCAGCTTCTCGATGAAGGCCAGCGTGAGGAGGCGGTCGGCGGGGTTGGGGAAGAGCCTGTCGATCAGGGGCTTGTGGTCGGCGCGGTTGATCTGCTCGGCGAGCTTGACGACCTCGCCGACCTGGGCGTCGAGCGTGGCCTTGGCCCCCTTCAGGAAGCGGGCCACCGGGATGTTGGGGGCATCCATCGGGAGGCTCACGCCCTCATCGCCGGGGAAGGGCGGGTTGAGGGAGAACGTGACGCGCAGGGCGTCGAGGGCCTGCGAGTCCTTCATCACCGCCTGCTCCCGGGCCGTGCGGATGTGGGTGTTCCACCAGCGGCTGCCGAACCAGGCCGCGGGCAGCGCGACCGCGATCACGCCCACGGAGGCGACGATGGTGGTGTTGGACTTGATCCAGGTCATGAAGCTCACGAGGCACCTCCGGCCGGGGCGGGCTTGGGCAGGAGCACGGCGTCCCAGGTGACGGTCACGATGGATTGGGGCCCGCTCTGCGGCGGGGGCGGCGGGGAGAGGGGGGCGAGCTGGGCGAGGTCCTGGTGCGCCTGGGCGTTGCGCGGGTCGGCTCCGGTCGGGGGCGGCGTGTAGGCCTCTTCGCCACCGGGACCGCCGGCCTGGACCCGGCGCGGGGGCTGCTCACCGCCGACGAGGGTGGGCGGGGCGATGCCGCGCCCCGTCCCGCGCCCGCTCGCGGGCGGGGGCATCTGGGCGGGGCCGCGCGGTGAGGGGCCAGCGCCGAACTGCGGGCCGGGCTGGCCCGCGACGGAGCCGCGGACGACGCGGACGGGGTTCCTCTCGATGACGATCTCGTAAGGGACGCCGTCGCGCTTGGCGTTGCTGCGGAGCCAGCGATCGAGCGTCTCGTTGGCGAACGTCACCGCGCTCTCATGCGTGGTCGTGAACTGGGCCACCACCCGCACCCTGCCCGTCGTGCCCGCCCCCGGGTTGGCGGGGTCGGGCGGGGGTGCGCCCTCCGCGCCGGCCGCGCCGGCCACCGGCGGGATATAGTCGGTGCTGAACTGCCTGAGGGTGAAGGCCGGCTGATTGGGGTCGGGCTTCTTCGCCTCCGCGGCCAGGACCATCTGCCGCATGTCGGCCTCGATGCGCGGGATGATGTCGCGCATCTCCAGGAGCGCCAGCACGTTCGCCGCCGCCGCGTTGGGGCCCCCGCCCCCGGTGACCTCGGCCGCGTCGCTCTTGGCGGCCTGGGCGGCGTGGATGGTGTCGGAGATGATGCGGTCGGGCGGGTTGGCGCTGACCGACTGGTCGTCGAGGAAGGGGCGGATGAACATGGCCCCGCCGGCGGCGACGGCGATGGCCGCGGCCGCGCCGAACCAGCGGGCCTTGCGCTTCCACATGGCCTCGCGCAGGACGGCGACGGGCATGAGGTTGGCCTCGAGGGTGGCCAGGCCGAGGCCCTGGAGGGCCAGGCCGTAGGCGGTGCCCATGTTGAGGGCCATGGCCTGGAACTCGCCCGCGCGGGGCCCGTCCACGCCGATCCGCTTGAACTGCTCCATGCGGTAGACGTCGAGCTGGAGCTGCTGCTTGAGGTACTTGCGCAGGCCGGGGAGCCGAAACGTGCTGCCCAGGCCGATGAGCCGCTCGAGCTTCGCGTCCTTGTGGAGGCTCTGGTAGTAGCCGATCGAGCGCTGAACATCCTGGGCCAGATCGCTGAAGATGGGGCGCATGGCCTGGAAGATGTGGCGGGCGTGCTTGCTGCTCTCGGCCTCGCGCTTGAACTTCTCGGCCTTGGGGTAGCTCAGCTGGAAGCTGTTGACCAGGGCCTCGGTGAAGTGGTGCCCGCCGATGGGGAAGGTGCGGATCCACACCCGCCCCGCCTCGGCGATCACCAGGTCGGTCGAGGTGGTCCCGATGTCGAGGATGATCGTGCCGGGCGTCTTCTCGGTGAAGGCCAGGTCGTAGGCGAGGGCGTTGTACGCGGCGACGGGTGAGAGCGTCACCGAGTCGGGGATGATGCCGACCTCTTCGTAGGCGCCGAGCCGCTCCATGATCCGCTCGCGGGTGATGGCGAAGATGCCGACCTCGACATCCGGCGAATCGGGCGAGTGGAAGGTCTGGTAGTCCCACTCCACCTGGTCGATGGGGAAGGGGATCTGCTGCACCGCCTCGAACTTCACGATGTCGGGGATCTTCTTCGGCTCGACGGGCGGGAGCTTGGCGAACCGGGCGAAGGCCGAGTGCCCGGGCACGGACATGGCCACGCCGGCGCCGGCGAACTCGAACTGGCTGACCAGCTCGCCCAGGCCGACGCGGAGCACCTCGGTGGCATCCACCCCCGGCGTCGAGAGCACCTTCTTGTGCGGGATCACGGCGAAGTCGGCGACGCGGAGGCTCTCCCCCCCCAGCTCCAGCCGAAGCGCCTTAATGGCGTAGGACCCGATCTCGATCCCCCAGCAGACGTTCGATGACGGCATGGGCTGCCCCTTGGGAAACTCGTGGACGTGCGAAACCTCCGGAACCGCGCCAGCACCCCCCGGCCGGTCTTTCCCCCGCCCCGGTCTCTCGCCGGCGACTCCCTCCCTGGAGCGCGGCCGCGGATGGTACAGCGGCGGCGGGCCGTTCGGTAGCCCGCCCCGGCCCATTTGGGGCCGGAATCGGGCCGATGGACCATACGGTTCTCTCGGCCGGGCGGGTTCCGGCGAGGACCGCCAAGACCGGACGAGTTACAAACCGGTTACAGGGGCACGGTCGGCAAAGCGTCGGGATGAAACCCCCGGCGCCCCCCCGCGCAACGTCAGGGCCGCCGTGGACCCCGTGTACCGGACCTACGAGCTTGCGGTCGACACCGGCATTCCTGACCTCTCGCTCGAGCCCGACCACTACATCTACGGAACGCCGAAGACGAAGGCTGCTCGCCGCCGTCAGGCGCGCCAGAACCGGCGGCGGTGAATAGTGGACTGCCAGCGGCGGATCGGGCGCGTTTCGCGCAGGAGGGCTCGGCCTGATGCTGCGCTAAGCGCTAGCGCATCACGCCCGCCACGCTCGTCACCATCCCCATCCCCTGCTGGTCGATCGAGGCGACGTAGCGGATCAGCTCCACCCGCTCCGGCTGCACCGTCTTGATCGCCGCGACCAGGTTCCCCGTGGAGCACCAGCGCGTGGGGTTCTGCTGCCAGGCCATGGCCGCGACCAGCTCGTCGGCCTTCCCCTGGGCGATGAGGTTGAGCATGTCGTTGTCGTGGGCCATGACGCGGCTCCTGGCCTGCTGGGCCTCCTGCGTCTCGCCGGCGAGGGTCTGCGGGTCGCCGAACATGGGGCCGGCGTGGCTGAGGTCGGCGGAGGAGACCACCAGCGTGCGGCCGCCGACATCCTGGAGCGCGCCGCGCAGGGCCTCGACGAAGGCGCCGATGCCCAGGCCCGCGCCGTCGTAGCTCTCGCCATTGTTCACCGAGGGGTCGTGCACCAGCACCCCCACCACCGGGCAGAAGTTGCCCGCGCTGTCCGCGCCCAGGCAGTGCTGGGCCCAGGCGATCTGCAGCTCGATCGAGTGCTCCCGCTCGTGGTCGTAGCGGTTCTCGAAGAGCCGGGCCGCGGGCTCCGGGCCCAGGCGCTTGCGGATCGCCGCGACCAGGCCCATGTCCACCGGCGAGACGCCCAGGGGCGACTGGAACCCCTTGTCGCAGGCGACGACGCCGGTGCCCAGGCCGAAGTGGTTGGTCCCCAGGATCACGACGCGGTCCGGGCGCGAGAGCCCGCGCACCCGCCCCCACACGCTGGCGTAGTTGAGCCAGCCGCGCTGGTAGTCGATGTGCGGCGCGATGATGGCGCGGGGCAGGCTCTCCAGCACCGGCCCCTGGCTGTCCTCCAGGGCCTTGGCGATCCACTGGTCCATCGACTCGCGCAGCAGCCCCGGGCCCTCCGCGCTCTTCTGCTCCTCGGTGGCGCCCTCGCCGAACTTGTGGACCACCAGGGCGTCGGCGAAGGCCGCCGTCGCCGCGGGCGGCAGCACCGGCGTCGAGTCGAACTGCTCCTTGAGCTTCGCGAACAGCGCGTCGAAGCGCGGGCCGAAGAGCAGGCCGGCGTCGTCGAGCTGGGCCACCAGCCCCTGCAGGGCCTGGGCCGTCAGGCCCTTGCCGAACTCCGCCACGATCTCGTCCACCGACCGCTGCCCGTCCATCAGGGGCAACAGGGGCTGGACCGCCATCGGCGCGGCGATCATCCGGTCGGAGATCTGCCGGGCATCCGCCAGCCCCAGGTAGACCTGGTCCCCCATCTGGGCCGGGAAGGCCCGCACCGGGCGCAGGCGCGGGCGCTGGTGATGGGGGGCGGCCGGGTCGAAGGCCGGGGGCGTCCCCTCGTGCTCGGGCTCGACGGAGGCCAGGTTTCGCTGGGGCGGGTTGGTCATGCGGGCCAACTGTAGCGCCGGGGGCCGAAACCTCGGGGTCGATGGGGCAAGCTGGGAGGGCCCCGCCCCCGGGCTGTGCGCCGCGCCAGGCGGCTGGGACCGGCAGGAGGGCCCCGGGCCCGTCGGGTGGACTCTCCGGCCGCCCCCCTCAATACTTCCCTCCCTTCAAACCCGGATACCCCGCCATGTCCCAGACCTTCAAGCCCGGCCAGTCCATCCGCGTCACGATCACCGCCGCCCCGCGCACGGAGGCGGGGATCGACACCCTCGAACGACTGATGCGGGCGGACCCCGACGTGAAGCGGGGCCTGCGCCGGGCCCAGCGCCGGCGCCGGCAGGACATGGTCGTCTACAACCGCGGCAACCGCGACTGGTACCGCCGTGAGAAGTGCGCCCGGATCGTCCGGGCCGTGAACGGCGCCACGTGGACCATGCCGTTCTCCCACCAGATCGCCCCGGAACTCGCCTCGGTGGCCGGCAATGTCAAGGTCGAGCCGGCCTGAACGGCCGCCAACTCCCCGGCGAACGGCCGTCCTGGCGCTGCTCCTGTGCGCGCTGGCCGCGTGGGCCCTCTCCCCGCTGTCGCCGGTCTCCTGCTCCGAGGCGACGCCGGCCCCGACGGACGGTGCGCCCGAGCACGTCTACACGGTGCGCGGCCGGATCGAGTCGCTCCCCGACGGGACCCAGCTCGGGCAGGGCCTGATGATCCGCCACGAGGAGATCCCGGACTTCGTCAACGTGAAGGGTGAGCGGACGGGGATGCGGGCGATGATCATGCCCTTCGAGCCCGCCAAGGGGCTCGACCTCTCCGCGGTGAAGGTCGGCGACCCGGTGGAGTTCATCTGGGAGGTGCGCTGGACCACGCCGCGGTACGGGCGGGTCTCGAAGATGATGCGCCTGCCGCCCGAGACCGAGCTGCGCCTTCCCGGCCCCTAAGCAACGCCCACCGGGCCCCCGCGACAATCGCACCCCGCGGGCCAAAAAGAAAACCCAGCACTCAGCTGTGCGCCGAGCGCCGGGTCTCGTGGGGGTCTCGGTTGGGTCGGCGGGTCGAGGCTCTCGCCGACGCCAGACCCTTCGCAACGCGGCCCCGGGCGGTTGCACGGCGGACTCGAAAAAACGGGCTTGTTACACGGCGTCGCCGCCCCCCGGCGGGGGCTTCGCGGGGGCAAGGCCGAGCCGGTCCATCACCATCCGCAGGTCGGACCAGACCTTGCCGCGGTTCTCCGCCGTGTACGAGCGGAGCAGGAACGCGGGGTGGTAGGTCGGCATGACGGGGATGCGGCACTCCAGCGGGGGCGGGGCGCAGAACGTCGCCCACCGGCCGCGGAGGCGCGACATCGAGTCGGCCGTTTTCAACAGGGCCCGGGTGGCGGGGAGGCCGAGGGCGACGATGACCTCGGGCGCGATGATCGCGACCTGCTCGAAGAGGTACGGCGCGCACAGGCGGACCTCGTCGCCGGTGGGCGTCGCGTTGTCCGGGGGACGGGTCTTCAGCACGTTGACGATGTAGACCTGTTCCCGCCGCAGGCCCATGGCGCCGAGCATCTTCTCGAGCAGCTGCCCCGCGCGCCCCACGAAGGGCCGGCCGGTGCGGTCCTCCTCGGCGCCGGGGGCCTCGCCGACGAACATGAGCCGGGCGCAGGGGTCGCCCTCGCCGAAGACGATCCGCGTGTGCCCGGTGATGAAGTGGCGGTGCGGGGCCTCGCGCTCGTAGCGCTCGCGCAGGGCGTCGAGCAGCCCCTGGCAGCGCTCCGGCGTCCGCGGGCCGGGCGGGATGGGCGAAGGGGGGATGGGCTTGATCTCCAGGATGGTGGGCGATGCCCCCGCCGACGCGCCTGGGGCGGGGGGCGGCCCCCCGGCACCCTCCGGCGGCGGGGCGGAAAGGTCGGCGGGCCCCCCCGGGGCTGGCGGGCCTCCCGCGGCCCGGTACACGGGGACGAAGCTCACGCCCATGAGGCGCGAGGTCTCGGCGTGCTGCTTCACGAGGCGGTTCAGGAGCTCGGTTTCCACAGGGCCGGACTGTATCAGGTCCCGCGGCGCATGCGCCGGACCCACCGCCCGTACGCGAGCACGGACGAGACCGTCTCCCGGCGCGAGGCGGGGTAGCCACGCCCGAAGGCGGTGTGCTTCCGCCAGCGCCAGTACTTGCCGCGCAACCGACAGCCCGAGAGGGCCGCCAGCCGCGCCAGCTCGTAGAGCGCGCCGATGTTCTCGATCGCGCGCATGCGCGTCAGGCCCGCCCCGTCCCGGCCAGCGAGCGGCGGAGCCACGTCAGCGTCTCCTCCAGCCCGTCCTCCAGGCTTTCCAGCGGCTGGTAGCCCAGCCACTCGCGGGCCCGCGACCAGTCGGCGAGGGAGTGCGCTACATCGCCGGCCCGCGGGGCCTCGTGCTCCGGGGCGATGTGCGGCACGCCGCACTTCTCCGCCATGACGGAGGCGAGTTCCAGCAGCGTGACCCGCCGGCCCGTGCCGACGTTGAAGACCTCGCCCGCGAGGGGGCGCTCCGCGGCCCCGGCCAGGAGCGTCGCCAGCACCGCGTTGGTGACGCTGGTGAAATCGCGGCTCTGCAGGCCGTCGCCGTAGATCACCGGGGGCTCGCCGGCCAGCAGCCGCTTCGCGAAGGCGGGGATGACGGCGGCGTAGGCCGAGTCGGCCGGCTGGCGGGGCCCGAAGATGTTGAAGTACCGCAGGCAGGCCGTGCTGATGCCGTAGCTGCGGGCCCACGCGAACATCGCCTGCTCGCCGGCGAGCTTCGAGGCCGCGTACGGCGAGAGCGGGCGGGGGAGCTGCGTCTCGACGCGCGGGAACGCGGGGTCGTCGCCGTAGGCGGAGCTGGAGGCGGCGAAGACCACCCGGCCCTGGGCGGGCTGGCGGGCCCAGGCGCGGCGCGCAGCCTCGAGGATGCGGACGGTGCCGGTGGCGTTGACCGACCAGCTGCGCTGCGGCTCGGCGACCGAGCGCGGCACGGAGCCGACGGCGGCGAGGTGGAAGACCGTCCGCGCGCCCTCAACAGCGTCGCGCACGGCGTCGTCGTCGAGGATCGAGCCGTGAACGAACCGGACGCGCTCGGGCTCCAGCTCGATCAGGCCCGCAAGGTGCGCCAGCGAGGAGTTCGACAGGTCGTCGACGACGGCGATACTCGCCCCCAGGGAGAGCAGCGCATCGACGAGGTGTCCGCCGATGAACCCCGCGCCGCCGGTGACGCACACCGGGCGCCCCTCGTAATGCCGCCGGAGCCGACCCACGATATCGGCGGGGAACTTCACAGAGGGGATAGTAACCGGCCCGCGCCCGTGCACAACGCCGGACCCCCGTTCCGGACGGAATGAAAGGGGCCCGCCGAACGGCGGGCCCCGGGAAAGGCGGGAGATGTTCCGATAGCCGTCAGTTCGCCAGGAACTTGCTCAGCAGCGCGAAGGCGTTCTGCTGTCCCAGGAAGAAGTTGGTGTTGACGACGGTGTCGAACTGGTTGGAGAGCGGCCGGGCCTGGTCCACCCAGGCGTAGGCCGCCGGCGCTGTCGGCGGGTTGAAGACCGAGTTGGCCGACATGATGTCGATCGGGTCGTCGAAGGGGCTGCTGTTGGCCGTGATCCGCAGCCCCGTGAGCTCCCCGACGCGCCGCCCCACGGCCGCCGTGAGGGACTGGATGAACGTGTCCACGTCCGCCTGGCTGGGCGTGTACCCCAGGATGGCCATCGACGGAAGGAAGACCACCGCCTCGTCGTTGGGGTCAGCGTTGTAGGGGTCGGAGTGCTCGCTGTACCCGAAGTTCAGCGTGCCCAGCACCGTCCGCGGGTCGCTGGTGGCGGTCAGGAAGACGGTCGAGAAGTTCTGGAACTCGAACGCCGCGGGGTTGGTCGAGAAGTTCAGGTTCAGCCCCTGGGCGTTGGCGATGCTCTGCAGGCTGGTGACAAGGTTGGTGAGGATGTACTGGTCCACCGGCAGGTTGGCGATCGTCCCGGTGAAGCCCAGCACCGACGAGGCGAACGGCAGCACCTTCGTGTCCAGCCCGCCCGCCTCCAGCCACTGGATCAGCCCGCCCCGCGTCTCGATGAAGACGTTCTGCGGGCCGTGCGGGATGGGGAAGGCCGCGGCCGTGTCGCTCTGCTCGACGGTGAGCTGGTAGTCGGTGTTGAAGGCGCCCTGGAGGTAGAGGGCGTACTCGGCGGCCTCGCCGGGCGCCCCGCCGAGCTTGCCGGGGGTGACGAAGGTGATGAAGAAGTCGCCGTCGGCGTTGTAGCCGTAGGCGACCTGGCCGCGCTGGGCGATGGTGCCGGGCGTCTGGGCCACGGGCTTGAAATCGGTTGGCGAGAAGACCAGCAGCCCGTCGTCGACGCCCGTCGCGTCGGTGACGTCGAAGAGGCCGAACTGGACGTACCCGGTGAAGTCGCTGAAGGTGAGCTGGGAGAAGCCGCCGAGGTTGGCGCCGATCTCGTTGAGCCTGACGGTGACGGTGATGCGCTTGCCGGCGGCGATGGGCTGGCCGTTGTTGAGGTGGAAGACGTCGGAGTCGGCGGTGACCTCGCCGGGGAAGCCGGAGTGGCCCTCGGGGCCGATGGCGGTGGTGATGGTGGTGACCAGGTTGGTGCCGCCGGAGCGGGTGGAGCTGATGCCCTTGCCGTTGCTGCCGAAGACGACGTCGTCGGCGGTGCCCTTCTGGCCGTCGGGGCCGGCGTCGAGGAAGAAGACGTAGTCGTTGATAGGGATGGTGGCGCGGTCGTCGCCCGTGCCGAAGACGCCGTCGTTGCCGGCGAAGAGGACCACCGGCGGGGCGTTGATGATGTTCACGCCGTTGCCCGAGTCGGTGTCGCCGGCGAAGCCGGTGTCGCCGTCGTCGAAGACCCGCATGCTGAAGTGGTACCCGCCGATGGCGCCCCCGGTGACGGGGACGATCCCCGGGTCGATCTGCGTGATGTCGTTGGTGAGAACGATGAAGTAGGTTCCGGTGCGCTTAATGAGGAAGTCGGCCGGGCTGGTGTCGTCCACCACGGAGAGCGGGTCCACCGGCAGCTGCAGGCTGTCGGCCGAGTTGCCGCCCTGGATCGCCCCGGCGTCGTTGACCAGGAAGCGGCCCACGAAGCGGGCCGAGCCCTGCATCGCCCCGAGCCGCAGGATCTGCCCGGCCCGGAGGGTGATCTTGAAGATGTCGGTGTCGCCGGCGGACGGGAAGCCGACCACGTCCATGTCCGGGTGGTCGCCGATCACGCCGCGGACGGTGTAGACCGAGTTGGCGTCGGGCAGGCCGTCGGGCGTGTAGTTGTTGTCGAGGACCAGGTCGAGGTCGGCCGGGCCGTAGAAGTCGATGTCGATGGGGCCGTTGCCCGGGTCGATGGTGATGGTCTCGGGCACGAACTTGTCGCCCGCGTCGCCCACGACGTCGTCCTGCGAGAGGTGCTCGTCGAGCGTGGCGAAGCCGTCGCCGTTGCCGTCGAGACGGGCCGAGTCCACCGACGCCCGGAGGATGGTCGCGTCGAGGTTGAAGCGGTAGATGCCCGGGCCGGGGTCGGCGCCCTGGGGCAGGCTGCGGTCGGTCACCTCGCGGAAGAAGCGGATGGCCACCGAGTTGTTGACCGGGTTGAACTCCTCGACGGCGTAGTGCACGCCCTCGACCAGCGGGATCAGCGTGTTGCCGCTGTCGCGGACCTCGAAGATCGTCAGCGCGGGGGCGATGGTGCTGTCGTTCATCGGCTGGTTGAAGAACAGCGTCGTCCGCCAGATCAGGGCCTCGGAGAGGCTCTGCATGTCCACCACGTGGATCGGGCGGGGCTGGGCCTCGGTCAGCACCTCGACCCTGAAGTTGCCCGTGCCCGGCGGGGGCTGGCTGCCGATCGTGACCGCCCCGATGCTCCCCGTCGAGGAGACGCGGTACTGCTGGGTGTTGAGGTTCGAGCCCACCACCGTCCCGCCGATGGTGACGTTGCCGATGGTCGACCGGCCCGGGCCGACCGCGTCGTCGGGCGTGCCGAAGAACGAATCCGGCCCGCGCAGCAGCCCCGCCACCACGCTCCCACGCTCGAAGTTGCCGCCGATGGTGACGTTGCCGATGAAGCCGGTGCTGACGCGGTCCGCGGCCTCGCCGCTCCCGCCCGGGGCGGCGTCGGAGCCCAGGTCGCCGCCGGCCTGGAAGGCCGTGTCGAAGACGTTGCCGGCGACCGAGATCGAGCCGATGGCGTCGCCCGTGGAGACGCGGCTCTCGCTGACCGAGCCCGCCGTGAGCGAGCCCAGGGTGTTCCCGGCGCGGAACTGCGCCCGGGTCATGGCCCCGGAGGTCAGCGACACCAGGTCGCGGTCGATGTTGATGAGCCCGGCGTTGGTCCCGGCGACCGTGATCGTGCCGGCCGCGAGGGCGTCGTAGCGGACCTCCCCGAACTGGTCGGGCGTCCCGAAGTTGCCGTTGATGACCAGGTCGCGGTTCCACAGCGCCGCCCTGATCGACCCGCCGAGGAAGCTGCCGGTGGTGATCGCCCGCGTGTTGGCCCCGAAGCGCAGGTCGGCGTTGAAGACGGTGCCGTTGACCTCGACGGCCAGGACGTAGGCGTCGATCACGATCACCGAGCTGCCGGCGAGGCTGGTGTTCACCCGCACCAGGCCCATCGAGGCGTCGTCGTTGGAGACGATGCGGAAGTTGTTGAGCGTGGCGCCGGCGTTGACGATCAGCTCGGTGTTGAGGGAGGTGTTGATGAGGCTGATCTGGCCCGTGGTGGGGTTCCAGAAGCCCTGGCCCTTGTCGGTCGTGAAGCTGATGGTGCCGGCCACGCCGCCCCAGTTGAAGTTCAGCGTGCCGCCGTTGGGAAGGAGGATGGCCCCGGCGCCGGGGTCGCCGTTGCTCAGGTCCGGGTCCTCCAGGGGGAAGTTGGTGCCGGCGCGGACGATGCCGGGCGAGGCGACCAGGGTCGGCGAGTCGGCCAGGACAGCGACGTTGGTGACCGCGCCGCCCGCCGTGACCTCGCGCACGAAGCTGATGCCCAGGGTGACCCGCTCGTCGCCGCTGTTGTAGACGCCGTCGGCGCCGGGCGCGATGCCCGCGTTGACCAGCAGGTTGGTGGCGTTCCCGCCCGCGGTGACGGTGAAGATCCGGCCGGACTGGACGGCGTCGGCGTCGGCCCCCGTGCCGCCGGGCCGGGCGTCGGCCCCGAAGTCCCGCGCCCCCGCCAGGATCATGGTGTCGGAGATGTTCCCCGTCGCGTTGACCAGGAAGATCGAGGAGCCGGCCGCGATCACCGTGCCGAAGCCGGTGGTCTGGTTGTCGTTGCTGATGTTCCCGTTGACGTCGATGGTGCCGATGGCGCGCTGGGCCCAGATGAAGCCCTCGAAGATCGAGCCGTTGGTGAGGATGATCCGCCCGAGGTTGTGGCCCGCGGTGATGCGGGGGCCCTGGAGGGCCGCGGTCGGGGTCACGCCCGGGGGCACCCGGTTGCGGAAGGCGTCGTAGAACTCGCCCTCGCCGAAGGCGGGGTTCACGCCGATGTCGCCGAAGACGCCGTCGTCCGAGCCGTTGAGACGGATGGAGAAGAGGATGTAGTCGGCGTGGATGTTGCCGTAGAGGTTGCCCCGGTTGATGACGACGTTGTTGAGGTCCCCGTCGTAGGCCTCGATCGAGCCGGTGGCGAGCAGCGAGCCGTCGGAGATGGTCACGACGCCGATGCCGCCGGAGTAGCTGATGATCTTCCCGGCGAAGTCGCCGGAGATGTCCACCGTCTCGATGCGCCCGAAGGCGATGATGGAGCCGCGGCTGAGGAACGAGGCGCCCGGCTTGTGCTGCACGCGCCCGATGGTGGCCTGGTTCAGCGTGCCGCCGATGCGCAGGTCGCTGTAGACCTGCCCGCCGGCCGAGACGTTCGACACGTCGCCCCGGACGAAGATCACGCCCTGGCGGTGCAGATTGCCGATGTTCAGCCCCGCGATCATCTCGGTGACGGTCCCGGCGATGTCGGCGGTGAAGTCCAGGTCGCCCGCCGCCTTCAGCAGGCGGATGTTGCCCGGCACGCCCCGCAGGCTGGTGAAGGTGGTGATGCTCCCCTGGAAGTGGCCCTCGGTCACCTCGATGGTGTCGGTGTGGCCGACGGTGGTGATCGAGCCGGTGAACAGCTCGCGGGTGCGGAGCGTCGTGATCCGGCCGTCGGGGCCGGAGACCACGATCCGCGTGTTGGTCATCTGGTTCGCGGCCGTGAGGCTGACCAGATGCCCGGCGATGAGGATCTCGCTGGAGCGGATGCTGTTGCCGATGGTCCCGCTCACCAGCGTGCCACCGGCGATGCTGCTGGAGCGCAGGCTGCCCACCGTCACCAGGCGGTCGTAGCCCTGCACCGAGTCGGCCTTGAGCCGCTCGATGTCGCGGGCGGAGATCTCGGTGGTCCGGCCGAAGACGGCGACCGTGAGGTCCTGGATGTCGCCGGCGCGACCGAAGGTGGTCAGGATGTTTAGGTTCCCGCCGATGGTCATGCGGTTGAGGTGCAGCTCCAGCTCACCGCCGCCGATCGTCGAGTTGCGGTACCCGGCCGCCTCGACTCGCCCGACGTTGCGCTGGGCGTCCATCGAGGAGCCGTCCCAGAAGCCCTGAGTGAGGCGGACGGTGTTGATGTCCCGGCCCAGCAGGGCGGAGCGGAGGAAGTTGGCCCCGGTGCCGCTGAGCAGGTTGACGTCGCCGTTGTAGACCACGCCGTCGTCGGGGCCGAAGAAGGAGGCCCAGAAGGCGTCGAGGTTGGCACTGCCGATGGTCGCGGCGATGTAGTCGCCCCCGCCGGTCAGGTCCACGCGGTCGATGCCGTCGGTGGGGAAGGCGCCGGGCGCGTTGTTCCCCGCGACGACGTTGGCCGCCATGATGCTGCTGGAGATGGTCGCCCCGGGGATGCGCCCGCCGGTGACGAACAGGATGTCGTCGTTGGCGAAGATGCCCGTGGTGGACAGGGGGCTCTGCTCGCGCTGCATGAGCCCGTCGCCCACGTCGACGTTGCTGATGCGGTCGGCGTAGATCGTCCCGATGATGCCGCGGAAGCGGTTGGGGTCGAGGGTCGTGCCGCCGAAGGCGTGGGCGGTGACCTGGATGATGTTGCCGTCAGCGGCGATCACGTCGCCGACCGCGCCGCCGACCAGCACCTCGGTGATGTCGCCGTTGCGGACCATGAGCCCGTTGAGGTAGGGGTCCACGGGCGAGCCGATGTCGTCGAGGAAGGCGTTGCCCGGGGTGTTGATGGAGACGTTGACCGGGCGGAAGATGCCGACGATCGGCGAGAGCGCCCCGCCGTCCACGCCGATGACGTCGCCCACCTCGGTGGCGTCGCCCTCGTCGATCCCCAGGAACGGGCCGATCCGGCGCGGGGCCCAGGCGTGCATCTGGGTCTGGCCCAGGTCGCCGGAGCGGATCTCCAGGCGGGTCATGGCCGCCATGTCCACGGCGACGATGTCGCCGTTGGGCGTCAGGTTCACGATCTCGCCGAACTCGTCGCCGCCCGCCTGGTCGATGCGCCAGACATCCACCTGCGAGTTGCCGTCGATGCCGATGCTGGAGCCGGCGGTGGAGTTGGTGATGATGATCCGGCCGACCGAGAGCACATCGGTGGAGCCGGGGTTGCCCAGGCCCGTGATCTGCAGGCGGGCCCCGCCGTCGAGGTTGACCTCGATGCGCCCGACCACCGCGCCCAGCGAGCCGGCGATCGGCAGCACGCGGATGAGGCCGGTGGTGTTGGCGTTGCCGCCGATGATCTGGACCCGCAGCTGCCCGCCCGCGTCGTCGGTGAGCGTCTGGGCGACGTTGGGCACGAGCTGGATGAAGATGTTCTCGAAGTTGTTCAGATCGACCCGCGGGACATCCAGGAAGCGCAGGTCGGAGTTGATGCCCAGGCGGATGTCGGTCCCGTTCCCCAGGCCCCCGTACTGCCAGATGCCCGTGTTGTTGCCGGCGTCGGTGGCATCCTGGCTGATAAGCAGCCCGGCGAAGTGCGAGCCGTTGGGCGTACGCACGGAGAACGTGTCGGCGCCCATGTGGCCGCCGACGCGGACGATGCCGATGTCGCCCCGCAGCGTGAGGTTCTGGCCGGTGCGGATGACGATCGAGTTGGGGAGGTCCACCGGCGGGCCGGGGGCGTCGTTGTTGATGCCCACCGCGCCGCGGATGTCCATCGTCGCGATCGAGCCGCCCACGGTGAGCCGGAAGTTCCGCAGGTCGCCCTCGGTGAAGCCGGTCCCCACGACCGGGTTCAGGCCCGTGAACAGCGAGCCAAAATGGCCACCGACCGTGAGGTTGGTCCCGTCGATGTCGGCCCCGGCGGTGATGTTGTAGAGGTTGCCGGTGATGCTGAAGGTGGTGGCCCGCAGCTCCATGTAGACCTGGATGTCGCTCTCGGGCCCGGCGGCGGGGTTGAAGATGTCCACCGGGTCGGCGTCGGCGCCGGCGCCATCCACGAAGCCCATGCCCACGCGGACCGAGCCCATGCCGCCGGAGAGGACGTTGACGCTGTTGGCGACGCCCACGCCCGAGCCTGCACCCACGTGGTAGGCGCCGAAAGCGGCCGGCATCATGCCGCTGACCGTGATGATGTAGGGCGCGTTCGTCACCACCGTGCCGTCGGAGTTCGCCTGCACCACCAGGTACAGGATGCCCGGGGCGTTGGGGCGGTACTTGAGGACCATGAACCGGCCGCCCGACTCGCCGAGCTGGGGCGCGGCCACGGTGCGCCCGTCGCTGTCCACGAGCCGGAAGAAGCCCTGGGTAGCGAAGCCGGCCGCCTCGAGGTTGAGGCGTACGACAACGTCCTGCGTGCCGTCCACGGCGAAGGCGTAGACGTCGGAGGGGTCCTCGGTGGTGTTGACCGGGTCGAACAGGCCCAGCTCGCCGTGGACCTCCGAGGCGGTGGCGATCGAGCCGATCCACTCGGCGCCGAAGATGGTGTCGTTGCGGTACAGGCCGGTGCCGAAGACCAGGGGCTGGTCGGCACGGGCGGTGGGGAGGAAGGTCCGGTTGAAGGCGCTGGCGGCGTTGTTGCCCAGGATGTTGTTGATGACGTCGGTGATCGTGGCGGTGAGCGGGAGGTTGGCGGACCGCTCGCTCTCGTAGTAGCGCAGGACGTCGCGGGAGGGGCGGTTGGCCGTGTTGATGTCGCCCAGGACGGTGATGCTCATGAGGGAGCGGCCGGCGACGGCGTACTCGCCGAGGGTGCGGCCGACGACGAGCTGCCCGGCGGTGCTGACGCGGGGCGTCCCGTCGTCGTCCACCCAGGTGCCCGCGTCGGTGGCGGACATGAACAGGCCCAGGTCGCCGTGGACGGACAGCGAGCCGACCATGTAGCCGACCACGAAGCGGTCGGCGAAGCCGTCGAAGCGCGAGGAGCCGTGGACGACGCCGTGGATGTAGACGCTGGAGATGTTGCCGCCCTGGACGAAGATGCCCTGGTCGGCGCGGTTGAAGGTCTGGATGCCGATGGGCGCCGTGGGCGCGTAGGCCGCGGCGCTGCTGTTGTCGCGCACGAACGGCGAGCCGATGACCAGGGACCCCGAGCCCGGCGGGAGGCCGGCGACGGTGAAGGTGGCGTTGGGTGGGCCGAGCGCGGCGAGGGTGGCCGAGAAGCCGAAGCCGGCCTCCTCGAAGTCGTCGAAGAAGCCCAGGATGTCGTCGGGCAGAGCGGTCGCGAAGCCCTCGGTGACGGTGCCCTCGACGGTGGTGCCCCACATCGTGATCGAGGTCAGGTTGTTGGAGCCGGTGATGTTGATGCGGCCGATGCCGTCGTTGTAGTCCGGCACGCCGTCGTTGTTCAGGTCCACCCGCAGGGCGTTGGACTGCTGGTCGTAGCGCCCGAGGTGGACGGTCTGGATGATCTCGCGCCCGTAGAGGTCGAGGAACTGGGCGGCGGCGCCGATGGGGCCGCTGAACACCACGAAGGCGCCGAAGATCCTCGGCTCGAGCAGCGGGGACTGGTTGTCCGCGATGACCGTCGCGGCGATGTCGTCGAAGGCGAACGAGAACGAGTTGTCGCTGATGTTGGTGATCCGGACTTCGTCGAAGACCGTCCCCAAGGGCGCGTTGAAGGTGAAGCGGCCCTGGGGCGTGCCCGCGGGGTTCTGGGCCAGGAGCGCAGCGCCGGTGAAAGAGGCGATGACCTCTCCGCGAAGCCGCAGCTCGACCAGCGTGGCGTCGGGGTCCAGCCCGTCGGGCCCGCCGATGGTGAAGGACATGGACGAGAGTGACTGCACGTCGTCGAGCCCGGGAAGGTTGACCAGGGGGTCCTGCGGCACGGGAGGGAACGCATCGTCCAGACCGTTGGCGACGTTCCACGCCACAAACTGCCCCGGGTTGAGCGTGATCTGCAGGAAGCCGATGTTGTTCTGCTGGTCGATGACATGGATGACGGTGGCGTTGTGGATCGGCCGGAAGTCATCCTGGAACCGGAAGCCCGACGCGACCGGACCCGCGGTCCCCTGGTCGAAGTCGAAGTCCACCAGGTCCGGGGCGTCGGTGTTGATCGTCTCGGTGGGGGCCCGCAACGGGATGACGTAGCCGAACTGCGCCGTCACCGTGCCGAAGCCCGGCGCCGGGCCCGGCGTGAAGGTCGGGTCGAACGGGTCGACCACGAGGGAGAACAGCAGCTGCCGCTCCTCCAGCCGCTCGAAGGTGGCCCCGGGCTCGCCCGCGGCGCGGGCGAGGGCGCCGGCGCGCGTGAGCGATCGCAGGCCGCGGCCAATTCGGGTGAACAGTCCGGGCTGACCCTCGGGACGACTGCGGCGCGACCGTTTCATGGCGACTCCTGCTTCGGCTCCCAGACCCAACGACACACACCAGCGGCTTGTGGCTTCCGCACGCGTCCTCGGTGGCGCTTCGCCGCGCCCGGCGCGTGCCGTTTGCTCTCCCGGGCCGGTGCCTCTCCGTGCGACCAGCCCTCGGCGCCCGTCCTGCGCCAGGGGGGCGGGACAGGCCGAGCCGTGACAAGCTACCCGATTCGCCCCAAGTCCTCAACTCGGCGGCGGCTCGGTCCCCGGCGGGTCCACGGCGAGCGGGGGCCGTGGCTCATTGCTCCTTCGGGCGCACCGCGCACTCCTGGTCGCGCCGGCGCACCGTCACAGCATGCCGTACGCGGACCAAAGTACCCGGGTTGCAGCCGGCGTGCGCGGGGCGCTTGCCCGTTTTCACACGCGGCGCCCGCGGGCGGGCGGGCGTCGGCGGGCGGCTGGGCGCAGTCGTTGCGCCCCCGGCCCGGCCGGCCGAGTCCTTTCGCAACGCCCGGGCCGCGCTTCCGAACCGATAGAACGAGGTGCCCATGATCGCCCCCCTTGCGTTTCAGCTTGCCCAGGCCCCGGTCGGTGTCCATTCGCTCCCACCCGCGGCGCATGTGCTTGCGGGGCTTGGGGTTGCGGCGGGGATGCTGGTCTGGCTCTTCGGCCGGAAGCTCATGAGGCTGGGGTTCCTGATCATCTGCGGGGCGTTCGGGGGGTTCGTGGGCTTCTTCCTGCTGCCGATGGCCTCGCCGGAGTCGCTCTTCGGGGCGCCCTCCCCCTACGTGGGCATGGGCGCCGGGGGGGCGATGGGGATCGTCGGGGGAATCATGCTTTTCAGGTTCGCCGTGGCGATCCTGACGGGGCTGGCCCTGGGGATGGCCGGGGTCCTCGTCTCGGCGACCGTCCTTCATTTCGGGCCCGTGCAGGGGGCCCCGCAGCGGCTGGCCAAAGCGCCGGCCCTCGCCGCGGCCGAGGAGCACCTTGCGTCACGGAATCGCGGGATCGATGGCCTCTCGCCCGCGGCCGACCTGTCTCAGCGGGTCAACGGGTTCATGAGCGCCTCGAAAATACATGTCGAAAAAGGGTGGGCGGATGTGCCCCCCCGCCACCGCATGATGATGGCCGCGTCGGGGTTCGGGGCGGTGCTGGTCGGCTTCATCCTCGGCTGCCTGGCCCCGCAGCGGTCGGCGGCGATCGCGACGGCGCTGTTCGGCTCGGCGGTGTGGATGTGGGGCGCGCTGTGGCTGATCAATGCCGTTGAGGCCCCCGGACGGGCCGCGCTGAACGCGGGCGGGGCCCTGGGGTGGCTGGTGGTCTGGCTGACCGTGGCCGCGCTGGGGTTCGCGTTCCAGGTCGGGGCGGGGCGGAAGCGCGAGCCGGCCTGAGTCGCGCGAGACCCCGGGAAACGATGCCGCTCAGGGATGCTGACTGTCGGCGTGGGGCGTGACCTGACCGGCCGGGGGCGCCTCGGCCGCGCGCCGGCTCGCATCCATGAGGGCGTTGCCGGCGATCGCGAGCACCACGACGCCCGCGGCCGCGAGGATCGAGGCGAGGGCCCGCGAGACGAACGGGGTAGGGCGGGGAAGCGGGGCGGCCCCCTCGGGCTGCTCGAGCAGCGGGTAGGCGACGAGGCGCAGGTAGTAGAACGCGGCGATGGCCGAGTTGAGGCCCAGGACGACCACCAGCGGGATCTCCCCCGCGGAGATGGCGCTGGTGAACAGAGGCACCTTGGCCCAGAAGCCCAGCAGGGGCGGCAGGCCGAGCAGGCTGGCGGCGCACAGGACCATCGTCCAGCCCAGGGCGGGGTGCGTGGCGCACAGGCCGCGGAGGTCGTCGATCGTCTCGACCTCGCGCACCTCGCCATCCGGGCCGGTGCGCTCGAGGCAGGCGAGGACGCCGAAGGCCCCGATGTTCATGACGCCGTAGGCGAGCAGGTAGAAGAGGACCGCGGCCAGGCCGTTGGTGGTGATGGAGGTGCCCTGCGGACCGGCGATGACGCCGACGAGCATGTACCCCGCGTGCGCGATCGAGGAGTAGGCGAGGATGCGCTTGACGCTGGTCTGGAGAAGGGCCAGGACGTTGCCCCACGTCATGGTGAGGAAAGCCATGATCCAGAGGGTGAGGCGGACGGGCTCCGGGAGGGAGTGGCCGGCGCCGTGGACCCAGCCGGCGGTGCTGACGAGCAGGATGATGGCGATGAAGCCCGCGGTCTTGGGGACGAAGGCGAGGAAGGCGGAGACGGGCGAGGCGGCGCCCTCGTACACGTCGGGCGTGTAGAGGTGCATGGGGACGGCGGCGATCTTGAAGCCGACGCCGAGGACCGCGAGGATCATGCCGAGCAGGCCGATCGGGGACGCCTCGATGCTGTGGTCGGCGAAGAAGGCGGCCATCTCGGGGAGCTTGGTGGTGCCCGTGGCCCCGTAGAGCAGGGCGAAGCCGAAGAGGAAGACGGCCGCGCCCAGGGCGCCGAGGAAGAAGTACTTGACGCCCGCCTCCTGGGCCCGGGCGCCGGCGCGCCCGCCCTGGGAGATCGTCACCATGATGTAAGTCGGGAGGCTGGTGAGTTCGAGGGCCAGGAACAGCCAGATGAGGTCGTCGGCCGAGGCGCAGAGCATCGCCCCGGTGAGGGAGAAGAGGACGAAGGCGTAGAACTCGGCCCGGTTGGTCCGCAGCGGGTTGAAGGGGATGCGCCCCGAAGCGATCAGGCCCTCCTCGGTGCGGTCCACCGTGCCCGCGACCAGCAGGAGCAGGAGCAGGCCGACCCCGGCGATCATCATCTTCGCGTAAGGCAGCAGGTGCGGCAAGGGGCCCGCGGTCTCGGGGGACCACCAGGCAAGGATGCCCGCGGCCACGAGGCCGACGCCGGCAATCGGGGCGCTCCAGCGGCGGATAGCGAGGCGAGGCGAGAGGCCAACGACCATCACCACGCAGGTGGCGAGGAAGAGGGCGACCTCGGGCCAGATCGAGTCGAGCTTGACGAGGATGCTGGCGGAGCGGGCGACGCCCTCGGCCGCGGCGGTCTGGGCGAGCAGGAGCGTGGTCATGGCGCCGCCTCCTGCGCGGGCGGGAGGCCGGCGGTGCGGGCCTTCACGCCAGCGCCGACGACCTGCGCGGCGATCGCGTTGACCGGGTCCTTCAGGCCGTCGAGGAGGGGCTTGGGGAAGACGCCCAGGGCGATGCAGGCGACGGCGAGGGGGATCAGGATGCCGATCTCGCGCCAGGAGAGGTCGCGCGGCAGGGGCGAGCCGTGCGTCTCCGCGCCCGGCGGGTTGGCGCGGCCCTCATCGTGCCCGTGCTCATGGTGAGCGGCGTGCCCGTGCGGCTCGCGCAGCGGTCCCCAGACGATGTGGCCGACCATCAGCAGCAGGTACATCGCGGCGACGATCATGCCCGTGCCGGCGATGGCCGCGTACCAGGGGCCGAGGCGCCCGGAGGTCGCGCCGGCCCCGTCCACAATGCCGGTGTTCGACTGGAACGCCCCCATCAGGCAGAGGAACTCGCTGACGAAGCCGTTGAGCCCCGGGAGGCCGACGGAGGCGAGGGTGAAGAAGACCATGAAGGTGGCCCAGACGGGCATCCTCGAGGCGAGGCCGCCCAGCTCCTTCATCGAGCGGGTGTGGTATCGCTCGTAGACCATCCCGATCATGAGGAAGAGGGCCCCGGTGGAGAGGCCGTGGTTGACCATGTAGAGGACCGACCCGGTGAGGCCGGCGGTGTTGAACGAGAACATCCCCAGGATGCAGAAGCCCAGGTGGGCCACCGAGGAGTAGGCCACCAGTTTCTTGACGTCGGTCTGCACCCAGCAGATGAGCCCGGCGTAGACGATGCCGACGATGGAGACGGCGGCCACGGTCGGCGCGTACTCCCAGGCGGCGATCGGGCAGAAGGGAAGCACGAAGCGGTAGATGCCGTAGGTGCCCAGCTTCAGGAGCACGCCGGCGAGGATGACCGACCCGGCGGTCGGGGCCTCGGTGTGGGCGAGGGGGAGCCAGGTGTGGACGGGGAAGAGGGGCACCTTGACGGCGAAGCCGGCAAGGAGGGCGAGCATGACCCAGGCCTGCTCGGAGGCGGTGAGGTGCAGGCGGGCGAACAGGGAGAGGTCTCCGATGTCGAAGGTCCAGTATCCGCGGATACCGGCCGCGGTCCAGACGACGTAGACCAGGCCCGCCAGGGCGATCATCGAGCCCGTGAACGTGTAGAGGAAGAACCGCGTCGCGGCCTTCCTGCGGTTGGTCGAGCCCCACAGGCTGATGAGGACCCACATGGGCACGAGGGTGAACTCGAAGGCGACGTAGAAGAGAACCAGGTCCCGGGCGAGGAACACGGCGGTCATCGCGCCCTGCAGAGCGACGAGCCAGGCGTAGTAGGTCTTGACTCGCTCAGTGATGGCGCTGAAAGACCCCGCCACGCAGATCGGACCGAGCAGAACGGTGAGCGCCACGAGCATCAGCGAGACGGAGTCGACCCCGACGCTAAGCTGAACGCCCCCGAGCGCGACGTCGCCCCGCTCGATCCCCCCGAGGGCGGTGAACCAGGGGATGGTGGAGGGGAACTGGAACTGCGCGGCCAGATCCCAGTCGAATGAGAAGAGCAGCCACGCGACCAGGCCCACGGGGAGGAGCGTGCCGATCAGCGCCAACTGGCGGGCGTCGCGCACCGGGCGCGCGGCGATGAGCAGCGCGAAGACGACGGGGACGAAGATGAGGGCGTAGAGGATCACGTCGTGGCCGCCGCCTTGGTGACGAGGAGGACGATGACGATGAGCAGCCCGATCCCCCCCGCCATGCCGACGGCGTAGCCGTGAAGTTGGCCGGACTGGGCGGGCCTGAGGATGCGGCCGGTAGCGCGGGGGAGCCAGCCGGCGAGGCCGACCAGGCCATCCACGACCAGGGCGTCGAAGTAGTAGAAGAGGTGGGAGAGGGCCCAGAGGGGCTTCACGAAGAGCAGGTCGTAGAGCTCATCGACGTACCACTTGTTGCGGGCCCACCCGGCGATCGGGCCCAGGGCCGGCACGAGCGCGTCGGCGCGGGAGCGGGCGGCGCTGGTGCGGCCGGCGTAGTGCAGCCACCAGGCGAGGGCGATGCCGATGAGGCCGATGACGGTCGAGACCGCGAGCATCCACTGGTGCGGGTCGGACCAGAAGCCGTGGGCGTCGTGAGCGTGCGTCTCGACCGCCGCGGTCGAGCTCTCGACCATGCCGCCCACCCAGCCGTGCGTGTCCGCCGGGAAGAGGACCAGCGGGATGGCCGCGAACGTGCCGAGGGCGAGGATGACCAGCACGGTGTTGATCGCCCAGCCCGGCGGGTGGGGGTGGAACCCGTGCTCGCCCGGGTGCTCCGCGGCGGCGGCCTTGGCCGCGAGTTCGGACTCGATGGCCCGTTCTTCCTTCTCCTCGTGCGGGAGATCGTGATGGGCATCGTGGGCGTGGGCGTCGTGCCCGTGCAGCTCATCGCCCGGCTCGTAGTGGACCGGACCGACGAAGACGCGGAAGAAGACGCGGAAGGTGTAGTAGGCGGTGAGGCCGGCGGTGAGCACCAGCAGGATGCCGAGGGCCTGGAAGCCGGGGCCGTGGGCGACGAACGCCTCGGCCATGATCGTGTCCTTGGACCAGAACCCGCTGGTGACGATCGGGAAACCCGAGAGGTTCAGGCAGCCGATCAGCATCGTGAACCCGACGATGCGCCAGCCCGGAATCCTGGCCACGCCCGAGAGCTTGCGGAGGTCGAGCTGCCCGGCGAAGCCGTGCATCACCGCCCCGCAGGCGAGGAAGAGCAGGGCCTTGAAGAAGGCGTGGGTGAAGACGTGCGAGGCCGCGCCGACGCTCGTGAGGAAGCCCAGCCCCGCGAACATGAAGCCGAGCTGGCTCACGGTCGAGTAGGCCATGATCCGCTTGATGTCGAACTGGGCCATGCCGATCGTGGCCGCGAGCAGCGCGGTGAACCCGCCGATCCAGGCGACGGTGGGCAGGGCGTAGGGGGACAACTCGAAGACCCAGAGCGTCCGGGCGATGAGGAAGACGCCGGCGGTCACCATCGTGGCGGCGTGGATGAGGGCCGAGACGGGCGTCGGCCCCTCCATGGCGTCCGGCAACCAGACGTACAGCGGGAACTGGGCCGACTTGCCGAACGCCCCGAGCATGAGGAGGAAGGGGATGAGCTGGACATCGGCGGGGATCTTGTCGTGGAAGCCGTCGCGGGCCCAGCCGAGGTAGAGCTGGAACGTCTCGTGCGAGAACAGCGCGGCGTACTCGACCGTGCCGAACTTGACGAAGATCAGCCAGATGGCCAGGGCCAGGCCCAGGTCGCCGATGCGGTTGACGATGAACGCCTTCTTGGCCGCGGCCACGGCGCTGGGCTTCTTGTAGAAGTACCCGATAAGCAGGTAGGAGCAGAGGCCGACGCCCTCCCAGCCGAGGTAGAGGAGGACGAGGTTGTCGGCCATGACGAGGCAGGCCATGGAGAAGACGAACAGGTTGAACCCGGCGAAGAAGCGGCAGTAGCCGACGCCGAGGTCCCCGGCCATGTACTCGCTGGCGTAGAGGGCGATGAGCGTGGCCAGGCCGGTGACGAAGAGCATCCACAGGACGGTGAGACCATCCATGTAGAAGCCGAAGTTGGCGGTGAAGTGCTGGCCGGGCTGGGTGCCCCAGGAGAGGTCGAACCACTGGTAGATGACGGTGTGGAGGGCGGTAGAGGCGCCGTGGGGGAGGTCCGGGACGGTCGCGGCGGCGGCCTGGAGCTGGAAGTAGACCATGACCGCGACGACGAAGCTCGCGGCGAGGGAGCCCACGCTGATCCACGCGGGCAGCTTGCTCCTGACGCCGAAGGCGGCGCAGAGGCCGGTGAGGGCGGAGGCGAGCAGGGGCAGCAGCGGGACGAGCGCCGCCCACCAGGGGCCATCCGCGAGCGCGGGCGGCTCAACGACAGCGAGGGTCGAGACCAGGGCTTGTTCGAGTGCTCCGCTCAAAATCTACCTTCGTCTCACGTCTCACCAACCCCTCGCTCACGCTCGGGGCTCGTTGGTTGCCGAGTCATCCCTTCAACTGCTGCCACTCCTCCGCATCCAGCGTCTCGCGCCGCCGGAAGAGGAGAACGACCAGAGCCAGGGCCATCGCCGCCTCGGCCGCGGCCACCGTCAGCACGAAGATCACGAACGTCTCGCCGGTGTGGTTGAGGTGGTAGCGCCCGAACGCGATCAACGCGATGCCCGCGGCCTGGAACATCAGCTCCGTGCAGAGGAACATGATGATCAGGTTCCGCCGCGTCGTGAACCCGATCAGCCCGATGGCGAACATCGCCGCGGCGACAAACAGGTAGTGGGCCAGGGTCAGCCCGTGCATCGGCGCCGGGTAGTTGGCCTGGGCGAGCAGGGCGGCGGTCATCGCGCCCCCTCGCTGCGCGTCACCTCGGAGGCGAGGCTGGCGGCGTGGCGGGCCTTGGCCTCCTCATCCAGCTGGACCTGCTTGCGGGCCAGCACGACCGCCCCCAGCATCGCCATAAGAAGGATGACGCCGGCGATCTCGATCGCCCCCGGGTGGTCGGCCAGCAGGCGGTAGGCGACGGCCTCGATGTTCCGGACCTTCTGCTCGTCGAGGGCCGCGGCGAACTTCTTGCCGGGCATGGCCTCGATCTCGGGCCTGGTCTCGGCGGGGGCCATGACCTTCCCGGGGTACTGGGCGAGCAGCGACTGGTCGGCGCCCGCAGGGCCCGGGCCGGGCAGGTCATCGACGCCGCGGAACATCATCGAGGTGAGCACGGCGAGGAGCACGAAGCCGACGAAGACGCCGGCGAGGGGCTCGCGGGCCCGCGTGTCGTACTCGGCGAGGACCTCTGACTCCTCCTCCGCGGGCGACTGCGTCGCCAGCATGATCACGAAGAGGTAGGTGATGAGGATCGCCCCGGCGTAGACGATGACCAGCGCGAAGGCGAGGAACTCGGCCGAAAGAATCACGAACAGCCCCGCCGAGGCGAAGATCGTCATGATGAAGTAGAGGGCCGCGTACACCGGCTTGTGGTGCGTGACCACCCGCAGGGCCGAGCCGAGCCCCACGGCGGCGAAGATGTAGAAGAAGAGGTTCGGCCGGTGCTCGCCGGCCTTCAGGCTCATCAGGAGCACGAGCAGCCCGCCCGCGGCCGCGGCGAGGATCATGCCGATCGGCTGGGGGTTGAGCCCCTTGCGGGGGAGGGCCACGAGCACGCCCGCCGCGCCGAGGGCCAGCAGCACGTAGAGCGCAACCTGGTTGACGACCTGGTCCAATCGGGGCCCCGGGAAGAGGGCCAGCAGGATAGAGGGGCATGCGGGGAGCGGCAACCGGCACGGGGATGTGCCCGCTCGTACCATCGCCGCCATGCCGGATGCTCCCCTACCCGCGTCACGGGCCGATGTTCCTCGCCCGGGCGCGCGCGCCGCGCCGGAGGTTCCGGGGATCGGCGTCTGGCGGCACCTGCCCAACACGATCACGCTCCTGCGGGTGGTCCTCGCGGGCGGGTTCTTCGCGGTGCTGACGCCGTGGCGCTTCGAGCGCTCCCCCCTGGCGCACGGGCACTCGCCGGACTGGCTGCTGCTGGCGGCGGTGGCGCTGTTCGCCCTGGCGGCCGCGACGGACGCCCTGGATGGGTACCTGGCCCGCCGCTGGCGGGTGATCACCACCTTCGGGCGGATCATGGACCCCTTCGCCGACAAGCTGCTGATCATCGGCGGGTTCGTCTACCTGGCCGGGCCGGGGTTCGTCACCGCCCGCTACAGGGTGGACGACACGCTGGGGACGGCGTCGATCACGGCCGTGCAGTCGTGGATGGTCGCGGTGGTGCTGGCCCGGGAGCTTCTCGTCACGAGCATCCGGGCCGTGTTCGAGTCGCGGGGCGTCGAGTTCCCTTCCAACCTCAGCGGGAAGCTGAAGATGATCCTGCAGTCGCTCTGCATCCCGGCGGTGCTGCTGCTGCTGAATATCCCCAGCGTGTGGAGCGGGACGACCCCCGGCTGGGCGGGGTGGACGATCCGCGGGCTGGTCTGGACGACCGTGGCGGTCACGGCGTACTCGGGGGTGCCGTACGTCGTCCAGGCGTTCCGCGCGGCGCGGGCGGAGAAGCGGCCGTGAGTCCGGCGCCCCTGGTGCTCCCCCGGCGCGGCGGCCTGAGCCGCGCGGGCGCCCTGCTGGTCACCACCTTCGGCCTGGGGTACCTGCGGCCGGCATCGGGGACCTGGGGCTCGCTCCCGAGCGTGGCGCTGGCGGCGGCGCTCATGGCGGCGGGGGCCGGGCCGGCAGGGTCCCCGTGGGTCTACAACCTGGCTCTCGCGGCGGTCGCCGTGTTCTTCACGCTCGCGTGCGCCGCCTACGGCGACGCGGCCGAGGCCCGGTACCTCCGCAAGGACCCCTCCAACGTCGTGGCCGACGAGACCGCGGGGCAGGCGGTCGCGCTGCTGTTCATCCCCGCGCACGCCGCGGCCACGCCCGGGCGGGCGGCGGTGGCGCTGCTGGCGGCGTTCCTGCTGTTCCGGCTGCTGGACATCCTCAAGCCCTTTCCCGCCGGGCGTTTGCAGCGGGTGGCGGGGGGCTGGGGGATCGTGCTGGATGACCTGTTCGCGGGGGTGTACGCGCTGGCGGGCGTGCAACTGATCACGCGGCTGCTCATGTAGGCCGGCCGCTCATGTCGGCCCCGCCGACGGAACCGGGAGCGGGACCGGGCCTTCAATGGCCCCAAGGAGTTGCCATGCCCTGCCTTCTTGTGCTGCTCGCCTTTTTCTTCCCGCGCGTGGTGCTGGTCATCCTCTGGCTGTTCACGACCTACCTGCACACGGCCTACCAGGCGTGGATCTGGCCGGTGCTGGGGTTCTTCTTCCTGCCGTACACCACGCTGGCCTACGCGTGGGCGCACAACGCCGGGGGCGGGAGCCTCTCGGGCTTCCCGCTGATCGTCGTGATCATCGCCGTGCTGCTGGACCTGGGCGTCCTCGGCGGCGGCGCGGCCTCGCGGAAAGGCTGAGGCAGCCGGCCGCTTACGATCAGGGGCAGCCCGCGGCGAACCGCTGCAGGAAGCAGCCGAAGTCGCCGACGTTCAGCACGGGGGGCGTGGTGCTGCCGTCGCAGTTGGCGTACCACAGGCCCGCGGCGAACTTCTGGAGGTAGCAACCGAAGTCGCCCACGTTGAGCACGGGCGGGGCGGTGCTGCCGTCGCAGTTGGCGTAGCAGACCGGCGCGGCCGTGTCGATGAGGATCGCGGCCGCCCCGTCCGTCGTGCCGTCGGTGAGGACGACTCGCGTCACCACATACCGACCATCCGGAGTGATCACCAGGACCGCCCCGAAATCGCCCAGAGCGAAGGACTTGATGGCCAGAACCCCCAGCGGCGTCTGGACCGCGTCGCCCTCCTGCGCCAGCATCCGGTCCTGGAGGAAGACCCCCGCGTTGGCCGCGGCCGGCCCGTTCCAGTCGGCGAACCAGAGGACCCGCCCGTCGGCGGTGAGCCGCGGCCCGCGGTTGACGCCGAAGCCGGTGAGGGAGTACTGGGCGAGGCCGGGGAGGGGCTGGCCCTTCTGGCGGTAGACGGCGCCGTTGCGGGCGATGATGGCGTTGGTGGCGATCTCCCCGCTGATGCTCCCGGCGACGGCGGTGTCGCCACCATCGCCGAGGGCGACGGCCGCGCTCGTGAGGTTGAGCCATTGGCGCCCCGGAAGGGGCGAGGCGCCATTAGGGATGGCGAGCGCGGTGGTGGCGCCGGGCGTCCACATGAAGATCCCGGCGAAGTTTCCGCTGAGCGCCGTGAAGACCGCGTGGCCCGAGTTGTTGATGTCGCCCTGCCAGACGCCGTTGAGCACGTCCGTGACCTGGCCGAGGCCGGGGAGCGTGTCGCCGGGGCGAACGATCAACTGCTGGGCGGTCGAGCCCGTCTGCGGATCCAACGTGATCCGGGCCGCCGCGCGGACCAACTGGCCGCCACCCCATCTCAGGGCGCACGGCGCGAAGAACTGGGCCGACTCGTTCATGGCGGAGCGGAAGAACGAGTAGTAGAGCGTGCCCGCGGGGACGTTGGGGTCGGTGCAGGGCGCGCCGGCGCGGACCACGAGCTGGCCCTGCCGCACGATGGCGGAGTCCTGCCCGCTCTGGGCGTTCCGCAGGCCGATCCGCACGCCGAGTTCGCCGGCCGGGCCGAGGCTGCTCGTCCCGATGAACGAGATGGTCGTGCCCGTGCCGGGGGCGGGATCATCCTCGCGCATCGCCACCTGGCCGTCGCGGAGGATGAGCGTGTTGGCGTTGCCGTTGGGATGGTCGGTCGCGACCGCGACCGCCCATGAGCCGGCGCTGTTGACGGCGATGTCGGTGATCGAGGTGACGTTGCCGATCCCGGGGACGGGGTCTCCGACGACCACCAGCGGATGCAGAAGGACCTGCGCGTGCGAAGCGGCCGCGGCGCCGGCGACCGCAAGAAGTGTCACGGCGCGAACTGGCGGGCTGCGGCTCATCGGCGGGGCAGTCTAATCGAGGCCGGATCGCAGACAAGAGGCGGTGACGCGTCTGGCCGTTTGGGGCGTTCAGTACGCCCGTTCCAGCTTCGCCCCGGGATAGAACCGCAGCACCGCCTCCTGCCACGGGTCGCCCCGCTCCGCCATCGCCCGGGCGCAGTACTGGCACATCCCCACGCCGTGCCCGAAGCCCCGGCCGCGGATCACCACGCCGCTGGGCGTGACATCCATCTCCAGGTCCCCCGAGCGGACGCGGGTCTCGCGGGTGATGGGCTTCACGCCCGCCACGCCGTAGTTGCAGGCCACCCGCAGGAGCTCCGCGGCGATGGGGAACGTCGCGCCCTTGTCGTCGGTCACCACGTAGCGCGTCGGACGCCCGACGGGGTTGGTCTGCACCGTCTCGACGCCCTCGATCAGGGCCATCTTGCCGATCGGGTGGCCGTTGGTCCGACCCCACTCGCGCAGCTGCTTGCTCAGCTCCGCCCGGTCGCGGGTGAGGCTCCAGCGGTGGATCGGCGAATCCTTGCACGTCGTCTCGCGCGGGCTCGGCTGGATGGGCGCCGCCAGGTTGAACTCGAACCCCGGGCCCGTCGGCCAGACGCTCGCCGCGCCGGCGGTGCGCCCCCCGCAGGTGCTGGAGTAATACGACCGCAGCAGGCCGCCGTTCCACGTCAGGACAATCCCGCGCGTCTCGGCAACGGCCTTCGCGGCGTTGGGGATCTCCGGCCCGCCGTTGTACGCCTGGTCCAGCTCGCCGGCCTCCAGGTCCCACGCCTTGCCGTTCTGGATCGACCGAGCCCGCTCGTGCAGGGCGTAGGTGCGGGCGCAGACGGCCTGCACGTGGAACGCGCCCAGCGGCCAGTGGCTGGGCATCTCGGCGATGATCACGCCGGTGAGGTAGGCCTCGATGGGGACCACCTCGATGAGGTCCATCTTCGCGGCGGGCGCCGCGGGCGCGGCGCGGGCCGCGGGCCACTTCGGGCGCGACGGGGCTTGCAGCGCCAGGAGCGCCGCGGCGGGGTCGCTCGACGCCAGCGCCGGGCCGGGCGGCGCCTCCTCGGGCTCGGCATCCGCCAGAGGAGCGGTGCGCGGGATGATCCGCAGGCGCCCGGGGTAGGCGACGCCGTCCACCTTGATCCTGGCGGCGGCCGCCGACCCCTTGGCGATGCTCTCGATCTCGACCCACGGGACGGAGGCGACGGCCCGCTCGGAGCCCGAGGCATCCACGATCCGGCACCCGCCGGCGGTGGCGGTGATGGTCACCGGCGCCTTCAGCGTCGCCGACTCCCCCACTCCTGCCCGGATGAGGAACTGCTCCGGCCCCGTCAGCTTGACGGACGCGACGGCGGCCTTGATGCGGATCCGGACATCCGGCTCGGTCGCGGGGATCGGCGGGGCCTCCGCGCGGACCGGCGCCCCCCCGCCCGGCGTGGACTGGCACGACCAGAGCCCCCAGCCCGCCCCCAGCGCGACGACGGCCGCGACCAGGGCCGCGTTCAGGCGCGGCTGGCGCGCGGCGAGCGTGAGGGCTTTGCGGAGGCTCATCCTGAGCGCCATCGACTCTCCTTGCGACACTCCCGGCGTCGGCTTGCCACGCCGGCGGGCCCGCCCGGTACGATACCGCGCCGGCTTCGCCGGCCGCTTGCCCCGCTCATGACGACCCGCAGCCGAACCCATGCCCTCTCCCTTCGCCTCTGTACATCGAGCATCGGCGCGGTGGGGCTTGCCTTGTTATCGGCGTTGGCGGCCGGTTGTGCCAGCAACAAGCCGCCGGTCGTGTCCCCCGCCCCGTACGCAGGCCCCCCGGTGGCGGTGGATTCCTCCGGCCCCCAGCACATCCTGATCTTCACCGCCCCCACCGGCGGCTGGGCCGTGCAGCTCGACCAGACGGTGCGGGACCTGGACCGGACGCGGGTGTACGTGACGACCCGCCGCCCCAACCCCGCCTTCCAGCAGACCCAGGCCCTGGTGGACCACCGGATCGCGACCACCGTACCGCCGGAGACGCCGATCGAGGTCTACATCCGGAGCGCCCTGCACGACCAGGAGCCAGCGGCGCTGTCGTACCAGCGGCTGCCGGGGCGCTGAATGGCGCCTCAGCGGCCGACGTTCGCCCGCGCCTCCGCCTGCGCCAAGGTCATCGGCTCCCCGGTGATCACGTTCACCACCGGCATGTCGCGGATGGCCTCGAATCGGGCGCGCCCGCGGAGGTGCGTCGGCTGGCCCGTGCCGTCGGTCGAGGTGCGGAGGCGGCTCTCGACGTAGCCCTCCTCAGCAGTGAGGGAGGGGAGGGACCCCGCGACATCCTCCCGCACAAAGAAGGCGTTGAGCCCGATCGAGGTCGAGCCCACGAAGCGGTAGCCCTTCCGCTTCGCGAGGTGGCAGAGGGCCGCGAGGCCCGCCCCGCAGTAGAGGCCGGTGGGGTGGGCCTGGCGATAGGAGAAGGTCGGCTGGTAGGGGATGGTGACCGGGAGCAGGCCGAAGACGCTGTTGTACTCGACGGCGACGATGCGGGGCGAGACCGCGTCGATGGCCTCCCACACCCAGTAGTCGTTCCCGTCGATATCCACCGAGAGCAGCCCGATGTCGCCGGTGAACCCCGCCCCGGAAAAGAGCGCGTTCACGTTCTCCTTCGTGATGAACGAGCAGAGGGCGGTCAGGTCGTAGAGCCGGGCGAGCAACTCCCGCTTGACCGACTCGATCTGGCCCTGGTTGGCATCCAGGATCAGGCCGCTCCAGTTGTCGTTGACCAGCAGGAAGCGGGTGTTGGCCTCGGTGTAGGCCTCGACGCCGAACTCGATGAACGACCGGTTCTCGATGGGGACGTGGTGGATGAGGAACTGGATGACCCCATCCTCGCCGAACTGGGAGTGGACCTTGAACTCCGCCTCGCGCAGGGGGGCACCGGGCGGGAGCCTGCGCACCCGCTCGACGTTGAGCTTGCCCAGCAGGTGCTGATCGACCTCCATCCGCGCGTAGGTGCTCAGCGCGATCTGCGCGTTCTTGAGGAGGAGCTGGCTGAGGTCGGGGCCCTGCTGCGGCGGGGGCTGGAAGAAGGGCTGGCCCGGCGGGGTGTACATGGGGGCCGATTGTAGCGGCGTCCGTTCGGTACACTGCCCGCCCGTGGACGCCCCGAGCACAGCACCGCCGACCGAAGACCTGCGCGATCTCCTGCGCCTGACGCTGACGCCGGGGCTCGGGCCGATCTTGATCGCGCGCCTGCTGGAGGCCTTCGGCTCCGCGCGGGGCGTGCTGGGGGCATCAGCGCGCGAACTGGAGCGGGTCCGCGGGATCGGCAGCGCCAAATCGGTCGCGTTCGTGCGGGGACTGAAGGAGTCCGAGGCCCTGGTCGAGCGCGAGCTGGCCCTGGCGTCGAAGCTCGGCGTGCGGCTCATCGCCAGGGGCAGCCCCGAGTACCCGCCCCTGCTCGCGCCCCTCCCCGACGCCCCACCGCTGCTCTACATCCGCGGGGCCCTGCGCCCGGCCGACCTCGACGCCTACCCCGTGGCCATCGTCGGCTCGCGCGACTCCACCGCCTACGGCATCGAGCAGGCCGAACGCTTCGCCGCCGTGCTCGCCGGGGCGGGGCTGACCATCGTCTCCGGCGGGGCGCGCGGGATCGACACGGCCGCGCACCGCGGGGCCCTGCGGGCCGGCGGCCGGACCATCGCCATCCTGGGTTGCGGCCTCGGGGAGTGCTACCCCCCGGAGAACGCAGCGCTCTTCGAGCGGGTCGCGGCGGCGGAGCCCGGGGGGGCGGGCGGGGCCCTGATCTCGGAGCTGCCGCTCTCGACCGTCCCGGATGCCCTGAACTTCCCGGCGCGCAACCGCCTCATCTCGGGCGTCAGCCTCGGCGTCATCGTGATCGAGGCCCAGAAGGGGTCGGGCTCGCTGATCACGGCCCGCGTCGCGGCCGAGGACCACGGGCGCGAGGTCATGGCGGTCCCCGGGCGGGTCGACTCGCCCTCCAGTTGGGGGACGCACGAGCTCATCAAGTCGGGCGGGGCAGCGCTCGTCACCGAGCCGGGCGATGTGCTGGCGATCCTCGAGTCGCCGGCGCGGCACAGCTTCGCGGGCGTCCACGCCGACCGCTACGCCGACCCGGCGCGAGCGCCCGAGGCGCTCTTCGATCCGGCAGGGGCAGAGATGAAGCCGCTTTCAGACGACAGGGCCGCGCCCGGCGCTGCCGCCGTTTCGCGAGCGCCCGGCCTGTCGGTTGCGCACCAGCGCATCCTCGCCGTGCTCGAGCACCCGCTGACACCGGATGAGCTCGCCAGGGCCGCGGATATGCCCCCGGCGCAGCTCCGCGTCCACCTGACCACCCTGGAAATTCAGAAGCGGGTCCGCCGGCAGGGAAGCCGTATCGCCCGCTGCTGACTGCACTTATGAAACCCGACCTCCGCAACTTCGCGGAGTTTGACCCGGATTTCCGCAGATCTGTTGTCGAGATTCCCTTGCCGTGTGGCCGATGATTGGCTATCGTGTACCGAACGAACCGGGTTGAAATGTCGCGGACGGTCAGGAGGCCGGACGATGGGCAGAGTGAACTCGGGTGGTCTGCGGTTCTGCCGGGGATCGGCACTCGCTTGTGAGGGACGGAGTTCCTCGCGCGGCCAGATCGGCCGCGACGGCTCTCACAGTCGTGAGGTCCCCCGATGCGATGCGAGGCACCAGTTGTCAAGTTCGGCCCCGGCGGCGCGTACACCGTTTCCCTTCACGCGGACCAGGCGGCCCCGGGCCGCATCCCGCGTCTCGTGCGTTCATTCGGCGAGTCGGCAGCCCGCGGCTCGCCGGCTCCGGCCGAGGGCGGGGGGCCTCTTCTGCTCGCCGGCCGCCTCTGGCTGGCCGAGCGTGCCCTGGCGGGCCAGGCCGGCCCGCTCGCCCGTTCCCGCTCGCTCGTGGGGGCGATCGCCCGGCGTCTGGCCGGCGCTCCCCTCGCTGTTCACGTCCGCCCCGTTGCCCTGCACGTCGCCCCGGCCGGTGTTGTCGGCCGGGGTATTCGCCTGATGGAAGAGGAGTCCGCCCATGAATCTCACGCCCAAGCAGCTCAGGATCCTTCAACTCATCCGCGACTGGCGGGTGCGCCGCGGCTATTCGCCGACGATGCAGGAACTCGCCGACGAGATCGGGGTCAGCAAGGTCACGGTCTTCGAGCACGTCGAGGCGCTTATCAAAAAGGGCGCCCTCGTCCGCGAGCCCAACAAGGCTCGCTCTTTGTCGATCGCTGAGGGCGTCTCCGTCCCCGATGAGGCCCGCCCGACCCGCTTCCCCCTGGTGGGCAAGATCGCCGCGGGCTACCCCATCGAGAAGGTGGCGGACCAGGACGAGATCGACCTGAACGACCTGGTCGGCGGGCGCGCGGGCCGCGATTCGACCTTCGCCCTGAAGGTCGAGGGCGATTCGATGAAGGATGAGGGGATACTGGACGGCGACTACGTCCTGTGCGAGCGGACCGAGGTCGCCCGCAACGGCGACCGCGTCGTGGCCCTCCTGCCCGACGGCCAGACGACGCTCAAGACCTTCTTCAAGGAGGATGACCACATCCGCCTGCAGCCGGCGAACCCCAGCTACGACCCCATCCGGGTCAAGTTCTGCCAGGTGCAGGGGGTGGTCAAGGGCGTCGTCCGGCGGTACTGAGCCATGGGCTGGGCCCGCTGGGTGCTGGTGGCCCTGGCGATTCAGCCGGGGCTCTGGATGACCTTTGACGGGGCCCGCGCGCTCATCGTGGGCGACTACATCACGCCGCGGAGCGGTGAGTACGCCGGGCAGCTCGGCCCCTGGAAGCACATCGTCAGCGCTGTGGGCCTCGACCCACGCGGGACACCCATGAAAGCGATCTACACGGCGTTCGGCCTGGCGTGGCTGGCCGCGGCCGCGGCGTGCGCACTGGGGGCACCCTGGGGGACGAAGGCGATGCTGGTCATGGGCATTGCCACGCTGTGGTACCTCCCGATCGGGACCGCCATCGGCCTGGTGATCGCCGCGCTGGCGGGGTGGGTGCTCTGGCGCACGCACACCTGACGCAGGGCCGGGGAGAGTCGGTTCACCAGAGCATGCGGACGCGGATCGTCTCCGGGATCGCGCGGAGGCCCTTGAGCACGCGCTCGCCCTGCGTTGGGTCCACATCCAGCACGACGTAGCCGACGTCGCCGCGGGTCTGCAGGTGCTCCGCGCGGATGTTGACGCCCAGCTCCGCGATCTGGCCGTGCATCTTGCTCAGTACGCCGGGCACGTTGCGGTGGAAGTGCAGGATGCGGTGGTGGCGCCCGGCGCCCGCCTCGGCCGGCTCTTCGCCCGCCTCCAGGCGCGGGCCCTGCTCGGCCAGCTCCACCTCCGGGACGTTCACCGCCCCGGTCGTGCTCCCGTTGTTCACGAACCTCGCCAGCTTCGAGGCGACATCCACGGCGATCGCCTCCTGGGCCTCCTCCGTGCTGCCGCCGATGTGGGGCGTCAGGATCACGTTCTCCAGCCCCCGCAGCTCGCTCTCGAACCGCTCGCCCCGGCCGGCGGGCTCGCGCGGGAAGACGTCGGCCGCGGCCCCGGTCAGATGCCCCGATTTCAGGGCCGCGGCGAGGGCGGGGATATCCACGATGCTGCCCCGGGCGTTGTTGATGAGCAGGGCGCCCCGGCGCATTTTCGCCAGTTCCCGAGCCCCGATGAGCCCGCGCGTGCGCGCGGTCTCGGGGATGTGGAGCGTCACCACGTCCGACTCGGCGAGCAGGTCGTCCAGCGACCGCAGCGGCCGGGCGTTGCCGATGGGGAGCTTGGGGACCACGTCGTAGTAGACCACCCGCATGCCCAGGGCCTCGGCCAGGACCGAGACCTGCGAGCCGATGTGCCCGTAGCCGACGATGCCCAGCGTCTTGCCCCGCACCTCGTGGGCGCCGCTCGCGGACTTGTCCCACTCCCCCTCGTGCAGCCGCCGGCTCTTCTCGACCATGTGCCGCAGCAGGGCGATCACCTCGGCGATGGTCAGCTCCGCCACGCTCCGCGTGTTCGAGAACGGCGAGTTGAAGACCGGGACGCCCGCGCCCGCCGCGGCCTTCAGGTCCACCTGGTCGGTCCCGATGCAGAACGTGCCGACAGTGAGCAGCCGCGGGGCGGCCTTCAGGGCGGCGGCGCGGACCTGCGTCTTGGAGCGGATGCCCAGGATGTGCGCCCCGGCGAGGGCCTTCTCCAGGGCCTCGCTCTCGAGCGCCTTGGCGTGGGCCTCGATCTTGAACCCCTCGGACGCCAGCAGCTCCGCCCCACGGGCGTGGATGCCCTCCAGCAGCACGACGCGGACCTTCTCCCTGGGGAACTCGCGGGTCATGGTGGGGCCCCCGCGAGCACGGCCGGGCCGGGCTGAACGGGCGTCCCGGGGCTGTCCGGGGCGATCCGCACCGCTCCCGCCAGCGCCAGGCCCGCCAGCACCGCCGCCAGCCCGAGCCGGTACCAGCCGAAGACGGCCAGCCCGTGGCGATTGAGGAACGCCACCAGCCAGCGGACCGCGACCGCCGCCGCCACCGCGGCCACCGCCATACCGATCAACACCGCCCCCCACCCCAACGACTCGAACATGTTCGGGCCCCCGTCGGACCGCCAGACATCCTTGACGAGCCGGTAGACCGTCGCCCCGCCCAGCGTGGGCAGGCCGAGGAGGAAGCTGAACTCGGCCGCCGCCGCCGCGGGGAGGCCGACGATCATCCCGCCGGTGATGGTCATCATCGACCGGCTGACGCCCGGCCACATGGCGATGCACTGCATGAGGCCGACCGCGAGGGCCTTGGGCGGCGTCATGGTGGCGAGAGGGTCGGGCTGGTCCGGCCCGGCGGGGGGTGGCGGCGCCCCGGGCCGGCGGCCAAGGAGCCGGCCGATGAGGATCATGTAGATGCCCCCCGCGGCCAGGGCGCTCACGACCGGCACCACGAAGAACAGGCGCGACTCGATCCAGTCGTTCAGGAGAACGCCGATCACGGCCGCGGGGGCGAAAGCCACGGCGAGGTTGATGGCCAGGCGAAGCCCGGCCGGGTCACGCCCGAGCAGGCCACGCAGCATCTGGACCACCCGCGGCCAGTACAGGCCCAGCACCGCGAGGATCGCCCCGCCCTGGATCACGATCTGGAACGCATTCAACGCCCCCTTGCGCTCCGGGCCATCCAGGCCCAGCAGCGACGAGGCGAGGATCAGGTGCCCGGTGGAGCTGACCGGGAGGTACTCCGTGATCCCTTCCACCAGCCCCAGGATGGCCGCCTGCCACAGTTCCAAGGTCGCTCCGCGTTTAGGATCGCCCCGTGGCCACGATCATCCCTATCTCGGACCCCGGCGACCCCCGCCTGAGCGACTACCGGGCGATCCGCGAGGCCCACCTCCGGGCCGGAGGGGGGGAAGGCGGGGGAGGGGGCAGGGGGGCAGGGTATCCGGGCCCGTTCATCGCGGAGGGGGAGGTCGTGGTCCGGCAGCTCGTCGAGGCGGGCTTGGCTGTCCGGTCGGTGCTCACCACGCTGGCCCGGCTCCGGACGGTCGAGGATGCCCTGGCCCGCTTGCCGGAAGCGACGCCCGTGTACACGGTCGAGCAGGGGGTCATGAACACCGTCGCGGGGTTCAACATCCACCGGGGGCTGCTGGCCTCCGGCGAGCGGCCCGCACCCCGGGACCCGCGGGCGCTTCTGGCCGCGGCCCGCGCCGCCGTGGTCCTCGAAGACTTGGCCAACCACGACAACGTCGGGGGCATCTTCCGCGCGGCCGCGGCCCTGATCGGCCCCTCGCACGCTGCGGTGCTGTACTCGCCCCGGACGTGCGACCCGTTCTACCGGAAGGCGATCCGCGTCTCGGTGGGGACCGCGCTGCGGGTGCCGAGCGCCCGGCTGGACCCCTGGCCCGAGGCCCTGTCCGTCGTGAGGGAGGCCGGGTTTACCCTGGTTGCCCTGACACCCCATCCCGCCGCGACCCCCCTCGACCGCCTCCCGCCGGTGCCGCGGCCGGCCCTGCTGCTTGGGGCGGAGGGGCCGGGGCTGAGCGGGGCGGCCCTCGCCCGGGCCGACCTGCGGGTGCGGATCCCGATCGCCCCGGAGGTGGACTCGCTGAACGTGGCCGTGGCCGCGGCCATCGCCCTGCACCGGTTGTGCCCGGCCCCGGGGGCGTCCTGACCATGGGAGGGGCAAGACCCCGCCGCGGAGTGTCGGGGCCACCCGGGAGCGTCATCCCGGTGAACCGGGGCGGGACTCGGGCGTCCTACTACAATCGGCAGCCGTACCCCGCTCCCGGCCGTATCTGAAGGCCGCACTCTGGAGGCTTCCATGAAGCGCCTGTTCTCTCTCGTCGCCGTGGCCGCGCTCGGCCTGACGCCCGTCCTCGCCACCGCCGCCGACGTCGTGCGCGACTCGACCGGCGACCGGCGTGTCGCGCTGGACAAGCTGGAGCTCAGGCCGTTCCCCGCGGTCTGGGATGGGCTGACGGACTGGACCGGTGGCGAGCCGCTGAAGTCCGGCGACCTCGACGGCAAGCCGGCGCTGCTGGTGAACTGGGCGAGCTGGAACGCCGGCTCGGTGCGGGCGCTGGCGACCGCCCAGCGGATGGCGGAGAAGTTCGGCGGGCAGGGGCTGATCGTCGTGGGCATCCACCACCCGCAGGGATGGGACGGGGCGGCGGAGGCCGCCAAATCCCGCGGGGTGACGTTCCCGATCGCGCTCGACAAGGACGGGGCCTACCGCAAGGCGCTCGTGGTCGTGCGGGAGCCGGAGTTCTACGTGATGGACCGGGCCGGGCACCTGCGCTACGCGACGGTGGCCGCGGGCTCGGTGGAGGAGGCGGTCGCCGAGGTGACCTCCGAGGACGCGGCGAAGGCCGGGGATGTGCCGCGGATCTTGAGGGAGCGGGCGGAGCTGGCGACAGCGCAGGGCAAGCGGATGGTGGACATCCGGACCAACTTCGAGCTGCAGACGCTCCCCGCGGTGCCCCCGGGGTACCTGGCGCCGGACGAGGCGGCGTACAAGGGCGCCGCGGGCAGCAACAAGTGGCCGCGGATCGAGACCGAGATCGGGAAGGCCTTCGGCATCCTGAACCAGGACGGGAAGAACACGGAGCCCAAGCTCGGCTTCGAGCCGGTGGCGTGGCACCCGCGCAAGCCGGAGACCGCGGGGCGCCTGCAGGTGATCTACTTCTGGCACCCGGAGGTGCACCTGAGCTACAACAACGTGCTGGAGAACATGGACACGCTGCAGGAGCAGCTCCAGCGCGACATCGCCATCACCGGTGCGATCATCGGCGAGAAGGTGCTGGACCCGCAGAAGGCCCAGAGCCAGGTGCAGACCACGCCCGAGGAGGAGTTCGACAAGCTGCGGAAGAAGTGGGAGGGGTTCGTGAAGTCCCGCAAGTACTCGCACGCCCTCGCGGTGGACCTGGCGGCGACGTGCCTCTCGGGACTGAACACGCAGCAGGGCGGGGGCAAGTTCCCCCTCCCCGGGGCGCTCATCGCGAGCACCGACGGCACCATCCGCTGGATCGGGTGGACCATGGACTTCAGCGGGCGCTGGGATGCGGACTTCCGCGCAGCGCTCGACAAGTGCATCGCCAGCGACCCGGGCGTGCAGCTGCGCAAGAAGCTCGACCGGCAGTTCATCGAAAAGAAGAGGTGAGCCGCTCCGCGCCCGCCGGCGGGCTGGCGGCCCCGGTCTTCCAGGTGGTCCTGCACGAGCCGGAAATCCCCAACAACACGGGGAACATCGGCCGGACGTGCATCGCCACGGGGTGCGGGCTGCACCTCATCCGGCCGCTGGGCTTCGACACCGGCGAGAAGGCGTGCCGCCGGGCGGGCCTCGACTACTGGCCGCGCCTGGGCGTGCGGGAGCACGACTCCTGGGGGTCGCTGCTGGGCACGGGGGTGGACCCGGCGCGGGTGTGGTGCTTCTCGACGCGCCGGGGTCGGCCGGTGTTCGACGCGGGCTTCCAGCGCGGAGACTGGCTGGTCTTCGGGAAGGAGACCGGCGGGCTGCCCGGGGAGATCCTGGATGCGGCGGGGGACCGGTCCCTGCTGCTCCCGATGGTGGCGGGCGAGCGGTCGCTGAACCTGGCGACGGCGGTGTGCGCGGCGGTGTACGAGGGCATCCGGCAGCTGGTCGCCCGCGGCGCACTGGCGATCGACGGCTCGGGGCGGATCGTGGAGCCCGCCGCCCGCTACACTGGCCCCGCCGAGCCATGAACCAGCGCGCCGCCCTCAGATTCGCCGCCCCCCTGCTGCTGCTCGCGGCCTCGCTGCCCCTGGGCGCGTGCCGCAAGGAGCTGCTCTCGCCGGATGAAGAGCGCTCGCAGTACGACCGCTACGACGTGGTGCGGAACCAGCGGGCGCCGCAGTACGTCGAGGACGCGTACGGGCACCGGCGGCCGAACCTCCGCGAGCGGCTGATGCCCAAGGACTGAGCCCGGATGGCCCGGCTCTGGGTAGCCCGGCTCTCCGAGCCGGTGTGTTCGCCACCCTGTGTGATTTTGAAACGGACCGGCTCGGAGAGCCGGAGCACGCGGGGCAGCGCCCATAACGCGCGCCGGCGGGTACGCGGATAACCGGCGTGCGGACGGTAACGGCGCGCGCGATCCGGCGCGGCGATTCGGCCGCTGTTTTGAGAAGGCGCTGCGCGGGAACATCCGATGCCCTAGAGGTTTTGCCGGCGAGCGCCCGGAAGCGCAAGGAAGGCCGTTTGAGCAGGAAGCCGTCAGGGTCCATGAGCAGGAAAGCGGGCGCGATCCCTCTCGCCTCGCGGGCCCGCAATGTCTGGGTCGCCCTCCTGCTCTCGATGACCACCGTGGGCGGGCTGCTCTGGGTGCTCCAGGGGGCCCCGGCGCCGCGCCTCGATGGCCTCTCGCTACCCGCGGCCGTCGCGGCCGCGAGGCCCTCGGCGATCGAGACCGTCTTCCGCACCCGCGCCCCGGCCCAGCCCGGTCGCTGGCAGGCGATCGTGATCCACCACAGCGGTTCGCCCTTCGGCACCGCCTCCACCATCGAGGCCCAGCACCGGGCCATGAACCTCCAGGGGCTGGGGCACCACTTCATCGTGGGCAACGGCTCGGGGATGGATGACGGGGACATCCACGTCGGGTACCGCTGGCTGGACCAGCTCCCCGGGGCGCACGCGGGCGGGCCCCGCGGCGACTGGCTGAACCGCAACGCCATCGGCATCTGCCTCGTCGGCGACGGGCGCAAGCGGGCCTTCACGGACCAGCAGGTCCGGAGGCTGGCCCAGCTCGTCGGCGAGCTCTCGCAGAGGCTGGATATCCCCGCCTCCCGCGTCTACCTGCACAGCGACGTGGCGGAAACGGACGACCCGGGGAGGTTTTTTCCCGAGGCCGCCTTCCGCGAGCAGCTGGGGCGGTGGCGCTAAAAGGGTCGGCATCCGCGCGGCCTCGCCAAGCGAATGGAACGGGGCTGAAACCGGCTGGCGGGCCAGCCGATAGGATCAGTCCGTCCCCGATCCGCGGGCGTTTTTCCATGACTCTCTCGATTCAGGGGTGCGTCAGCCCCGTTATGCTGGGGCCTAGGATCGTTCTCTACGCGTCCGGCGGCTATTCGGGTCGGCGGTGTGTTGTGGCCGGGTCAGCCGGAGTCTGGGCGGTACGGAGCGCCCCGGGCCCTTGCTTCCGGGAGGAACGAGCCAGGGTTGGCAGCCAGGGGTGCCTGAGCCGGTGACCGAGAAGAAGGTCGGAGACATGGTCGAGGGCTACCGCATCCTCCGCGAGGTGGGTCGCGGCGCGGCCTCCATCATCTACCTGGTCCAGGACCCCAAGACCAAGCAGATCTGGGCCTTCAAGCACGTCGAGAAGACCGAGCCCAAGGACCAGCGCTTCCTCGACCAGGCCGAGGGCGAGTACAAGATCGCCAGCGAGATGGACCACCCCTCCATCCGCAAGATCGTCAAGCTCATCAAGAAGAAGACGGCCCTGGTGCAGACCCGGGAGCTGTTCCTGGTCATGGAGTTCGTGGACGGCATCAGCGAGGACAAGCAGCAGCCGCGGACCTTCGAGAAGGCGACCGACATCTTCGAGCAGGTGGCCCGGGCCCTCTCGCACATGCACGGCCGGGGCTATGTCCACGCGGACATGAAGCCCAACAACATCATGGTCTGCGACGGGACGCCCAAGATCATCGACCTGGGGCAGAGCTGCCGGATCGGGACGGTGAAGGAGCGGATCCAGGGAACGCCGGACTACATCGCCCCGGAGCAGGTGCACCGGCGGGCCATCACGCCCAGGACGGACATCTACAACCTGGGGGCGACGATGTACTGGACGCTGACGCGCCGGCACATCCCCACCGCGCTGGCGAAGGAAGACTCGCTGATGGGGTCGCTGGACGACTCGATGATCCCGCGCCCGACGCCGGCGATGGAGATCAACCCGCGCATCCGCGAAATCCCCAAACTCAACGATCTCATCATGCAGTGCGTGGAGATCAACCCGGACCAGCGCCCGGAGTCGATGGACTGGGTGGCGGACCGGCTCAGCCTGATTCAGGGCATTCTCAGGGCCAAGCACCACGTGGCCGCGGGCCAGGGCCAGCCTGCGGCCTGAAGATCGTTCTGAGGCCCGAACCGGACGGGAGCGAGCCGGGGGCGTCTTCTCGCCCCGGATCTGGCCGTGGCACCGACTTCGCCGCCGGGGCCGCCACGGGTCTTGCCGTGTAATCGCTCGGGCGGCGAAGTCGGTGGCACGTGCAAGCACTGGAGCTGCGAAACGCCGAGTCGGTCCGGGCCGCGCTGCTGGCTGGTGCGCGCGCGAACCGGGACGCGGGTTGCCGGGTGGGCTCGATCGACCGGATTCAGTCGCCGGGGCGGCTGATCGCGACGGGCGACCTGCACGACAACCCGCTGCACCTGGCGCGGCTGGTGGATGCGGCGGGGCTGAGCGAGAACCGCGCCCAGAGCACGCCCGACGCGACCAGCCCGGCATCCGAGCCGGCGCACCTCGTGCTGCACGAGATCATCCACAGCGACCGGCTGATGAACGGGATGGACTTCAGCTACCGGGCGCTGGCGCGGGTGGCGGCGCTCAAGGCCACGTTTCCCGAGCTGGTGCACGTGCTGCTGGCCAACCACGAGCTGGCCCAGGTGACGGGCGCGGGGATCGTGAAGGACGGGGTGAAGGTGGTCGAGACGTTCAACGAGGGCGTGGAGTACGCCTTCGGGGATGAGGCGGGCGTGGTGCAGGATGCGGTGCGGGAGTTCATCTACTCGATGCCGCTGGCGCTGCGGTGCGTGTGCGAGGGGCCGGCCGGCCACCGCGAGGTGCTGGTGGCGCACAGCCTGCCGAGCCCCTGGATGATGGCCCGCTTCGACCCGACGGTGCTCTCGCGGGAGCTGACGGACGCGGATTACGAGCCGCGGCAGGGGTCGGCCCATCTGCTGGTGTGGGGGCGCGGGTACGACGCGGAGCAGATCGAGGACCTGGTCGAGCGGTGGCACGTGAACATGTTCATCCTGGGGCACGAGAAGGTGGACGCCGGGGCGATGTTCGTGCCGCCGTGCGCGGTGGTGCTCAACAGCGACCACGATCGGGGGGTCTACCTGCCGGTGGACCTGAGCAACCCGCCGCGGGCTGAGGACGCTGTGGGCATGGTGGTGCCGCTGGATGCCGGGGGCTCGGGGCTGCCCTGAGAACCCCGCCGGCCGCGCGGTAGACTGCGGGCATGATCACCACCCTCATCGATCGGTACGTCGCCGGGGCCGATGCGCCCGCCAAGGCGATCGCGGGGCTCTCGGCCGAGGAGCTCAACTCGCACCCGGTGCCGGGGAAGTGGTCGGTCCAGCAGGTGATCGCGCACCTGGTGGACAGCGACCTGATCGCGTCGGACCGCATGAAACGGATCGCGGCCATGCCGCGCCCGCTGCTCATCGGGTACGACGAGACGGCCTTCGCGGCCGCGTTCGCGCAGGACCGCATCGACCCCAAGCTCGCGTGCGAACTCTTCCGGCTGAACCGGCTGCACACGGCGGCCCTGCTGCGGGCCCTGCCGCCGGAGGCGTTCGAGCGCTGGGGCATCCACAGCGAGCGCGGGAAGGTGACGCTGCGGGAGCTGCTGAACGACTACAGCGGCCACCTCGAGCACCACCTGCGGTTCATCGAGGAGAAGCGGCGGGCGATGGGGAAGTGAATGAGCGCCGCCGTCCCCCAGTGCCCGCGGTGCGGTTACGACCTGTCGGGCCTGCTGGCGTCGTGGACGGAACGGTGCCCGCTGGGCGCGACGTGCGCGGAGTGCGGGCTGGTGTTTGACTGCGGGAACGTGCTGAGCCCGCGGGCGATCGGGCCGGCTTGGTCGTTCGAGCACGCGCGGACGGGCCTCGTCCGGCGGTTCCTGGCCACGTCCCGGGTGTCGCTGCACCCGTGGGTGCTGACACGCGAGCTGAGCATCGATCACCAGATCCGAATCGGGCGGTTGCTGCTGTTCGCGGCCGTCTGGCTGGGCGGGTCGTACCTCGCGCTCGGTCTTGCGCGCGCGGGCCTCGACCCCGGGCCATCCTGGATCGTGGGCGCCGGCCTGGGAGGGGGGGGCCCGGCCTGGTACGACTGGGAGTTCTGGGGGCCGCGGCTGAGGCTGATCGCGATGCCCTACAGCGAGTTCCATTACCAGAGCGGCCCCGGATCATGGCAATGGTCGTCCTTTCCGTTCATGGCGCTGCTGATCGTGGCCTACGCCTCCGCCCTTCTCATGCCGATGTGGATGCTGGTGCTCGGTTCCACGTTCCGGCAGGCGTCGGTGCGGCGGGTCCACCTGGTGCGGGGGTTCGTCTACACCACGCCCGGGGCGGTGCTGGCCCTGCACGCGTGGATCGCCGTTGTGGTGTCGGCGATGCTGCTGGATTCGCCGGCGTGGTCGGTGCCCCAGTTCCTGGCCCGGCTCGCGGCCCCGCTGCTGACGATCGGCTTCTTGGTGTGGCTGACGGCGTGGTGGTGGCTCTTCCTCGGCCGCTACCTCCGGCTGCGGCACACGCCGGCGGTGGCGCTGCTCATGATGTTCACGTCCTTCCTTTCGGTGATGACGTTCTTCGCGCTGCTGGCCGCCAACCACATTCACTTCTGAGCCCCCGCCTGGGCGCCGCAACCGCCGGTGCGGTTCAGCGGTAGTCTGGGGTGATGCCCGTTGCCGCGCCCGAGTGCCCCCGTTGCGGCTACGACCAGTCGGGCGTGGTGGCCTCGTGGAACACCAGCGCGCCGCCCGCGTGCCCTCTCGACGGCGTCTGCACCGAGTGCGGGCTGGAGTTCCGGTGGGCGGACCTGATCAGCGAGCGGCTGCTCCACGAGACGCGGTTCTTCGAGGTGGCGCAGTGGCAGCTGACACGCAGTTTCGTGCGCACGATGGTCACGGCCCTGCGGCCGCGCGCGTTCTGGCGCTGGGTGCGGATGGAGCACCCGATCTCGTGGGTGCGGCTCCCATCCGTGCCCCTTGCCGGGATGGCGTCGGTCCACGTGGTCATGCTGCTGGCCGCCCTGCTCTGCGGGGCCCTGATCATGGCCTTCAGCCAGGGCCAGCTCGGGCCGACGTTTCTCGCGTTCCGTCAGGCCCCGGTCCCGCTCGTAGCGCTGCTGGCGTGGACGCTCGACGAGGCCACGCGACGCAGCATCGGCCAGATCGAGCACTACCCGGCCAGCACCGTTCACCCGCTCGTGGCTGTCGCGCTGGCGGCTTCGGTCGTCATGCCCGCCGCCTTTCTGCTGCTGCCGACCACGCTCCGGCGCGCCCGGGTGCGGCGACGGCACCTGGTCCGGATCTGTTTCTACTCGCTCATCCCCTTCCCGGCCTTCCTGGTCGCGCCTCGATTGGCATTCCTCCTGTGGGATCGTTTCACGTGGAACGGGTGGAGGTGGGGCCCGGATGCGGCGACACTCTGGCGCCTCACGCTTCACGTTCGGTGGTGGATCATTCCGCTCCTCGTTCTCGGGTGGCTCTACATCTGGTGGACGTGGGCGCTCCGGTCATACCTCCGGCTGCCCCACGCCCGCGCGAACACGATTCTGATGCTGGCGCTCTCCTTCGTGGTAGCCACCGCCCTTTGCGCCGTGATCGGCGGGGGCATGTGGTTCGTCACGGCGGTCGGGGCCGTGTAGCCGGGGGAGGCGGCCCGCAGATTGGCCGCGGCTACCCTTGGCCCATGGCCCACGACGCAGTCCTCTCCGCCACGCTCGACCTCGTCCGCCGGCACGACCCCCAGGTCGCCGACCTCATCGCCAAGGAGGCGGACCGCCAGCAGAGCACCATCGAGCTGATCGCCAGCGAGAACCACGTCTCCGCGGCGGTGATGCACGCGATGGGGACGCCGCTGACGAACAAGTACGCCGAGGGGTACCCGGGGGCGCGGTACTACGGGGGGTGCGTGTTCCACGATCAGATCGAGGAACTGGCGCGGCAGCGAGCGTGCCAGTTGTTTGGCTGCAGGTTCGCCAACGTGCAGCCGCACTCGGGCGCCCAGGCGAACCAGGCGGCGTTCATGGCCACGCTGGAGCCGGGGGACACGTTCGCGTCGCTGGTGCTCAAGGATGGCGGGCACCTGAGCCACGGGATGAAGATCAACTTCTCCGGGCGGTTCTTCCGGCCGGTGCACTACCCGCTGCACTACGGGAAGGACCACGCGGAGTACGAGCGGATCGACTACGACGCGGTGAAGGCGGTGTGCAAGGAGCACAAACCCAAGGCGCTGCTCTGCGGGTACTCGGCGTACCCGCGGGTGATCGACTTCGCGAAGTTCCGCGAGGCGGCGGACTCGGTCGGGGCCCTGCTGATCGCCGACATCGCCCACATCGCGGGGTTGGTGGCCGCGGGCGTGCACCCCTCGCCCTTCCCGCACGCGCACATCGTGACGACAACCACGCACAAGACGCTGCGCGGGCCGCGGGGCGGGCTGATCCTGACCAGCGACGAGGAACTGGCGAAGAAGATCGACAAGGCGGTCTTCCCCGGGGCGCAAGGCGGGCCCCTGATGCACATCATCGGGGCGAAGGCGGTGGCGTTCGGCGAGGCGCTGAGGCCGGAGTTCAAGGCCTACAGCCAGCAGGTGGTGAAGAACGCGCAGGCGCTGGCGAAGTCGCTGATGGCCCTGAAGTACCGCATCACCACCGGCGGCACCGACAACCACCTGATGCTGGTGGACCTGCGGGCCCGGGCCGAGGCCCTGACCGGGGCCGACGCCGAGAAATGGCTGGAGATGGCGGGGATCGTCTGCAACAAGAACGGCATCCCCGACGACCCCCGCCCGCCCCGCGTGACCAGCGGCGTGCGCCTGGGCTCCCCCGCGGCCACGACCCGGGGCTTCAAGGAGCGCGAGATGGAGCAGGTGGCGGGGTGGATCGACCGGGTTCTGGATGCGGGGCTGTCGGGGCCGGAAGCCCTGGAGCGCGAGGCACGGGCGGTCCGGGAAGAGGTGAGATCGTTGTGCGCGAAGTTCCCGCTGCCCGCATGAAACACCCGGCGCGGCAATGATGGACCGGCGGAGCAGGAGACCAACGGATGCGAATGCTGCTGATGGCGTTGATGGGGCTGCTCGTGGCCGCGCCGGCCCTGGCGCAGAAACTCGAGTCCCGCGAGGTCGAGTACACGCACGGGGATGTGAAGCTCCGCGGCCTGCTGGTGTTCGACCCCTCGCAGGCGGGCAAGCGACCGGCGGTGCTGATCTTCCCGGAATGGTGGGGGCGGAACGACTACGCCAAGGCGCGGGCGGAGCAGCTGGCGCAGGCGGGGTACATCGCCTTCGCGGCCGATATGTACGGCGACGCGAAGACCACGACCAGGCCGGAGGAAGCGCAGGCGCTGACCCGGCCCCTCTACGCCGACGGCATGCTCATGCGCGAGCGGGCGGCGGCGGCGCTCGCCGTGCTGAAGAGCCAGCCGAACGTGGACGGGGCGAAGGTGGCCGCGATCGGGTACTGCTTCGGGGGGGCCAACGCGCTGGAGCTGGCGCGGTCGGGGGCGGAGGTGGCGGCCGTGGTGAGCTTCCACGGGTCGCTGAAGACGGCCAGCCCGGAGGATGCGAAGAACATCCGGGGGAAGGTCCTGGTCCTGACGGGCGGGGCGGACCCGCTGGTGCCGGGGGAGGAGCGGGAGGCGTTCATCAAGGAGATGGAGGAGGGGAAGGTGGATGCGCAGATGGTGGTGTACTCGGGGGCGAAGCACAGCTTCACGAACCCGGCCGCGGACAGGGCGGGGATGCCGCCGGTGGGGTATGACAAGAGGGCGGATGAGCGGTCGTGGGAGGCGATGATGGACCTGTTCAGGGGAACGATCGGGGCGGGCAAGAAGTCCTGAGTCCAGCGTCCGTGACGCGCGAAGAGGATCTAACGCGAAGATCCCCGAAGGCGCGAAGATCGCGAAGAACAAGGAAGAGTGTGGCGCTGCTCGCCCCCCATCTGCCTCTTCCTTCGCGTTCTTCGCGACCTTCGCGTTAAGACTCTTCGTTGTGCGGCCAGTCGTCACACGCCGTAGATCGGGCGGAGCTTGCCTTCGAGGTAGCGCATGAACGGGTCCGCCGTGAGGGGCTTGCCGGTGAGCATGCGGCAGAGGTCGGCCGCGCGGTAGCGCTTGCCGTGGGCGTGGATGTTGGTGTTGAGCCAGGCTTTGAGGCCCTTGAACTCGCCCCTGGCGATCTGGCGGTCGAGGTCGCCGATCTGGCCGCGGATGGTCTCCCAGAGCTGCGCCGCGTAGAGGTTGCCCAGCGTGTACGTGGGGAAGTAGCCGATCAGGCCGAAGGACCAGTGGACATCCTGCAGGCAGCCGCGCCGGTCGTCGGGGACATCGACGCCGAGGAGTTCCTTGAAGCGTTTGCACCAGACGCCGGGGAGGTCGCGGGGCTTGAGGTCGCCGGCGAGCAGGGCCCGCTCCATCTCGAAGCGGAGCATGACGTGGAGGTTGTAGGTGGCCTCGTCGGCCTCGACGCGGATGTAGCTGGGGGTGACGAGGTTGACAGCCCGGTAGAGGTCATCCGGCGAGTAGGGGTCGAGGGCGGGGCCGAGCATTCTCTTGGCGTGGGGGAGGGCCCATTCCCAGAAGCCCCGCGAGCGGCCGACGAGGTTCTCCCACATGCGCGACTGGCTCTCGTGAATGCCGAGGGAGATGGAGTCGGCGAGGGGGTTGCCGAAGAGGGTGAGGTCGCCGTTAGACACCGGCGGGACGCCTGTGCTACTGGAGAGAGTCAGCCTGGCGGTCTTGGGGAGGCCCTGCTCGTAGAGGCCGTGCCCGGCCTCGTGCATGGTGCCGTAGAGGGCATCGGTGAACTTCTCGTCGCGGTAGCGGGTGGTCAGGCGGGTGTCGCCGGGGGCCATGCCGGAGCAGAACGGGTGCGTGGTCACGTCGAGGCGCCCGGCGTGGAGGTCGAAGCCCATGGCCTCAAGGATGAAGAGGCCGAACTTGTGCTGCTTGTCGGCGTCCACCTTGACCTTCAGGGGGGCGTCGCTGGGGCGCTTGCCGCGCGAGATCTCGGCGATGAACGCGGCCAGGCGCTGCTGGAGGGGCTTGAAGACGCCCTCGACCTCGCGCGCGGTCATGCCCGGCTCGTACTCGTTGAGCAGGGCGTCGTAGCGCTCCCCGCCTTTCGGAACGCCGTAGCAGTCGGCCTTCTGCCGCGAGAGGTCGAACATCTTCTCGAGCATGGGGGCGAAGAGATTGAAATCGCTCTTCTCGCGGGCGTCCTTCCAGACTTCCTGGGCCTGGCTGCCGGTGCGGGCGAGCTCCGCGACCAGCTCCCTGGGGAGCTTGGTGGCCAGGTCGTAGTCGCGCCGGAACTCGCGGACGGCCGCGGCCGTGGGCGAGGCGGGGTCCCTGGTGAGGGTCGCGTCGGCCTCGCAGGCGGCGATGAGCTCGCCCACGCGGGGGTTGGTGCGGCGCTCGTGGACCAGCGACGCGACAAGGGCCTGCTCCTCGGAGCGGTGGGCCGCGGCCCCGTGGGGCATGTAGGTCTCCTGGTCCCAGTTCAGGAGGGAGGCGACGGAGTTGAGCGTGGCGGCCTCGCGGGCGAGGCGGCAGAGGGCGACGTACGGGGATTCGGTGGGCACGGCGTGGGCTCCGGAGAAGTCGGGGAGTCTACGCGAGCGCGGCCGCGGCCCGTAAGGAGAAGGCTCTTTCAACGCGAAGGGCGCGAAGATCGCGAAGGTGATCTGAGGAAGGCAGCGTCCTTCGCGTTCTTCGCGCCCTTCGCGTTGAAGACCGTGAGACCGAACGACCGCTGTACGACGTTCAGATCTCGACCACGACTTTCAGCTGGTCCGGCGCGGCGGCGGCCTTGAGGGCGGCCAGGGCGTCGGCGAGCCTGGCCCGCTTCGTGATCAGGGGCAGGACGTCGATCTCGGCCGCGGCGAGGCGGGCGATGGCCTCGGCGGGGTTGCCGCAGCGGGCGCCGAGGAGCTCGATCTCGTTCTCGACCAGGGGTGAGAGGTCGTTGCGGGCGCCGGGGCCCGAGGAAGGGAGCGCGCAGGCCTGGCCGGTGCAGGCGGGGTCGCCCCGGAGGACGACCTTGCCGCGCGGGCGGACGAGCTGCAGGGCCAGGGCGAAGCCCGCGGGGGTGCCGGTGCAATCGACGACGATGTCCTGGTCGTGGCGGCGTCCGGCCTCGGCGCTGTGGCGGTGCTTGATCCCCCACTTCTCGCAGAGCGAGAACTTCTCGGGGCTGGAGCCCAGCACGCGGACGGAGGCGTTGAGGCGGACCATGACTTGGGCGCACAGGAGGGCATCCACGCCGTCGCCCAGGACCGTGACGTAGGGCTTCCCCTCGATACGGACGATGGTCGCGGCGTGGAGGGCCGCCCCGAGGGGCGTGGCGAAGACGGCCTGCTCGTCGCTGACCGACGGCGGGACCTCGGCGAGATTGCGCAGGGGGAGCCTCAGACGTTCGGCGAGGGCGCCATCCCAGCCGCGAACACCGAGCGTGCGGCGGGCGCGGCAGTGGTTGGGCAGCCCGCCCTTGCACATGTCGCACTTGCCGCAGGCGATGGTGGGCGAGCCGACGACCCGCTTGCCCTCCCAGCGCTTGCGGAGGTCGGCCTCGGCCGCGACGGACTCGACCACCCCGACGAACTCGTGGCCGAGGGTGAGGGGCTCGGGGGGCAGGTCCGCGGGGGGCGGGCCGGCGTTGACCAGGGCGTCGAAGGTGGAGAGGCCGACGCGGAGGGGACGGATGATGGCCTCGCCGGGCGCGGGCGCGGGGGCCTCCGCGCGGGGGTCGAGCAGGACCTTCGAGCCGTCGTAACGCACTGCTCGCACGGGGGGCTCCGGGAGAGAATGATCGCGCGGCCGCGGGGATTCGCGGGTAATTCAGTATCGGACTGATCGGGCGGGCCCGTGAGGGGTTCCGCCGTCCGATGCGTCACTGGAGGGGATAGCCGGCGGGGGGCGCGGCCACCTCGTTGGGCGGGCCGGGGATGAAGGGGAGCAGTTCGTAGAGGCGCGGCTCGCGGCTGAAGACGGGGTAGTAGTAGACCGAGCGGCCCGCGAAGGGGTCGCTGGACTGGTCGAGCCAGACGATCCAGGCGCCGTGGTCGAGGCCGAGGTCCTGGCCCGTGAGCGTGCGGAGCGAGGCGAGGCTGGCGCGGTTCACGGCGAGGTCGGCATCCCCGAGGCCCGCGATCAGGCCCTGGAGGACGCGGCGCTGCGCGTACTGGCCAAGGGCGTGCGCGGCCTGGGCGCGGACGGCGGGCTCGGTCTCCTGGCGGGGGCTCGGCCGGCGCGGGTCGGGCTCGCGCATGGCGAGCATGAGCGGGTCGATGGCGGCCTCGCTGTGGAGGCGCTGCAGGCCGCGGGCCGCCTCCTGGCGGACGAGGGGGTCCTTGTCGGCGAGGGCGGCGAGGAGGGTCGGGACGTGCGAGGGGTCGCCGTGGGCGGCGAGGCCGCGCAGCGCGGCGATGCGGACGGCGGGATCGGTGTCGCGGGCGTTGGTCTCGAAGCGCCAGATGTACAGCGGCTCGCCGGCGAAGGGGAGGCCGGCGAGGCCGAGGGTGCCCAGGTAGCGGTTGTTGGCGTCGTACTCATCCTCGGCCATGGCCGCCAGCTCCAGGGGCGTGCGCCGGGTGTCGAAGGCCTCCAGGATGCTGGTGGCGCCGGGGCGGGTGTTGAACGCGCAGGCGCCCAGGGCGGCGGCCAGGAGCGGGAGGAGGAGCGCAGCGCGGGTGGTGGCGGTCACAGGAAGGTCTGCTCGTTGTCGGGGCGGAGGGCGACCGGGCGGGCGAAGATCTCGCGGGCGACGATGGCCCGGCGCCAGTCGGCGGGGGTCAGGGGCATGCCCTCGGCTGAGGGTGCGCTGTGGGCGACATGGGTGAGCGGCAAGGGGGCCGTCTCCGCGTCGGCCATCCGCTCGCGGAGCGTTCCCTGGCGGTTCTGGGGCTGAACCTGGGGCTGGGCCTTCTGGGCGGTGCGCTTGGAGCGGGAGCGCTGCCGGCCCGGGCGATCGGGGCGCGCCTCGGCCGGAGGGGTGGCCGGTGTAGAACGCTGCACGATGATGGGGCCGGAACTGCCGGGGATGAAGATGATGGGCTGGGCGGGGCGGTTCTGGATCGGCGCCGGAGGCGGCCGCAGAACGACGGACGCCGGGATGGGCTCCCGCGGGCCGGGCTGGCGGGCGCCGGCCTCCTCGGCGCGCCGGCGGGCAAGGGCCTCGCGCCGGCGGCGCAGCTCCTCGAGACGCCGGTCGGTCTCGGTCTCGGATCGGGGGACCTCATGCGTCGCCGGCGCGGCGTGGTGGGAGGGGGCCGGGGCGTGGCCGGTGCGGAGGTGCTCCAGCTCGCGGCGCTCGATCTCCTCCTGGACCTTCTTGCGGGCGTTCTGCTCCTGAAGCTTCTTCAGGACCCAGGTGAGGATGCTGAAGCCGATGACGATCGCCAGGCCGAGGAACTGCAGCCACTGCTGCGTGTTCTGGCGGACCTGGGCGAGGAGCGGTTCCATCGGACGTGATTCTAGTGGCTGGCCGGGCCGGATGCCGCGATGAGGGCGCGCCGGCGCGGATGGGCGCCCTCTCCCAGGGCCTCGAAGCGGACCTGGAAGACGGGGTCCAGCGTGGCGGGGGTGAGCGTGGCGGGGGCGGGGCCGGCGGCGACGAGGGTCCCGGATGGGTCCAGGACCCAGGCGTGGTCGGCGTAGCGCAGGGCGAGGCTGAGGTCGTGGAGGATGACGGCGACCGAAAGGCCGCGCCGGGCGAGGGCGTGGAGCAGGTCCATGCTCTCCAGGGCGTGGCGGGGGTCCATGGCGCTGACGGGCTCATCGGCGAGGAGGGTCCGGCGCTCGGGGGGCTCGGCGGACGACTCGAGCTGGATGAGCACGCGGGCGAGGGCGGCCCGCTGCTGCTGGCCGGCGCTGAGGGCGCCGAAGGGCTCGCCGGCGCGGTCGGCGAGGCCCGCACGCCCGAGGGCGGCGGTGATGGAGGGTTCGGCCGGGTCGCCCGCGCCGCCGGCGGCGTAGCGCCCCAGGGCGACGAACTGGCGGAGCGTGTAGGCGAAGGCGAGGCTGGTGCGCTGGGCGAGGAAGCCGATCCGCCGGGCGCGGGGGCCGTGGCCGAGGGCCGAGACGTCGTGACCGTCGAGGGTGACCCGCCCTGCGGTCGGGCGCAGGACGCCGGCCATGAGCCGCAGGAGCGTGGACTTGCCCGCGCCGTTGGGGCCGACGATGACGGTGAGGGCGCCGGGGGCGAGGCCCGCCCCGATGCCCCGCAGCACGGGGCGGGAAGGGTGGTAGGCAAAGCCCGCCTCCTCGAGCCGCAGGGTCATGGCGCATGGTACCGCGGCCGTGGCACGATAAGCTTGTCCCTTCCTTTCCCGGGAGCAGCGGCATGGCGGGCGAACGGATCGTGGCGGTGGCGGGCGCGAGCGGGTTCGTGGGCCGGCACGTGGTGGCCGAGCTGCTCTCGCGCGGCTACGCCGTGCGCGCGCTGGTGCGGTCGCGAGAGAAGGCGCGCGCGGCGCTGCCACGCGATGACCGGGTGCGGCTCGTCGTCGGCGGCCCGGAGCCCCGGACGCTGGCGTTGCTGGCGGAGGGCGCGGCGGGGATCGTGAACACCGTGGGCATCATCCGCGAGGCCGGGGGGAACACGTTCCGCACGGCGCACGTGCTGACCACCCGGGCGCTGGTGGAGGCGGCGCGGGGCGCCGGCGTCGAGCGGTTCGTGCAGGTGTCGGCCCTGGGGGTGAGCGCGGAGGGGAAGACGGCCTACCAGCAGACCAAGTTCGAGGCCGAGCAGGTCGTGCGACGCTCGGGCCTGCTCTGGACCATCCTGCGCCCGGGCCTGATCCACGGGCCCGGCAACGAGCTGATGCGCACGGCGAAGGGCTGGGTCACCGGGGCGGCCCAGCCGTGGTTCTTCCTGCCCTACTTCACACGCGGGGAAATCAGGGATGAGGTGCCGCTGGCCGCCGTGCACCGCGTGCCGGGCACCGTGCAGCCGGTGGCCGTCGAGGATGTCGCGTGGGCGGCGGCGGAATCCCTGGAGAGGCCCGCGGCCGCGGGGGAGGTCTTCAACCTCGTCGGGCCGGAGGTGCTGACCTGGCCGCAGCTCCTGGATCTGATGCAGGAGGCCATCCCGGGGGCGGATGTGGCGCTGCGCCCGCTGGGGATCCCCGGGGAGTTCGCGTCGGTGCAGGCGAAGCTCGCCAGGAAGCTGGGGCTTGGGGGGCTGCTGCCCTTCGACGAGGGGATGCCGATCATGGCGGCGGAGGAGAGCACGGCGAGCCCGGAGAAGGCGCGGCAGATGCTGGGGCTGGAGCCGCGCCCCTTCACCCCGGCGCTGCGGGAGTACGCGGGGCGGATCTGAGGGTGGGCCTGTAGCGGCTGGGGAACCTGGGCGGTCCCGCGGGGGCCCGCGGCGCCGGGGGCGCGCCGCCGGCGTGAAGGGCGGCGGGGCGCCGGCCGATTCCTGGGGCGGGGGGCGGTGCGCCGACCCCACCACACAGGGGCAGCCACATGGCGAAGGACAAGAGCATCCGTGAACTTCCCGGGATCTCGCCGTCGGCGGTCGTGGGCCTGACGCGCGACGGGATCGTGAGCGTGTCGGACCTGGTGGCGGCGGACTTCGACCGGGTGGCGTACCTGGTGGACGACTACAACGAGGCGACGCGCCTGGTGCGCGAGGCGGCGAAGGATGTGCCGGGGTCGATGCCCTCGCGCCGGTCGCGGAACCAGGAGAGCGGGCAGGTGGGCTCGACGCCGGTGATGCGCTCGCCCCTGAAGGCCGTCGCAGCGCCCAAGGCGCCGGCCTCACGGGCGCGGGAGGAGGCCCCGCGCGAGCCGGTGATGCAGGCGGCGCTGGAAGTGGCCGCCCGGGGCGTGAACCTGGGGGAGGGGGCGGCGGCCCGGGCGATGCTGCACCGGCGGCTGGGCAGCGCGTGCCTGCTGCTGGAGCACGGGGCGGACGAGGCGGAGCTGTGCGCAGCGCTCATCCTGGAGACGGCCGAGGGCGGCGGGCTGGGCTCGGAGGAGATCGCCCGGCGTTTCGGGGGCGCTGTGGAGCGGGTGATCGAGGAGTGCGCCTCGCTGCGGGCGGTCCCGATGCTCCCGTCGGGGAAGCTGCCGAGGTATTACGTGGACATGGCGGGGGG
>JBBDXI010000091.1:60602-83173 GCA_040902425.1 Phycisphaerales bacterium
CCGCGTGGTGGGGGGCGCGGCGGGTGTGCGCTGCCCACCTGCTCTCGGGCGAGCGCAGCGCCGGGCCCGCGTGGCACGCCCGGGCCCTGGCCGAGGGCCTCAGCGCCGGCGAGCCGGACGAGCTGGTGGCCCTGGCGCGCAGCAGCGTGGAGCGCAGCGAGCGGGCCGCGGCGTAGGTCGCGGGCGCGGCTGGTTTCAGCCCGCTGAAGCGGGCTGAGCCGGCAACCCCGGCGAACACGACCTTGAAATCGGCCCCTGTGCCCCCGAGGCAATCGCCTCGTTCGTGAGAGCACGTCGAGGTAATGGCCGGAGACGAGACCATGGCCGCGGATGCGCGGTGTGAACCGCGGCGGGCGTCGCCTCACCGCATGGTTCTCGCGGGTATGCTCGGCTCGGCTCCCCCACCGCCTCGCCCGGGCCCTGCCCGCAGAAGGATGGCTCTCATGTCTCTCCGCTACCGCAAACGCCTGCTGGACCACCTTCAGCACCGCTCCTACACGCCGCGGAAGCTCGAACAGCTGGCGCTGGACCTTGGGATCGACGACACGGTCGAGTTCGGCGAGGCAGTGGAATCCCTCGCGGGGGAGGGCGTGATCGAGGTCTCCGACGGGGGGCTGGTCACGCTCCCCTCGGTCGGCGAGCAGCGGGAGATCGAGGGGACGTTCAAGAAGAACCCGCGGGGCTTCGGCTTCGTGCGGACCGACGACCCGATGCACGAGGGGGACCTGTTCATCCCGCCGGAGATGACCGGCGAGGCCCTCACCGGGGACCGCGTGCGGGTACGGGTGCGGAAGGAGAAGCGGCGCGGGGGGTCCGGAGCAAGCGGCCCGGGCGGGCGTTCGCCGTACGTCGGCGAGATCGTCGAGGTCGTCACCCGCAAGCGCTCCCAGTTCACCGGCGAGCTGCGCAAGCAGGGCAGCCAGTGGCTGGTCATGCCCGACGGGCGCGAGCTGCGCGAGCCGGTGGTCGTCCGCGATCCGCAGGCCAAGAACGCCCGCGAGGGGGACAAGGTCGTCATCGAGCTGCTGGAGTACCCCACCAGCAACGCCTACGGCGGCACCGTGCTGGGCGAGGGCGTGATCGTCCGCGTCCTGGGCAAGACCGGCGAGCCGGATGTCGAGACCCAGGCGGTCATCGCGGCCTTCAGCCTGCCGGGGGAGTTCCCCGGCGTGGCCGTGGACCAGGCGCGGGGGCTGGCGGGGGAGTTCGACGACGAGGTGCGCTCGCTGCGCGAGGCGTCGCGCGACTCCGAGGGTCACCGGGTGCTGGAGGGGTCCGACTTCCCGCGCCTGGACCTGACGGACGAGTTCATCCTCACGATCGACCCGCCGGATGCCAAGGACTACGACGACGCGATCTCGATCCGCCGGTCGGACAAGGGCTGGGAGCTCGGCGTGCACATCGCCGATGTCGCCCACTTCGTCAAGCCGGGGACGCCGCTGGATGAGGAGGCCAGGGAGCGGGGGAACAGCGTCTACCTGCCGCGCCTGGTCATACCGATGCTCCCGGAGGTCCTGAGCAACGGGATCTGCTCGCTCCAAGAGGGCGTGCCGCGGTTCACCAAGTCGGCGTTCATGCGGTACGACCTCGACGGGAACATCTCGGCGGAGGGCGTGGCCTCGACGCTGATCAAGTCGGCCAAACGGCTGACGTACCTGGAGGCCCAGGCGCTGATCGACGGCAACGTGGAGGAGGCCAAGCGCCACGCCAAGACCGAGCCCAACTACACGCCGCCGCTGCTCGCGGCGCTGCGCGAGATGGACACGCTGGCGAAGCGCATCCAGGAGCGGCGGCGGAAGCAGGGCATGATCTCGCTGGAGCTGCCCGAGGTGGTGCTCATCTACGACGACGAGGGGCGCGTGATCGACGCGGAGCGCGAGGACGACGCCTTCACGCACAAGCTCATCGAGATGTTCATGGTCGAGGCCAACGAGGTGCTGGCGCGGCTGTTCGAGAAGATGAACGTGCCCCTGCTCCGCCGGGTGCACCCCGAGCCCACGCCCGGCGATGTGGATGAGCTGCGCCGGACGGCCAAGGTGGCGGGGTTCAACATCCCCTCCAACCCCACCCGCGAGCAGCTCCAGGCCCTGCTCGACGCCACGCGGGGAACCCCCGCGGCCAGGGCCGTCCACATGGCCGTGCTTCGGACGCTGACCAAGGCGGAGTATTCGCCGGCGCTGATCGGACACTTCGCCCTGGCGAGCGAGGCGTACGCCCACTTCACCAGCCCCATCCGCCGCTACGCCGACCTGACGGTGCACACCGCCCTGGGCGAGTACCTGCGGGCCACCGACAACGCCAAGCGCCGCCCGAAGACCGACGAGGAGCGGACCAAGCTCGGCCGCAAGCTGCGGGAGAAGCTCCCCGACGAGGCCACGCTCGTCCAGGTCGGCCGCCACATCACGACCACCGAGGAGAACGCCGAGGATGCCGAGCGTCAGCTCCGCCAGTTCCTCGTCCTGCAGCTGCTGGAGAAGCACATCGGCGAGAGCTTCCGCGGCGTGGTGACCGGGGTGAGCGCCCGCGGCGTGTTCGTGCAGCTCGACAAGTTCCTGGTGGATGGCATCATCAAGATCACCGACCTGCCGGGGGACCCCACCCGCGGCGGCGGGACGCCGCTCTACAAGATCGACCAGCGGAGCGGGGCGCTGGTGGACCAGAAGTCCGGCCGCTCGTTCAACATGGGCGACACGGTGGTGGCGCGGATCGCCAACGTGGACCTCGCCCGCCGGCAGCTCGACCTGGTCCTGGAAGACGCCGCCAGCCGCGCCGCCGGGAAGGCCAAGAAACCCGTCCCCGAGAAGGTCGCCGGCGGCATGGCGCACTCGAACTTCAAGCCCCTGCGCTTCGACGGGATGACGGGCGAGCAGCGCCGCTCGCGCAAGAGCAAGTCCCGCGACAAGGGGAAGAAGCAGCACCGGCGGGAGAAGGGCCGCTGAGGACGGCCTCACCGCCCGAAGAGCAGGTCGAGGATGCCCGGGCCGCTCGTGGTCGCGGGCCGGACGGCGTCCTCCCCGCCCAGGGCGACGTTCTCAAAGACCAGCTCGCCGTTGTAGATCTTCGTGACCTCCAGCGTCCGCTCGGCCGCGCCGGGGGAGGGCTTCAGGGTGACAGTGACCGTCGTGCCTTTCAGGCCGCGGGCCGGGCCCGAGACGTGCCGCTGCTTGTCCGGCCCCCCGTAGCCGTAGAACCCCTGCTCCCAGCCCGTGCCCGAGGTGAAGGACCCGATCTTCCAGGTCCGGCCCTCGTTGCTGATGTGGACGTCGAACGCGACATCGACCGGCAGGTCGGCGACCGAGAACTGGGCCATGACGGACCGGCCCATCCCCGCCCACACCTGCACGTCCTGCGGCCCCAGCTGCGCCTTCAGCTTGGCCGCGAGGTCCGGGGTGGGCTCGACGAGCTCGATCGCCGGCTCACCCTCGCCCACAACCTCGAAGCTCATGCTGGTCGAGTGCTCCGACGCGTCGGGCGAGTCCTGCTCGTTCATGGTGTTCCAGTTGAAGCCCGCCCGCATCGCGTTCATGTCGATCGGGCGCACGCTGATCGTCACCCCGCACTCGTGCCGCCCCGCGCCCGCGCCCGCCGGCACCGAGACCGGCACCTGCACCTGCGACTCGATGGCTCCCATGCCCCAGGGGTTCTTCGAGCCGGTGAGCTGGAACCAGCCCACCGGCTGCCCCACGCCCATCCCCGGGAAGCCCCACATCTCCATCCCGGGCATCTGCGGCTTCCCGCGGGCGGCCTTCTCGCCGTCCACGGTCATCGACTTCAGCATGGCGATGCCCTGCATCATCGTCTGCGACCCGACGCGGGCCTCCTTCAGCTTGGCCACCACCGGCAGGACGCCGCCCGCCCGGACCCTCGGGCGCGCCGTCCACTCGAGCACCGCGGCCTGGCGGCGGAAGCGCGCCTGGTCCTCATCCGAGAGCTTGCCATCCATCCGCGCATCCTCGATCAGGTCGCCCCACTGGTGGCACCAGGGGCGCGTGGGGTCGCCCTGGATGTCCAGCGCGACGGCGACGGCGGCGGCGCGCTGCTCCGGCGCGAGCGTCTTGGCGGCGATGCGACGGCCGATCTCCGTCGCGATCGACTGGGAGCGCGCTGCGCTCACGTAGCGGGCCTCCCAGGACAGCAGCCAGAAGGGCTTGTAGCTGTCCACCTCCGAGCCGGTGAGCATGGCGAACGCGGCGGTGCCGACGAGCAGCATCGGGAACCCCGCGAGGACGCCGCCGCCGACGATGAACAGGGGGCGCTTCCGCCGCTGGCCGATGCGGATGGCGCCCGGGCGCTTCAGCCCGGCCCCGCACTCCGGGCAGGTAATCGTCCCCTCGGGCCTGCCGGAGAGGTCGAACCGGCAGTCGCCGCAGGTGGGGTTCCTGTTCAGGCGCTTGCCGCGCAGGCCGAGGATGACCAGCACCACGCCGGTGACGATGGCCGCGATCAGGCCCAGGAGCACGGGTGCGGTCATGGCGCCCTCCTTCGCAGGTCCGCCCCAGAATACGCGGGAAACCGGGCGCCCCAGCGGCGCAGCGCCGGGGGCAGCGCCGCCTTGTGGGCGAGCGCACCTCTTCATGCCGCGAATAGAGCCCGGTTGGGCCCGAGGGTTCACCCCCCGGGGATGAGAGCGGCCATCCGCATACCGTTCCGGCCTTCGCGGTCCAGCCGGGATACGCGGGCGCTCGATATAGAGACCGTACCCGCGGGAGACAGCGCCAGTGAGCACCACAACGAACGGTCGGTCGGGAAGGTCTCGGGTCTGGCCGCGCCGGGCCCTGGTGGTCCTGGCCGCGGCGGGCGCGTGCGCGCCGCTCTACGGGCAGGACCGCCCGCGGGCGACGCCGGGGGCGGGGGGGGCGGAGGGCGTGCTGCCGATGAGCGCCCAGCCGCCCGCGATGCCCCCCGGCCCGGGGCCGACGGGCGCGCCGGCTCTCCCGCCTGCGCAGGGGCCGCAGGGGCAGCCGGCGGATGACCTCATCACCCTCAGCGACTTCCCGGAGGCCGTGGACCTTCGGGCCCTGGTCGAGTGGGTGGGCGAGACCCTGAAAATCAACATCGCCGCCAACGACCAGTTGACAGGCTCGGTGGTGATCAACGCGCCGATCACGGTCCGGAAGGACCAGCTGCTGGAACTGCTCAACGCCCTGCTCGAGCAGCAGGGGTACACGATCTATTACGACAAGCAGAGCGGGTGGTACCGCGTGGACCAGGGGGCGGCGCTCCCGGCGACCTTCGACGACAAGCTGGCGACGACCAAGCTGATCCCGACGCCCGGGCTCAGGCCCTCGTCGCTGACCGACGTGATGAACCAGCAGCTGGGGCAGCAGACGCTCCCGGCGGGCGCGACACGCCCCCTGCGGATCTCCTACCTGGATGACCTGGGGGTCATCCTCCTGACCGACACGCCGCGCCGGATCGCAACCGCGGAATCGATCGTCGCCCAGGTGATCGCGACCTCGCGGGCGCAGGATTTCAACCGCTTCGACCTCCAGCACATCGCGGCCTCCGTGGCCCGGCAGCGGGTGCTCGAGCTGCTGGGCCAGGCCACCGCGCCGGCCCCGTTCGCGACCGGGGGAACGCAGCCCCCGGCGACGGCGGGCGCGGCGTCCAGCCACGCGGTGCTCGGGCTGGGGGAGAGGCTCTCGGTGGACCTGCAGGGCAACGCGCTGATCCTGCGCGGCACGCCCGATGAGGCGGCGCGGATCGCCAAGGCCCTGATCGTCATCGACCGGCCCAAGGTGCTGGAGTACCGCCAGTACTTCGCGGGCTCCGCCGCGTCGCAGATCGCCGAGATGGCCCAGCGGCAGGGGCTGGGGACGGTGGAGACGATCGACTCGGCGCCCCAGGCCACGACCGGTCAGCAGCCGGGGCAGCCGCCCCCCTTGCGTGGCGGACAGGCGCCGCAGTTCCCCGGCGCGCCCGGCCAGCAGCAGGTCATCGGCGGGCCGGTGATGATCGTGGACACCTTCCGCGGCGTGATCATCTATTACGCGACGCGCTCGCAGCACGACCAGCTCGCCTCGTTCATCAAGACGGTCGACGCCGAGCGCGAGCAGGTGGTCATCACGGCCTACAAGCTGAAAAACCTCCCCGCCGATGACGTCGCCGACATCATCATCGCGATGATCACGGGGCAGACCTCCGCCGGCGGCGGAACCTCCGCCTTCATGCCGGGGGGCACGGGCGGGCGGGAGCGCGGCGGGACGCGCGGCGGCGGGCGCTCGGGCACGCTGGGGAACCAGGGCAACCTCGGCGGCCTGGGGGGCCTGCTGGGGAACCAGGGTGGGTTCGGCACGGGCGGCTCCGGCGGGGGCGGGCGGCTGTCGCGGGGGACCGGGGCGGGCGTGGCCGCGGAGGGGGAGAGCCCCTTCGGCAGCGGGACGGTCTTCATCGTCTCGGACCGCTCGAACAACCAGGTGCTGGTGCGGGCCCCGGCCAAGCAGCAGGAGGATTTCGCCAAGCTGATCGCGAAGCTCGACCAGCGCCGCCCCCAGGTGTACCTGGAGGTGCAGATCGTGGCGGTCTCGGCGAGCGACGACTTCCGCCTCGCGTTCGAGGTGCAGGGGATCAACGCCGGCGGCTCGGGCGGCGCGGTGAACACGAACTTCGGCCTGGGGACGCTGACGACGACCACGGCGGGCGACCCGCCGGTCACCACGGGCGGCTTCCTCTCCCCCAAGAACATCACCACGACGCTGGGCGGGATGACGGCGGCCATCATCCGCAACGACCAGGTCCCCATCGTCCTGCGGGCCCTGAAGACCGACACTGACACCCGGATCCTCTCCAGCCCCCAGCTGCTCGTGGATGACAACGAGACCGCCGAGATCGTGAGTGTGGAGGAGCAGCCGACCACCACAAGCAACCAGGGCACGGCCACCACGCAGGTCAGCTTCGACGGCTTCGAGGGCGCCGGAACAAAACTGCTGGTCACCCCCAGCATCAGCGAGGGCGGGTACCTGCGCCTGAGCTACGACATCGAACTCTCGAACTTCGTCGGCACAAGCTCGGCGGCCGGCATCCCTCCCGCCCGCCAGACACGGAACATCAACAGCGACTCCGTGACGATCCCCGGCGACACAACCATCGTGGTCGGCGGGATCAAGGTGGACTCGAAGAACAACACGATCGCGAAGGTGCCGCTGCTGGGGGATATCCCGATCGTCGGGCACCTGTTCCGCGACACGAACAAGACGGCGTCGAACACCCGGCTCTACGTGTTCATCACCCCGCGGATCATGCGGGACCCCAACTTCCGCGACCTGCTCCTGCTGACCCGGGGCCCGCAGGCGGAGTCGGGGCTGGCGCCGGATGTGCCGGACCTGCGCCCGGCGATGATCGAGATCGTCGAACCCCCGCCCATGGCGCCCCAGGGGGCCGCCGAGCCGCGGCCCGGAGCGGAAGGCGGGGAGCGGACGGGGATGGCCCCCAGGAAGACCCATGGCCGGACGTGAACTGACACTGCGGGGCCGGCAGGCCAAGGCGACCAACGGGCGCGGGGGCGCCGGGGGCGAGCTGGCCGTGGGGAGCGCCGGGGGCGACTGGGCCCGCGTCGCGTCGCTCCTGGGCGACCTGGGGGGCACGCCCGACCAGCTCCGCCGCCTGCCGCTCGAGCCCGGCTCCGACGAGGAGCCGTGGGATGTCCTGCTCTCGCTGCTGGCGATCGACGAGCACACCGCGCTGCAGAAGCTCGCCGAGCGGACCGGCCTGCGCTTCATCGCCGAGCCGCGCCTGCACGAATCCGCCAGCCGCTTCTACGAGGTCATCCCCGCCGACACCGCCCGCCGCCACCACCTCGCGGGCCTGGAGAGCGACGGGCGCTCGATGACCGTGGTCACCGCCCAGCCCATGCAGCCGGCCGTCTTCTCGCGCCTCGAGGACCAGCTGGGGATGCCGGTGCGGATGGCGCTCGCCCCGCGTGGCGCGGTGGCGAACCTCGTCAACCGCGGCTACGAGCAGCAGCAGGACCTGGTCACCGAGATCATCGAGGAGATGCCGCTGGATGAGGCGGCGATCGCGACCGCGGCCGGGTCGGTCGGGCAGGCGACGGACCTCCTCCAGCTCGCCCGCCAGACGCCCGTCATCCGCCTGGTGAACATGATCCTCTTCGAAGCCCTGCGCCGCCGGGCGAGCGACATCCACGTCCACCCGATGGAGCAGCGCCTGGTCATCCGCTTCCGCATCGACGGGATGCTGCTGGACACGTTCTCCCCCCCGCTCTCCCTCGCCCCCGCGATCTCCAGCCGCCTGAAGGTGATGACCGAGCTGGACATCGCCAACCGCCACAGCCCCCAGGACGGGCACACGACCGTGCGGGTGGGCAACCACAAGATCGACATCCGCCTCAGCGTGATCCCGACGATCTACGGCGAGCGGATCGTCCTGCGGCTGCTGGACCAGAGCCAGACCCAGCTCTCGCTCGACCAGGTCGGCATGGCCGAGGAGATGCAGCGGCACCTCATCACGCTCATCGACCGGCCCAACGGGATGATCCTGGTGACCGGGCCGACCGGCTCGGGCAAGACGACCACGCTCTACGCGGCCCTGGGCAAGGTGGACCGCTCCAGCCGCAACGTGATGACCATCGAGGACCCGGTCGAGTACCACCTCGAGGGCATCAGCCAGATGCAGGTGAACCCCAAGCGCAACGTCACGTTCGCGACGGGCCTGCGGAGCCTGCTGCGGCAGGACCCCGACGTGATCCTGGTCGGCGAGATCCGCGACCGGGAGACCGCCGAGCTGGCGATCCAGGCGAGCCTCACCGGCCACCTCGTGCTCGCCACGCTGCACACCAACGACGCCCCCAGCGCCATCCCGCGCCTGGTAGACATCGGCGTGCCGGCGTACCTGATCACCTCGAGCCTGCTGGGCGTGCTCGCCCAGAGGCTGGTCCGGCGCGTCTGCCGGGTCTGCAACCACACCGGGAAGGACGCCCGGGGCGAGCGCTGCGAGGCCTGCTACGGCACGGGCTACAAGGGGCGGCTGGCGGTCTACGAGATCATGATGATGACCGAGGAGCTGCGCCGGATGACGGCGCAGAACGCCGACTCGATCTCGCTGCAGGACGCGGCCAAGCGGGGCGGGTTCAAGACCATGCACGACGACGCGCAGAAGAAGGCGGCGCTGGGGGTGACGACGATGGAAGAGATCAAGCGGGTGCTGTTCTAAGAGCCTCCCCGGGCGGGTCGAGTCACGGCGCCCCGCGCGCGGGCACCGCCTCGACGATCACGCCCGCGATCGTGCACGTCCAGTACACCGAGCCGCCGGGGGACACGGCGACGTCGGTCGGCTCGGGGTCGCCGAAGTTGACGGTGGTGCGCTGGAGCGTGCCCAGATCCACGCGGTAGACGCCGTTGGCGCCGCCCCGCGACCCCGGCACGCCGGGAGTGGGGACCTCGGTGAAGAACAGCGTGCGCCCGGTCTGGTCGAGAGCGATGCCCACGGGCTCGTCGAGGTTGGTGAGCAGGGTCGAGACGGAGCCCGAGGGTGTGCGGCGGAGAATCACCCCGGCGGACTTGCACGTCCAGTAGGCGGTGCCGTCCTTGGCGACGGCGATGTCCACCGGCTCGGGCTCGCCAGCGCTGAGGGTGGCGGTGCCCGAGCCGTTGCTCACGTTCACCGTGTTCATGCCGCCCGCGCTGCCGGGCACACCCGGCGTGGGCACCTGCGTGAAGTAGATGCGGCCCTGGCGGGCCGCGATCCCGGTCGGGTCGCTCAGGCCCTGGAGGGCGACGCCCACCTCGCCGCGCGGGTTCTGCACCAGGATCACGCCGGCGGTACGGCAGGTCCAGTAGACGTTCCCGCGGTCCACGGCGAGGTTGAGCGGCTCGGGCTCACCCATGCTGACGGTCTGGATGGCGCCGGTGCGGGGCTTGAAACGCTTGACGGCGTTGGAGCCGCCCATGCTGCCCGGGATGCCGGGGGTGGGCACCTCGGTGAAATAGACCATGTTGTCGCCCCGGACGGCGATCCCGGTGGGGGCGCTGAGCCCGGAGGCAATGACGCTGGAGGTGTAGGTCTGCGCCCAGGCGCAGGAGGAAGCGGCGAGGATGGCGGCGCAGGCGGGCAGTGCGTTCATGGATCGTCTCCCGGGTAGCGCGGACCGGCATGGGCCGCGCGAGCTCTCTGGGCGCTCCGGCGTTGGTCGCTGAGGGTGCGAGGCGCTTACATGAAAGCGGATGAAGATTCCCACCCGGCGGGGCGCGCGTTCAGGTGCCCAGGCCCAGCCTGCGAGACAGCCGGCGACGGACCTCCTCGGGCATGCGCGTGCTCTCGAGCGCCCGGGCGGCGGCGGCCGCGTCGAACCGCCGGCCCGCCTCACGGAGGAACCGCAGCTGGCGCAGGAACCGGCGGCAGTACCGGCACTGGAAGACGTGGATGGCCAGGCCGATGCGCACGGGACGGGGAAGGGCCCCGTCCGCGGCGCGGGAGAGGTCCAGGTTGTTGGCCCGGCAGGGGCGGGAGGCGACCCGGAGCACGGTGAGGGTGGCGCGGATCATCGGCGCTTCCCCTTCTTCCCCCAGGCGGGCTCCAGGCACCGCCTCAGGAGCAGGCGGGCGCGGTGAAGCCGGACCCAAAGGTTGTCCAACGTGATGGACAGCGCGCGGCAGACCCCCTCGGGCGACTGGGCGCGGACCTCGCGTAGTACGAACGCCTCGGCGAGCCCGGCCGGAAGCCGCGCCAGGCACCGCTCGAAGTCGGACCAGAACTCCGGGGTATCGAGCGTCCCGTCGGGATCGCGGGGCCAGGCGCCCGGGTCGATGGCCCACAGGCCGCGCCGGTCGAACATGGTGTCGAGAAGCGCGCCCGGGCCACCACCGGCCGGACGCGGCTCGCGCGCCGCCCGCCGGGAGCGGTCCGCCAGACGGCGGCGCAGGATCGAGAGGAGCCACGTCCGTTCGGTGCACTCGCCCCTGAAGCTGTCGCGGGACCGCAGCGCGGCCTCGAACGTCTCCTGGATCGCCTCTTCGGCCGCGTGCGCCGAATCCGCCCTCGACATCGCGAAGCGCCACATGACATCGCCGTGCGACGAGAGCCAGGATTCCGGGTCGAGCGCGGACGGCCACCCCTGAGGGTGAGGCCGCGGGGAGGCTGGCGGGATCGGGGTGGCCTGGTCGCCCACGGGCATTGGTCGTTTGCTCCCCTCCAACCTTACAGGTGGCCGGGGGCGCCGGCCTCCGGGGGCCCGAGGGTCAGCGGGCTGGCGCGCTTACCCCGGTAGACCCGAACCCGCCCGTGCCGCGCTCCGTCCCGTCTAACGACTCGACCGTGCGGACTTCGACGTGCGTCACCGGGGCGACCACCATCTGCGCGATCCGCATCCCGTGCTCGATCGTGAACGGCTCGCGCCCGTGGTTGATCAGGGGGACCATCACCTCGCCCCGGTAATCGGCGTCGATCGTCCCGGGGCTGTTCGGCAGCGTGACGCCGTGCCGGCTGGCCAGACCGGAGCGCGGCCGGACCTGCCCCTCGTACCCCTCGGGGATCGCCACCGCGACCCCCGTCCGGACCATCGCGATCCGCCCCGGCTCGATCGTGAGCGCGGGCTGGCCCTCGGGGAGGCACGCGGCGAGATCGAGCCCCGCGGCCTGACCGGAGTGGTACCGCGGCAGCTCGGCACGGGGGTCAAGGCGGAGGACCCGGAGAACGGGCGTGGGCATCGGCCCAGCGTACCGGGGCGAGCGCGGGGCCTCAACATGGATTCAATTTCGGCACGGCGCGGGTTCGGAAGGGTGCGCGTGGCGCCCGATTGACGCGGCGCTCAGCCCGCGGCGCGCCCGGCCGCGGCCCGCCCGGCGCCCGCGTCGCGCTTCGTCTCGGCGATCACCCGGTCCAGCGCCTCGATCATCCGCTGGGTGGAGGCGATGGCGTTGTCGAGCGACGAGCGCCCGGTGACGTTCTTGAACGCGTCGGGCTGGCGCAGGTCGGCGAGGTTCCGCTCGGACTGGGCCTTGAACTCGGTCAGCGACCTGAGCAGGGCCTCGGCACGCTGGCGGGTGGCGGTCGTTTCCTGCAGGACCTGTTCGGCGGCGGTCATCGTGCGTCCCGGGCGGGCGGTGTCAATGTCCTCGCTCGGAACGGACCGGCTCGGAGAGCCGGGGTACCCGGAGAGGGCCGGAGATTGTCGCAGATTTCCCGCCCCGGGCAAGTGGCTCAGCCCCGCGTCATTTCCGGGACGTGCCGCCGGATGGCCGCCAGCACCTCCCCGCGGTCGGTCGAATGCCTCACCCGCCGCAGGTCGGCCACCAGCGGCCCGGTGGCCGGCGGGGCCTCCTCGCGGGCCCAGGCGCTGATGCCCGGGTAGGGCGTGGGGAGGAGGTTCTCCGCGGCGTAGGCGAGCTCCTCGTGGATCTTCTCGCCGGGGCGGATCCCGGTGCAGACGACGTCGATGCCGGGTAGCCCGGCTCTCCGAGCCGGTCCTTCGCTCCCGGGTAGCCCGGCTCTCCGAGCCGGTCCGTCGTGGGCTTCCGCATCCTCCGAAACCCGCGGCTCGAACCCGTGGGCCCGAAGAAACCGGCGGACAAGGTCCAGGATCGGGATCGGCTCGCCCATGTCCAGCACGTGCACGGCCGCCGGGGCCTCGCCGGGCCGATCGATGGCCGCGGCCTGGATGACGAGCCCCGCGGCCTCGGCGATGGTCATGAAGTACCGGGTCATCCGAGGATCGGTGACCGTAATCGGCCCGCCCTCGGCTAGCTGCGCGGACCAGATGGTCAGGACGCTGCACGCCGAGCCCAGGACGTTGCCGAAGCGGACCATGCTGAAGCGGGTCGCCCCGCCCGGGCCGGCGGCGCGCCGGACCTCGCTGTGAAGCCCATGGATATACAGCTCGGCGAGCCGCTTGGTCGCCCCCATGACGCTGGTGGGGTTCACCGCCTTGTCGCTGGAGACCATCACGAATCGCCCGCACCCGGCGCCCGCCGCGGCGTCGGCGATCGACTTCGTGCCGAAGAAGTTGTTGTTGAGCGCGTGGGCGGCGTGGTCCTCCATCAGAGGCACGTGCTTGTGGGCAGCCGTGTGAAAGACGACATCCGGGCGGAGGTCACGGAGGAGACGAAGTGTGGAGGACTCGTCGACGACGTCATGAAGTAGCGGCCGTCTCGCCACGCGGGGATGATGCCGCTCAAGCTGACGATCGATTTCGAAGAGGGCATTCTCGGCACGCTCGACGAGCTGAAGCTCGCACGGGCTGAACCGAGCCGCCAATCGAGCGATCTCAGCGCCGATGGACCCGCCCGCACCGGTGATGAGCACTCGCTTCCCACGAAGGACCCGGTCGATGCTGCCCGCATCGATCGGATGGGGTTTGCGGCTGATCAACTCAGCAACATCGACGCGGCATTCGCGGGAGGGCACTGAGCCGAGACCGGTTGCCACCGCGGGCGGATAGGCGAGCAGGTCCTGGACCGCGGGAATGAACCGTTCAACGACCCCATGTTCACGCAGGATGACTCGGACCCTGCTGATGGTGTCGGCCATACTGAGAGGAAGACTCACTATCGCCTTCGAGACTCCGTGAAGTGCGATAGCGGTCGGAAGGTCTTCGAGCGTACCGAAGATCGGGAACTCGTCTGCCAGGTGCCTGGCCAGAGACCCCCCCACCACGAAACACCCAATGGGCTCGGGAGGCTTCTCCACCATTCGGATCTGTTGACGGGCCTGCCCGAGAGTCTGAGCAGTCCCGATCAAGACAACACGCTCGGATACCGTAAGGGTGCCGACCTCTTCGCGCGCGGCAACTACCGGGGCACTGCGGGTCATGACCGTCGCTTATCGGCGCAAACGGGCCACTACCCCTCAGTATCGGAGTCAGGCTGGTGATTTCAGGCGCGGTAGGCCGCGGCCACTTTGCGGAGGGCCTCGCCGATTTGCTCAACCTGCGTATCGCTCAGGTCATGATGGATCGGCAGCGCAAAGACCTGCTTGCTCAGCCGCTCGGCGACCGGCGGCTGGTCCTTCACGAACGCGGCGAACGCCGGCTGGCGGGTCAGTGGGCGCGGGTAGTGCACGGCCGTGGGGATGCCCTCGGCCTTCAACGCCGCGCAGAAGTCGTCCCGGGTGCACGTGAAGCGGTCGATCTCGAGGCGGGCCACATACAGGTGGAACGCGCTCTCCGCCCCGGGCGTGGCCCTCGGCGCGACCAGCCCGTCGATCCCCTCGATGATCTGGTCGAGGCGGGCCGCGATCGCCCGCCGCCGCGCCGTCTGCTCCACCAGCCGATCCAGCCGCGAGCACCCGATCGCCGCGGTGATGTCGTTCATCCGGTAGTTGTACCCCACCGAGTCGTGCAGGTACTTGTCCACCTCGCCGTGCGACCGCAGCAGCCTGATCTTCCGCGCCAGGTCGTCGTCGTTGCACGTCACCATCCCGCCCTCGCCCGTCGCGAGGTTCTTGGTCGCGTAGAACGAGTAGGTCACGGCATCCCCGTACTCGCCGATCCCCCGCCCCTCGTAGGTGCTCAGGTGCGCCTGCGCGGCGTCGTAGATGACCCGCAGGCCGTGCTTCTTCGCCAGGGCCTGCACCGCGCCGATGTCCACCGGGCAGCCGTACAGGTGCGTCGCCGCGATGGCCGTGGTCTTCGCCGTGATCTTCCGCGCCGCATCCGCGGCGTCGAACTGATAGGTCTCGGGGTCCGCGTCGACGAAGATCGGCCGGCACCCGCGCGCCACCACGATCGACACCGTCGCGATGAAACTCCACGCCGGGACCAGCACATCGTCCCCCGGCTTCATCAGCGGCTCGTACGCGAGCTGCAGGGCGCAGGTGCCGTTGGCGCACGTCATCGCGTGCCTCGCCCCGCTCATCCGGGCGAACCGCTCCTCCAGCTCGGCGCACTTCGCCGCCTGCCGAAGCATGCCCGAGCGGAGCACCGCCGTGGCCGCCGCGATGTCCGCCTCGCTCAGGGCCGTGGACATGAACGGGATCGGGGCCGCGGCCGCCGGGGTCCCGCCGTTCAGGGCCAGGCGGGGGGATGGGGGGCTTACCGAGACCGCCCGTCCGGAAACCGCCTGAGATGCCGTGGGGCCCGCTCCCGCCATGGTCGTGTCTCCGAATGAGCCGGCCTTCAGCCGGTGTGAGTCGGCAAGAATAGCGCATCGGGGGCCAAGTCGCGGGTCCGCCTGAACCGTCCGGCAAACCCGCCTCTATAGTCACACGATGAAGGACCGTTTATCACTCGTGGCGGCCTTGATCCTCGGGGCCGGGGCGGCCGTGACGCCGGTGGCCCCCGCCCAGCAGGGCCCCGCCGGGGGGGCGCCCGCCGCGGCCACCAGGCCGGCGCCGACCATCCTGGAGTTCGGCGGGGAGAAGTCGGTCACCCGGTCCAGCCGGGACGCGACCTTGGCGTTCACCTTCCCGGCGGAGATCGCAGAGATCCTGATCCGCGGCGGGGAGCCGGTCAAGAAGGGCGACCTCATCATCCGCGCCCGGGATGAGGAGTACCGCCACCAGCGCGACCTGCAGAGGCTCCTCGCCGAGACGGACCTGGAGGTGCAGAAGGCCCAGGCCTCCCTCGACCAGGCCAAGGTGGAGTACGACGCCCAGCTCCACGCCAAAAGCAAGGGCGGCGGGAGCAAGATCGACATCGACCGGGCCCAGACCGCCGTCCGCCTGCGCGAGGTGGAGCTGGAGATCGCGAAGATCACCTACGAGCAGCAGAAGATCCAGCTGAAGTTCCGCGAGGCGCAGCTGGAGCGGAACTACCTCCGGGCGCCGTTCGACGGGCGCGTGGATGACGTCTCCGTGGATGTCGGCGAGGTCAAGAAGGACTCCGAGCGCGTCGCCCGCGTGGTCTCGGTGAACCCGCTCTGGATCGACGTGCCCACGCCCACCGCCCAGACGATGCTGCTGGCCCTGAAGCCCGGCGACCCCGCCTGGGTCGTCCTCGACACCCCCGGCGAGGCGGCCGTCCGCAAGGGCAAGGTGATCGAGGTCGCGGCCGAGGCCGACCCCGCGAGCAACACCCGGCGCATCCGCGTCGAGCTGCCCAACCCCCAGGAGCACCCCGCGGGCCTGACCTCGTGGGTGCGCTTCAAGCCGCCGACCGGCGAGTGGGCGAGCCGCATCGCCCCGGAGCCCGTGGCGCAGACGCCCGCGAAACCGCCGCAGTAAGGCCGCCGTGCGGCAGGCGTCCCGCCTGCCGGCCCCCCGCGGAAACCCTGCGTGAAGCCCCTACCGGAGCACCGGACGTGATCGACCTCTCCAGTCTCAAGACCCCGGGGTGGCAGCGCATCCTCGCCGAGCTGCACGCGCCCGCCCCGGACGACCGCACGTTCCTTCTGAGGCTGGTCGCCGTCCTGGCGCAGGTCTCCGGCGCGCGCCAGGCGGTGCTCTTCGCGGTGGACCGGGCGGAGAGCGAGGATGCGGCGACCGCGCTCGGCGAGCCGCGCCCCGTGCTGGTCTGGCCCCCGGCGGGGGATGGATCGGCCACGAGCGAGATCGAGTACGCGACCGACGCCCGCGCCGCAGCCCGCGAGGCCGCGGGCGGGGCGCAGGTCCGAGTCTTCGGCCTCGAGGCCGGCTCGGCCGGCGCGGGGTTCTACAGCGAGGACCGGGAGAAGGGGTACATCATCGCGGTGCCGGTCCAGCAGGGCTCGCCCGAGGCGGGGCCCGCCGGGCCGCGGGGCGTCGTCACCCTGCTGGTCGAGCCGCGCTCGAAGCAGGCGCTCCAGACGACGGTGGCGATGGCGGAGGTGCTGGCCGGGTACACGCAGCTGCACGCCGTGCGGCAGACGCTGAGACGGACGAAGGCCGCCAGCGCCGCCCTCGACCTCGCGGCCCGCCTGATCGCCTCCGTGAACACGGGCTCGACCTTCAAGGGCGCCTCGCTGCAGCTGGTCAACGACCTCTCGCGCCAGGTCCGCGCCGACCGCGTCGCCCTGGGCTGGGTGAAGGGGATCGCCAGCAGCGGCGCCGTGCGCGTCGTCGCCGTCAGCGACACCGAGCACGTGGACCGCCGGATGGCCATGGTCCAGAAGCTCGAGGCCGCGATGGATGAGTGCCTCGACCAGGAGCAGGCGGTGATGCACCCCCCGCCGCCCGCCGGCGAAGGGGGCGACGTCGTGCTCGCGCAGGCGATCACACACGCCCACCGCGACCTGTGCGCCGCCGATGTGCGGATGAAGGTCGTCTCGCTCCCCCTGCGGCAGGATGACAAGGTCATCGGCGTGGTCACGGTCGAGTCCACGGCCGAGGGGCCGGCGGATGTCGCCAGCGTGGAGCTGCTCCAGGCGGCCCTCGACCTAGTCGCCCCGGTGATGATGCTCCGCCGCTCCGACGACCAGCCGCTCGCCAAGCGGGCGTGGACCAGCACGCTCAAGACCGGCGCCTGGCTGGTGGGCCCGCGCCACACGGCGTGGAAGCTCGCGGCCCTCGCGCTGCTGCTCCTGGCCATTTTCGTGACGTTCTTCAGCATGCCCTACCGCGTCGAGGCCACGGCGGAGCTCCAGCCGCGCGTGCGGCACATCGTCTCAGCGCCGATCGACGGGATCATCGCGACCCTCGGCGAGGGTATCGAGCCCGGGCGGACGGTGCGCAAGGGCGATGTGCTGGCCACGATGAACACCGACGAGCTGCGCCTGCAGCTCCTGCACGCGCAGCAGGAGCACTCGCAGTACAACACCGAGGAGGACGGCTACCTCCAGGCCCGCCCGCCGCGCCTGTCGGAGGCCTACCAGGCCCGGGCCCGCGCCCTGCAGGCCAAGGCCAAGGCGGACCTCGCCCAGCTGAACCTCGACCGCGCGACCATCGTGTCCCCGATCGACGGCGTCATCATCGCCGGCGACCTGGCCGACAAGGTCGGCGCCTCCGTCAAGATGGGCGACGGCATGTTCCAGATCGCCCCGCTCGATGACATCGTCGTGATCGCCCGCGTGAGCGACCGCGACATCGCCCTCATCCGCGGCCCCGGCGATGAGGGCGGCGCCACCAAGGGCGAGGTCGCCACCAAGGCCGACCCCTCGCTGGCCTTCGGATTCGTCGTCGAGCGGATCGTCCCCCTCGCCCAGAGCAAGGACGGCCAGAACACCTTCGAGGTCCGCGGCAAGCTCGCCGGCGCGGGGCCCCGCCTCCGCCCCGGCATGGAAGGCGTCGCCAAGCTCGACACCGGCCGCCACAGCCTGCTGTGGATCGGGACGAGGCGGATCAGGGACCAGCTGCGCCTGTGGCTGTGGTGGTAGGAGTAGGGACGAAGGCACGAAGGGACGGAGGGACGAAGTGCAGGAAACCGAGCGCACAAGCCCGATTCGGACCTTTCGCGACCTGATCGCGTGGCGCAAGGCAGTTGCGATGGTCAAGGAGATATACAGGCTTACACAGTCGTTCCCCGATTCGGAGCGGTTCGGTCTTTCAAGCCAGCTGCGCCGCGCAGCGGTTTCCATCCCTTCGAATATCGCGGAGGGCTTCGCGCGAGGCACGACGGCCGACTATCTCCGCTTCCTCCGAATCGCCCGCGGCTCTCTGGCGGAGGTCCAGACGCAGCTGGTCATCGCTCACGAACTGGGCTTCCTCGGGTCAACCGGGCAGCTCAGCGATCAGATTGCCGAGGTAGACCGCGTCCTTCAAGGGCTCATCCGGAGCCTGGAGCACAAACTCCGCGAGAATCCGCGATGACCGCCTCGTCTCACACCACTTCGTCCCTCCGTCCCTCCGTCCCTTCGTCCCTCTCCCCATGAGCTTTGAGCGACCGACATTCTCCCCCCTCTGGCACAGGGTCCGCACCCTGAAGCCCCGCCTGCGCCCGCACGTGCAGGTCACCCGCCAGCACTACCGCGGCCGGCGCTGGCACGTCGTCCACGACCCCTCCTCCAACAACTTCTACCGCCTCAGCCCCGTCGCCCACGAGCTCGTCGGCCTGCTCGACGGCCGCCGGACCGTCGAGGAGACCTGGAACGCCGTCCTGGGTAACCACGGCGACGCCGCCCCCACGCAGCAGGAAGTCATCGAGCTGCTGGGCCAGATGTACAACAGCAACCTGCTTGCCATCGACCTCGCCCCCGAGACCGAGCAGCTCCTCCGGCGCGGGCGCGAGCGGGTCAAGCGCCGCATTGCCCAGCAGGCGATCGGCATCATGTACTTCCGGCTCCGCCTCTTCAACCCGGACCGGATGCTCTCCTGGCTGGAGCCGATCCTCCGCCCCCTGCTGAACCGCTGGGGTCTGCTCCTCTGGGCGGCGTTCATCGCCGTCGCCCTCTACAACCTGCTGCCGCGCTGGGAGGAGCTGGCCTCCGGCTTCTCCGACGCCATCGCCCCCTCCAACTGGGTCTGGCTCTCGGTCATCTTCATCGCCATCAAGGCCATCCACGAGGTCGGGCACGGCGTCATCACCCGCCGCTTCGGCGGCCAGGTCCCCGAGTTCGGCGTCATGCTCCTGGTCCTCTTCCCCGCCCCCTACGTCGACGCCTCCGCCGTCTGGGCCTTCCCCAGCAAGTGGCGCAGGATCGCCGTGGGCGCCGGCGGCATGATTTTCGAGCTGGCGATCGCCGCCGGCGCCGCCTTCCTCTGGCTCAACACCTCCAAGGGCGAACTGCTCCACCAGCTGGCATTCAACGCCATGCTGACGGCCAGCTTCACCACGCTGCTGTTCAACGCCAACCCCCTGATGCGCTTCGACGGGTACTACATCCTCTCCGACCTGCTCGAGGTCCCCAACCTCATGCAGCGGAGCATGAAGTACCTCCAGCACCTCTGCCAGAAGCACATCTACCGCGTCGAGCAGACCCGACCCCCCGCCACCGCCCCGGGCGAGCTCGCCATCCTCTTCCTCTACGGCGTCGGCGCCCTGGCCTACCGCGTCTTCCTCTTCTTCTCCATCACCCTCTTCATGCTCGGCCTGAAGCAGCTCTTCGCCCTGGCCCTGATCCTGGCGATCTGGACGGCCGCGGCCTGGTTCATCATCCCCATCGGCAAGTTCATCCACTGGCTGGCCAGCAGCCCCCAACTCGCCGAGTTCCGGCCCCGGGCGATCGCGACCACCGTGCTCCTGTTCCTCGCCGGCGCGGTGACGCTCGGCGTCATCCCCATGCCCGACCGCCGGCAGGCCTCCGGCGTGGTCGAGGGCGTCCTGCGGACCGGCGTCTTCTTCGGGACCGACGGGTTCATCGCCCGCGCCCACGTCCAGGTCGGCGACGCGGTCAAGGCCGGCGACCCCATCGTCACTTGCGAGAGCCCCGAGCTGGCCACCCGCCTGGCCCTCGCCGAGGCCCAGCTCGCCGAGTACGAGGCCGCCGAGCGCCAGCACATGGTCCAGCACCCGGCCCTGGCCCAGATCGACCGCCAGAAGATCGCCGCCGTCAGCAACGCCATCGACCTCATCCGCGAGCGAATGGCGCTGCAGGTCGTCCGGGCCCCGCACGACGGCGTGGTGGTCCCGGGGCTCCGCGGCGTTGATCCGCAGTCGGTGGTCGGCTCCTTCGCGCGCCGCGGCCAGGGCCTGTGCGAGGTCGTGGACACGACGAAGACGCGGGTGGCGGCGGTGCTGAGCACGGCGCAGTTCGGCTCGCTGATGGAACTGGAGGCGGACGCGTTCGACACCGAGGTCCGGCCCTACTCGGACCCGCACACCGTGATGCGGGTGGCCGAGGTGCACGTGATCGAGGCCGGGCAGCACACCCTCCCCCACCAGGCCCTGAGCTTCGCCGGCGGAGGGACGTTCGAGACCGACCCACAGGACCGGACCGCGACGGCCACGAAGGGCACCGTCTTCATCGCGCGGCTCGACGGGATCGCCGCAGGAGCGGGCCCGGAGTGGGTCGGCGTCCCCGGCGAGCGGGTCCGCGTCCGCTTCGCGCTCCCGCCCCAGCCGCTCCTCTCGCAGTGGATCGGGCGGCTGCACCGGATCATCCAGGAACGCGGGCCGGACATCTAGGCAGACCAGCAAATAGCAAGCAGCAAATGGCAAATGAAGGCGGAGGAATGACCACGAGGAGGCGTGACAATGGGGCGCTTGCAGCCGAAGTTCCTGGACCGCGTGGACAGCTTCGCCGACCGAGTGCTGGACGTGGTTGATAAGATCGCGGACTGCTGCCGCTCCGGTCGGATCGTGGACCAGATGTCGGGGGCGGGAACCAGCGTTGGCGCGAACGTGTACGAAGCTGACGAGGCGCTAAGCCGGCCCGACTTCTGCAAGTGTCTCGGCATCGCGCTCAAGGAGCTCAACGAGACCCATTACTGGCTCCGGCTCGTCGCACGCCGGAAGTGGGTCGGGCCCGGCACGCTGGACGATTTGCTGGGCGAGGCAACCGAGATTCGCCGCGTAATGGGATCCATGATCGCACGCACCCGCACCAACAGCCGCGCACCGTCCTGATTTGCCATTTGCTGCTTTGCTATGTCGCAGGCACTCACCAGGTACAACGCCCTCTACGACTCCATCCGGAGCCGCCGGCGCCGCGCCGATGTGCCCAAGGGCCTCGATGCGCTCTCGGCCAAGGTGACCATGGCGGTCCGCAACCGCAAGGTCACGCTGGGGTGGCTCGAAGGAGAAGCGAAGGCGGTTGACGCCCTGGCGCCCGATCTAAGGTCCCACTCCACCGCCGCCCTCGCCGCCACCGTCTCGGATGTCCGCGAGCAGTTCCTCCGCGGCCGGCGCACCCCCGAGATCATCCGCCGCGCCCTCGCCCTCACCCGCGAGGTCGCCCGCCGCGAGACCGGCGAAGAGGCCTTCCTCGTCCAGCTCATGGGCGCCCTCGCCCTCTACCACGGCCGCATCATCGAGATGCTCACCGGCGAGGGCAAGACGCTCACCGGCTCCATCATCGCCCCGCTCCTCGCGTGGCGCCACCGCCACGTCCACATCTTCACCGTCAACGACTACCTCGCCCGGCGCGACGCCCAGTCGCGGGCCGCGATCTACTCCCGCTGCGGCGTCACCGTCGGTGCCATCCAGCAGGAGACGCCCCCCGCCGAACGCTTCGACATCTACGCCCGGGGCGTCATCTACGGCACCCCCAAGCAGATCACCGCCGACTGGCTCCGCGACCAGATCCGCCTCGGCGCCCAGCTCACCCCCTGGGGCGGGCGCCAGCAGGCCGCCATGAGCTCCGACGCCGCCGGCGGCGCCGGCCCCATGATCCCCGGCCTCCAGGCCGCCATGGTGGACGAGGCCGACGCCGTCCTCATCGACGAGGGCGTCGTCCCCCTCATCATCGCCCGCTCCCGACGCGAGGACGAGATGAGCGAGGTCTACCGCCGCGCCGCCGCCATCGCCCAGTCCCTCGACGAGGGCCCCGACTACACCGTCGACCTGCTGCGCCGCCGCGCCGAGCTCAAGCCCCGCGGCCAGCACCGCTGCGACCAGGCCTTCACCGCCCTCACCGAGCCCATCTGGCGCGCCCGCCGGCGCGCCACCGAACTGGTCAAGCAGGCCCTCGTCGCCCGCCACAGCTACCTCCGCGGCCACCAGTACCAGATCGTCGACGGCCGCGTCGTCATCGTCGATGAGTACACCGGCCGCTTCCTCGCCGACCGCACCTGGGAGCACGGCCTGCACCAGGCCGTCGAGGCCAAGGAGGGCGTCGAGGTCACCGCCGACCGCGAGACACTCGCCCGCATGAGCTTCCAGCGCTTCTTCCGCA
>JBBDXI010000092.1:0-16066 GCA_040902425.1 Phycisphaerales bacterium
CCGCCGAGCCCGAGGCCGCCCCGCCCCAGCCCACGCTCGCCGCCGCAGCCAGCGCGCCCGCGCCGGCCCCCGCCCCCGTTCGGGTTCAACTCTCCGAAGCACGCCCGACCAGCCCCCCGGCGCCGGCGACCCCCGAACGGGCCGTGGTGCAGTCGCTCCCCCTCGCCTCCACCAGCACGCCGCAACCCACGCCGCCCGCGCGCCCGTCCACGGCCGCCGACCTCCCGCCGGCGCTCAGGGTCGCCACGCAGGTCCCCCTCCCGAGCGCTGAGCCCTCGCGGACCCCCGCCGAGCGCGAGGCAACGCGGGCGGAGCCCACGCTCGCGCTCGCCCCCGCCGCCGCGCCGGCGCCATCGCCCGCGCCCGCCCGGGTCCGCATCTCCGAAACGGCGCCCGCGACCACCGCGACCTCCCTCCCCACGCAGGAGCGGCCGCTCCTCGAGTCGCGCCCCCTCGCCCCGGCCGCGGCCCCCGAGCCCGACCGCCCCGCGCTCCCGCTGTCGCAGCCCCAGCTCCCCGCGGCCCTCGCGACCGACCTGCGCCTGCCCACCGCGGAAGCCCCTCTCGAAGCCCCCGTCCCCCCCAAGGAGGACTACGCCCAGCGCGCCCCCGAGGTCCGCCAGCAGATCCTGGAGGAGCGCGGCGGCGACCCCCGCACCGAGGAGGCCGTCAAGCGGGCCCTCGCCTGGCTCGCGCGCCACCAGCACTCCAGCGGCCGCTGGGACGGCAACGGCTTCGACCGCGGGTGCGGCGACTGCAACGGCGCCGCCACGGTGGAGTGCGACGCCGCGCTCACCGCCCTGGCCGTCCTCTGCTTCCTCGGCGCCGACCACACGCCCGCGAAGGACGGCCCCTACCGGGAGCACGTCACGAAGGCGATCGACTGGCTCCTGCGGCGGCAATCGGAGAGCGGCGACTTCCGCAATGGCGAGTCGCTCTACTCCCACGCGATGGTCACGATCGCGCTGGCCGAGGCCGCGGGCATGACCGGCGATCCGCGCCTGACCGAGCCCCTGGAGAGGGCCGTCCGCTTCATCGAGCAGGCCCGCAGCCCCGAGGGCGGCTGGCGCTACGAGCCGGGGCAGTACGGCGACACCTCCGTCCTCGGCTGGCAGCTCATGGCCATGGTCGGCGCGCGGCGCGCCGGGGTCACGGTCAGCGACGGGGCCCTCGCGGCCTGCACCGAGTGGCTCGACGCCGTCAGCACCCGCCGCGCCGGCGTCTACTCCTACCAGCCCTCCAGCGCCCCCACCGCCTCGATGACCGCCGAGGCCCTCTTCTGCCGCCAGCTCCTCGGCGAGCCGCGCGAGTCCCCCCGCACCGCGGCGTCGCTGGAGTTCCTCAAGGCCCACCCGCCGAAGTGGACGCGGCGCTCGACGACGTACTACTGGTACTACGCCACGCTCGCCCTCTTCCAGCACGGCGGCGAGGAGTGGGACGACTGGAACGAGGCGGTGAAGAAGGAGCTGCTGGAGAACCAGGAGACCGAGGGCGGCCAGGCCGGCAGCTGGGACCCGCTGGACCGCTGGACGCAGACCGGCGGGCGGGTGTACCAGACGGCGATCTGCACCCTCACGCTCGAGGTCTACTACCGCTACCTGCCGATGTACGGCCGCCCGCACCGGGCCGCGGGCAAGGCCGATGGGCCGGAGCGGGCGCCGGAGTGACACGGCCGCGCGGCGATCGGCTCGGAGAGCCGACCTACCCGGCCCCCGGCTGCCCCGCGCTCTGCCACGTCTTGATCGCTTCAACCGGGTAGAGGAGCATCACCACGTTCAGCGTCAGGTTGTCCCGCATCACGAACAGCAGCCCCACCTCCGTCGCCACGAAAATCCCCACCGACCAGAGCAGCCCCACCGCCCGCGCGATGTAGAACCCCGCCACGCAGGAGAGGATGTCCCCCGTCGCGTTGACCGCGCTGTCCCCCAGGTAATCCTGCGACATCGTCGTCTCGCGGTAGCGGTCGATCACCCAGGGCGAGTTCTCCAGCACCTCCCACGAGGCCGTGATCGCGATCGCCGCGGCCAGCCGCCACGCCATCCGCGAGCGCGGCCAGAGCAGGGCCATCACACCGAAGAAAATCAGCCCGTGCGAGATGTGCGTGATGCTGTACGGGTCCAGCAGGTGCTGCGAGCAGTGGTTGCTCCAGACGTCGGAGACCCACGGCCGCACAGCCCGGCACTCGCACCACCACACCCGGCCCTCGATCTTCAGCAGGACGACGGTGAGGACCACCAGGCCCAGCGAAGCCAGCCACGGCCAGGGCGAGAGCGGGCGGGCGGGCCGGGATAGACCGTGTTCGTCCACGTCAACCTCCACCATCGGGCGAACCGCAGGCCAGTCTATATCGCGGGCGCGATCGCACTCGCGTGCGGCGACGATGGCGCGCCCGCCCGCCGGTATGATGCCGCCCCGGAGCCCCGCCCGCATGGCCCGTCTGCACGAACACGAGGGCAAGGCCGTTCTCGCCCGCGAGGGCATCGCCGTCCCGCGCGGGCGGGTGGCCCGGTCGGCGGAGGAGGCCCGCGACGCGGCCGCCGCGATCGGGGGGCCGGTCGTCGTGAAGATGCAGGCGTGGACCACCGGGCGCGCCGCCATGGGCGGGATCGCGTTCGCCCAGACCCCCGCCGAGGCCGCGGACCACGCGGGGCGGATGCTCGCCATGAGGGTCGGCCAGTTCCCCGTCGAGGCGGTGCTGGTCGAGGAGAAGCTCGCCATCGCGGCCGAGCTGTTCGTCTCCGTCTCGATCGACGAGCGGGCACGCTCGCCGGTCCTGCTGCTGGCCGGCGGCGGCGGCTCGGGCGTCGTGGAGCGGGCCTCGCTGGTCCAGCGGCTCGCGTGCAGCGGCGCCGCCGGGCCCGACGCCGCGGCCCTCTCCGCCGCCGTCGCCCACCTGCCCCTCGAGAGCGCCCTGCGCTCGAGGGTCGAAGCCGCCATCCGCCGCCTCTTCGAGATCGCCCGCGAGATCGAGGCCCGCTCGCTGGAGATCAACCCGCTGGTCATCACCGGGGACGGCCGCCTGGTGGCCGCCGACTGCCGCGTGACGATCGACGACAACGCCGTCTTCCGCCACCCGCAGCTCGGCATCGAGATCGCCCGCGAGTTCGACCACCCCCCCACCGCCCTCGAGCGCATCGCCTACCAGGTCGAGCAGGCCGACCACCGGGGGACGTTCTACTTCGCGCAGCTCGCGACCGAGGCCCCCGCGGGGGGCGGCCGGCTCATCGGCTTCCACGGCGCCGGCGGCGGCGGCTCGATGATGTCGATGGATGCGGCCACTGGCGCCGGCTTCACCCTCGCCAACTTCACCGACACCAGCGGCAACCCCTCCGCCGCCAAGGTCTACCGCGCCGCCCGCATCATCCTGAGCCAGCCCGGCCTCGTCGGCTACTTCGGCTCCGGCAGCGGCGTCGCCAACCAGGAGCAGTTCTGGAGCGCCTACGGCCTCGCCAAGGCCTTCTGGGAGCTGGAGCTCGCCATCCCCGCCGTCATCCGCCTCGGCGGCAACGCCGAAGACCGCGCCGTCGAGATCCTCGAATCGGTCCGCGCCCACATCCCAGCCCCCGTCGAGGGCTCCCGCAAGACCGACCCGCCCGCGAAGATCGCTGCACGCCTGGCCGCGCTCGTGCAGGAGTCCGAGCCCGCCCCGTGGAAGCCCCGCGCCCCGCGCCGGCCCCCGTTCGCCGGCGCGCCCGCCTCGACCCGTTTCGAGCTCAAGGGCGGCCGGCTCTGGATCGACCCGCGAGCCTGGGCAGCCCACGCTCCCGCGATCGTCTCCCGCTCCTACGGCATCCTGAAGGACGACGCGGGCAGGCCCGCCCTCGCCGTCAGGCCCGAGGAACTCGCGGCCAAGGACAGCGAGCTCATCGCCTGCGAGGTTGAGTGCCGCCGCGCGGCCATCGACGGGGTGTTCGTCGAGCTGGACATCCCGGGTCTCAGCGCCCTCCTTGAAAGCCCCGGGCCCCCACCCCCCTCAACTCCCCCGCCCGGGTAGGCTCCCCTCATGCACGCTCTCATCGCCGCCGCCATCCTCCTCGCCGGCCCGCTCGGCTTTCAGCCCCCCGCCCCCCCACCGCCGCACCCCGCGCCCCCCGCGCCCCCCGCCGCAGCCGTGCGCGCCATCCTCGACGAGCACGTCGAGGCGCTCAAGGCCGAGGACCCCATCACCGCCTCCAAAAAGGGCGATGAACGCTTCAACGACAAGCTCCCCGACGCCGGCCCCGAGGGCGTCAAGGCCCGGCGCGCGGCCGCCGCCGACCGTCTCAAGCGTCTGGAGGCCGTCGACCTCGCCCAGGTCCCCGACCCCGACCGGACCAGCGCCGAGATCCTCCGGTACGACCTCGCCATGGACCTCGCCGGGGCCCGTTTCCACCCGGAGCACACGCCCGTCAGCACCATGGGCGGCCCCCAGCTCTGGCTCCCGCAGCTCTACCAGAGCGCCCCATTCCAGAAGCCCTCTCACTACGCCGACTACGCGACGCGCCTGGAGAGCATGCCCCGTCTCATCGGCCAGGCCGTCGAGCAGATGCGCCTCGGCCTCGCCGCGGGCCGTGTCCCGCCCCGCATCACCATGTCCGCGGCCGTGGGCCAGTGCCGGATGCACTCCGCCCCCGACGTCGAGAAGGACCCCACCGTCAGCCCCTTCTACCGCCCCTTCCTCGGCGCAGCCCTCGGAGACCCCCAGGCCGCCCGCGCCCGCGAGGCGATCGCCAGGGGGATCGTCCCGGCCTACCGCGCCCTGGGCGACTTCCTCGAGAAGGAGTACATCCCGCGCTGCCGCGAGACCGTCGGCATCTCCGAGGGCATCGATGGGCGCGCCGCCTACGACCACGCCCTCCGCATCAACACGACGCTCGACCTGACCGCCGACGAGGTACACCAGACCGGCCTGGACGAGGTCGCGCGCATCAGGGCGGACATGGTTCGGGTGATCGCCCGCACCGACTTCCCCCGCCCCCCCCGGTCCGAGCTGGAGGACGAGGCCCTCGTCAAGGCCTTCAACGCCTGGCTCCGCGCTGAGCCCCGGTTCTACTACACCCGCGCCGAGGACCTGCTCGACGGCTACCGCGCCATCGCCAAGCGCGTCGATCCCGAGCTGACCCGCCTCTTCCGCGTCCTCCCCCGCAACCCCTACGGCGTGCGCGAGCTCCCCGCCTTCGCCGCCCCCAGCTCGCCCACGGCGTACTACTACGGCGGCTCGCTCCGCGCCGGCATTCCCGCCTACTTCATGGCCAACACCTACCGCCTCGACCAGCGCCCCAGGTACAGCATGATCGCCCTGACCCTCCACGAGGCGGTCCCCGGCCACCACCTCCAGATCGCCCTCGCCGACGAGCTGGAGGGCCAGCACGAGTACCACCGCTGGATCGGCTTCAACGCCTTCGTCGAGGGCTGGGCCCTCTACGCCGAGCGCCTCGGCCTGGAGATGGAGAACCCCGGCGGCTCCGGCGCTCCCGCATCAGAGAGCAACGGCGAGGGCGCCCCGCCCGCCAGTGGCCGCGGCCTCTACGCCGACCCGTTCGACGACTTCGGGCGACTTTCCTTCGAAATGTGGCGCGCCTGCCGCCTCGTGATCGACACCGGCCTCCACGCCAAGGGATGGTCCCGCCAGCAGGCGGTCGACCACCTGCTGGCCAACACCGGCCTCGCCCCCCACGACGCCGAGCGCGAGATCGACCGCTACATCGGCTGGCCCGGCCAGGCCTGCGGGTACAAGATCGGCGAGCTGAAAGTCCGCGAGCTGCGGGCCCGCGCCGAGCAGCGCCTCGGGCGCGCGTTCGACATCCGCGCCTTCCACGAGGTCGTCCTCGGCGCGGGCGCCATCCCGCTCCCGGTGCTGGAGTCCCGTGTCAACCGCTGGATCGAGCGCGGCGGCCCCTGACCGCCGGCGCCGTGTCAGCGCGACGCGCGCCGGCTCGGCTTCCGCCACCCGCCGTGCGCCGACGCCTTCCCCGGCCACTGCCGGCGCGGCGCGTGGCCGCCGTGCCCGGCATGCCCACCCTGCCCGCCGCCGTGACCCTCCGTGCGCGGCGCACGGGCCGCCGGGCGCTTGCCGTGGGGCTTGCGCTCCGGGCGAGGCTGGGCGTGGTGCGGGCGCTCCGCCCGCTCCTCGCGCGTCACCGGCCGCCCCTCGACCGCCGGCGTCGGCTTCACCTCGATCTTCTTCCCCAGCAGCCGCTCGATGTCCCGCAGGTTGGCCCGCTCCTCGCCGTCGCAGAACGACAGCGCGATCCCCGCCGCCCCGGCCCGCCCCGTGCGCCCGATCCGGTGCACGTACGCCTCCGGCTCCATCGGCAGGTCAAAGTTCACCACGTGCGTGATCCCGTCCACATCCAGCCCCCGGGCCGCGACGTCGGTCGCCACCAGCACCCGCGCGTGCCCGCTCTTGAACCGGTCCAGCGCCCGCTGCCGCTGGTTCTGGTTCTTGTTCCCGTGGATCGTGGCCGCGGCCACGCCGGACCGCTCCAGCCGCTTGCCGACGCGCTCCGCCCCGTGCTTGGTCCGCGTGAAGACCAGCGCCCGGGTGATGGTGCTGCCGCCGGCGCTGAGCAGGTGCTCCAGCAGGTCCTGCTTGGCCGCGCGGGCGACCATGTAGATCGCCTGCTCGATCTTCGGCGCCGCCGCGGAGGTCGGGCTGACGGAGATGCGCACCGGGTCGCGCAGCAGCGACTGGGCCAGCTGCGCCACCGCCCCGGGCATGGTCGCCGAGAACAGCAGCGTCTGCCGCGCCTTGGGCGTGGTCGCCGCGATCCGCCGGATCGGCTGGATGAAGCCCATGTCGAGCATGCGGTCGGCCTCGTCGAGCACGAGCACCTGGACCTCGCTCAGGTCCACCAGCCGCTGCTCCATGAGGTCGAGCAGCCGCCCGGGCGTGGCGACGATGATGTCCAGGCCCCGCGCCAGCGCCCGCTCCTGGTGGAACTGGCTGACGCCGCCGTAGATGACCGCGTGCGAGAGGCCGCTCTCGCGCCCGTAGGCGGCGAAACTCTCCGCGATCTGTCCCGCCAGCTCGCGCGTCGGGGAGAGGACCAGCGCCCGGGCCTTGCGGGCCCCGCGCCGCGTCTTGTCCGCGGGCGCAGCGCCCAGCCGGTGCAGGATCGGCAGCGCAAACGCCGCCGTCTTGCCCGTGCCCGTCTGGGCGACGCCGAGCAGGTCGCGCCCCGCCATGATGTGCGGGATCGCCTGCTGCTGGATGGGGGTGGGGATGGTGTACCCCTCCTGCGTCAGGGCGCGCAGGATGGGCGACGAAAGGCCGAGTTCAGAAAAGTGCATGAGTACCGAGTGCTTCCTGTGGACCGCCCCGTCGGCTTTCTTGGGCCGGGGGTCAGCGTCCGTGCGTAGGGCGGATCAGGCCGTACTGGGGTGCCGTTTGAAACGCGGCGCCTTGCCCGACAGTGGGCTCGAATCAGCCGCGGCCAGCATGAACCCAGAGTTGACCCAGGAGCTACCGGCGATCAGGGGATACTAGGCGCGTCGCGCCCGTGACGCTGTTCATCGGCCGCCCGTGCCCGCGCCCGCAGCGCACGCCCGCGTCCGCGCGCGGTTATCCGGCCGGGGCGCCCCTCAGCCCGCCAGCGCCGGCGCCTCCTCGCGCGCCCCGAGCATCACCGCCAGCCGCGCCAGCGCCCCCCGCAGCAGGTGCCGCACCTGCCGCTCGGGCAGGTCAAGGTCCGAGGCGATCTCGCGGACCGTCTGCGACTCGGACCCCTCCAGCCCGAAGTGCCGCCGGATCACCTCGGCCTCGGCCAGCGGCAGCGAGGGCAGCGCCAGCCGCACCCGCTCCTGCTGCTCGCGCTGCGCCACGCGGTGCTCGACCGGCTCGGTCCGCACGTCCGCGACATCGCCCGGCGCGTGCCCCTCATCCTCCCCGCCCCCCACCATCCGCAGCGTCACCGGGTAGCCGCGGATGACATCCATCGACATGCCCGTGGCCGCGGAGACCTCCTCCTCGCTCGCCGGGCGCCCCAGCCTCGCGTTCAGCCGCTCCACCGCCTCGCGGCAGAGGCGCCGGGCCCGCCGGGCATCCTGCGGGAGGTGGATCATGCACCCGTTCTCGGAGAGCGCCGTGAAGATCGACCGCCGGATCCACCACTGCGCGTAGGTCGCGAACCGCACGCCCTTCCCCCCGTCGAACCGCTCCACAGCCAGCAGCAGCCCGACGTTCGCCGCCTCCACCAGGTCCTGCAAAGGCACGCCCAGCCCGGCGTACCGGTTGGCCAGGTACACCGCCAGCCGGAGGTTGCCGCAGACCAGCCGCTCCCGCGCCGCCTCGCATCCGTCGCGCGCCAGCCGGACGACCAGCTCGCGCTCCTCCTCGGGGGTCAGCAGCGGGATCTCGCGGATCTCGCGCAGGTACTGGGCCAGTTCGCTGTTGCGGGGGGCGTGGGCTCGCTGCGGCATGGGGGCCTCCTGAATGGTGCGGCATCATTCCCAGCCGGCCTGAGCGCACCATGAGGCGGCGATGAGCCGGCAATCACCCCGTCCGCCTGCCCCCCAAGGGGCGGTCGTGGTGAAGCCCGGCGGCCCCCACCGGCGCCGACCCGGGCTGCTGATCCCCAACTGGCCGTCAAACCGATAGAACCGGGCCGTGCCCACCCCCCCTACCACACCGGGTGAACGCCCGCCGATCGCCCTTCTCGACCCGGGCTGGCTTTATCTGCTCGCGGGGATTTCTCTGCTGGCCGCCACCGTCGTCATCCCCGCCCTGGGCGACCTGGATGATGTGCAACTGGAGCGCGACCGCCTGCTCGCCATCGAGCAGCACCGGGGCGACCGGCTGATCCGATACCGCGACTACCTGGACACGCTGGAGCGGCAGGAGCCGCAGCTGGTCATGGCCCTGGCCGCCAGCCAGCTCAACCTGATCCCCCAGGGCCGGACCATCGCCCTGCAGACTCCCGACCTGCTCACCGCCCCGCAGCGCGCCGGCCTGATCTTCGCCTCCCTCGAGCCCCCGCCGCTGGTGCTGCCGGAGCCCCGGCCCCGCGGGTCGCTGCTGGAGCGCTGGACCGGGTCGGACGCCGTCCGCCCCTGGCTGATCGCCGCGGGGGCGCTGTGCCTGCTGATGGGGCTTCTTCCCCGGGCCGACCTGAAGCCGCCCGCCGAGGACGCCGCGGGCGCGCCGTGACCGGCCAGCTCCCCGTGACTAGTTCGGCCTGCCATCCTCGGCCCGGTCCGGTGCCCCGACCCCGGCCCCGCTGATCCGGTAGCGCAGGGTCACGCTCGCCGTCACCTGGAGCTGCCCCGCCTCGATCGGCGTCTGCGCCATCCCCGCCATCTCCGATCGCATGGCCATGTCGTACATGGGCCGGAAGACCTGGGCCCCGCCCTCGGAGGCCTCCATCAGCTGCGCCAGTTCCACGCCCACCCCGTCGGCCATCGCTCGCGCCTTGGCCCGCGCCGAGACCACCGCCCGCCGCAGCGCCTCGCTCTTGGCCTTCGTCTCGTCCTGCAGCTCGAAGGAGATCCCCTGCAGCGTGTTCGCCCCCGCCTGCAGCGCCCCGTCGATCACCGGCCCGGCACGCTTGAGGTCCTTCAGCCGCGCCGTCACCGTCATCTCCGCCCGGTACCCCGTGATCCGCGGCTCCGGCGGCATCTCCTCGTTCGGGCGCGGCTGGCGGTGCGTGAAGATCGGCGTCAGCGACAGCCCGCTGGTCTGGACCTGCTCCGCGGGCACCCCCGCCTGACGGATGGCCGCGATCACTCGCTGCATCGTCTCGTTCACCCGCCCCTGCGCCGCGCCGGCCTCCTTCTCCTGCGCGAACATCCCCAGCCGCACCACGGCCAGGTCCGGCTCGACCGAGACCTGGCCCTCGCCCATGACCGAGATCGTCGGGATCGCCTGCTGGGTCAGGGCGGGCTTGTCCTGGGCCGCCGCCGGTGAGAGAACCGCCAGTGCCGCCGCGACCGCCAGTGCGAGAGAGCGCATCATCGGGTGTTCCTCCTTCGCCCGATTGTTGGCCCGCCGGCACGCCGCGCCCCGGCCGGCAGGGCGGCCTCACCCCGCCGCCGCCGTGCCAACCCCGTATCATCGCCTCCCATGCCCTCGATCACGATCAACGGCAAGACGTGCGACTTCACCCCGGGCCAGACCATCCTCCAGGTGGCCAACAACAACGCCATCGGCATCCCCCAGTACTGCTACCACGACGGCCTCTCGATCGTCGCCAGCTGCCGCATCTGCCTGGGCGAGGTCTGGGCCCCGAACCCCAAGTCCGGCAAGCTCGAGCCCAGCCTGGGCGGCAAGCTCCAGCCCACCTGCCAGACGACCGCCTCCGACGGCATGGTCGTCTACACCGACTCCCCCAAAGCCGTGCAGAACCAGAAGTCGGTGATGGAGTACCTGCTCATCAACCACCCGCTGGACTGCCCGGTCTGCGACCAGGCGGGCGAGTGCCTCCTCCAGGACTACAGCTACCAGTACGGCCGCAGCGTCAGCCGCTTCGAGGAGGACAAGGTCAAGCAGCCCAAGAAGGACCTCGGCCCCCGCGTCCTTCTCTACAGCGACCGCTGCATCCTCTGCTCCCGCTGCGTCCGCTTCACCCGCGAGGTGACGGGGACTTCAGAGCTGATCGTCCAGGGCCGCGGCAACAAGAGCGAGATCGACGTCTTCCCGGGCAAGGCCCTCGACAACGAGCTCTCCGCCAACGTCATCGACCTCTGCCCCGTCGGCGCCCTGCTCGACAAGGACTTCCTCTTCGCCCAGCGCGTGTGGTTCCTCAAGAGCGCCCCCTCCATCGACCCCCTCACCGCCGGCGGCGACAACATCTGGCTCGAGCACAACGAGGGGAAGGTCTACCGCATCAAGCCGCGCATCAACATGGCCGTCAACCGCTGGTGGATCACCGACGAGGTCCGCTACGGGTGGAAGTTCGTCCACAGCGACCAGCGACTGCGCACCCCGCGCCGCCGCCAGCACGGCGTCTCCGTCGAGTCCGACTACGCCCGCGCCTACGCCGACGCCGTCGAGGGCCTCCGCGCCGCCGCCCGTCGCGGGCGCACCGCCCTCATCGTCAGCCCCATGCTCCCCTGCGAGGAAGCCTGGGCCCTCGCCCAGGCCGCGCGGGCCATCGACCCGCAGTGCCTCCTCGCCGTCGGCCCCATCCCCCGGCGCGGCCAGGACAAGTCCTTCCCGCCCAGCGCCGCCCCCGACACGGCCTTCCGCGTCTACGCCGAGAAGGCCCCCAACGCCCGCGGCGTGCGCCGCATCCTCGAGGCCCTCGCCGGCCCGGGGAGTGTGCCCGACCACGAGAAGCTGATCGGCATGCTCGGCTCCCGGGGCGGAAGCGGCGGCGCGGCCGCCGCCCCCATCACTGGACTCATTATCACCGGCAACTACCCCGAGGCCTGGGCCGAAGATGCCCTCCTCGGCACCGTGGACCGCGCCCGCGCCTCCCGCCCCTTCACCGTCGTCATCGACACCCTCGCCAGCACGCTGAGCGAGGCCGCCGACGTCCTCCTCCCCGGCGCTACCTGGGCCGAAAAAGCCGGCACCTTCGAGAGCGCCCGCGGCCACCTCCAGGCCTTCGAGGCCGCCATCCCCGTCATCGAGCTCGCCAAGCCCGAGGGCCAGCTCGCGATGGACCTTCTGGAGTTCGCGAGGGTCGGCGCCCACGCCCCGCGCCCCTTCCCCGACACCATCACGACACCCGAGATCGGCATGGACATCCCGCAGACGCAGGAAGTGTCCCCGCCCACCGGCCCCCTCTTCAACCCCGTCGAGGCCCGCCGCGCCATGGCCGCGCTCCCCGCGCTCGCCATGTTCGCCACCGAGGTCAAGCTCCCCGGCCCCGAGGGCGAGGTGGCGGCGGACATGCAGATGGTCGAGCTCTGACCCGCGCGGGGCCCCGACCTTGTCCGACTATCATCGCGCGTGAACGGCAAGCGCCTCTTCTACGCCGCCCTCCTCCTCGTCGTCGTCGCCATCCTGATCGCCCTGATCTCCAGCCCCGGCACCCGCGTCATCGGCATCATCGCCGCCATCATGCTCGTCGTCGGCTCCGCCGCCGCCCTCATCTGGTGGCGCCTCGCCGACTCCCTCTTCCCCGGCGCCTCCCGCAAGACCGGCCAGTCGATCACGCTCGCCCGCGGCCAGGCGCCGCCGCGCGCCGGCCCGCCCGCGCAGGTCGTCAAGGGCTTCGATAATCCCGCCGCCCCCGGATAGGTCGTCCCCGGGTAGTCCCGGGTAGGTCGGCTCTCCGAGCCGATACTCCGGCGGCCCGGGTACGCTCCCCCCGTGCCCCGCTACAAGCTCACGATCGCCTACGACGGCACCGACTTCTGCGGCTGGCAGAAGCAGGAGCCCCCCGAATCCGCCGGCGTGGCCGCGGCCAAGCTCCTCGACCCCCCCGGCCTCCCCGGCCCTGCACCGGCCGACGAACGCGAGCCCGGCCGCACCGCCCTGCGCACCGTGCAGGCCGTCGTCGAGCGCGCCATCCGCGAGGCCGTGCGCGAGCCGGTCATCCTGCACGGCGCCAGCCGCACCGACGCCGGCGTCCACGCGCGGGGCCAGGTGGCCGCGTTCACCTGCTCCGGCGAGGCCACGGACGCCCCCCGTCCTGACGAGCCCGCTGCGCGAGCAGAGGGAGGCGCCGAGCGACGCCCCGCCACCGGCTGGCCCCTCTCGCGCGGCACCGACGCCCTCCTCCGCGCCATCAACTCGCGCCTGCCGGAGGATGTCCTGGTCCTGGACGCTGAAGCGGTGAGCGACGCCTTCAACCCGATCTCCGACTGCACCGCCAAGGGCTACTCGTACACGCTCCACCTCTCCCCCCACCGCGCCCTGTGGGATCGGCGCTTCGTCCACCACATCTGGGTCCCCCTCGACGCCGCCACCATGAACGCCGCGGCCGCGCACTTCGTCGGCGAGCACGACTTCGCCGCCTTCGCCGCCGCCGGGCACGGACGGCAGAGCACAGTCCGGACGGTCTACGCGTGCCGCGTGACAGAGCTGCCGGTGAGCCGGGGCGTCGCAGCGCCGGTCACGAGCGCCCCCGGACATCCGGCCCCGGGCGGGGACGCCCCGGCTCACGCCGAAGGAGGCTCGCACGCCGAGCCCGGCCGGTCCCGCCGTCTGGTGATCGAAGTTTCCGGCAACGGCTTCCTCTGGAACATGGTCCGCATCATCGCCGGAACCCTCGTCGAGGCCGGGCGCGGCAAGCTCACCCCCGCCGACATCCCCTCCGCCATCGAGTCCAAGGACCGCCGCCGCGCCGGCCCGACACTCCCCCCGCACGGCCTGTGCCTCGAATGGGTGAGGTATTGACCATGGACCACATCGACAAAAAACGCAACGGCTGCTCCGTCACCTTCTGCCTCTTCGCCGCCCTCTCCGCCGCGGCCTTCCTCCTCCTCCGCGCCGCCATCGTCGCCTGAGCCATGCCCCCCCGCCCACGCCGCCGCCTCTCCCTCGCCCTCCTCACCGCCGCGCTCGCCTCCGAGTTCATCGCCTTCGCCTGGTGGTCCCCCGTCGATCTCTCGGGCCCCCACCAGCGCTACCTCACCCTCGCCCGCGGCGAGCTCCGCCTCGGCGCCCGCGGCACCGCCGGCTTCTTCACCCGCGCCATCCCCGCCCCCGGCGCCCGCCTCCAGCCCCCCGCCCGCATCCCCACCGACGCCCACTATCGCTACTGGCTCCCGCGCTCCTTCTCCGTCATGCAGACCCGCGGCCTGGCGCTGCCCCTCTACCCCCTCGGCGCCCTGCTCGCGGCCGCCGGCCTGGCCCTCCTGCTCCGTCGCCGCGCCCGCCCCGGGCACTGCCCCGCCTGCGGGTACGACCTCTCCGGGCTTCGCGCCGAAACCTGCCCGGAGTGCGGGGAAGCCGGCGGGCGTTAGAATCATGGCGTGGTGACCGAACAGGACATCCGCGCCGTCGCCGCTCGCATCGCCGCCGAGTTCCGCCCCCAGCGGATCATCCTGTTCGGGTCGCGGGCCGCGGGCACGCCGCGCGAAGACTCGGATGTGGACCTGCTCGTGGTGATGCCCTTCGAGGGGCCCGCGCTCCGCAAGACGGTCGAGATTCTCGACCGCGTGAACCCCGCGTTCGCGGTGGACCTCATCCTGCACCGTCCCGAGGAGGCCGCCCGTCGGTACGCCGCCCTCGATCCCGTGGTGCGCGAGGCGTACCAGCGCGGGGTTGTGCTCTACGAGGCCGCAGCGTGAGCGCCGCAGCGGGCGGCGCGACCCCGCCTGATTATCCGGTGGCGGAGTGGATCAGCAAGGCCCAGGGCGACCTCGACGTGGCGCGCCGCGAGGCGGCGTACGAGAACCACAACCCGGACGTGATCGCGTTCCTCTGTCAGCAGTCGGTCGAGAAGCTCATGAAGGCCGCCCTCGTGTCCAGGGGTGTCCAGCCGCCCCGGGTCCACGATCTCCCCGAGCTGCTGCGGCGGCTCAACGCCGCCGGGCTCGACGGACATGGACCCTCACCGACCTGCGCACGCTCACCATGGGCGCGGTGCACGCCAGGTATCCCGGGTTCAACATCGCGCGCGAGACCGCCCAGGAGTTGCTCGTGCTGACCGAGCGCATCTGGGCGTCGCTACGCACGCGCCTTTAGCGTTCGATGCGAATCCTCCACATCAGCACCCGACTCATCCTCGGCGGCTCCCAGGAGAACACCGTCCTCTCCTGCGAGGGCCAGGCCCGGCGCGGCCACGACGTCCACCTCGCCTTCGGCCCCATCTACGGCCCCGAGGGCTCGCTCCTCGAGCGCGTGCAGGCGTTCCGAACCGCCGACGGCCGCGGGATCACCACCCACGTCATCCCCAACATGATCCGGGCGGTGAACCCGCTCGCGGACTGGCGGGCCCTCCGCGAAACCAAGGCGCTCATCCGCGACCTCATGCCCAACGTCGTCCACACCCACTCCAGCAAGGCCGGCATCATCGGGCGCGCCGCCGCGTGGGAGAAGCGGTCGCACCACATCGGCGGCTCCAGCTGGAACGACCTGAACCGCAACGCCGGACGCATGATCGTCGACCCGGTCCTCGCCGCCGCGGCCGGCGAGGACATGGATGAGACGAAGCTCTGCGACGCCTGGATCGACACCGCGGTGGTCCACACCATCCACGGCCCGCCGTTCATGCCCGTCGAGGGCGGCCCGCTCGCCCGGGCCAGGACCCGCGCGAGCAACCTCCTCTACACCCTCGCCGAGCGCACCGCCGCCCGCCGCTGCCACGCCATCGTCTCCGTCGCCGACGCCATGACCGAGCAGTTCCTCGCCCGCGGCATCGGGAACCCCGCCCAGTACACAACCGTCTACTCCGGCATGGAGGTCGAGCCCTTCCTCACCCCCGCCCCCGGCGAATCCAAGGGCGAGGTCCGCGCCCGCCTCGGCCTCGCCCCCACCGACCTGGTCATCGGCACCGTCGCCCGCCTCGCTCAGCACAAGGGCCACGACGACCTCCTCGCCGCCCTCGCGGATGACCTGAAGCAGCACCCCGACCGCAAGCTCCTCTGGGTCGGCGACGGCTGGTGGCGAGCCCGCCTCCTCGCCCGCGCCCGAACCCTCGGGCTCTCTATCCGCGAACTCGACCGCGAGCCCCCGCCGTCTTCACCGTCTCATCCTCTCACCGCCTCACCGTCTCAGCTCCTCCTCACCGGCCTCGTCCCCCCCGAGCGCATCCCCGGCCTCATCCGCGCCATGGACATCCTCGTCCACCCCAGCTACCGCGAGGGCCTCCCGCGCACCGTCCCCCAGGCCCTCCTCAGCGGCGTCGTCCCCGTCGCCTACGACGCCGACGGCACCCGCGAGGTCTGCCGCGATCTCGAGACCGGCCGCCTCATCCCTGTCGGCGACCTCGACGCCCTGCGCGGCGCCGTCGACTGGCTCGCCCTCCGCCCCGGCGCCCGCCACATGCTCGCCGCCCGCGGCCGGCGCTTCTGCCAGTCCCGCTTCTCCGCCGACCGCATGGTCGATGAGCTCCTCCGTCTCTACGAGCGCATCCTCGCCGCCGGCACGCCCGGGCCCGCGGCGGCGGAACCCGCGGACGCCGCGGACAGGGCCGGAGCCCCCGCGTGACCCGCCCCGCCGCCATCCTCGCCGCGCTCCTGCTCGCCGCCGCTC
>JBBDXI010000093.1:0-15267 GCA_040902425.1 Phycisphaerales bacterium
GGGGGGGGTGGTGCCGGGGGCTATCCGCTGGGGGGGGGGGCTGCGGCTGGAGGGGGTGACGGAGGGCGCGGGGGAGTTCGAGACGCTGGGGCGGCTGCGGGAGATCGCGGGGGAGAACCGGGTGCTGCGGTCGTTCATCGGGATGGGGTACTACGGGACGATCACGCCGCCGGTGATTCTGCGGAACATCCTGGAGAACCCGGGGTGGTACACGCAGTACACGCCGTACCAGGCGGAGATCAGCCAGGGGCGGCTGGAGGCGCTGCTGAACTTCCAGACGATGGTGGCGGACCTGACGGGGCTGCCGCTGGCGGGGGCAAGCCTGCTGGACGAGGCGACGGCCGCGGCGGAGGCGATGGCGATGTGCTTTGCGGTGGCGGGGGGATCGGAGGGGACGCGGAAGCGGTTCTTCATCGATGAGGGGTGCCACCCGCAGACGATCGCGGTGTGCCGGACGCGGGCGGGGTCGATGGGGATCGAGGTGGTGGTGGGGGAGGTCTCCCAAGCGGCCACCGCTCTGGAGAGCGGTGCCACCGCGGCCACCGCTCTGGAGAGCGGTGCCACCGAAGGCAGCCCCGGGGGCAGCCTCTGCGGGGTGCTGGTGCAGTACCCGACGACGGATGGGCGGATCGAGGATTACAGGGCGGTGTGCGAGCGGGCGCACGGGGCGGGGGCGCTGGTGGTGGCGGCGACGGACCTGCTGGCGCTGACGCTGCTGGTGCCGCCGGGGGAGTGGGGGGCGGATATCGCGGTGGGGAGCGCGCAGCGGTTCGGGGTGCCGATGGGCGCTGGTGGCCCTCACGCGGCGTTCATCGCGACGAGGGCGGAGCACGTTCGGCGGATGCCGGGGCGGATCATCGGGGTGTCGCGGGATGCGCAGGGGAACCCGGCGCTGCGGATGGCGATCCAGACCCGCGAGCAGCACATCAAGCGGGAGCGGGCGACGAGCAACATCTGCACAGCGCAGGCGCTGCTGGCGATCATTGCGGGGATGTACGCGGTGTATCACGGCCCCGGGGGTCTGAAGGCGATCGCCCAGCGGGTGCACAACCTGGCGCTCTGCCTCGACTACGGCCTTGGCTTCATGGATGTGCCCACGTGGGCGGGGCTGGCGTTTGACACCATTGTGGTGTCGCCGGACGCGCGGCAGATCACGGCGGACGAGGCGATCCGCCGGGGGGCCGCGCGGGGTTTCAATCTGCGGCGGAGGCCGGACCCCGAAACCGGGGAGGACGACATCGCGATCGCGCTGGACGAAACCACGACACTCGACGATGTTCAGGCGCTGCTGGAGTGCTTCGAGTACGGCGATGTCAAGGCCCCTCGCATCGATCCGGAGCTGGCGATCAGGAAGGCGTCTGAGTGGGAGTACGGGCACGCGATCACGCCCGAGTTCGCGCGGGTCAGCCCGTTCCTCCAGCACCCGGTCTTCAACACGCACCACAGCGAGACGGAGATGCTGCGGTACATCTACCGGCTCCAGCAGCGCGACCTGTCGCTGGCGAGCGCGATGATCCCGTTGGGGTCGTGCACGATGAAGCTGAACGCGACCAGCGAGATGATCCCGGTGACCTGGCCGGAGTTCGGGAATATCCATCCGTTCGCGCCGGCGGAGCAGACGCGGGGGTACCAGCGGGTCTACAGCGACCTGGAGACGTGGCTGGCGGAGATCACCGGCTTCGCCGCCGTCTCACTCCAGCCCAACGCCGGCTCCCAGGGGGAGTACGCCGGGCTGCTGGCGATCCGGGCGTACCACGCGAGCCGGGGGCAGGGGGCGCGGGATGTGTGCCTGATCCCGGAGTCGGCGCACGGGACGAACCCGGCCTCGGCGGTGATCGCGGGGATGAGGGTGGTGCCGGTGGCGTGCACACCCAACGGGGATATTGACCTCGAGGACCTGCGGGCCCGGGCGGCGGAGCACGCGAAGGACCTCTCCTGCCTGATGGTGACGTACCCGAGCACGTACGGGGTGTTCGAGGAGGGCATCCGGGACATCTGCCGGGTCGTGCACGAGCACGGGGGGCAGGTGTACATGGATGGGGCGAACATGAACGCGCAGGTGGGGCTGACGAGCCCGGGGGAGATCGGGGCCGACGTCTGCCACCTGAACCTGCACAAGACGTTCTGCATCCCCCACGGGGGCGGGGGGCCGGGGATGGGGCCGATCGGTGTGGCGGCGCACCTGGCGCCGTTCCTGCCGGCGCACCCGCTGGGTGACCCGCGAGGAGTACGCGGAGAGCGCGGAGATCACGCGGAGAGCGCAGAGCGGAGAGGAGGGGCCCCGGACCCGGACGCTTCTGCCCACTCGGCGACCTCCGCGTCCGGCTCTGCGGCCTCTGCGTACTCGGTGGGGCCGGTGTCGGCAGCGCCGTACGGGTCGCCCTCGATCCTCGTCATTTCGTGGATGTACATCGCGATGATGGGGGCGGCGGGGCTGACGCGGGCGACGCAGGTGGCGATGCTGAGCGCCAACTACATGGCCAAGCGGCTGGAGGGGCACTACCCGATCGTGTACCGGGGGCGGAACGGGCGGGTGGCGCACGAGTTCATCCTGGATGTGCGGCCGCTGGAGAAGAGCGCGGGGCTGAAGGTGGACGACTTTGCCAAGCGGCTGATCGATTACGGCTTCCACGCGCCGACGATGAGCTTCCCGGTGCCCGGCACGCTGATGATCGAGCCGACGGAGAGCGAGCCGAAGGCGGAGCTGGACCGGTTCTGCGAGGCGATGATCAGCATGAGGGCGGAGGCGGCGGAGATCGAGGCGGGGCGGATGGACCGCGCCAACAACCCGCTGAAGCACGCCCCTCACACGGTCTATGTGCTCACCGCGACGGCGTGGGACCGGCCGTACCCGCGCGAGCTGGGCGCGTTCCCCGGCGCCACGCCTGAGCAGCGGGCGCGGCTTCGGGAGCACAAGTTCTGGCCCTCGGTGGGGCGTGTGGACAACCCCTACGGGGACCGCAACCTTGTCTGCGTGTGCCCGCCGGTGAGCGAGTACCAAGGCTAAGGCGGGCAAGGGGAGCGGCGAGCAGACGCCGAATGGGGAGCAAACACGGCCGGGGCGCGCTGCGCTCGGCGGAATCTCCTTGCAACCGGCATCCAGCGCGGGTAGCTTGCCGCGGTTCAGTCCCGGGTTCAAGGAGAGCAAGACATGCCCACCATCACGATCGGGCGCATCCCTGCGCGCGCGGCGCTGGCGACAGTAGCCGGCCTCACGAGCGCGGTCTTCGCGCAGACAATCCGCCTGAACCCTCCGCCGGTGCTCGTCGGCTCATCCAGCGCCGTGCTGTTCGACTCGAACTTTCAGGAGGTGAACTCGCAGCCCTTCCCGCCGCCGCCGCCCTCGACCCCGCTGTTCATGGCCGGACAGACGGGCGGGGGCTTTGTGGATGGGGCGGTGCTCGTCGGCGAGTGCGGGATCCAGATCGCCTGGGAGGTCGAGGACACCGAGGCGGCCTTCTCGACCCTCACGGTGGATATCAATGCCCGCGCCTGGTGGAGCCCGGGGTACCACGGCGAGAACTACAGCGCCGTGCTGGGGAACGTCGGCCAGCCCGGCAACCTCATCACGATCGCGGGCCCCGGCCCGATGCCCTACTCCATCCAAACGACGGGCGCGGTGACGCCCAGCAAGATCGAGATCTACACGGCGACCAGCCCGCCGGTGCTGCACACAGGGCCGACCATTGCGCCGGGCGACTACTTCCTCAAGATGGACGACGTCTCGGTGTTCGCGAACGCCGCCAACCCCTCCAACTTCTACGTCGGAACCTGGAGCCTCGTGGTGCCGGCGCCGGGCAGCCTAGCGCTGCTCGGGATCGCGGCCGTGGCCGCGGCGCGGCGGCGGAGGTGACAGGAACGTGGGGCGGGAGCGGAGAGCAACCATGATCGACGTACGAGTTGTCCCGGGCCTTGCCGCGGCGGTGTGCGCCGGCATCCTCTGCTCCGCGGCCGCGGGGCAGACGATCCGCTTCACCTCCTCCCAGATCTACAACGGGCAGACGGACGCGCAGCTCTTCCACGTCGCCACCAGCACGCCCATCCCGCTGACCAACTTCCCGCCCATGCCCCCGCCGACGGCGGTGGCGGCGGGCGGCCAGACGGGGGGCGGGTTCGTGGACGGGGCGGTGCTGGTGGGCGAGTGCGGGATCCAGATCGCCGGGGAGATCAGCGACGCCCGGGCGCTCCCCTCGCTCACGTTCTCGATCCACGCCCGCTCGTGGTTCGACCCCGGGTACGCGCCGCCGGGGACCAACAGCTCGATCCTGGGCAGCTTCGGCCTGCCGCAGACGTTCAACAACCTCACGGTCTCGGGGGCCGGGCCCATTCCCTACAGCATCTCGACGACGGGGAACATCCCGCTCACGCAGTTCCGGGTCTATCCGGTGGGGAGCACGACGCCGATCGCCGCCGCCGGCCTGCTCTCGCCGGGGACGTACTACTTCGAGATGAGCGACATCTCCGTCAGCTCCGCTTTCCCGGGCTCGACGCGCCAGGGGACGTGGGTGCTCACGATCCCTGCGCCGGGCGCGGGCCTGGCGCTGGGGCTGGCGGGCGTGGGCGCCCTCCGCCGGCGACGCTGAGCCCGGTCTCACTGGGGCGGCGCGGGGGGCGCGGCCTTGGCGCGCCACTCGGCAGCGCCCGCGGAGTCTCCGCTCCGCTCCATGACGCCCGCCACAAGGCCCGCGAGGGTCGCCAGGCGCTGACGGTCGGCGCCGGCCGCGGCTAGTTCGCCGTGGGCGCGGGTCAGGAGCCACAGGGCTCGCGTGGTCTCTCCGAGGGCCTCGCAGGCCTCCGCCAGGCGGCCGGTGACGAAGACCGCCCCCTCGGAGTCGGGGCCCGACTCGTCGCGGTAGCCCTGGAGGGCCTGTTCGTACAGTGCCGCCGCGAGCCGCAGCGAGGCCGGGTCGCCCCGCTTCTGGTGCAGGCGCCCGAGGTTCACGCCGGTCTCCAGGGTGCGGAAGTGGTGGGGGCCCAGCACCCGGCGCATCCGCTCCAGGGTCCGCTCGTACACCGGCGCCGCCTCATCCAGCCGCCCCAGGCGGTTCAGCAGAGAGCCGTATTCGGAGTCCATCGGGAGCGTGACGGGGTGCTCGGGCGAGAGCGCCGCCGCGGTCGCGTCGCGGGCTGCGCCCATCTGCGTGAGGGAGTCCTCCCAGGCGGCCTTCGCCGCCGCGGCGTCGCCGGCCCGCTGGAGGGCCTTGCCGCGCTCCAGGGGGATGAGGGCGATGTTGTAGCGCGTGACGAGGGTGTCGACGTGCGCTGCCCCGAGGGTGCGGGTGCGCCGCGCCAGCACATCCTCGTAGAGGCCGCGGGCCTCGTCGAACTTCCCCGCGTGCTTGAGGGCCCCGGCGAGTTGGTTCTTCGCGTTCAGCAGGACGGGGTCGTCGGGGGTGCGTGCCCGGGTCAGCGAAGCGACCTGTTCCCGCAGGAGGCGCTCGGCCTCGTCCGCGGCGGCGGTGCGCCAGAGCGCCTCGCCGAGGCGCAGCTCCGTCTCGCGGGTCGCGTCGGCAGCGCCCGGGAGTGGGCGGAGGGCATCGCCGGCGCGGCGGAGGAGGGGGACGGCGGCGTCCGGCCGGCCCACGCTGAGGTAGGCGTTGCCGAGGGAGGCGGCGAGGCGGGCGGCGATCTCGGGCTGAGCGGGGAAGCGAGAGTCGAGGGTGCGGGCGGCGCGGTCCAGGACGGTGACGACGCGGACGCCGGGGCCGTCGAGCTCCGGGTCGGGCGAGCCGAGCAGGTCGGCGCTGAGGAAGTCGCTGACGGCGCGGGCGACGTCGCGCTCCAGCGAGGCGGCGGCGAGGGCCTCGGACACGAGCCGGCGCTGCCGGGCCTCGCGGACGGCGAACCACGCGGAGGTGATGCCGCCGATGAGGACGGCGGCGCTGACCGCGGCGGCGCCGATCGCCAGCGCCCGGTGCTTGCGGACGGTCTTGCGGGCGCGGTACCACGCCGACTCGGGCCCCGCGATGAGCGGGCGCTGCGCCAGGTAGTTGCGGATGTCGTCGGCGAGCTCGATGGGGGAGCGGTAGCGGGCGGTGCGGTCCTTGCGGATGGCCTTGAGGGGGATCCACTCCAGCTCGCGCCGGAGCTGGCGGGCGAGGCCCTCGCGCTCCGCGTGGCGGGCCCGGGCGATGCCCGCGGCCTTCTCGTCGGCGACGGTGGTCAGCCGTTTGCTGGGGGTGGGCGGGTCCTCCTCGCGGATGACGCGCTGGATGGCCGCGAACCCGCGGGAGCGCAGCTCGACCGGGTCGAAGGGGAGGAGCCCCGTGAGCAGCTCGTAGAGGACGACGCCGAGGCTGTAGACGTCGGTGCGGGTGTCGACGTCGGTGGCGCCCATCTCGGCCTGCTCGGGGCTCATGTACTCGGGGGTGCCGATGAGCTGGCCGTGCTCGGTGAAGATGGTCTTCTCGGTCATCGTGCGGCTGATGGCCTTGGCGACGCCGAAGTCGATGACCTTGGGGACGGGGCCGGCCTGGCGGACCTCGACGAGGATGTTGCCGGGCTTGAGGTCGCGGTGGATGAGGCCCTTGGTGTGGGCGTGCTGCACGGCCTCGCAGACGGGGAGGAAGAGCTCGAGGCGCTGGCGGAGGGAGAGGCGGCCCTTGTCGCAGTAGTCGGTGATGGGCTCGCCCTGGACGAGCTCCATCACGAAGTAGGGGCGGCCCTCGGGCGTGGCGCCGGCGTCGAAGACGCGGGCGACGTTGGGGTGGTCGATGACGGCGAGGGCCTGTCGCTCCTGCTCGAAGCGGGCGATGATGACCCGGGAGTCCATGCCGGGCTTGATGACCTTGAGGGCGACGCGCTGGACGATGGGCTCGCGGCGCTCGGCGAGGTAGACGATGCCGAAGCCGCCCTCGCCGAGCACGCCCAGGATGTGGTAGGGGCCGATGCGCGCGGGCGGGGGCGCGGGCGCCCCGGGCGGGCCCGGCCCGCCGGGGCTGTGGGCGGGTGCGCCCTCGGTTGGCAGGTCCGGTCCCATGAGGGGGTCAGCGTACCGCGCGGGGAGCGGGGGCGGCGCCGCCGGCGTCGCCACGGCCTCAGAAGAACCAGCGGAGGCGGTAGTTGCCCTGCTCGAGGACCATGTCGAAGCCGGTCCAGTGCAGTTCGCGGGTGGCGGGGCCGGTGAGCTTGACACGGAAGGTGTTGCCGCCGAGGGGCTCGGTGAGCACGTTGGGGGAGTGCTCGCCCATGGGCATGCGGGCGAAGAGCTTGGCGATGTCCTTCTCGCGGGGCTTGAGGCGCCGCAGCGATTCTTCGCCGGGGTCCAGGCCGCGCTCGCGGAACTCGCGCTGCGTGCCGCCGGAGAGGACCTGCTCGCCGAAGAGTTCGGCGTCGCCTTCGGCGAGGACGGTGCGGATGTGGTGCATGAGCTGGATGCCGGTGCGGGAGATGAGGCGGGTCTTGCCGTCGGGGCCGTGGGCGTAGAGGGGCGTCTCGTCGGCGTCGGCGGCGGCGTTGGGGAGGGCGGGAGATTTTTCGTAGACGGCGGGCGTCTGGGTCTGGACGCCCTCGAGGCCGGCGAAGAAGGGCTTGTAGCGGACGATGCGCTCCTGGCAGGCGCCGGCGAGGCACACGGCGGCGAGCAGCGCGAGGGCGGCGGGGCGGGGCGCGGGGTTCACGCGATGGTCTCCACGGCGGGGGCGCTTCGGGGCGCGGCGGCCGCCGGTTCCGTGCGCGCCGCCTCGCGCCCGCGGCGCCAGAGGTCGTGGGCGGCGAGCTGCGGGCGCGGGGCGGGGAAGTCGTCGCGGCTGTGGGCCCCGCGGGACTCCTCGCGCCAGGCGGCGGAGCGGGCGACGAGGCCGCCGGCGAGGAGCATGTTCTGCGTCTCCCAGCCGGCGGGGTCGTCGAAGATCTTGTCGAGGGTGTAGCGGGCCCAGAAGTCGAACATCTCGATCGCGTCGGCGAGCTTGGGGCCGGTGCGCTCGATGCCGACGTTCCGCCACATGGCGGAGCGGAGGCTGGAGCGGACGTCGGCCAGGTCCAGCTCGCCGTGGTCGCTGGGGCGGATGTCGCTGACGATGGCGATCGGGCCGCGCCGGCCGGCGCCGGGGGCCCGTCCGGCGCGGCTCTCGCCGGCGGCGTGGCCGGCGATCTCGCCCATGACGAGGCCCTCCAGGAGGGAGTTGCTGGCGAGGCGGTTGGCGCCGTGCAGGCCGGTGGAGGCCGCCTCGCCGACGGCGAACAGGCCGGGGACGTCGGTGCGGGCGCTGAGGTCGGTGCGGACGCCGCCGATGGTGTAGTGGGCCGCGGGGTGGACGGGGACGGGGTCCTTCTGCGGGTCCAGGTCGAAGCGCTTGAGCTCGGCGGCGATGCCGGGGAAGCGCGATGCGAAGGCGGGGACCGGGCGGCAGTCGAGCCAGACGTTCTGGCCGCCCTGCTTGGCGATCTGGCGGACGATGGCGCGGCTGACGACGTCGCGCGGGGCGAGCTCGGCCTGGGGGTGGACGCCCTGCATGAATCGGCGGCCGGAGGCGTCCACGAGCAGGGCGCCCTCGCCGCGCACGGCCTCGCTGATGAGGGAGCGAGGGGCCCCGGGGAGGTAGAGCGTGGTGGGGTGGAACTGGATGAACGCCATGTCGGCGACGGTGGCGCCGGCGCGGTAGGCCATGGCGGGGCCGTCGCCGGTGGCGATTTTGGGGTTGGTGGTTTCGCGGTAGAGCTGGCCGGCGCCGCCGGTGGCGAGGATGGTGGACTCGGCCCAGATCATCTGGAGGCCGAAGCGCGGGTGGTGGGTGATGGCGCCGACGACGGGGGAGCCGGGCTCGGCGGTGGGCGTGATGAGGTCGAGGGTGAAGCAGCGCTCGAAGAGGCGGATGGTCGGCAGGGAGCGGAGGCGCTCCTCGAGGCAGCGCTGGAGCTCGCGCCCGGTGGCATCGCCCAGGGCGTGGAGGATGCGGGAGGCCGAGTGGCCGCCCTCGCGCGTCGGGGAGAGGCGGCCCTGGGCGTCGCGGTCGAGGGCGATGCCCCAGGCGATGAGCTCGCGGACGCGGTCCGGGCCGCGCTCGACGATGGCGCGGACGACGGGCTCATCGGCGAGGCCGCACCCGCAGGCGAGGGTGTCCTTGATGTGGGCCTGGGCGTCGATGGGGTCGGCGGGGACGGCGACGCCGCCCTGGGCCCAGGCGGTGTTGCTCTCGGCGAGTTCGCCCTTGGCGAGGACGATGACCTCGCCGTGGGCCGCGGCGGCGATGCCGGCGCGCAAGCCGGCGACGCCGGCGCCGATGACGAGGGTGTCGGTGAAGATCTGCGGGAGCAGGCTGGAGCGGAAGGGGATGAGGTAGCGGCGCTGGTCGAAGAGGGGGTGCATGGGGTCTTGCGGTGGGGTTGTGTCTTGGCCGATTCTTGGACGGCTCAGGCCCCCTCCGGCCTCGCTGCGCTCGGCCACCTCCCCCGCCCACCCCCCCCGAGCGGCGGGGGAGGGGCGTTAGCGCTTGTGGCAGCCGCAGGCGGGGCCGCAGCCGCCGGCGGGGGGGGCGGGGTCTTCGGCGGGGGCGGGGCCGAGGATGCGGGAGATCTTGGCGTTGAGGAAGCGGGCGTGGTGCTCGAGGTGGTGGGTGGTCATGGCGAGCATGCGGCGGACGGAGAGCTCGCCCCACTGCGGGTGCATGATCCTGCGGGCGAGCTGGTCGTCGCTGAGGGTCTGGAGCCAGGAGGCGGTGAACCGGCGCAGGGTGTGGATGACGGCGACGAAGGCGGGGACGGGGTGCTGGCCGCCGTCGTAGAGCCCGGCGTCGATGAACGCGTTCTCGTCCCAGGGGGAGACGAGCGGGTTCTCCTCGGCGACGGCCTTGCGCATGCGGTGGGTGAAGACCAGCTCCGCGTCGGCGAGGTGACCGACGAGGGTGCGCACGGGCCAGCGGCCCACCTCGGCCTCGGGGACGAAGGCCTGGTCGGCCTGCTCGTCGGAGAGCTCGAAGAGCCGGCGGTCGAAGTTCTCGAGGCCGGCGCGGTAGCGGGCGAGGAGCTCGGGCGTGGGGAGGGCTTCGATGGGCTCGATCTTCAGCCGGTAGGGATTGTCGGAAATCGCGGTCATGTGGGTCATGGGGGGGCGGCTCCGGAAAATAATGGGGCCCGGGGCGCAACTGCCGAACCGAGCGGGGGATGCATCGTAGGGAAATAGGGCACACAAGTCTTCGTCTCCTCTCTCCTCCTAACGGCTCCGCTCTACCGGGCGGGGCCGTTTTGTGTTTTTGACCAGCGACACCGCACGGGCGAGCCGAAGACGGCACGCCCGTGGCACCCGGCACGCCCGTGGCACCCGGGCCCGGTAGTCTGCTCGCCATGCCCCCCGCCCCGGCCCCTCCCGACCCGCAGGCCCGCACGCTGGCCCTCCGCGTGGTCACCATGCCGCGCGACACGAACCAGTACGGGACGATCTTCGGCGGGGTGATCCTGAGCTACATCGACCAGGCGGGGTTCGTCGAGGCGCGGCGGCACGGGGTCCACCGGTGGGTGACCGCGGCCCTGGACAAGGTGGAGTTCAAGGCGGCGGTGCACCTGGGGGACACGGTCAACCTGTACGCCCGGACGGTCCGGATGGGGACCAAGAGCGTGACGGTCGAGATCGAGGTCGAGGCGGAGCGGTTCACGAGCGCGCAGCGTGTGCAGGTGACCACGGCGACGCTGGTGATGGTGGCCATCGACGCCTCGGGCGTGCCGATTCCCTTCCGGCTGCCGCCGACGGCGGCGCCGTGACGGCCCGGAGCGCCCCGTACGCTTCTGCGATGGCCCCTCCCGCCCCCGCTTCCGGCCCTCCTCCCGCCCGGCTCGCCGTGATGCTGTCCGGCTCGGGGCGGACGCTGCTGAACCTGCTGGGGGCGATCCGCGCGGGGGGCCTGATGGCGACCGTCGAGCTGGTGATCTCGTCGCGCGAGGGCCTGGGGGCGGAGCGGGCGCGGGCGGCGGGGCTGAGGGTCGTGGTCATCCCGGGCGTCATCCCGCGCGAGCGGCTGGGGGCCGAGCTGGGTGCGCACCGCATCGACTGGGTGGTCCTCGCGGGGTACCTGAAACTGGTGGAGATTCCGAGGGAGTACGAGGGGCGGATCGTCAACATCCACCCGGCTCTGCTGCCGAGGCACGGTGGGCCGGGGATGCACGGGGAGCGGGTGCACCGGGCGGTGCTGGCGGCGGGCGACACGGTCTCGGGGTGCACGGTGCACCTGTGCGATGAGGTCTACGACCGCGGGCGGGTCCTTCTCCAGAAGACCTGCCCGGTCCTTCCCGGGGACACGCCGGAAACCCTGGCGGCCCGCGTCTTTGCGCTGGAGTGTGGGGCGTACCCGGAGGCCCTGGGGGCGCTGATCGCCGCGGGGCAGAGCCGCGCGGGCCACGCGGGCGTATAGCAGGGGCCCGCAGGAGCACTCGATTGCGCAGCCCACGGCCTTTGGTTCTCGCGCTCGTCGCCGGCGCATCGCTGCTGCGCCCCTGCCCCACCCTCGCCCAGGAGGAGCCGCCGCTCCCCGTCGAGGCCCCCGCCCCGCGCCCGGACTCGCAGGAGCGGACCCGGCAGATTCTGGAGCTTCAGGAGAAGGCGTTCGAGGCCATTCGTGAGCGCGACTGGGCGGAGGCCGAGAGGCTGATGCTCGAGAACCTGAGGCTCGAGCCGGGCAACTTCGTGATCCTCTACAACCTGGCGTGCATGCGGTCGCGGCAGGGGGATGCGGAGGGGGGGATCGACTATCTGAAGAAGGCGATCGAGGCGGGGTTCGTGGACATCCACCGGTTGCGCACCGATCCGGACCTCGGGGGGCTGCGCGACCACGGCACGTACGCGGTGATTGTGGAGGGGTGGCCGCGGATCCTGGGGGCGCACCTGGAGGCGAACCTCAAGCACGCGGGGCGGATCTTCGACGGCAGGACCGGGGCCTACGCGACCACGCGCGAGGAGAAGATGCGGGTGGCGATCATGTCGGCGATGGACCCGGTCTCGACGGATGCGGCGCGGGAGGACCTCGCCCGGCTCTACGAGTGGGGCCTCGCCAACGTCTTCCCCGACCTTGCCGAGGAGGGGAAGGCGGAGCACGATCCGTGGGCGGTGGTGGTGCTGCCGACGCAGCGCGACTTCCGGAAGTGGGCGCTGGCCACGTACGGGGCGGACGCGATCGCGGGGCTCTCGGGGATCGGGGGGCACTACGACCACGACCAGAAGCGGCTGGTGGCGATGGACCTGGGGGCGACGCTGCGGCACGAGTTCTTCCACGTGCTGCACTGGCGGAGCTGCACGCGGCTGGGGCAGATGCACCCCATCTGGATCCAGGAGGGCCTGTGCAGCCTGGTTGAGGACTACGAGCTGGGGTCGCCGCCGAGCGCGGCGTCGCTGAGGCCGGTGGCGTCGTGGCGCTCCAACATGGTCAAGCGGCTCGCCTCCGGCGGGCGCCTCCCGACGCTGAAGCAGCTCACGTCGATGCCGCGCGGGCGCTTCACGGAGGTGAACCCGCTGGCCAACTACGGGCTGGCCCGCACGTTCTTCCTCTACCTCCACGACCAGGGGAAGCTGAAGGACTGGTACGCGCACTACACCACACACTACCGCGAGGACCCCAGCGGGCTGAAGTCCATCGAGGCCGTCCTGGGGAAGGCCAGTACGGAGATCGACCGCGATTACCGGGCGTGGGTCCGGAAGCTCCCGGAGGTGGCCGAGCAGACGCGGCCCGGGAATGTGGGGATCGGGGCGGACGTTGAGACCGGCGACGGCGACGGCCCGGTGATCGTCGCGATCCCGCGGGTCCGGGGCCGGGCCAGCCCCGCGCAGACGGCCGGCCTCCGCGTGCGGGACGTGATTACGGCGGTGAACAGCCAGCCGACGCGGGACCTTCATGAGCTGGTGCGTGTTCTCGGGCAGTTCAAGGCCGGGGACGAGGTGGAGGTGGCCTACCGTCGGGGGAAGGTGCATTCGACCACGCGGGTCGTGCTGGAACGCCGATGACCCACAGGGTGCGATCGCCCGCCGGACGCGGGGCGAATCGCATCGTTCTGGGGTCTTCTACTTATTTGGAACTGCTCCAAGAAAGACTGAACCCTCGGCCGCGTTTTCTCGAATGATGGATGAGCGGCCCTTCACCGGGCCGCGACAAGAGGGAAAAGGGATGGATGGGTACCGCGACGAGATTCCGATCGAGAGGCTGCTCGAGGCCGCATCCGCGGCTCTTGATGCGGCCCGGGATGTCGCCGAGTACACCGGCGGCCCGGCGCCGTACCCGCTGGACCTGATGGGCTCGCCGATGCAGCCGGCCTGCCTGGCCCCGTTTACGCGGTGGGAGATCGAGCAGGCCTGCGAGTTCCTGGTCCGGATGGGGTTTGTCGAGGCCCCCAGCAAGCGCCCGACCGTCTGACCGGCTGACACCACACGTCTAAGTCCCGCGGCCGCAGCCTTCAAGGTAAACTGCGGCCGCGGTTGCGTTGCGCCCCGTGCGGCCCGCCCGGCGGAAGGGCCGCGATTAAAGCCGGGGGGGGCAAGTCCGAGCGCGGGTTCACCCGGATTTGAGGCCCCTTTGGTTTCCGTAGGCGTGTATTGGTGGGTGTACGCCGCGCGGCGTGCGACCACGAGCGGCGGGAAGGAGACCGGCCGACACGCGCGGGAGAGAGAGAGAAGGGGGGATCACATGCGTCGGCAGCAGCAAGAGCAGATCGATCCGGACCGCCTGTGGCAGGCCGCGGAGGCGGCGATCGCCGCCGCGCTGGACGTGGCGAGCCACACCGGCGGCCCGATGCCGTACCCGGTGGACCTGATGGGGAGCCCGCTGCAGCCGGACTGCCTGGCGGAGTTCACGCGCTGGGAGATCGAGCAGGGGTGCGAGTTCCTGATCCGGATGGGGTTCATGGAGTTCCCCAAGACGGGCAAGACGAGGTAACCCGGAACACGGGGCCCGCCGTCAGGGGCGTGCACGAGGCGCTCCTGGCGTCGGCCCCACAAGGCTTCGTGGCGAGAGCGGCCGTTGCCGGCAGGGGGGAAGTCGGCAACGGCCCTCGCTTTTTTGGGGGCGCGGACGCTCGGTGTGGCCGGGAGCCGCCGGCGAGGCCCCGGCGAGACGGGACCATCCGAGTTGGGTTATAACGGAGGGGGCCGGGGGCCCCCCCCCCCCCCCCCCCCCCCCCAAGAACCCGATGGTCGCTCCCCGACTCTTCGACGCGCACCTCGACCTGGCCTATCTCGCCGAGAACGGGCGGGACCTCTCTCGCGATCGTGGGGAGTGCGGCGGCCCGCACCCGCCGGCGGCGGTGACGTTCCCGGCGCTGCGTGCGGGGGGCGTGCGGGCGTGCCTGGCGACGATCTTCACCGAGGCGGGGGGCGACGATGCGGTGGCCTATCCGCCCGGCGATGGGGAGTTGGCCCACGCCGCGGGGCTGCGGCAGTTGCGGCGCTACGAGCGGTGGGGGGGCGAGGGGGGCGCGGGGGGGGCGGGGCTGGTTCGCGGCCTGCACTCGACGGGGGACGGCGCCCTGAGGGTCGGCATCCTCATGGAGTGCGCGGATCCGATCCGCACGGCGGGCGAGGTGGAATGGTGGGCGGGGCGGGGCGTGATCGCCGTGGGCATGGCGTGGGCCCGCGGCTCGCGGTACGCGACGGGGAACGCGCCGGAGTCGGGCGAGAGCGGGGTGGGGCTGACGGATGCGGGGCGGGACCTGGTCCGGGAGATGGACCGGCGCGGGGTGGCGCACGATGTGTCGCACCTCTCGGACCGGGCGCTGGAGGACTTGCTGTCGCTGACCGGCGGGCGGGTGATGGCGTCGCACTCCAACTGCCGCGCTTTGCTGGGGGGCGGGGGCGACCCGCGGCTGCTGCCGAGGCACCTCTCGGATGAGATGATCCGCGAAATCGCGCGGCGCGGGGGGGTCATCGGGCTCAACCTGTACGCCAGGTTCCTGCGCGCGGGCCTCTCCGAAACGGAGCGGCCCACGCTCGACGACGCGGTTGCGCACGTGGAGCGGGTCTGCGAGCTCGTCGGCCACCGGCGCGCGGTGGGCCTCGGCAGCGACCTCGACGGGGGGTTCAGCGCGGAGCGGCTGCCCGTGGGGATCGACTCGGCCGCGGACCTGCCGCGCCTGCTCGGGGCGTTGGCGGAGCGCGGGTGGCCGCCGGACGATGTGGCGGGGTTTGCGTGGGGGAACTGGGCGCGGTTCTGGGGGTTGGAGGGGTGAGGGCGCGACGGAGCGAAGCGGCGAGAGACCGGGGTGAGAAGCATGGGGAGGCACGTGCACCCCTTCGGGGTGCGTGCGCATTGGGGCGGGGACCGGGGGTGGCGCTCGGCTTGCGCCACGTTTCACCCC